>NZ_RXHU01000022.1 GCF_003955665.1 Paenibacillus whitsoniae
CGCTTATTGTCCCGAAAAGTGCGCCATTTGGAATCTAACGGTCGCCACAGCGCTTATTTCGCTGAAATTTGGTTACAAGGAGCCGATTTCACACAAATAGACTCTGTGGTAACCGTTAAACTTTGAAACGAACGGTTTTAAGTCAAATAGCTGCTGTGGCGACCGTTAGCGCCAGTAACGTACCGCTGTCGTCCCCGCGAAGCCATGATCAGCTTCAAAAGCGAAGCTAACACCGCTCACAGCTCAAACCCATCCTGCGTACGCTGCAGCCAGCCTCGCAATTCTTCTTCAAGGGACAGCATAAGCCCCTCCCGCGGCGCATCCATAAGAATAACAGGATGGAGCTGGTACGGATCTTGCTCATGATCGTACAATATCCGCTCCACCGCTGCGCCCGGCATATAGCCTTTGTGCACCACATAGGTGTACCTCCCGGTGCGGACGCCTCGCCAGCCGTAATGGCGATTGTCAAGCCCCGCCGCTGCGTAAGCGTCCATCGCATCCTTGCGCCCGGGGAACGCGCATAGAAACGCCGAAGAGATGTCTGTGTGGCTTTGCCCCACCACATCGCCTGACAGATCCAGTCCCTCCACCGCCGGAGGAACAGGCAGCCCTGCAAGTCCCAACAGCGTAGGCATAATATCCACCGAGTTAAAAAGCAAATCCGTCCGCCCCGCCGCGATGCGGCCCGGCCAGTGCATCAAGCACGGGATGCCGACCGATTCCTCATGCCACGAATGCTTCGCCATCAGGCCGTGCGAGCCCATGAGTTCCCCATGGTCGGAGGACAGCACGAGCAGCGTGTTCTCGGCCAGCCCTAGCTGCTGTACTTCCCGCCAGATGCGGCCGAACTGCTCATCGAGGCCGGACACCGCGGCAAAATAATCACGCGTATAGCGCAGCAGCGCCTCGTCCCCGCTTTCAAACGGCTCGCCCGTATGCGCCGCGAGATGATCGGCGCTGACATTTGGGCGCAGCGTCAACCCCCGTTCGCGATACAGCTCCTTGTATCGTTCCGGTACAAGCTCGAACGGGCTGTGCGGCGGATTCCAGGAAAGGAACAGCGCAAACGGCTCCTGTGCAGCACCCTGGCCGCCTGCCCCGCCGCGTGACCGGATGAAATCCAACGCCACATCCGTTTCATGTTCTAGTGACCACTGGTCAATTTCAATCATTTCCGGCGTATCCCGCCAGTAATGCGGCTGCAAATGGTGATCATACGCACCATACGAATACCAAAAATCAAACCCATGCCGTTTCGGCCCCGGCGGCGTGTAGGCGTCCCACGCTCGAGCACCGGAGACCGGCTCCGGGCTAAGATTCTGTTCCGGCAAGTCGAGATGCCATTTCCCGATATAGCCGGTTCGGTACCCGGCGGCCTTAAGCACATCGCCGATGCCCACCTCGTCGGGGCTGAGCATGAGGTCAGCTCCGAGTTTACAGTTCGTATAGACGCCTGTCGACTGCGGATACCGGCCGGTCATGAGCGCCGCCCGGTGCGGCGAGCACAATGGCGTACAGGAAAGCGCATGGTTGAATACCAGGCTTTCCTCGGCAAACTGGTCGATGTTCGGCGTGATCACCTCATCTTCGCCCATAAATCCGGCCGCCTGCTTTCGCCATTGATCCGCAAAAATATAAATGATATTCGGTTTCATTTTACCGCTCCCTTACCCTTTAACGGCGCCGGCGGAAATGCCCTCAACAAAATGATCCTGCGCCATAAAGTAGATGATAATGGTCGGAATAATGGCACATACGGCGGCGGCCATCAGCGGCCCGTACTCTGTCGCATGCTCCGACTGGAAGTGCTGCATACCAAGCTGAAGCGTGAACAGCGCATCCGAGTTCAGATAGATGAGCGGCCCAAGGAAATCGTTCCAGGCGTGCATGAACGTAAAAATCGTCAAGGAGGCAATTGCCGGACGAATCAATGGCAAAATGATGCGGGAATAAATACCAAACTCGTTCAAGCCGTCGATTCTCGCCGCCTCGGACAACTCCTCCGGGATCGACATGAAAAACTGCCGGAACAAGAACACCCCGAACGGACTGAACGCTCCGAGCAAAATCAAGGCCCAATGCGAATCGATCAAGTCGATTTTCTTCATTAACATAAACTGCGGAATCATCATCACCTGATACGGTACCATCATCGTCGCCACATACAGGAAGAATAAACGGTCGCGCTCCGGGAACTTTACCTTGGCGAATGCATAAGCCGCCGTCGAGCACGTGATAATTTGCAGCAGCGTGGTGAGCACCGCGATTTTTATCGTATTCAAGTAGTAGGTGAAAAAAGGAAGCTCCGTCCACACCTTGCTATAATTCGACCAGTAAAAATGGCTTGGGATCCACTGAATCGGGAATCCGAATATTTCCGCCTCCGATTTGACCGATGCCGAGAGCATCCACAGAAACGGCACGACCATCGACAGGGCGACGACCGTTACAACGATGTACAGCACTGTTTTTCTCAGCCATGCCCCAACTTGCGGACGTCTATGCACCGTGAATGCAGCCCGATTGGGCGCTGCTTGCGTAGTCATACCCGTCTCTCCCTTCTTTCGTATCCCCTGCTGTCGCTAGGAGTAATTTACCCATCGCTTCTGTCCTCTGAACTGAATCAGGGTAATGATTAATATTATTGCGAACAGCACGTAAGCCATCGCCGACGCGTAGCCATATTCAAAACGTTGGAACGCGGTGTAGTAAATGTCGTATACGAGCATATGCGTGGAGCGCCCCGGCCCGCCTTTGGTCAGCACGAAGACCAGATCGAATACTTTGAAGGAATTGATAATGCCCATAATGACGGTGAAAAAGATGACCGGCGACAGCATCGGCACTGTAATATTGCGAAACTGCGATACTTTGCCTGCGCCGTCAATTTCAGCCGCTTCGTAGAGATCTTTCGGAATGCCCTGCAAGCCTGCGAGATAGAGCACCATGTAATAGCCAATCGAATGCCAAATGCTGACGATAATGACCGAAAGCAAGGCCCATTTCGTGGAGGCGAGCCAGGTCGGCGGATTGTCAACCCCGAGACTGCGAAGGAAGCCGTTGATCGGTCCCATCGTCGGGTTGTAAAGCAGCTGCCACACGACGGCAACAGCAATCGTGGCGGTAATGTGCGGCAGAAAAATGGCCGTGCGGAATATTTTAACGCCTCTCAACCCTCTGTTGAGCGCGACTGCTGCCAAAATCGCAAGAATCAAGGTCACCGGCACAGAAACGGCCGTCATCACTAAACTGTTAAGCAAGGAAATGCGGAGCGTTTCGTCGCTCCACAAACGGGTATAATTCGTTACTCCGGCAAACGTGATGTCACCGAACCCGTTCCACTCCGTAAAGCTCATCAAGAAGGAAGCGCCAACGGGAATACAGATGAATAACAGAAATCCGATGATGTTGGGAAGCAAAAATGCATACCCGGTCAACCGATTGCGCCGAAGCGCTTTACTTGCAGTCTTCATGATCTTCACCCCTATGGAAGCGGCTGAACTTCGCCTCTTACAGCGAAGTCCGCCTGCCGCTTTGTCTGCCTGATCTATTTGCCTGCCTTGTAATCCTTGGCGTATTTATCCGCCCACTCGCTTTGCACGCGCTGACCGATCTTCTGAATCGCTTGATCAACCGTTTGCGCTCCGGTTAACGCCATTTCGCCCTCTTGCTTGTACACGTTGTTCACCAGGATGTTCTTCACGCCCGGCAGCAGCGGATATTCCGGATATTCTTTTTGTTCCACAAAGTAGTGGATGTTTTTCGGCTTCAGGCTGCCGTCCCCAATATACGTCTTGCGGATGTCGTCGTTCATGTAGCCGGTGAGGAAGCCTTTGGCTGCAAACTGCTTGGCGCCTTTGGCCCCGCTCAAGAACTGCACGACCTTGAACGCTTCTTCCTTATGCTTCGAGCTCTTGTTCACCATCAGCGATACCGGCGTCGCGAGGCTCGTATTGGCGGCTACGCCGTCCGGATGCGGAACAGGTACCACGTCCCAGTCGAAGCTGATTTTTTTCTCCGCTTCCGCCTGGCGAAGCTGCGCCACATGCCAGTCGCCGATGAGGTTCATCGCGACATTGCCCTTCTGGAACGCCGAGTTGTAATGTGCGGACGTCGTAATCTGCTCGGCCCAGCCCATGATCGAGCCGTCTTTTTCCATATCCATCCGGAATTGAAGCCCTTTCTTGAACGCGGACAAGTCTTTGTCAATGATTGATGCGCCCGTTTGCACGCCTTGCATATACCACGTCTGCGCCCACGGATGCAGGAATGCGCCGTAAATTTTGTTCGCGCCCTCGCCTTTCGTCATCTTCTTCGCCAAATCGCGGAATTCGTTCCAGGTCATATCCGCCTTCGGATAGGCGACGCCTGCTTGATCAAATAACGTTTTGTTATAGAACAGCATCCAATTCGATTTCCGGTAAGGCAGCCCGTAAATTTTGCCGTTTACTTTCAAGGCGTCGAATAGCGGACCATAGCCGGATACATCGACATTCGCCTTTTTCACATAATCATCAAGCGGTTCCAAAATGCCGGTATCGAGGAATACGTCCATATTGCCGCCGAACACGTCGATATTTTCACCGGAGGAGAGCTGCATGCGAAGCTTCTCGTAATACTGCGCCTGCGGGATCGTCTCAAACTGCACATCGATATTCGGATTCTCTTTGCTGAAATCGGCGTAAGCCGCCTTAAACGTTTCCAAATCGTCCGTCAGCACGGTTGCTTTCAGACTTACCTTCTCTGTTTTCGCCCCCGGCGAGGCCGTGCTCTTGTCTCCTGCGGACGATCCCGCAGCGCCGCATCCGGCCAGCAATCCCATTAGAACAGAGCCTGTTACCGCAAGTGTTAAGCTTTTTTTCATTTGACACTCACCCTTTTTTTGATATGATTTGTTTGCGTTTTCTTAATTTGAATTATACGTACACGTCTGCCCGGCAGACAGATGAATGTTTTATTCCCCCTGTAGATAGCCGGCAAGAAGGAAGTGATATTATGTTGTTTGTGACGCTTGTACTGCTGATTTTCACCATCTTGTTTACCTACCGCAAGCTCAACCACACGTCCACCCGTTTCATGTACGGCATCATTATCGGCTGGGTGCTGTCGTTCGTGTCGTTCACCTTGTACTTGAGCAAATTCAATTATTATTTCAATGTCATTCACAGTTTCTTTGATTTCAGTCCCGGCACATGGAATTATCTCGTACTGACCAAGTTTAACCCGAACTGGCTCATTCGACTGCTGAATATCGGAGTCGGGCTGTTCTACTGCTCACTGCTTGGCTTCGCCGTCGCTTTTACCCGCAGTCTGAGCACCCACAGCAATCGGATCATCTACGGCGCGGTCGGTCTTTTTTTCGTCATCCAAACCGCCTACTATGATCCGACTGTCCACATTGCGCTTACGAGGGAAATTGCCGGTGCAGCCTTCTTCAATGGAGCGGAAGTCGGATTCAAGAGCATTCGTTACCTCATACTTTTTGTTGCTTTTGGCCTGTTGTTCAACTATTATTTGAATTATCCGAAAATTAGGTTTATCAAAAATTTAACCTTGTACCACGTTCTGCTCTTTATTCCGCTGGTCGTGATTCATCTTTTTATTTTCTCATGGGCCCCGAAAGTGCTGGTCAAGGAGACGTATCTGGACGGCTACTACAACTATTTGCAGCCCCCGCTCAGCTATCAGTCGATTCTGCTTCCCGTCTTTCCATTCGCCATCTACTTAACCTTATTTCTGCTGATTTATCTCGTGTATAAGTTCAACTCCATCGAGATTTACCGCAAGAACCGGGACATTCAAATTAACAAAAGCATCGACACCGCCACGCTCGGCACGCGCGCGTTCACCCATGCGCTGAAGAATCATCTGATCGGCATTCAGTCCGAAGCGGCTTATCTCAAGGAGCGGCACCAGGATGATGCAGAATCTGCGTACAGCCTTGAGCTGATTCTGAAATCTTCCGAGGCTGCCCTTTACTCGATTAACGAAGCGGCGGACAAATTAAAAAATATCAGCCTCAACCTCCAGCCGATGTCCGTGGAGCTGCCGATTCAGCAGGCGATCGACCGGCTGAACGAGACAAGCCTCCGCTGCGAGGTCGTGTATACGGCATCAGCGCCATCAGTGAACTGCTATCTTGACCTCGGCCACATGACCGAGGTGATTTATAATCTGCTGCTCAATGCCAGCGAGTCCTTGCAATTCCGAGATGACGGCCGGATCGTCATCGAGCGGAGCCAGCAGAATGGCTGGGCGCTGATCCGCATCGCCGACAACGGCCCCGGCGTCGCCGAAGAGCATTTGGAGGCGATTTTCGATCCTTTTTTCACGACGAAAGCTTCTGTGAACAATTGGGGGATCGGCCTGTCCTACTGCCATAAAATTATTATCGGTCACGACGGGAAAATCGTGGTCGAGAGCGAACAAGGCGCCGGCACGACATTCACCGTATTTTTGCCTATTATCTAACAACAGGAACGCCTGACGAAAGGGGAATCTGAATGACGACACCACCACCGATTCGCCTTCTGATCGCCGATGATATGGAGGCGCACCTGCGTAGATTGGAACGTACGTTCGCTGGACATCCCGATTGCATCTGCATCGCTCGCGCTTCTTCCGGCCACGAAGCCGTTCAGCAAGCCGCCTTGCATAAGCCGGATGTCATTCTCATGGACATCGAGATGGAGTCGCAATATGCAGGCATCGAGGCGGCGAAGGTGATCCACGAGACGTATCCCGATATGAAAATTATCGTGCTCACCGTGCACAAGGACGAGAACTTTATTTTCGCCGCTTTTCAGACGGGAATTACCGATTACTTGCTGAAAAACGCCTCAGACACCGAGGTGCTTGAAGCCGTAAGAGCGGCCCATGCGAACGCCTCCCCGATTCGCCCGATGATCGCCGAGAAAATCCGCGAGGAGTTTGCGCGCGTCAAGCGGGCGGAGAACAGCCTGCTAAATATTATTCAGATCATCTCTGAGCTGACGCCGAGTGAATTGCAAGTGCTTCGACTGCTGTGCGAAGGCAAGAAGCGCAGGCAGATTGCCGAGGAACGCTGCGTGGAATATGAGACGATCAAGAAACAGATTAACTCGATTCTGAAAAAGTTTCAAATGCCCGATGCGGCTACGGTCGTGCAGACGATCAACGACCTGCGGATTTTCGAGGTGATGAGGAAGTTGTAATCCCCAAGAAAGGAAGTCTTGGCGAGAACCTCAGGACTGCTTCGAGGACCTGTCGAAAGAGCTTTGCGTCGTCTCGAACTGGAAAACCTCCCGTTGATTTCGTCACAAAACCGTCTTTCCTACCGCTCAACTGGAAAACCTCCTGCTCATTTCAGGCGTTTTCGAAGATAGCCGCACAAAGTGGTAGATATACTGGAGAAATTCCAGTTCAGAACCCCATTTTTCCCCATATGGAGAAATTAAGCTGGAGAAATTCCAGTTCGGTCTCGAACTGATCGTCACTACCTGAATAAACCCAAAGAACCAAGCGCGTGCTCGCTTAGCTCTTTTGGTTGTATGTCGTCTGGCGCCTGGGAGTCGGCTCGGCGGCTGCGCAACTGCTCCAATCTCGCGCGGGCGACAGCTAGCCTTCCAAGGCCCCTCCACTCGCCATCGCTTGCACAATCGCCGCATTGATGCGTTCCCGACAGGCAAGCAGCCACGCCTCGTCCCTCGGGTAAGCTGCAAACGTAATCGGCTCGGCGGCACCTTCCTCCATCAGCGCGATCGTCTGCTCCCGCCCGACGAGAGAGCCGAGCAGTTCCAAGGCCCGCAAATCCTGCAAGGCTTCGCGGAACACTTCAAGCCGCAAGGATACGAGCGGCGTGCCCTCTTGTCCCGGGTATACGACGAACGGATCGCCGGCAGGAAACGCATAATGCGCATCCGTATTCCTGTACGGGTCAATCGGGAATTTGGCATATTGCGAGAACCAGAAATTGTAGCCCCAATGCAGGAAGCCCGTAATGTTATATTTATACAGCTGTAACCCAAGGATTCGGTTCCGTGCGGAAGCCATGCACAGGAAACGATTGGCTACCGATTGATACTGGGAGCAGCAATAGTAGGCCCACAATTGCGGAACCACCCGTTCCAGAAAAGGCTCGATATGGTTGCTCGCGACAACCGGGGTTTGCACGAGCCCCTGCTCGTAAAACGAAATCTCTGAGAGCGCATCCAGTGATGGAATGTCCCCCATGAACTGCCGCACCCAACGGCTGGCGCTGCTGTAGGACGTCAAATGCTCGCGAGTGGGCTCGTCGGAAATATGATAATACGTACGCTGGAGCAATTCGTTTTCCTTGAGGAAGCCGACCAGTTCAGGCAGAAACTGCGCCAGAAAGCCTAAATATTCCTCTCCCGCCGCATCCGTCTCCCAGCCGAAAATACGCTGCAGGCTGCCGTCGGCATACGCCATAATTTTGGGTGCGTGCTTCGCCCCCCATTGCGTGAACAAGTGCGAGAGCTCGAACACTTTCACGCCGTTGCGGTTCCCCATCTCGACCCATCGCTTCAGCCGTTCAAAACCAAACCTATACGTATCGCCGTCTTGCCAGACGTCCACCAACTGCACAGTTGGCCGCTCCCCGCCAATCTCCGTATCGAGCGGCGGCGTAAATATCGGCGTCAGCAGCATGTTGCAGCCATATGCGACCGCTGTTTGCACATAAGACTCCACCAGCGCCCAATGCCGCTCGCTGAACACGTCCACACCGTAGTAAACGGCCAGACTGTCCGTGTGAAACCATTCCGTATGAAGCAGCTTCTGCTCTGGCAGTGCAGCAGTCAGAACGGTGAGCGTGAACGTTTCGCTGCCGAGCGTCTCCTGCGTCGTGCCCGTGAACGTGATCATCACATCGTGCGAGCCTGTCGATGCGCCGCCCATCAAATCGACTGTGACCCAAATCGAACGCCACTGATTCGGCACCGCTGCAAGTGTTTCGGAATCCGGTACGGGCTCGAGCAAGTCGGGATATAAGCCTGGCGTATCGCGAAGCACATCCCCGTCATGGTTCGGATAGATCGGAAATTCAGCAGGCACGAGCTGTACGCTGCGCAACGTGATATCCTTTTGCAAGGTGGACGTGACCTTCAAAGAGAAAGAAGTCCGAGCTTTAGCCCGATAAGCGATTTGAAAGGTATAGATCTCCCCTTGTAGGGCAGTTGCGGTATGGAAAGCTGCGGCCTGAAGCTCTTCATCTGCGAAAACTTTAACCAAAGAGGACAGACAACGCGTCTCGAATTGCGGATGAAACGTTGGCATGAGATGCCTCCTTCACTTATACTGTGGATAACGCTCACATGACTCCTATAACTATTGACCAATGAGATGGCGACCTGGAATATTCGTCATGCAGCTTTAGTTTACCGGGTCATCCTGCAGAAAGGAATGAAATCGATGACACGCTTCTTGGACTATATGATCAGCCCGCAGCCCATTCGCATCGTGGATCTCAAAATCGACCCTTCCAAGCTTAGCATCCGCTCCCTCACGGTTACCGGAATGGGCCATTTGCCAGGGAGGACGCTGCAGCGCGCCCAAGCTGTTTTTGACAGCTGGGCGCTTCTGTATATCGCCGGCGGCAGCGGCTTTTACCGTGTGGATCGCGGCCCTTTTCAGCATGTGGAGAAGGGCTGCCTGTTCTTTGTCTATCCCGGAAGTGTCATCGATTTCGGACCGGAGGAAGGTGGGCATTGGGATGAATATTACATCCGTTTCGAAGGCAGCCGTGTTCAGGAATGGCTTGAAAGCTGGTTAGTGCAGACTGACACAGTTAAGCGTGTCGGGTTTGAAGAAGCTACTATCGCACGGCTCGATGCGATGTTCCTTCTCCTGGAGAGCGGCTCTCCGACGCAGATCGATCAAGCCGCTCTTCAGCTTGAGGCGCTGCTGTTCCATTGGATAGCGAAATTCAACCTGCCGCAGGACCAAGCCCCTGCAACGAAAGTCGTTGATCTGCTGCAAGATATTGCAACGAGCTTGTATGCCCCGTTTAACACCGAACAGCTCGCCAATCGCCATCATATGGCCGTCTCCACACTGCGCCGGCTGGTCAGCCAGCATACCGGTTACCCGTTGCACGATTACATTCACCGTTTGAAAATGGAAGAGACGAAACGACTGCTGCTAAGCACCGACCTCCCTATCAAAGAAATCGCCGAAACGCTCGGCTACGCCGATGAAAGCTATTTCTCCCGGCTGTTCAAAAAATATGCGGGATTAGCGCCCAAGCATTATCGGGCACAGAGTTAGGTCCCTCTTCGGGTGGTAAACAAAAAGCCCCGAACCGCCCGAGAGGCGATTCGAAGCTTTCATAATTAAGCGTAAATCTGCGGATTTTGACGGCGACATTCTTCCATTACCCACAGCTGCTGACGTACCTGCTGCGGCGTAATCTCGAGCGGCTTGCCTTCTACCAGCGTCGCATACAGCATGAGATACAGCTTCTCCGTCATGTGCTCGAAGGCGGTTTTGCCATTCGGCAGCGCCAGCTCCCAGGCACCGGTCTGCCACGGCAGCACTTCCGAGCAATAAGCCGGCGTGCCGTCGCTTTTGAACAGCGGCTCCCGAGTTAGCTTCTGCTCCGGAGCTTCGGACTCGGCAAAATATTTCCATTCCAACTTCTCGGACGAGCCGTGCAGCCCTCCGCGCGTGCCTTGAATGTTGAACTGTTCATGCGGGAAAGCGCACGTGGAGGAAATCTCCAGATCGATGGTCGGCTTGCCGGGCCCGCGCATAATGAGCTTCACGTAATCTTCGGCATCGCCGAACGTATTGGCCCGATCCATGATGCACAGCACCTGCGGATCAGCCCCTTCGCCGAACAGTTGAAGCGCCTGATCGACCGGATGCGGGCCGGTATTCATCAGACTGCCGCCGTTGTTGCTTTGCAGCGTCTGCCAGTCCCAACGGCGCGCAAAGTTGTTCAAGGAGAAGTCGATCTGCACGATACGGCCGAGCACGCCGGAATCGATGACTTCGCGCAGCTTTTCGAACGCCGGTTGGTAACGCGATTGCTGGAACACCGCCAGCACGCGGTTGTTCTGCTCTGCCGCCTCGATCAGTCGGTCGACTTCCTCCGGCGTTTTGGCGAGCGGCTTTTCACACAGGACGTGCAACCCGCGATTCAGCAATTCTAGGGAAATCGGAAAATGCTGATGGCTCGGCGAAGCGTTCACAACCAGATCGAGCTCCTCGCTTTCCACCATCTCTTCCCATGTCGCATACGCCTTACATCCGTATTCTTGCTTTGCCCGTTCCTGGCGCTCCGGGATCGCGTCCGCTACGGCTGCAATTCGGTAATGCTCCGGCAGCTGAACAAGCAGATTACCATGAATGTCGCGGCCGCTTCGGCCTTGTCCGATGATACCAACGTTGATTACTTTTGCTGTCATGAGAATAACCTCTTTTCGTACTCGAATTTAGGGTGCTTTCTGAAACTTAGCGGCGCTTTATTTCGGAAAGTCGCCTTAGGTAGGATTGCTGAACGCTTTCTTGTATTCTGTCGGGGTAATGCCCGTTCGTTTCTTGAAGGTGCGGATAAAATGGCTCAGATGATGGAAGCCGACCTGAAAGCCGATCTGCGTAATCGTATGCGTACCGCGGCGAATCAGTTCCATCGCCCGTTCAATGCGAACTTCGTTGACGTAGTCGACGAAATTTTGCCCCGTTTCCTTTTTGAAAACCGTGGAGAAGTAGGCAGGCGCCATATTGGCGAGAAAAGCCCCCTGCTCCAGCGGGATGTCCTGACTGTAATTGTCATGGATGTACCGCTTGACTTCCTCAATCGGATGCAAGCCTGCCGACGACAACTTCGCGCTCTTCTTGCGGCTCGCTTTGCGGTATTCCCGGTCAATCAGAATGAGCAGCTTGACGACGCTCGTCACGATAGCGTACTCGTAGCCGGCTTCTCGATGATCGAATTCATCTTGAATGTCTTCCAGCAAGTGCTCGACCAGAGGCTGCTTGGACTTGCCGATATGCAGCCAAGGCTGCGGCAGTTCCGCCAAGTTGTGCGGTTCCTCGGAACTGACCAGCAAACGCTGCAATGTATCCGTAAAAGGCCGGAGCTGCTCCCGCACCAGAAACGGCAAGAAGTCGATCAGGACGACTTCGAATTCCCGATCATCCATAGCGCTTAAGCTGTGTTCCACACCCGGGGCGATAATAAACAGGTCGCCACGGCCGACCGTGAGGGTTTTGCCTCGAAGCTGATGAAGACACATCCCGCTGCGGACGTACGCAATCTGCGTATATTCGTGAATATGAAGCGGCTGCTTCAGCGACTGGCTGGAATAGCGCAGCAGCTTGAGTGGAAATTCCTTTTGCAGCATCGTCTTGCTTTGAATATAGGGCATTTCGTTTTTTCTCATCCGTTTCTCACCTGTCCGCCGCTCTAACTCCTTCAAGCATATGCCAATCGCCGCAAGAGAACAAGCGCCATCTTCCTATGCGATCAGTAACAAACCGTCCGTTCGCCAGAGGCGAATTCGCCGGGGCTTTTGCACCTGCATAAACCCCGGCCTCAACGGCAAACGGTTGCCGTTATAGCGTTAACTCTCGCCCCTCGGCTGCGCTCAGGTAAATGTTCTCCACCAGCTGCACGGCGCGCAGTCCGGATTCTCCCGTCACGAGCGGCGCATGCCCCGCTTCCAGCGACGTGATGACGTCGAGCAGCTGGCTCTGGTGAAAATCCGCCACAATGCTGCGCGGGTCCGTCACGCCGCCGTATGTGCCGTCTTCCGACCGGCTCGGCACGCTGAAGCCCGGCACCGTCCAATGGACGATGGTCGAGCCTTCCAGCTTAATGCTGCCCTTCTCCCCATAGAGGTGAATGGTCGCCGCAAAGCCCGGCTGAATGCTAGTCGAGGCCATGATGGTGCCAAACGCACCGTTTTGAAATTGCAGCATTGCCAGCCCCAGATCCTCCGCCTCCATCCGGTGCGTTTGGGTAGCGATTTTGCCGAACACCGTACGCACGTCGCCGGCGAACCAGAGCAGCAGATCCAGGCAGTGGATGCCCTGGTTCATGAGTGCCCCGCCGTCCTCGGCAATCGTACCGCGCCAATCCGCGCTGTCGTAATACGCCTGCGTCCTGTAAAAGGGCAAGGCCACCTCCGCCAGCAGCAGCCTGCCGAGTCCCCCTTCGTCGAGCACCCGCTTTATCGCCTGGTTTTGGGCTTCAAACCGCCGCTGCGAGATGACAGACAGCGTCACGCCCCGCTCCTCAGCCGCAGCTACCAGCTGTTTAGCCTCGCGCACATTCATCGCGATCGGCTTCTCCACGACGAGGTGCTTGCCGGCCTTGATGACGTCAAGGCCGATCTTGGCATGGCTGCCGCTGGACGTCGTGACACAGACGATGTCAATGTCAGGGCGAGCTAACAGTTCCTCGTAGCTCGCCGTCCATGCGCAGCCCTCACGCGCAGCGACCGCTTGTGCCTTGGCTTCGCTGCGGCTCGAGACCGCAACTAACACCGCATCGTCAATCTGTCGAATCGCTTCGATATGGAAATCCGCTACGCTGCCGCAGCCGATAATGCCGAACTTCCACGTCGCCACCGCTACACCTCCTCGGATGCATCGGCGAGCCGTTCGCCGTAAGGTGAACGATCGGTCTCGAGTAGCGCCCGCAGCGCATCCAGCGACATGCGGGTTCCCGTCTTCGCGCTGCCGCCGTTCGGCACAAAATGGGTTTCAATCGTATACAGCCCCGCATACCCATCCGCTTCCAGCGCTTCAATCTGCGCTTTCACCGGAACGAGCCCCGAACCTAGCGGCACACAGCGGGGCGAGCCGTCCTCCCGCAAATAAGCGTCCTTGAGATGCACATGCGCGAGCGCAGACTTCATAGCTGTATACCCGGATGGGTATGCCTCACGGCCCCCGTAAACTTCGTTGCCGGGGTCCCATAGACCGCGAACTGAAGGCATCCCGATCTCCTGAACCAGCTGCGCAACCTCTTCCGCATATCCGCCATTACAGGAGGGCTCATTCTCAAGCAGCAGTTGAACGCCCGCCGCTTGCGCAATCTCGCCTGCCCGCCGCAAATGGCGGACAATGTCCGGCACGTACCGCTGCGGCTCCGCTTCGCGCCAGAACGAAAAAATCCGAATCCGCGTCGTCCCCAACAGCTTCGCAATCGCGATCACGCGGTCCAGCTTGGCGAAATGCGCCTCGACGCCTTCCTCCCCTTGGCCGAACGTATCGCCGGACGCCACGGGTCGGCTCGGATCCAGCGCGCATTTGAACAGCGGCGAGGCCACGGCCGATACGTAGAGCCCTTTGTTTTCCACCTGACGCCGAACCGAGAGAACTTGTTCGTCCCCCAGATCTGCAATATTTTTACCATTCACCATTCTGATTTCTACATGCTTCAAGCCCTGTGCAGCCGTCCATTCCAGCGCTTCCGCCAGATCGGGTGACACTTCGTCGGTAAGCACGCCCAACCGATCCCAAATCAATCTCATCCCTCGCAATCCCTTATCAATTTCTGATCTGATGTTAACTATAGCAAGATTGGTAGCAGAAAAGTTGACGTTTCTTTCGAACGTTGTTGACATTTTTTGTGATGCGCTCATTTGCCGGGTTCTCATCTATCACACCGTACCCTCCCTACTATCCCCCTTCCTTCAAATCGCTGATTTCACCAAATGTTACTCCAAAGCCCTCCCCGTACAGAACGAAACGCCAAAAAAGCCGCCCCATCGCCTCCTGCGATAGAGCAGCTTCTTCCTTGCCGGCAGCTCCCTTCAGCCGCCGTAAAAATTCGCCCGCAGCCCCTGAACGGGCAGCTTAATCCGAAACAGCCCGCCGGCATGCGGCTGCTTCGCCCAATCTTCCTCGCGCATGCCGACGCTCGCCGTCGTGATGTACAGCTCGTCGAGCTGCTCGCCGCCGAACGCGCACGAGCTCGTCCGCTCTACCGGCACCGGGATCGTCGCCAGCTTCTCGCCGGTCGTCGGGTTCCAGCAGCCGACCTGCCAGCCGCCCCACAGGGCGACCCACAGATTGCCGGCCGCATCGACGGCCATGCCGTCGGGCGAGCCCTCGCCCGGCGCCATCGTCACGACCGTGCGGGGCTCCGCAATGACGCCCGTGGCGGCATCGTACGAATACGCGACAACCTGCTTCGTCGGCGTGTCGATGTAGTACATCGTCCGGTTGTCGGGACTCCAGCCAATGCCGTTCGAGATCTTGACCGAGCCGTTCAGCACGGTTCTGAGCGTCCCATCCGGCTCCAGGCAGTACAAGGAGCCGGATGCGCCCGTCTCGTTCATCTTCATCGTGCCGGCCCAGAAGCGGCCGGCCGTGTCGCACTTCCCGTCATTAAACCGATTGCCGGGAAGATGCGCTTCCGGGTCCGCGATGGCCGCTGCCTCGCCGGACGCTCCGCCAAGGATATGGAAGCCATGTTCCATCGCCGCGACGAAACCCCCGGACGCCCTCGGCACGACGGCGCCGATTTTCTGATTCAGCTGCAGCGTGTCCACAGCCCCTGCTGCCGGCCGGTAGCGGTGCACGCGCATCCCGTCAATATCGACCCAAATCACTTCGTGCGAGCGGTGATCCCAGACCGGCCCCTCGCCCAGCATCGCACGGCCGTCCCATACCAGTTCTAGTTCTGTATATTGCTTCACCTTAATCTCCTCCAATGAGAAAAACTTCTATCGAAGTCCTTCAAGGATGTGCGACCGCGTTTAAAAGGTAGTTTTTATCGCCAATAAGAATTTGTTCTTCCAAGTATTAGGAAACTTATATATTCTTATGTGGTAAGAAAATGCTCTCTGGTCGGCGAGTACGCCGCCGGAGAGCATCCCATGTTTAATTCAAGCCCAGCGCCTGCAAGTTGCGCAGTGAAATGGCGATGCTGTCGAACGGATTGCGGTCATAGCAGTCGTCCTGCTCCACAGCCGCCCATTCGACGCCGATTTCCCGGCAAGCTTCAATAATACCGCGGAAATTCATGTTGCCTTCGCCAATTTCCGCAAACCGCTGCTTGCGATCCGGCGTCACGATCATATCCTTGAAGTGCACAACCTTCATTCGCCCGCCCATTTTGCGGATCCACGCGATCGGATCGGCGCCACCGGCTTGCACCCAGTACACGTCCAGCTCAAAATCCACAGCTTCGGGATCTGTCTCTTCGAACAGAATGTCCATGCCGGTTTTCCCCTCATATTTGGCGAACTCAAAATCATGGTTGTGATAGATGAATTTCAGCCCCGCCGCTTGCAATTGACGACCGAATTCCGTCGCTTGCTTCGCAAACGCGGCATAACCTTCGCGGCTGTCGCGGAACTCCACCGGCAGGCCGCCGAGTCCGACATACTTGCAATCCCACGCTTTGTGCTGGGCAATGACGCCGTCCATGTTATTCAACAAGTCGTTATATCCGACATGGGTTGCGCAAATGTTCAGTCCTTCGCGGTCTGCAAGCGCTTTAAATTCATGCACATCGATCGGTCCGACACCCGATGCTTGTACAGCGGTATAGCCTAGCCGCTTCACCTTTTTCAGGCTTTCGCTAATGTCTTCCGGAGTTTTCAGATCGTTACGCAGCGTATACAATTGCACGGCTAATTTCAATTTTCTCACTCCATTCGGGGATAGTTTGTCCTTTCATATATATCACGGAACGGTGGCAAGAGCCACTGCAAAATCGCGACATGAACGGTAAAGCGTCTAGGACAAAGATCCCGTTCCATATACTGATAGAAAGCTAGAGAAGGAGGATGCTTATGCGATTTACCGTACAGTACATTCAACTGGATAAAATCAAACCCGGAATCGCCTCTGTCATGACCTCGCATATCCGAAAGCTTCGCCATCTGATGTGGGACTGCATGCATTTGCTCGTCGTTCGCAAGAACCGTAAAGACGGCACGTACACGGTCGTCCTCGGACAAGAACGATATGATTATTTACGCAAACATACCAAAAAGCGAACCGCGCCTTGCCTTGTGGATGAAAGCAGATCCTCTGCCCAAGCGTCGCGATGGCTCACCAGACTGCGGAGCCGCTCGGCAAGGCAAGCGTTTCCGGTCATTGATCGCAGCCGGCTCACCCCCGCGGCCTGGTCCATTATCCGCAGCTTCCTGCGAGAAGATAAGGCCCGACTGACGCGGCTAAGCCGCAAGCAGCAGGCCCAAGTGTTCGCGCTAGCGTTCCGCTATCGTCGGACGGTCATCGCCGCGATGAAAGCGAAGGTCGATGAGATCGCCAAGAAAGACGACGAATAGACCTGTCAACGCCTCTACCCACTCCGGCTTTATGACATTTGTCATCTCAAAATGATGATAGTCGTGAATTCCCGGATCCACGGAATCACGATAAGATGAGAGCAGACAAATCGATGTGAGGTGGACGCGTTGAATTCAATCATAACCCTGGATCATGTAAGCAAAACATTTAAAGGAAAAACAGCGGTCGATGATCTGTCTTTATCGATCGAGGAAGGCAGCGTCGTTGCGCTGCTCGGCCCGAATGGAGCCGGCAAAACGACAACGGTCTCGATGATCTTAGGACTTCAAGATCCGACCGAAGGGACAATCCGCCTGCTGGGCGGCAAGCCGAGAGATACAGCTGTTCGCGACCGGATTGGCGCCATGCTGCAGGACGTCAACGTCATTGAAGGCTTGACTGTACTGGAGACGATCGATCTGTTCCGTCACTATTATTCCAAGCCGCTTCCTTTGCAGAAGCTTGTGGAGATTTCCGGTCTGGAAGCGGAAAAGAACAAACGGGCCTCCGCCTTGTCCGGCGGACAAAAACGGAGGCTGGGATTCGCCCTGGCGTTAGCCGGCGATCCCTCCATTCTTTTTCTGGATGAGCCAACGGTCGGCATGGATATTACGGCGCGGCAGCATTTCTGGGAGACGGTGCGCGGCATGGCCGCACGGGGGCGCACGATCATTTTGACCACGCATTATCTGGAAGAAGCCGACAGCATCGCAGATCGCATCGTCGTCATTAATAAAGGCAAGCTGATTGCGGACGGATCGGCAGCGGAAATTAAGGCATCCACGAATCAGAAGACCATTTATTTCACAGCCGGTCCGGGTCTGACCCCGGAGATGCTGGCGGGCATTGGGGCGATCACGGATGTCACGTGGAGCGGGCGCAGGGTCAAAATCATAAGCCCGGATACCGACCAGGTGATTTTCGCCATCGTGCAGCGGCAGCTCGATATCAAAGATATTGAGATTCATACCGGCGGCTTGGAAGATGCTTTTCAATTTCTGGTGCAACAGTAAAGGAGATGTCCACAATGAATGCCATGATTGCGCAATGCAAAGCTGAATTGCTACGAACGTTTCGAAATAGGCGATTTTTCGTGTTTTCGATGATCATGCCGGCGATTTTTTACTTTATTTTTACGTCAACGATTGGAGACAATGCCGAGGTAGGCGGCGTCGCCTGGAAAGCGTACTACCTGATGTCGATGACGGTGTTCGGGGTCGTCGGCGCCTGTGTGAATACGCTGTCGATCAAATTTGCGCAGGAACGGACACAGGGCTGGATTCGCATGATCGAAATTACGCCGCTTCCTTCCAGTGCGTATGTGATTTCCAAAATCGTGTCGCAAGCGATTGTGAATCTGATCACCATCATTTTTATGTTCATCGTCGGAGGCGTGATCAAAGGCGTTGACCTTTCTTTTACCCAGTGGCTGACGTGCGGATTGTGGATCTGGCTGGGGGCGCTGCCCTTTATGGCATTGGGCATTCTGATCGGCACGATGAAAAGCGTCGAGGTGACGCAAGTTGTGGCGCAAATTGTATTTATGGCCACGTCGATTGTCGGCGGCTTGTGGTTTCCGATTCAGTCCATGCCGAAATTGATGCAAGACATCGCCTCGTATTCCCCTTCCTACCGCTTCGGCCAAGGCGCGTGGAATTTGATTGCCGGCGCTGGTCCAAGCCTGACAGGCATTCTGATTCTTGCAGGCTATCTGATCGTATTTGTGCTATTATCTTCTTATATCTTAAAAAAGCAGAAAGCGGTCTAACGAATGAACACCCTGTCCGATATGAAGAAAAAGCCGTTTGAACACATGTGGTTCGCCTGGTTTTTCTATCTGATATTCCCGATTATGAGCTTGATCTCAAAGCCGCCCGCACTCATGTGGACCGGCTTTGCTTTGCTTGCTGTCTTCGCTGCGTTCATCCTGCTGGGATTCAAAAACGAGAAGCATAGATGGCTCTATACCGTTGGATTATTCCCGATCATCGCTTTTTTGACGATCACCTGTAATCCTTTTTTGATTTGCATGTTCTTTTATTCCGTGCCGTTAATCTCCCTGCTGCCTTCAAAGCAGCAATTTCGGGGCGTGCTGTCAGGCTTGTTTCTGTCGGTTATCCTTGTTATTTGCCTTGACTTCAAGCAATATTTTGACGAAGGGGCTTGGTACATGTTCCCTTCCTTGGCCATTATGTTTTACATTCCGTTTGCGATGCGGGCGCGCCGTAAATCCAACGAACTGAAAGAAAAGCTGATTCTCGCCAATGATGAAATCGCACGCCTCGCGACGATCGAAGAGCGGCAGCGGATCTCCCGTGACCTGCACGACACGCTGGGGCATACGCTGTCACTCATTACGTTGAAAAGCGAGCTCGCCGAGAAGCTGATGCTCAAATCGCCGGAACGTGCCATGCAGGAAGTCAAAGATATCCAAACAACCTCCCGCGCGGCGCTGCAGCAAGTCCGAGAGCTCATCTCCGGTATGAATGCGATTTCGCTTCGGGAGGAGATTGCGCAGTCCAGTGAGATTTTAAAGTCTGCAGGCATCGCGTTTGAAACGCACGGGCATGTTCATGAGTTTCAGGCTCCGCCGATGGTGCACAATATTTTTGGCATGTGCCTGCGAGAAGCGGTAACGAACGTTGTGAAACATAGCCGGGCCAGTCTGTGTACCGTCTCCCTGCAGGAGGAGCCGGGGGACTGGACGCTGATCATTGCAGACAACGGCGAACCGTGCAAAGATGCGACTCCGCATATTCCTTCCTCAGGGCGAGGCTTGCTCGGCATGAAAGAGAGACTGGAGCTCATCGACGGAACGCTGACTTTTCATACAGGTAGAGGCGCAGGAACCCGGCTGATTATTCGGGTTCCGCGAATTATCCGTCACCCCCAAGTTTAAACAATAAGGAGAGAGACGAGCATGAGAGTGATTGTAGCCGAGGATCAGGGCATGCTGCGGGGCGCCCTCAGCGCATTGCTGGACCTGGAGGACGATATTGAAGTCGTTGCACAAGCGGATAATGGCGAACAAGCTTTGGAGCTAATTCAAGCCTTGCAGCCGGATATTTGCCTGTTGGATATTGAAATGCCGAAGATGACGGGGCTGGACGTTGCGGAGAAAGTGAAAGCCAGCGGCCTCCCTTGCAAAGTCGTCATTCTGACTACCTTCTCCCGCTCCGGCTACTTCCAGCGGGCCATGCGGGCCGGCGTTCATGGTTTTCTGCTGAAAGACTCTCCGATTGAAGAGTTGAGTGCATCGCTGCGAACTGTTCAGCTAGGCGGCCGAGCCGTATCTCCCGCGCTGGCGCTGACGTTCTGGGATACGGAAAATCCGCTCACGAGCAAAGAGCAGGAAATTCTGAAGCTGATCGCGCAGGGGCTGTCCGCGAATGAAATGGCCAAAGAACTATTCCTGTCCAGCGGGACGATCCGCAATTATGTATCCGAAATTCTACAGAAGCTGGATGCCAAGAATCGGATTGACGCGATCGCGATTGCGGAGAAGAACGGGTGGCTCGTCTAGCGGATTGAACGCTGAGAAGCCCTTGCCCTCTTATTCCACTTGCCCCGACCTTGCTATGCGGGTGTTGAAACGAACGTCGAAGGAGGCGGTTTTGTACATCTCGTGCCACGCATCACTTGTTAGCTTCGTATGATATACTTGACTGCGCAGCACTTCGCCAAAGCCAATCGGATCCGATCCCAGCGTGATTAGCTTTTGAAACAAGTGCTGCACGTCGGCTTCCGCCTTTTTGCTAATCGCCTCTTCAAGCACGGCAATCACCTCGGCCTTCCCAAGATCAAGTTGAGCCGAAGTTTCCGTTATTATGCCTTGCATCTTAACTTCTACTCGAAATTTCAATGGCATTTGACTGATGAGCTTTATCTTGGAATTGCTTTGAATGTTCTCTACCACGACTCGCAATTTCTTGACTTCAAGCTGTGGGGCAACTTTCCTAAAGTCTTCCGCATTGAGCGATAATTCAATACTTCCGGCTTTATAGCGATCCCTAATCAGTTTCAGATAAAAGGTTTCATTCGGATTTACCGTTCCGACCATGCGATCTCCGAGGAAAACCGCCACATCCCTAAGCTCGACGGCATCCCCCTTGCGTTCCAGCAGCGGGATCATCGGATCTTCAAGCGAATAGTAATTCGACAGAAATTCATGAAGCGTACTTGAAATAAACTGTTCCCGAATAATGTTCTGATGAATGTTCTCGACAATGTAGGCGCCGACATCCGGGATTTCTGGATACCGGTGCATCAAAATTTCCTCCACATCCCCTTTGCTGACCGCCATAAAGAGCGTACTCGAAATGGAGGTATCGCGAAACAACGTATCCACAAGCGGCAGAATGCCTTTCTTGGCCAGCTTTTCGTTAAATATTGCCACTCGCAATTGGCCTGACACAATTTTTTTATGCGATTTACGGTTGGCCGCTGCCCGCGCCCCCTTACTGGTGATCGCTTCGGACGTTAGCCGCATGACCGGACTTTTGGAATTGGGGTCGATTTGATGCAGAATGTACGTCGCTTTTATGTTCTCCCCATCCAGATCATCGTACCCGGCAGCAATGGTCATGCCCAAATCTTCAAGCACATTTCTCTTCATGTGCAGAGATAACGGCAAGGACATAACCACCACCAAAAAGAAAATGATATTGAATTTTCTCATGAACGCGCTTCTCCCGTACCCAACCTCATTTTGCGCTTTTTAACATAAACGCAAGCAGCCGCATAGAGAACCAAAGGGTATGCGTAGATAAGATATACGCACCACTTGGAAAAAAAGTCGTTAAGCATTAAGATTTGAATTCGCGTATTTATTAACGAAGACGCCAAAGTAACAACGCCTATTACCGGATACAGCCAATATTGCTGCTGCCAGGAAAAAATGCGTTTCAACCCTTTGGTAGCTGCCCAACAAAAAAACAGCAAGTTCGGCAAGATCACCATCAGCCATAAACTAACGCCAATAAACTCAAATCTTTCTAGAAATGGAAGCTTGATCACTTTCAGCATTGTGAAAGTAGCCCAATTTGTTTTCAGCAGCTCACCTCCGCTAAAAAATACGATGGACACCAGCATCACAGAGGTATAGAACAACGTGACGCTCATGAGTCCCAACTGCGAATAAAGCTGAACTTTCGATTTCTCCTTCGCATAGGCATAAATAAAATATAGGATTTCAAAGCCGATCATGGCGAAGCTGGTGGCAAGCATGCCTTTTGCAAATTGCCCCCCATTGGCTTCCATTAACGGCAGCATCCGGTTCCATTCCGAATACCGCAAGGGGAAATAGAGAAGCAGTACCAACCATGTCGTCATGCAGGTGAAGACAAAGCTCGTCCCTATGACGGTCTTTAGCCCTCCTCTTACCCCATAGAATACGGCGCAGCTTATTAATAGCGACAGCACCCACTGCGGAACGGTCGGAAACAACCATACCTGAATCATTTCCACATAATTCCGCAGTTCGATTACCATGGCGAACACAAAATACCCGATATACACAAGGTTCATTGTGAATCCGATCACTTTTCCATAGACCATGACATGAATGTCGTATAAGTCCTTATCCCCAAATTTCATGAGCGTTCGGATCATCAGCCATACCACAAATTGATTGACGAGGCCCACCGCGAGAACGGCCAGCCAGGCATCATGCCCGGTATAACTGTACACAAACCTTTGAAACCCGGGAAGACCAACGCCCACTTGGGCATCATGGATGAGGAAGACCAAGAGAAAGCTGCTGTACATATAGGGCAGCCGCGATTTACTCATCGATATCCGAACTCCCCTTCTGCGGATTGTCCGCCATATTGGCAAATACCGACCGCCTCGGAGTCAATGGAAAAGGGATGCGTAGAATGCCGTCACGCTTATTCTTCGTCTTGATTGCATATGGCGGATAAAAATAAGGGTGCCCCGCGCTCGATAGCTGCAGCAAATGAATAATTAGCAGCGTCGTACTGAACACCATGCCGAACAACCCTAATACGCCTGCGGAAATAATGATGGGGAAACGAATGATACGGATCGTAAACGCCATCGAAAGGATCGGTGTGGTATACGACGACAATGCGCTCAAAGCTACGATAATAATCAAAATATTGCTCGTAAACCCGGCCTGCACCGCGGCTTGACCAATAACGATACCGCCGACAATGCCCATCGTTTGCCCGACCTTGGTAGGAAGTCTTGCCCCTGCTTCGCTGAGCAGCTGGATAATTGTTTCCAACATAAGTGCCTCGACAAGCGGAGGAAAAGGCACTCTGGCGCGCGATTGGGCGAGAGGGACGAGCACGGCTTGAGGGATGATTTCATAATGATACGTAAGTGCCGCCACATAAATGGCAGTTGCATAAAACGAAATGCCGATCGCAATAATCCGCAGCCCGCGAAGAAACAGGCCGATGATCCATCTGGCATAATAATCTTCGATCGACTTGAAAAAATCCAAAAAAGTCGAAGGCGCGACCATCACATGAGGGCTGCCGTCGACCACGACGACAATTTTACCTTCAAGCAGCGGAAAGATGGCTCGGTCCACCCTCTCCGTTGTAATCAGCTGCGGGAAGATCGATCCGGGACTATCCTCCAGCCACTGAACGAGTATCGTCGTATCTACCAGCGCTTCCAACGCCAAGTCTTGCAATTTATCATATACATGCTTGACGATGGCCGCGTCCGCCCGGCTGCTGATATAGATCAACCGGATATCCGTCTGGGTAAGGTCCCCTAATGTCATGCCGATTTCACAAAGATCGGGATGACGCAAATATTGCTGGATTAGCGCAATATTCGTCTGCAAGCTTTCCGAGAATCCAATCTGTGGCCCCAAAATTTGACTTTCGTTTTCCGGCTTCATCAGCGACCGCTCGCGGACTTTGGCCGTGTCGGCCAAGATGCCGACAGAGGAGCCGTCAAGGTGAACATACGTCCAGCCGCGCAATAGATACTGCTGCATCGTTTCCCAGTCCGGCTCGGGCAACGGCTCGCAGATCGGCAGCAAGGCCACCAACTGCTCAGGCGTCATCGAACCGACCGCTTGCAGCAAAGGATGAAACAGCTCTTGCAGCAATATATCGCCGTCAACCAAATTACTTAAATAGTAGATGCCAAGGGTGGGCTCAGTCTGCAGCTCTCGAGAGACGAAATCCGGGAACATTCGAAAGGCTGTATGCAATTGCTGCTGCATCTGCTTAAGCTCGGGAACGAACGAATAGGTAGTGGATTGGCCGGCAGCCGTGCGGCTCACTTTCGGCCTCGCTTTGAAAAGAAATTGAAAGAAAGAAAACATAAGTTTCACCCGGTTAACCGATAAATTTGTTAGAGATATGTTTTCCTGGAAACGAACGGAATATGTAAAATAAAGGGCTCACGCCACACTTAGGGGCGGGTGCGTTTATCTGATTGCAAAGGGGCAAAGCGCTGGACTAAAAAATTTTCCCGTAACTTCGTCCCAGCCTTGCATAGATTTAAAAATGCTGCGCATGATACTAAAACACCACAGAAAAGGAGTGTTTCATTCCATGGCTAACAACAACAATCAATTGGTAGTTCAACAAGCAAAAGCAGCACTTGATCAAATGAAGTTTGAAGTCGCACAAGAACTGGGTATTCAGCTTAACCCTGACTACAACGGCAACCTAGCGACGCGCGAAGCCGGTTACATCGGCGGTAATATCACCAAACGTCTTGTGCAAATCGCTGAGCAGCAACTGTCCGGCTCCGCTGGCGCTCGCCGCTTCTAATTGCCGGATCAAAGAAAGCCTATTCGAAAGCCAAAAGAACTGCAGCCGCTTCGTTAAGAAGCTCCTGCAGTTTTTTTATTTGCTCATAAGCACACAACGTCATCTCTCCTCATAAAAATAGGCAAAGATAAACGCATGCAAAGCCTGCACAAATGGGGAGACGCACATGATTGTCGTTGGAGGTACAAATAAAGTTACGTTCGGAACCGGAATCTTGACGGAGAGAACCCACGCCGTTTTTCGCACAAAGCACAATAGTCCGCTGCGTTATCACTACGATTCGGCGGCAACTTTATTATTCGAGTTGACCTTGCGGTCGAATATCGTCGAGGCGGCGCGGGCGCTTAGCCAAAGCGGCGCTTATTTTGCCGATTTTGAGCATTCCTTCTGCAATCCGGTCTACTGGGACCGGACGAGAGAAGGAAAGTTCAGGCTGCGAAGCGGTGCATCGCCGCATGATGCCATTCAAGATATTTTTGCAAATGGTAAGGCTTATGCGTTCGAATGCTCCATGGCGGTGATCGTTGTACTGCATAAAGGTCTTCTGGACACGATCGAAAAGCACCACTATGATGCGCTGTTCACCGATCTATTCTTGTTCGATGAAAATGCCAAGCGCGACCTCCAACTGATCGACCGCCGCCCTATCCAAGAAGCTGTCGCTGGAGATATCCTCTACGTCCAGAACCCGGACTATGATCCGGCCATTCCGTGGGCAAAGGGCGAGAACGTTGTGATGCTGGACGACGAACGTTTTTTCGGACACGGCTATGGGTTGGGTGTCGCTTCGGCAGAAGATGTGATGACGATTCTCAATAAGCAGCGCCTCCCGGAAAGCACTGTATCCGCTTCGTTCACAGATCGGTTCGTTCATCCGGATTTCGCTTACTTTGCACAATGGACCAGGCGCCGGTACAACCAACCGCTCATCGCCAAAATTGGGGACTGGATACATGTGGAAAAAATTTAGCTCCGCATGTGCCCGTTTTTTTACTCGGTGCATAAGATAGCGTATGCTTGCAACGAAAGGGGAACCACGATGACTGACCATCCAATCTTAACGGAAGATAATCTTCCGCTGTATGCTTCCAACACCCGTAATGAGGCTCACAAAATGACCTCGCCGTCACCTGTCTGGGGAGGTGCGCAGCTTCCGGTGCAGCAAGCGCCGGCCGTCGTCACCCCCATGCCGCTTCCAGCCGCACAACCGCCAATCGTAACCGGCGATAACATGCCGATCTTCGCGCAGCCGGGCATGGCCGCAACAACAGGAACGGGAACACTCCCTTCGTCGTACACCCAACCCGCCGCTTATCCGGGCACGACCGCTCACTCCGTCTACCCTGCGCATCCCTATGCCTATCATCCACATGTTCAGCACGGCTACCACCCCATGCATCATGCGGTTCATCATCCGATGCATCATCTCGTCTACATTCCTGCCCATCACCTGCCCTATTATCCGCATCATTACCATCATCACGCGGTTCATCCACATCATTATCCGCATCACGTCCACCATGGTCATCATGGTCAGCACATCCAGCATCACCATGGGCACCAACATGCGCAGCCGCAAGGACAGCAAGGTACTCACCATCATCACGGTCAACATCAGAGCTAAGGGCGGCATCACGCATACTCAATTACCAAAAATGAACTTTCTTTTATTTCGCAACAGCTTCATAAGTCCTGTCGACAACCAAAAGAACCCTCGCCCCCATCACGGGTCGAGGGTTTCGGTTTGATGCGCCACAAATCCGCCGGCGCTGTATTCGTTGCGCACCGTTTCCCGGCTGTTCTTACGCGTCCGATCCAGCCCGATCGAATACCCGCGAATGGCATTCCGCCTTGACACCTCACCTGACTCAGGCTAACGTTAAGTTCATAGGAATAAATTCCCGTTGAGGAGGTTACCGTCATCACACAACCATCGCGTTCGATCCAAGCTTCACAGCTTGATCGAAATATGAAAATTGAAGAGGTTCAAGACGAGGGACTGGCCTGGCATTCGCCGCTCGCAGCGCCATTTCGGATTGACGGCTTCGCCTGGCTCGCAGATGAAGGCAAGTACCGCCGGCTGCCGGTTGCTCCCGAACACCCGCTGCCTTCTGCCGTGGATAGCTTGGCCAACTGCACCGCCGGCGGCAAAATCCGCTTCCGCACCAACTCGGCTAAGCTGTCCATTCGCGTCAAATTGACCGGCCCCGGCAATATGTATCACATGCCCGCCACGGGACAGTGCGGCTTCGATTGCTATCTCGGCGAACCGGGCGAGGAGCAGTTCTGGACGACAGCGCGTTTCGATCATACGAAAGATGCGTACGAAGCTTCCTTCTATAACTGGGACGAAAAGCGGGAGTTCTGCGTGAACCTGTATTTCCCGCTGTACCAAGGCGTCGAGGAGGTCTGGATCGGCCTCGAGCCGGATGCCGAGCTGAGCGCAGCGCCGGCGCTCGCGAGCGACAAGCCCATAGTGCTGTACGGCACGTCGATCCTGCAAGGCGGCTGCGCCTCCCGTCCGGGCATGGCATATCCGAACATTTTGAGCCGGATGCTGCCGATGACCTTTGTGAACCTCGGCTTCTCCGGCAACGGCAAGGGCGAACCCGAGGTTGCTCAAACGATCGCGGGCATTGCTGATCCCGCCATGTTCGTACTGGATTATGAAGCGAACGTCACCCCCGAAGGGATGGCTGATACGCTGCCGGGCTTCATCGGCATTTTACGCGAGCGCCACCCGGAAACGCCGATTCTGGTTGTCTCCAAAATTCGCTACGCGAAGGAGCGGTTTGATCCGCAGGTGCTGCGCCTGCACGAAATACGGAGAGACATTCAGCGGGGCACCGTCCAACGTCTTCAGTCGGCGGGCGACCGCAACCTGCACTTCTACGACGGCTCGCTGCTGCTCGGCGACGACTTCAGCGACTGCACGGTCGACGGCGTGCATCCGACAGATCTTGGCTTTCAGCGGATGGCCCAGTCGCTGGAGCCGACGTTCCGCACGCTGCTGCAGGCGTTTTTGGCTTAGTCTGCTAGCCTACTGTGCGACAGGTGTGCCAAATATGCGGCTGCCTTTTTCGTAACAGCTGATTCTGCCCAAGCTGACGCTCGGTGAACAATGTGAACATGAAGTAAGCAGCAGCAACTTGTCTCCACGCTCAACGGTGCTATTATCGGCGAAGATTTGCGAAACGCTTGAGTGGGAGCCGCTGTGAATCTTGATGAACCTGCATTTTGTACATGAAAATCGGCAGTTTTCCTGTTACGCAGGTGCACTTCCTGCATTTCCTACATGTAATTTTGGTGATTTTCTCAAAAAGGGGCTAAAATGCGGCTGGATTCGTATTTTTGATGTAGGTTTTGCAGGATTTCGCCTGTGATGGTGAAAATTTAAGGAGTTTGATGTAGGTTATACAGGTTCCCGTTCCGGGGGCTGGTTCGGGGTTGGCAGATCGCGGATCGCGGATTGGGCTTTGGGGTTCGAAGGTTCGGGGTTCGGGGTTCGGATTCCAGGCTCGAGGCACATGCTCCACGTAAACCAGCGCATCCCATCGCACCGCAGCAAGGCCCCTCGCTGCATTAGATTGAGACGCGCCGTCCAACCAGACGGCGCGTCTCTCTTCCTTTATCCTCTGCGTCTCCATCCGAATACGCGCACATGCACGATGCCTTTGGTCACCCAGTGGGTAATGACATACAGCAGGATAAACAGCAGAATTAACGGCTTGAACAAGATCCACGCGGCAATCCAGGCGACCCAAATTTGCCATGGCTTCATTTTGCGAATAAGCCGGGAAGGCGCCAGGAAGATGCGATACACGCGGTTGCTATGCTGCAGCGCTTCCAGATATTCATCCTGAAACTGCTTGGATTCGGGATTCAGGCGTACAGCCGTACGCATATATGACTCTTGCTTATCGTAATCTCCGCGACGGGAAGCCGCCCAAGCCAAATAGAGCAGCACAAGCGGAGCTTCCGCATCGTATTGAATGGCTTGGCGCTCCAATCGCTTGGAAGCGTCATCGTCCCCCAGAAGCGCTTCCAGATAGCTGAGCATAGCCAAGTATAACGGAGCTTCCGGCTCAAGCTCCACGGCTTGGAGCAATTGCACTCTGGCTTCCTGGAACTTGCCTTTTTTCGTTAAGCGATTCGCTTTCAGAAAAAAATAATGCGCCTCATAGGGATCGACGCGCTGCGCTTCCGGAAGGGCACGCTCAAATTCGCGTTCATTATCCGTTTCGTAATAGACCCCAACGAGAACGATCCAGGCATGGGGATGCTCCGGATTACGCTTGAGCGCCTCTTTCGCTTGGTAAAGCGCTTTGTCATAATCGCTCAGCTTAAGATACACGCGGGCCTTCAGCGCATACACGTCAGGATCCTCAGGATCTTGCTGCAACATGTTGTCCAATTCCGCGAGCGCTTCCTTATACCGCTTCCAGTTGATGAGCTGCAAAGCTGCGGCATACGCCGCTTGTGTCGACGGATCGGCTATCATCGTTTCCACCTCCGCCGACTATTTAATGCCGTGCTGCTTGATGTAATCAAGCACGATTTTGTAGTCATGATTGACATCGCTGAACGTCGCATAATTATTCGCCGTCGCGAACCATTCCAGCGTCGTCGATTTGCGCGCTTTGGCCGCCGCCAGCAGATCCTCTTGCCTGATCGGCTGAATCTCGCCCGTTTCAAATGTCCGTTCCATCGCACAATCTACGGCATCCTTGACGACCTGCTCCAGGTCCGCTCCCGAGAACAACTTCGTCTGCGCAGCAACCTTGGCCAACTTTAAGCTGCCCATCGGCTTGCCGGCAAGCTTCAGTTCAAGAATGGCCTCACGTTCCGCTTCCGCCGGCGGCGGTACGAACACGAGGTGATTAAACCGCCCCGGCCGACGCAGGGCAGAGTCGAGATACCACGGCGTGTTCGTTGCGCCAATGACGAACACTTGATCATTATTCGCCTGCAGCCCGTCGAGCTCAAGCAGCAGTTGATTGACAAGCATCCGGTCGTGATGCTGTCTCATCTGATGCCGGCTTCCGCCCATCGCGTCCAGCTCATCGATGAAAATAACGCAAGGCTTATTCTCTCTGGCTTTTTCGAAAATATCATGCAGATTATGTTCGCTCTGCCCTGCATACATGGAGAGAATCGCTTGCAATTCTATATGCATAAAATTCGCATCAATCTCGCCGGCAACCGCCCGGGCAATGAACGTCTTCCCGCAGCCCGGAGGCCCGTAGAGCAGCAAGCTTCCCCCGGCTTCTTTGCCATAGGCCGCAAACACTTCGGGCTGCTTGAGTGGAAGAATAAAATTCATGCGAATTTTTTTCTTCACCTCCTCCAGTCCCCCTACGTCCGCAAAGGTCTCCTTCGGCTTCTCCGATTCTACCAGCATTTGATCATCTTTGCTGAATTGAATGAGTTTGAGTTTGTTTTTTCGACGCTGCGAAAGCTCGTCTTGATCGGACATCTGCCTCACCCCTTGTCAGAATTACCTCTAGTTTACCATAACTGCTTAACGGGCATCATCCTGCTAGACTAAAAGAATCATGAAGAAAAAAGAGCGACGCGATATCCGTATATACGGCATCCGTCACTCTTCGATCATTAATATACGTCGCGCTGATAGCGCCCTTGCTCTTGCATCTCGCTTAAGTACGCTTCCGCCGCTTCGCGGCTCAGCCCGCCTTCTTTTTCGATAACTTGCAGCAGTGCTTCATGAACGTCTTTGGCCATGTTCGTCTTGTCGCCGCAGACGTAGAAGTAGGCGCCTTTATCCAACCAGGCGAACAATTCTTGGCTATGCTCCAGCATTTTGTGCTGTACGTACACCTTCTGCTCCGAATCGCGCGAGAACGCGGCATCAATACGGCTTAATACACCGTCTTGCTGATACTTTTCTAGTTCTTCCTGGTACAGGAAGTCTGTCGCGGAATGTTGGTCGCCGAAGAACAGCCATGCTTTGCCTGTCGCCTTGGTCACCGCGCGCTCCTCGATGAACGAACGGAACGGCGCAATGCCTGTGCCAGGGCCGACCATGATAATGTCTTTCTCCATTGCTTCCGGCAGATGGAAATGCTTGTTGAGCTGTACGAACACCGGCAGCGTGTCGCCTTCCTGAACGCGTTCGGCGACCTGCACGGAACACACGCCTTTGCGCTCGCGGCCGTGAGCGTTGTAGCGCACTGCGCCGATCGTGAGGTGCACTTCATCCGGATGAGCGGCGATGGAGCTCGCGATGGAGTAGAGGCGCGGCGTCATTTTTCTCAGCAGCGATACGAGATCTTGCGCCGACAGCTTCCACGGCCCGAAGTCCTGCACCATGTCCAGCAAATCGCGCCCATTGGTGTACTCTTTCAATTGGTTGGCATTTTCAGCCGACAAGAGCGATTTAAGCGCTTCGTTCTCGGTGAAAGACGCGGCTTGCTGCAAAATTTTCTTGGACAACAGCGTAATTTCAAAGTAATTCGTTAACGCATCTTGCAGGGACAGCGTGTCGCCTTCCTTATTAATGCTAACGGACGCCGTACCGTCTAACTGGGCAGCTTCCAGCAGCGCAGCGACGAGTTCCGGATCATTTTGAGGGACAATTCCCAGCGCATAGCCTGGAAGATAGGTCAGATTGGAACCTGCGAGCGATAGTTCAAGATGTCGCGTTTCTTTATTCGAACCGGCTCCGTTCAGATTAACATTCTTGAGAACTTTCGCCGGGAAAGGGTTTGTTCTGGAAAATGCGGATTGTTGGACATCAGTTACTTGCATTCATCTTCACCTCAAAATTTATAATAATTTAGATTATCACAAAAATTAAAAATAAGATATGTTTTCTTTATTTATGTTACTCATAAAGCCCGGGGAAGTGAATGGAGAATTTCCGGAAGAGCGGGAGGCTGCCTCGCATGGAAAACGTCCAAAAATTCAATTAGTTCCCGACGCTTTCTCCGCAGCATCCACGGTATGTTTCATTAACATCGCGATGGTGACAGGCCCTACACCCGCCGGTACCGGGGTAATCGCAGAGGCTTGCGGCAGGCAGGCCTCGTAATCCACATCGCCGACATTCCCTGGATTATATCCCGCGTCTAACACGACCGCGCCCGGCTTGATCCAATCGCCTCGCACAAAATTCGGCTTGCCGACCGCGGCCACAACAATATCGGCCGAACGCACAAACGACGGGAGACCCTCGGTCTTGGAATGGCAGGTCGTTACCGTCGCATCCTGGTTCAGCAGCATTGCCGACACCGGCTTGCCCAGAATCGGGCTGCGGCCGATGACTACGGCATGCTTGCCGGCAACCGGCAGCTTGTAATACGCCAGGATCGCCATAATCGCAGCCGGTGTGCAAGAAGGGAACGCAGCGAAGCCGAAGGCGGTTTGCGCGAAGCCCTGCGTCGTCACCCCGTCGACGTCTTTGTCCATCGCGATGGCGTCAAATGCCGCACGCTCATCGATGTGACCAGGCACCGGGTGTTGGAGCAAAATCCCGTGCACCGCCGGATCCCGATTCAGCTCCCGAATGGCGGCGATCAGTTCCTCCGTCGTGGTTGCGGACGGCAGATCAATCCGGATCGAGCGAAGCCCGAGACGCTTGCACGCGTTCCCCTTCATCCGGACGTACGTGGCCGACGCCGGATCGTCTCCGACAAGAATCGTTGCCAGGCACGGCACAATGCCATTTGCCCCAAGCTTGGCAACGCGTGGCGCTAACCTCTCTTTAATTTCCGCAGCGACGCAATTTCCGTCTAGTATGATTGGACTATTGTTCATCATTCTCATCCTCCCACCGTGATAAAAACAGAAAGAGGCAAGGAGAATGGTTCCCCTTACCTCTGCCCAGGCGATCGGCCGTATGACGTATGTGCTCCCTCGTGGTACTCCACGTTTCGCCAGTTACACATACCGAAAAGTTACTTGTATTTTGCCAGAAATTTATGAAAAAAACAAGATGAAATTAAATACACGTCAAGCCTCCTGACGCGCCCCCTTCTTCACTAAAAGGAAGTACGACATCATCGCCGCAGTGCTCGTCGCCAAAATGAGCACGCCTAGCGGAACAGCCGTATCTTCCCCGGCAATCCCGACGAGCGGTGAAACGACGGCGCCGAGCAAAAACGGAATGACGCCCATCAACGCAGCCGCACTGCCAGCCATATGCCCCTGGCTTTCCATCGCCAACGGAAACGCCGCTGTGGAGGTAATCCCGATGGAGGCTACGAAGAACACGAGCGGAATAACCAACGCGTACAGTGGGCCGTGGAAGTAGGCTACTAACAACACCGCGATGCTCGCGACACCGGCCAACCATAAGCCGAACACCAGGAACGTCTTCTCCGACACGCGGTGTGCCATGCGTCCAACCAATTGGGAACCGATGATCAAGGTAATCCCGTTAGAGCCGAACAAAAGAGCGAAGACGGTAGGCGAAACTCCATAAATATTTTGATAAATGAAAGGCGTTCCGGATACATATGCAAAAACGCCTGCGATCATAATCCCCTGTGCGAGCATGTAACCGGTAAACGTGCGGTCGCGCAAGAGCGAACCGTAGTTTCTCAGCTGCTGCATGAAATTGCTTGGACTGCGGCGCTCCACAGGCAGCGTCTCCTTCAGCCCCCACTTGGTCGAGGCCAGCAGGAAAATGCCCAGCAGCGACAACGCGATAAAGACACCGACCCAGCTCGTAAGCGAGAGCACACCGCTGCCGGTCACCGGAGCCACGAGCGGACCCAAATTCCCGACAAGCAGGAGCAGCGAGAAAAATTTAGTAAGCTCATGCCCGCTGAACAGATCGCGTGCAATGGCGCGCGAAATGACAATCCCCGCTGAAGCGACAAAGCCTTGCACGAGCCGAAATGCGATTAGCGTCCAAATGTTAGGCGAGAAGGCGCAAGCTAATGAGGCGACGACATAAATAGCCATGGAGATGAGCAGCGGATTGCGCCTGCCGTGGACGTCGCTTAGCGAGCCCATCACAAGCTGACCGACGCCAAGCCCCAGCAAACAGGCGGTCAAGCTGAGTTGTACGAGTGAGGCTGTCGTACCGAATTGCTCCACAATCTGTGGGAAAGCCGGCAAATACATATCGATGGTAAAAGGCCCGAGTGTGGAAAATAAACCGAGCAGCAGGGCTAGCCTGACGGCATGCTGATTATTCGTTGTAGTTGTAGTCATTGCACAGTTTCTCCTCTTCTTCTTCCCTATCCAAAATCCTTATCTCTGTGATTCAACCTTATCATAACTGTATAGATTTTGACAACAGTTATCTATAGCCAAAAAGAAACCGTTTTCACTCTTTGTTTACAAATCTTCTAAATTACTGGTGTTTACAGGAATGTTCTGGTAATTTATAATACTTATAATTTATCAGGCAAAAAAAACTGCAAATGGCAAACTTATCGAAAGGTAAGGGCGCAAAGTTATGGGCCTAAAGCTTCAAAGCTACGGCTGCCAAACCGCCAGTTTGTGATAGCAAGCCTATCCCGAGCTCATGGGACAGGCTTTTTTTTATGTCGCTGCCTGAAAAAATTGTTGAAGATTGGAGGAATTTCCCGAATTTCCAGTTGGCAAGTCACCTCAAATACCGTTTAAGGAGTGCAGTGAAGTTGAAAACCAAGAACTATTTCGGCAAAAACCTACTATTCTCCATGCTGAATCTACTTGTCATCGGCGTGGTGCTGATTTCTGTCAGCGCTTATTTTCAAAGTAATCTATTAACCAAAACGCTCAGAGAGCAAACCCATAATATGACGTCCGTGTGGGCCCAAGGCATCACATACAAAGATGTTCAAGGCGCGTTAAGCGATAAAAAGTATGATGCCAGCGAGCAACAGAGATTAACCAAGCTGTTTGACAGCTACACCGCCTTCAATGCAAATGTCGCGCAGGCTTACATATTCGGTGTTGAGCTGCAGGACGGCAACAAAACATCGTTGATTGCATTCCCTAGTCACGTTGTAAAGGCCTTTCAAGAAGCAGGCCTGAAAATCGGGGATATGTACGAGCAGCCGAAAGAAATTGCCAACGGTTTAAGAAGCATGTTGAAAACCAAAACCGAAACCTTCACTTCTTTTTACAGCGATGATTACGGTACTTGGGTCAGTGTTCTTTACCCGATTATGGACGATAGCGGCAATGTGGCGGCCTACTTTGCTGTGGATGTGAACGCCAAAATGATTCCTGAAGCCCAAAAATCGTTCCTGCTGAGCTCGATTATCCTGCTCTTGATCGCCTTGGTCATTTGCGGTGGTGCCCAATACTTTGTCGCGCAGCGTACGCTCATGCCGATTAATCAATTGATGCGTGGCATCGAGCAAGCTTCGAACGGCAAGTTCAATTTTACGCTTGAGGAAAAAGGCGGCTTCGGCGAATTGAATCAAACATTCAATGCGATGCTTGCCAATATGCGTGACATTTTAACGAGTATCAAGACGACCGCTACCCATGTGGCCGAAACATCTAACCAGCTTTCCGGCATCACGGAAGACAACCGACGCAGCCTCGAACTCATCACAACGGAAATCCGGGACATGAATACGCATGTCGACCAGCAAAAAACGTCTACAGAAGAATGCGGTCGTTCCGTCGTGGAAATTGCCGCTTCGCTGCAAGCCATCGCGCAAAACGCAAGTCAAGTGGCCCATGCATCACAAGATATGAAAAACTTGTCCGAGGAAGGCAATGCGGCAGCTCAAAGCATTTCGGATCAAATGGGACTTATTAATACAAATTCGATTTCTACGGCAAGCGCAATCAAGCTGTTGGAGTCCAAATCGGGCGAAATCGGCGACATCCTCAGCCTTATCAAAGACATCACGGCTCAAACCAACCTGCTGGCGCTTAATGCGAGCATTGAAGCCGCCCGAGCCGGCGAGCATGGCAGAGGCTTTGCGATTGTTGCCGATGAAGTCCGCAAGCTGGCCGAGCAATCAAAAAATTCGACAAGCCAGATTGAAACACTTGTGGCCGACATTCAAGCGGAGACCTACAGCGCCGTAACCTACGTAACGAAAGGGACGGACGAAACCGAAAAAGGACTGGACATTGCCAAAAGCACCGGCGAATCGTTCAACAACATTTGGGAAGCCTCGCAGGTCGTCTCGCATCAAGTGCTGGATATTTCATCCGCTACTCAGGAGATGTCTGCAAGTACAGAGCAAGTGACAGCCATGATGGGCGAATTGGAAAGCATCTCAAGGAAAACCGCAAACAGCACAAGCAAAATTATGGATTCGGTATTGACGCAGGAATCCTCCTTGCAGAGCATTTCCACTTATGCCGGCAAGCTCTCTACCGTTGCAGAACAGTTAGGCCATATGGTTGGCAAATTTGAAATCGAGATGAAAAATTAGAGAAATAAAGAGGAGAGAGACTATGCTTAATCTCGTCAAGAACACCCCATCCATCTACAGCCGAATCAATCAAACCGATGAAGCGTATCCGGCGACCGAAACGATCTCCTCTATCTTCCGGCGTACAGCAGAGAGGTATGCGACGAAAGTCGCTATCTCTTTCGGCGATACGGAGCTTCTCTATGAGGAGTTGTTCGGAAAAAGCGCCCAGGTTGCCAACGCATTGACGGACGCCGGCTGTCAAAAAGGCGATTTTGTCGGCATCTATATGGAGCGTAGTCCCGAAACGGTCATTTCCATCCTCGGCGTTTTACGCATGGGCGGCACCTATGTCCCGATTGACCCCGAACATCCCGTTGAACGCAATCGGTATATCGTACAAGACGCAAGCTGCAAACAGTTGATTATCAAAGAGAGATATGCTGAACGTGCAGCCGAACTATGCCATGCGCTCGATATTGAGAAGCCAGTATCGCTGGAAACCTGCTTCTCCGAGGGTACAACCCGCTTCGAGGATGCGGATATCGCGCCGGACGATTTGGCCTACGTGATCTATACGTCCGGCTCCACCGGGAATCCGAAAGGCACGCTGATTGCGCACCGAGGGGTCGTGAATCTGGCAAATACGTTTGCCAAGAAATTAGAGATTACGAGCAGCGACGTGCTTACCCAGTTTTCCACCTTCAGCTTCGACGCTTCGATACTTGATACGTTCAACTGCTTGCTGAACGGAGCGACGCTCGCGATTCTGACAAAGGAAGAACAATTGACGCCGGAGCTTTTTTTGTCGCTTCTTGAAAGGAAAAATGTCACTATCATAGGATGTATTCCCACTTCTGTCTTCAATCGCCTTTCGGAAGCAAACCTGGCTAACCCTGAAACTGCCTTCCGGGCGGTCAAAAATATTACGGTCGGCGGAGAAGCCCTTCTCTCCGATCATGTTCGGAAATTCCAGGACAAATTCGGCCTGGGCACCGTCATTGTCAACGCATATGGCCCGACGGAATGCACGGTCGTGACCACGACGTTTAAGATCACCGACTACTGGAACAGCCCGTCGATCACCGTCCCGATCGGCTATCCGATCGGCAATTACAAAGTCTATGTGGTGAAGGAAGACGGCACACTTGCGGAAATCGGCGAAGAAGGCGAGCTGTACATTGAAACGTTTGCGATCGCACAAGGCTATTTGAATCTTCCGGATAAAACGAACGAAGTGTTCATGTCCAGCCCGTTCGGCAGCGATCCGAAAGCCAAGGTGTACAAATCGGGCGACATCGTTAAACTGCTGCCGGACGGCAGTCTTGAGTTCCAATACCGCAAGGACGGGCAGTTGAAGCTGCGTGGCTTTCGCATCGAGATCGGCGAGATTGAGAATGCGCTGTCCAAGCATCCAGCTATTCTCGATGCCGCCGTCGTCGCCATCCAGGAAAACAATACCGTTAAGCATTTGTCCTGCTTTTATTCCGAGAAATCACACGTCACCAGCAGGGAGTTACGGGAGCATTTGCAATTATTCGTTCCTTCTTATATGATTCCCGGCTTTTTCTATCGTCTGCCGGAGATCCCGCTCTCGCCCACAGGCAAAGTCGACAGGAAAAAGCTGCTGACGATGGACAACAGCGTGCTTGCGGAAACGGCGTTCCCTTATGAAGCGCCTGTCGGGGACGTTGAGGGCGCCATCGCCTCCGTGTGGTCGGATATTTTAGGGATTGCCCGGATCTCCCGCAGCGAAAGCTTTTTCGAAATTGGCGGAGACTCACTCGGCGTAATGAAGGTGCTGTCACGGTTAAAACAGATGTGCTTCAACTTGAGGATGCATCATTTGTATGAACATCCAACGGTCAAGGCGCTGGCCGACTGCATGTCAACCCTCACCGATGAAAGCAATGCTGAAGATACGCCGATCTCCGAGTATCGAACGCTTGTAGAGCTTCCTCCCCTGCCAAAGGCACTGATTCAAGGGGAGAACGGGCTAGGCTCGGACATCCTGCTCACCGGGGCAACCGGGTATTTGGGCTCGCATCTCGTGTACGAACTGTTGACGACCACCGAGTCCAGCCTGCACCTGCTCGTCCGTCGCAAATTTGGCCAGAACGGCATTGCCCGGGTCTGGGAAACCTTGGACGCTTACTTTGGCCAGTCGTTCTTTGCTGACTATGCGCATCGGATATTCATCCTTGAAGGCGATTTGGTGCAAGAGAAATTAGGCTTAAGCGAGGAAGCATACAGCATCGTTTCCACCCGCATCACTTCCATTATTCATGCCGGTGCGGATGTGAGACACTTTGGCAATACGGACGATTTCTATGCGACCAATGTCATTGGCACGCAAAATCTGCTGAAGTTAGCTTACGATCGGGGGAACGTCCCCTTTCATTTTATTTCAACGCTTGGCATTCCCGAAGATTTGGCAGCGTCAGGCCATTGGGAGTGGGCAGCGCAGAACAGTCGGGATTTTTATGCCGTAGAGCTGGAAAATGTATATACGAACAGTAAACTTTTGGCCGAAAAAGCAGTAGCTGAAGCGATAACGAGGGGTGTGCCGTGTTCGATCTATCGTGCCGGCAACTTATCGTGCGATAGCAGAACGGGCCGCTTCCAGATCAACATCCATGAGAACTTCTTCTATCGCATGATCAAGGCGTTCCTCTTGTTAGGCAAAGCGCCTGCGGTCGACGCCTATGTAGATGTCGCTCCTATCAACTTTGTCAGCAGCTTTATGGCGGCCTTGATGAAACAGCGGGCGTTCGGCGAAGTGTACCACATATGCAACCCGGTTCAAGCACGTTTCCCCGCTATCATTGAAGCACTAAGAGAACTGGGCTATGGCATTGACCTTTTACCGCAGAAGGCGTTTGACAAGTGGGTGTTGACCGAAGGCGGCAGCATCAGTCAGGAAGCCGTGCAGTTGGCTATTCCTTTATTGGAAGGTGACGGGGTTCGTCACTCCCCTTACCTGTACGGCTGCGAGGACTCCCTTCGGAAAGCCGGCCCGCTGCCTGCCTTGCCCGACTTGAAAGCGTTGGTGGCTGCGCTTGTGGGACATGCTGTGGAACGCGGGTATTTTCCTCCTCCCTTCTCACGCTGAAATTATACATATTGTAAAATTAGGTTAAAAAAAGCAGTCAATCCAGACATGCCTGGATCAGCTGCTTTTTTTATATCCTGGATGCGCGGCAACTGCATGGCAGATCGCATGCGATGCCGATTCCCCAGCGTCCGCTTCTCAAATGAACTGGAATTTCTCCAGTCCATTCTCATATTTTCGTCTAAATCGGAGGGTTGAACTGGAATTATTCCAGGTCATTTGCCCCGTTTGGCAGCCTTGCTCCGAAAACGACTGAAATGAACTGGAGCTTTTCCAGCTCAGCTGCACGGGATGCCGTATCCCGGAGATTTGAACTGGAGGTTTTCCAGTTCATGGGCACGCGAAGCCGCTTAGCTTGCTTGATGTCGTCTCGCTCCTATTGCCGTTGTCGGTTGAAGCACACACAGCGTCTCCTTAAACTGCCCACAATAACTGCAGCTAGGGAAGGGTAACAGGGGAGGGCGGTTGCCAAAGTGAATGCCAAAAAGCCTAACTGACCCTAAGGGCAATTAGACTTCCTACACATATGCCTGATTCCTTCAACCGCTACTTCCCCGCCTCCGTCAACCGCTTCCTGTACTCCGAAGGCGTATACTGCTTAATCCGCTTGAACGTATTGCTAAAATACGCGACGTCCGTGTAGCCGAGCCGATCTGCGATTTCGGAGATGCGCAGCGACGTCAGCTTCAGCAGCCGCTCCGCCTCGCCCATGCGGGCGTGCAGCACATAATCGACGAACGTCTGGTTCATGCGCTGCTTGAACAGCTGGCTGACGTAGCTCGGGTTCAGATGTACGGCCGCCGCCGCGTCGGTCAACGTAATCTCACCGGGCAGCCGCTCGTGAATGAGCTGCACCACGCGCTCGACCGGCGTCAACTCGGCCGCGTCTTTTGCCTCGGGCTTGGCCTCGAGTCGCTGACTGCCGACGCTGTCCATCCATTTGCGAAGGCAAGCTTGCATCTCCTCTGTCTCGACGGGCTTCAGCATATAGTCGAAAACGCCGAGCCGCAGCCCTTGCTGGACGTATTTGAAATCGTCGTGCCCGCTGACGAGCACAATCGAGGTCGTGGTATCCCGCTCGCGCAGCTGGGACAGGAACGTCAAGCCGTCCATGACCGGCATGCGAATGTCCGCAAGCACGAGATCCGCGCGCTGATGGTGCAGCCAGTCGAGCGCTTCCAACCCGTTCTGGCATTCCTGCACGACCTGGAAGGGCAGCGACGTCCGTTCGATCGTTCGCCGGACAGCGGTGCGTACCCATCGTTCATCCTCCACGAGCAGCACGTTATACATCCTGACTCCCCCTCTCTTCCACCGCTACCGTGAGCGGCAGGCGAATTTGAACAACCGAGCCCCGCTCCAATTGGCTGTCGATGGTCAAACCGAAGTCTTCGCCGAACAAATATTGAATTCTTCGGTGCACATTTACAATGCCGATGCTCGGCCCGCCGTGCATAATATCTTTGTCGAGCAGACTTTGCCGAATCTCTCGCAGCTTCTCCTCCGGGATCCCCATACCGGTATCCTTAATCATCACGACCAGCACGTTTGCTCCTTCTTCAAAAGCGGTAATGCGAATGCGTGTGATACCGAGCGCAGGCTCAATGCCGTGGACGATGCAGTTCTCCACGAGCGGCTGCAAGGAAAAGCGGACGATAGGCTGCTTCTGGGCCCATTCCGGCACCTCAATCTCCACCTGAAGCTTATCCTCGAAGCGAAAGCCCTGGATGCGCAAGTACACCTCGGCGTAATATAGCTCTTCCTTTAACGAAACCGTCTGCGACGTCATCTTCAGATTGTAGCGGAGAAGTCGGGCCAGCGAGCCGGCAATGTCGGAAATCGAATCCGCCGATTGCTCCAGCGCCATCCCCCGAATCGTCTCCAGGGAGTTGTATAGAAAATGCGGGTTCATCTGCGATTGCAGCGCTTTGAGCTCAATCTCCCGCTGCCTGAGCGCCAGCTCCGTCTCCCGCAGCTTGGAGAAATAGACTTCGTCGAGCAGATCCTTGAGCCGGCCCACCATGCGGTTGAAGCTGTGCGTCAGCATGCCGATCTCGTCCTTCGATTCCAGCTCCACGGACCCGCTAAAATCGCCCGCTTCCACGCGCCTCGTATAGCGCGCGAGCTTCTTCACCGGGCGAATGATACTGCTGCCGAGCCCGATGCCGAGGATTGCCGCCACCAGCAAGGTAAGGCAGACGGTGAGGAAAATCGTATGGCGAATGTACGCCGTGCCCTGCAGCAGCTCCGCGTACGGAATGGACGTAACAAGCGTCCATCCGAGAAAAGACGAATGCGCATACGTCAGCAGCCGCTTAGGGCCGCTCGCCGTGACGAACGAGCCGCTTTCGTTCGTGAGAATATTCGGCAAGTTTTCGAACTCCGCCGGCAGCCCTAACGATCCGAGGTTCGGGTGGTACACGTACCGTCCCTCCGAATCGAGAATGTACATGTAGCCCGTACGGCCGATCGTGACCTTTTCCGCAATTTCCTGGAAGCGCTTAAAATTCACATCCACGACAATCATCCCGATCGGCTGCAGCGTCTGCGGGGAGATAAGCCGTCTGGCAATCGAAATCACCTGCTCCCTGCGGTCGTCGATCATAATGACCCGGGTAAAAATTTTAAATTCATACCCCTTGGACACGGTCCCGTACCAGTATTCATGCTGGATGTCTTTTGCCGCCAGCACACTTGGAGCCGTCCACACGTCGAAAGTGCGGATGTTGTCCAACACCACGGTAATATTGGAGACGTCGGATCGCGAATACGCAGCCTGCCGCAGCACTTGCTTCACGTTGTCAGCCATGCCGCTCGCCTCCAGCTCCTCTCGGCTGCCGATCTTCGTCAGCGCATTGATGACCGGATCGTTAATCGTCTTGAGGATGCTGATTTCAAAATCGTTCACGTAATACCCGACGTGCGTGTTTACTTGTTCAATAATTTGCCAGCTGTATTGCCTGGCTTCGTCCTCCAGCACCTCCGAGGAGCGGAGATAGGAGACGTAGCCGATGCAGCACATCGGTACGACAATGAGCAGACCGGCATACACGAGCAGCTTGCTCGTGAGCGGAAGATCGCGCAGCAGGAGCGCTCGCACAATGCGCCGATAAACCGATTTCCATGTGCCCTGCACTCCCCTCGCCTCCCCCTCGCCTGATTAAAAAAGGGAGCCAGTTCAATCCGCGGCCCCCTCGCTCTATTTTATGATTATTTTCTAGCCTTGTCGATAGCTGCCAATTCATCCTTATATTCGGCGCGATATTTCTCAATCGTTGGTTTGACCGCATCCTGCCAAGGCTTTACATCTTTCACCTCGGTGATCGTCACGCCTGCTGCGCGAATCTTCTCTTCCGATTTTTTCTCGAATTTCTTCCATTCGTCGCGCTGATACTGCACGGATTCCTGCGCTGCCGCTTTCATAATCTTCTTATCTTCATCAGGGAGCTTGTCGAACGCCACCTTGCTCATCATCAGCACTTCCGGCACCCGTTGGTGGCCGTCGAGGATAAGATTTTTGGCGACTGTGTAGTGGTTCGACGTATCGTAGCTCGGCCAGTTGTTCTCTGCCGCATCGATGACGCCCGTCTGTAAGGAGCTGAACACATCGCCGTAAGCCATTGGCGTCGCGCTGGCATTAAGCGCCGAGATCAGGTCGATGTTGATCTTGTTTTGAATGACGCGAATCTTCTGCCCCTTGAGGTCGTTAATGCTCGTCAGCGGCTTGCGGCTGTAGAAGTTGCGGGCGCCGGAATCGTAGTAGGCGAGACCGATAAACCGGGAAGCCGACAGACTGTCAAGCAGCTTGTTGCCGTCCGCGCTGTTCAGGAACTTCCACTCATGCTCTTCATTGTCAAAAATATACGGGAGGCTGAACACGCCCATCGCCTTGCTGAAGTCGGCCACGACGCCGGTGCTGACCCGGGTAAATTCGATGGCGCCGAGCTGCACTTGCTCGACAACCGCCTTCTCTTCCCCAAGCTGCGACGACGGGAAGACGTCGATTTTAATGCGTCCGTTCGATTTCTGACTCACAAGCTCGGCAAACTTCTTATCCCCGAGCACCGTCGGATAATCCGGAGGATGTGTATCGGCGAGTCGCATGGTGAGCGTCGGCTTCTTGTCGTCCGTTTTCGCCGCTCCTGTCGTTTGCGTGCCGCCTGTCGTCGACGTGCTGCTGCAGCCTGCAAGCACAATGCCCGCCAACAGCAGGGATGCAACTGATCCTGTCATCACCTTTTTGTTCATATCCTTCTCCCCTTTAACAAATAGTTAACCGCAATCGCTTCTCTCGCTGTCGTATTCCAGTATAATTGCAAGCGCATTCATTTCATACGGGACTCATTTTATATGTTTTTGTAATTATTTTAGCCTCAACCGCCATTAATCAAATGCGGAAGCCACAGCGAAATGCTCGGAATATAAGTGATCAGCATCAGCACCGCGCACATCGCGATAAAGAACGGCCACGACGCTTTCGTCGCCTGATCGACGGACACCCGGCCGATTGCACAGCCGACGAACAGCACAGTTCCGACGGGGGGCGTAATCAAGCCGATGCCGCAGTTCAGGATAAGAATGATGCCAAAATGCACGGGATCGACGCCCAGCGACGTGACGACCGGCAGCAGGATCGGCGTCATAATGAGAATCATCGGCGCCATATCCATCGGGAAGCCGAGCAGCAGCAGCAGCACGTTAATCAGCAGCAGAATGACGATCGGATTGCTCGAGATATGCAGAAACAGATCGGTGACGAGCGAAGGAATTTTGAGATAAGCCAGAATCCACCCGAAGGCATCCGAAGCGGCAATCAAGAACAGCACCATCGCGACCGTGCGAAATGTTCTTTTGAGAATGAGGTAAAAATCTTTGAGCGGGACGTCCCTGTAGACGAAAAAGGTCAAGATGAACGCATACGCGCACGCCATCGCGCCGGATTCGGTAGCGGTAAACCAGCCGCTTAAGATGCCTCCTAAAATAATAACGCCTGTCAGCAAAGAAAGAAATCCGTCGCGCACGATTTTCGGCACATCCGCCCATTTGACAGGCTCGCCTTTGGCGTACCCCCGCTTGACCGCGATGACATACGAAACGGCCATGAGCGTAAACATCAGGCACAAGCCCGGCACGATGCCGCCGAGGAACAGGCCGGAAATCGAAACGCCGCCCGCTGCGATGGAATACAGCACGAGGTTATGGCTTGGCGGCACGACAACGCCTTGAATGGAGGCCGACGTCGTCACGGCAACGGCGTAGTCGGCGTCGTAGCCTTTTTTCTTCATCGCCGGAATGAGAACCGAGCCGATGGACGACACATCCGCCACCGCCGAGCCGGAGATGTTGCCGAAGAACATGCAGGCGACGCAGTTCACCATGGCGAGACCGCCCCGGACGGCGCCGACAAACAGCTGCGCCAGATTGACGAGGCGAAGCGCCATGCCGCCTGCGCTCATAATCTGTCCGGCGAGGATGAAGAACGGGATCGTCAGCAGCGGGAACGAGTTGATGCCCTGAATCATCCGCTGCCCGACCACGACCCAGGGAATGTCGAGATAGATGAGTGTGATCAGCGTCGAGCCCGCCAATGTAATGGAAATCGGAAAGCGCAGCACGATCAGCACCACGAAAGAAATTAACAGGATTGCGATAGCCGGTGCATTGCTCATTCGTCTCCCTCCCCAATCCCATGATGCCGCTTCGTATCCACGCCGATGAATTGCAGGAAAGCATAGACGCAGATCATAGCGCCTGTCAACGGCATCACGGCATATTGCACACTGTTCGGCAGCTGCGTGGCAGGCATGATCGATTCATTCATCAGCACCGTAAAATCCCAGCCGTTCACGAGCAAATACAGCCCGAACAAGAAGATGCAAATATCAATGACCTTATCCAGCACCCGGTTCACGCGGGCCGGAAAATGCTTGGTCACACTGTCCATGGCCATGTGCAGCTTCTCCCGAAACCCGATGGCGATGCCCATGAAGGAAAACCACACCATCAGCAGCAGCGTCACTTCTTCCGACCAGAAAAATACGAAGTTGAACAGCTTGCGGGTAATGACCTGAATCGTTACAATGATCGTCATGGAAGTTAAGGCAAGCAAGGCAAAATTCTCGAACACACTGTCGATTCCTAGTGCGATTCGCTTTAGCGTCTTCATGCGGTTTGCGTCCCCCTCTCTTGGCCCGAAAAGCCTATTGTTTTTTCTTTCTCATTGTAAGGGCTTACAGAGGATAATTTAACGGCTGTCATTTTAGATTCTTTTGTAATTTTTTTAGGTATTCGTTATAGTGTAACTACATCATCCTCGTTCATCAGGAGTGGATCCATGTGACAACAGTTAGAGGCGTAACCGAGTTAAACGAAGGGCCGCTTTATTTTGCTTATCGACGATTGAATGTAAATAATCAGCACAAAGAAACGTTCCATTCGCATCGCGGCACGGAATTATTGTTCATTCATCAAGGCCGGGGAACCATGATCGTCAATAACATCAGCTATGAAATTAAGCCGGGCATGCTCTGCATTTTCCAGCCGTATCAGCTTCACCATCTGCAGCTCGACTATTCGGATCAGATGACGTTTGAACGGTCGGTCGCCATCTTTGAACCGACCTTATTTGAAGCTTATTTTGAGCAATGGCCTGCGCTCCATGCGTTCTTTAAACATATTTGTACAAACGCGCTCCCCGCTCCTTGCCTATACGGCCTTGACGATGAGCATGAGATTGTGAGTTTGTTTCGATCCCTGAGCGTCAAGTTGTCTGCGTCATCCGAAGCGGAACGTTTCGAAGAAATCTCTTTATTTCTCGTCTTTGTTTTTCGTTCGATGAAGGCGCTGTGGCAGAACCAGCAAGTTGAGGATCAACCTTACCGTACCCGTCAAAACCATCATGTCGAACAAATCCTGAACTGGATTGAGCAGCACTACAGGCAGCCCTTTCATCTGGAAGACATGGCAAACGATTTGCACCTGTCGAGTTTTCACTTATCGCATCTATTTACGGAAGCGGTCGGCATCAGCATCACGGAATACATCGCCACTCGGCGAATCCATCAAGCCGTGCTGCTGCTAACCTCAACGGATAAGCCGGTTGCACAAATCGCTGAAGACATCGGAATTACGAATTGCTCGTATTTCTGCAAATTTTTCAAATCCCGAAAAGGCGCGACGCCGCACCAATACCGCAAAAGATGGACCAAATGAAAAAACCGCCCCTCTGTGCAGAAGTCAGCAATGACCTTCATGCACGTCAGGAGCGGTTTCTTTATTACTCTACCTGCACGGCTTGGCGCTGTGCCAATACGCTTAGCTCGGCAGCCTTGAAGGCATGTTCCTGCGTCATCGCGTTTTCCGTTCGGTTCATACAATCGAGGATCAGCTGCCCAAAGTACGGATAACCGACTTGCCCCGATACATGCAAGTGATGTTCTCCTTCCGCATTGACGAGGTACACATGGTTCCCCTGCGGATGTCTGCCGATATCCACATATTTGCGTAATTCAATGTAACCGTCCGTGCCGAGAATGACCGTACGCCCATCCCCCCATGTGGAAAGTCCTTCCGGCGTAAACCAGTCCACTCGAAAATAGCCTGTAGCCCCATTGTCGGCAATTAACGTCGCATCGCCGAAATCTTCAAACTGCGGATACTGCTTGTAATGGTAATTGGCCGTTTTGCTGTGAGCCACCTGCGCGTTCTGCGCACCGGTATAGAACAGAAACTGTTCGATCTGATGGCTCCCGATATCGCAAAGAATGCCGCCAAACCGTTCCTTGTCAAAAAACCACTCAGGCCGGCTCGCGTGATTAATCCGGTGCGGTCCCAGACCGATGACTTGCACGACGCGACCGATCGCTCCTTGCGCAATCAACTGGCCCGCATACACGGCACTTTCTACATGCAGCCGTTCGCTGTAGTAAACCGCATATTTTTGCTTCGTTTCCGCAACCTTCTTTTTCGCCAGGTCGAGTTGTTCCAACGTCGTTAGCGGTGCCTTATCCGTAAAATAGTCTTTGCCATGCGACATGACGCGGAGCCCCAGGTCACAGCGTTCGGAAGGGATCGCGGCTCCCGCCACAAGGCGGATGGAGCTATCCTGCAAGATCTCCTGCTCGGAGCGGGCCACTTTGACACCTGGATACTTCGCCTGAAACGCAGCTACTTTCGCCGGGTCCGGGTCATACACCCACATTAATTCCCCGCCGGCCTCGATGAGCCCATTGCTCATGCCATAGATATGTCCATGGTCCAGGCTAACGGCCGCGAATTTGAATTCTCCCGGTGAACAGACCCGATTCGGCTTGCCCTGCGGGGCATAGAACATGCCATTTTTGTTATCCATCTTAGTTATTCCCTCCTGCAAACCTGCCGGTCGTGATTGCCGTATCCGTAAAGTTCTCCACGTGGCTGTTCTTCTCATAAAAATGGGTTGCATGCTTCAGCACGCCTTCGCGCGTATAGAACGGATCGTCCGGCTCTAGCGGGAGCTTGACGCATTCTCCCGTGCTCGCCGATTTGTAGATACTTGTAATGAGTTCAAGCGTATCTCGACCGCTATGCCCGTCAATAAGCACGGGGGCTCCTGTTTCGATGGCTGTCAACACATTGTCGACTTGTGCCGTATGCCCTTCATAAGGAAGATTCGGGAGATGATCGTAATAGTGCTGAATGGTCGTTTCCAATTCCGCATGCGGCTCCGGGAATCCGTTGGATGCGGACAGGGATGCCTTAAGCTTCCATGGCGCGGAAATACGAGCGTCCAAGCCCTGGAAAATAATCTGCTGCTCCTCGCCGTGATGGACAACCGAACTTGTCACCTGGCCCAGCGTACCGTCCGGATAACGCAGCATGGCAATGGACAAATCTTCGATCTCTGCATTATCATGGGCAACATTGCTCATGAAAGCCTGAACTTCATTCGGACGTCCCCGCATCCACAGCAGTGCATCGATATGATGAACCGCATGATTCAGCGTTGGCCCCCCGCCTTCCTTCTCCCACGTTCCTCGCCACCATAAATCATAGTAGCAATGGCCGCGCCACCAGTGGGAATCCACTTGCGCATGAACAATTTTGCCGGCCAGCCCGCTGTCCAGCACGGCTTTCAGCTTCATCATCGGATTTCTAAACCGATTCTGCGCGATAACCGATACGATCTTGCCGTTCTTGCGCGCAGCCTCGTTAATCTCATCGCATTCCTTCAGCGATGCCGCCATCGGCTTTTCAATGATGACATGACTGCCTGCATAGAGAAAATCAACCGCGATCTCCGCGTGCAGATAAGGGGGCGTGCACACGGATACAAGATCGATGTCTCCTTGCAGCAGTTCCTTATAATCGCTGACGACCTTCGCATCAAGCCCGTATTTTTTTACTTTTTCCTCGGCTTTGTCCGTGTAAACATCACTGATAGCCACAATTGAACAGCGATCCTTGAATTGCAGATACCCTTCAATATGAGCAGTTGAAATCGCTCCGGCACCGATAATTGCTATTTTCAACATGAGCAGCCCTCCGCTTGATTCAGCTGGAATCGTTTTGTCTCCCTCATGATAAACGATTGCGGGAGCGGGATGTCCTGTTCGAATGCGGTAAAAATAACGCTCTGTTGCGATTAATGCTAGTCGCTGGCTGCCTGCGGTTCTGTTGTAATCCTTTGAGGATGTGTATACACATTGAAAGATTCATTTCGGATGAAGCCCACCGTTGTAATCCCCAAGTCTTCAGCCAATTGCAGGGCAAGCTCGGTCGGAGCGGATTTGGATAAGACCATCTCACAGCCGATTTTGGACACCTTTAATAATATCTCCGAAGATAGGCGGCCGCTAAATACGATAATCTTGCCATCCAGGCTGATTTTATTTTTTAAGCAATGGCCATATATTTTATCCAGCGCATTATGTCTGCCGATGTCCATGCGCGACAACATGAGCGTGTCCTTATCACAAAGCGCGGCATTGTGGACTCCTCCTGTGTCTTGAAACGTCTTGGAGGAGCTTTGCATCTCCCGCATTAGCCTAAGGATATCCTCACAGGTTACTTTGACATGTTCCTTGCTCATCGTTTTGGCCATTTTCGCATCATTGACAAAATAAAAGCCCTGCCTGCTCTTTCCGCAGCAAGAGGTAATATAGCGTTTGGAATGGAAATGTTGATAAAATTCATTGATCCAGCGCGTTTTGATATGAACCTGGCCTTCTCTTTCCTGATACCAGATCTCCTCAATATCGTCATAGCTGCGGATGACTCCTTCGGAAGCCAAAAAGCCAATAACCATATCTTCAACGTGCTCTGGCGTACACACCATGGTTGCAAATTCCTGCGTATTGATTTTGATGGTGACGGGATGTTCGGTAACAATTCGATCTTTGATCGGTTGAACTTTCCCCTGCTCGTACCGCAGGATGGGACGTGACACCTCAACGGATTTGCTCATATGCGCAGCTCCTTCCTTTTCGTAGATCTCGGCAACGATTCCAATTGTCAATAGTTGAAGTTTTCATAAAATCAGGCTATAGTAACAATATTAGATGAATTGACTCCCAAGTGAAATGTTTTTCATTGCAATTTATGAATATCCGTATGGCGGCTTGGCCCCCAAGTCATAGATCTTGGCAACTAATCCACCATGAACACGAGTGTTTGTTTAAACAAACGTTCATGTTTATGGTGGATTTTTTCATCCCCATCCCCATCTGAAAGGAGCCCGTCTCTTGAACAACCACACAGTCAGCATCACAATCAATGGCACTGAATACCGGGTGAAAGGACGTTCGACGATTCTGGAAGCGATTAATCACAACAAACTTCCGCATCCGCAAATCTGTTTTGTGCCTGAAGTCGACCCGATTCAAACCTGCGACACCTGTATTGTAGAGGCGGATGGAAAACTCCTGCGCTCCTGTTCCACCATCGTATCCGACGGCATGCACATCGAATTGTCGTCCCCCCGCGCCAAAGAGGCGCAAACCGAAGCGATGGATCGCTTGCTCGAGAATCACCTGCTGTATTGTACGGTTTGCGACAACAACAACGGCAATTGCACCTTGCACAATACCGCAGAGTTAATGGAAATTGAACATCAAAAATATCCGTACAAACCGAAAGTCGATCCATCCGAAGTGGATATGTCGCATCCTTTTTATCGGTATGACCCGAATCAATGTGTCGCTTGCGGCCAGTGTGTGGAAGTCTGTCAGAACCTGCAGGTGAACGAGACGCTTTCCATTGATTGGGAAGCGGAGCGTCCGAGGGTCATTTGGGATGAGGGTACGCTGATTAACGAGTCCTCCTGCGTTAGCTGCGGCCAGTGTGTCTCGGTGTGCCCCTGTAACGCCTTAATGGAAAAATCGATGCTGGGCGAGGCCGGCTTTATGAGCGGGATCCAGAAAGATTTGCTGGACCCGATGATCAGCTTGATGAAAGAGGTTGAACCTGGTTATAGCGGGATCTTCGCCATTTCCGAAGTTGAAGCTTCCATGCGGGAGACCCGTACCAGAAAAACAAAAACCGTCTGTACGTTCTGCGGCGTTGGCTGCAGCTTTGAAGTGTGGACCAAAGGTCGGAAAATTTTGAAGATCCAGCCTTCGGAAGGTCCGGTTAACGGCATTTCTACCTGTGTAAAAGGGAAATTCGGATGGGATTTCGTCAACAGCGAGCAGCGTTTAACGAAACCGCTGATCCGCCAAGACGACCATTTCGTAGAAGCGACTTGGGAAGAGGCGCTGGACCTTATGGTCAGCAAAATGAGCGCCATCAAACATACATACAGCGGCGATGCGCTTGGTTTCATCTCGTCTTCCAAATATACGAATGAAGAAAACTACTTAATGCAAAAGCTGGCGCGTCAAGTATTTCAGACCAATAATGTGGATAACTGCTCCCGATATTGCCAGTCGCCGGCTTCCTGGGGTTTGCAGCAAACGACTGGCATTGGCGGGGACAGCGGCACCATTCAAGACCTTGCTCAAGCAGGACTCGTCATCCTTATTGGGTGTGCGCCTGCTGAGGGACATCCAGTGCTGGCTACACGTATTAAACGTGCCCATAAACTGCATGGGCAAAAGTTGATTTCGGTCGACCTGCGTAAACATGAAATGGCGGAAAGAGCGGATCTGTTCATTCGACCCAAGCAAGGAACCGACTACGTCTGGTTGACGGCCATCGCGAAATATATGATTGATAACAACTTGCATAATCCGGCCTTCATTCAAGAGCATGTGAACTTTTACTCCGACTATTTAAAAAAAATCGAACCGTATATGCTGGATTTTGCCGAAAAAGAAACTGGCATTGCGAAGGAAACGTTGATTCAAGTGGCACATATGATTCACGAGGCTGATGGCACCGCGATTTGTTGGGGCATGGGCGTCACACAGAACATTGCCGGTTCTTACACCTCCTCCGCCATTGCAAACTTGCTGCTGATTACAGGCAACATGATGAGACCAGGCGCTGGCGCTTACCCGCTTCGCGGACACAACAACGTGCAAGGCGCATCCGATATGGGAACGATGCCGGACATTTTTCCCGGCTATCAAAAGGTGTCTGACGATGCCGTCCGAGCGAAATTCGAGAAAGCCTACGGTGTTGAAATCCCCGGTGTGCGCGGCCTCGATAACATTGAAATGTTAGCGGCGATCGCCAGAGGCGAACTAAAGGGCATGTATATCTCCGGAGAAGAAATGGCCTGGGTGGATGCGGATTCCAATCATACCCAAGAGATGCTTGCGAGCATTGATTTTCTGGTCGTTCAAGATGTGTTCTTCAGCACAACAGCCCAATTCGCTGATATTGTTCTGCCCGCCGTTCCTTCTTTAGAAAAAGAAGGGACGTTCACGAATACAGAGAGACGCGTTCAACGGTTATATCAAGCCCTGGAACCGCTCGGTGAGAGCAAGCCCGACTGGTGGATCTTCAGCCAAGTCGCCAAGAGGATGGGATTTGATTGGAATTACAGCCATCCGAGTGAGATTTTCGCAGAAATGGCTTCGCTCACACCCTTCTTCTCACAATGTACGTACGATCTGTTGGAAGGCTGGAACAGTTTTCATTGGGGATCGCCGGACGGCACCAATACGCCGTTGCTTCATACGAATGGCTTCAACTTTCCGGATAAAAAGGCGCGCCTGGCGCGATTCGACTACGTTCAGCCAACCGTCTTCCCCACCGAGTTCGATTTGACGCTGAATAACGGACGATTGCTGGAGCATTTCCATGAAGGGAATATGACCTCCAAGTCGGCCGGCATTCAGCTCAAGCTTCCACAAGTGTTCGTAGAAGTCTCGCATGAGCTGGCCAAAGCGCGAGGCATTCAGGATGGAAGCTTGGTTCGCCTGGAATCGCCTTATGGGGCCATCAAGCTAAGAGTCGTTGTCACCGACCGGGTGAAAGGCAACGATATTTACGTGCCGATGCACTCCAGCAGTCCCGATACCGCGATTAATTTATTAACCGGCGGAGCTGTCGATGTGATTACGCATACGCCAGCCTATAAGCAGGTCAAGGTGCGGATGCAAGTTCTAGAGATAGATGGCGACAATCCGCTGCCTTCGATTAATCCGAGAAATAAAAAGCGCCATCCTCAAAACGGAGTAGAGGCAGCGCGCAAATGGAACAGACCCGGCTACGTAAGCTTAGTAGATCAAAATTAAGGAGGTCGAAGAATGGCTAAGCCTACTTCTACCATTCACAAACACGTTCCAACCGAAGAAGAACGCCAAAAGCAATCGCTTGATCAGCTTTCCGCGGAGTTGGCTGACAATCGCGAAGCAATCACAAAGACATTGGACATCATCAAGGAGCTCCACGAGAGCGGCCTCCTGGAAGCCGCCGAGTCTTTGCTGAAAGCGAAAGGCCCTATCTCCAAAATCCTGATCGGCCAAGCTGCGCGCAAACCCGTGACAAACACCATCAACAACCTGATGGGCGCAGCAGGCGTCTTATCCGAGCTGGACCCTGCCTTAACCAAGAAACTGCTGAACGGCGTTACATCGGGACTGGCCGCTGCCGAAGAGCGCCTGGAATCGGATAAAAAAGTCAGCCTCCTGGAGCTTGTCAAAGTGATGAACGATCCCGACGTCAACCGAGCGCTGGGATTCGGCATTTCCTTCCTGAAAGGGCTTGGACAGGGACTGAAAGCGGAAAAATAGACGGGGCGTGCGCCTGGCCATGTTTATGCGCGACGTCGACCCGATCCGCTCAAGTTCCAAAAGCAAACGATCGTCACGAGTAACCGGCGGCTGCATAGCCCGCATGGGGCTTGAGCTGCGAGGGGATGAAAAGACAAATGGCGGAGGTATTTCGGCGACAAGGCTCCGATATGTTCGTCAAAATCAAAAACCTGCAAAAAGGCAGGAATCCTCCTCGATCCTTGCCTGATTCGAGGAAAGCCTGCGAAATGGCAGGAATTTGGGGCTGGATCCTTCTTTTTGGGCGGTCACATCCGAAAAAAACTGCTTTTTCGCAGGAATCTATGTCGAGATCGCCCTTTTTGCGGCAGATTCCTGCCTTTTTGCAGGCATCCGTCTGTCTCCCCCCTCACACCTTCCTGAAGCGCACGTTTGAAGCCGCACTAGCACCGCTTACACGTCCACACCCATAATAGTCAATAATAGTCATAGTAGCATGAGTATCCACTGCCGATGTTGCGATAGCTGATTCTACGGAATATCACGGTCAGCCCGACAAGCGCAAAATTGGTCAACTCCTGCACCACTATCCGCTCGCCAACGCCAATATAGAAAAGCCGCCAAATCGGCGGCTTTTCTCATGCAGCTATGCTATTCTTCGAAAATTTTGCTTAGAAGCTCGCCGAGCACCTGGACGGCTTGCTCTTCTTGCTCACCATCCGCTTCCAGCGTCACTTCTTCATTCTTCTGAATACCCAGCGTCAGCATGCTCAGTGAGCTTTTGCCATTCACCTTTTTGCCGCCTTTGCTGACGTTGATTTTGCAGGGAAACGCACTCGCCGCCTGCACGAACGCTTTGGTCGGACGGGCATGGAATCCGGATGGATTCAGGATTGTAAAAGTTTGAGAAATCATTGTCGGTCACTCCTTGATCTTGTGGTTAACAAATGCTTGGATGCTGGCTTGACTGCCCATGGCTAGCGCTTGCTCTGCATAACCGGCCCATTCTTGCCGGGATAATTCTTTTATTAACGCGCGCGCCGGCAAAATCGAGCTAGCGCTCATGCTGAACTCGTGCAGCCCCAGGCCGAGCAGAAGCGGAATCGCCGTGGGGTCGCCGGCCATCTCGCCGCACATGCCCACCCATTTGCCTTCCTTCTCCGCCGCCTGGATGACCATGCGAATCAAACGCAGGACGGATGGGTGGCAAGGCTGGTACAAATAGGAGACGTTCTCGTTCATGCGATCCGCCGCCATCGTATATTGAATCAAATCGTTCGTGCCTATGCTGAAAAAGTCGACCTCCTGCGCCAACGAATCGGCGGCAAGCGCGGCAGCGGGCACCTCGATCATGATGCCGACTTCGGTGTCGTCTGCGACCGGGACGCCTTCCTGAACGAGCTTCGCCTTCTCTTCCTGCAGCAGGCGCTTCGCCGCTTGCAGCTCTTCCACCACAGCGATCATCGGAAACATGATCTTTAATTGGCCATAGCTGCTTGCACGCAGCAACGCCCGCAGCTGTGTCCGGAACAAGTCCTGGCGATCCAGGCACAAGCGAACCGCTCGCAGCCCAAGAAAAGGATTGCTTTCGGCCGGAAGCTTCAAGTACGGAAGCTCTTTATCGCCGCCGATATCCAACGTGCGAATGACGACGGGCTTATTCGCCATCCGCTCCAAGACGTGCTTGTAGATCTGGAACTGCTCTTCCTCGCTTGGAAGTGCGTTGCGTCCCATGTAAAGAAACTCGGTGCGGAACAGGCCGATGCCTTCGGCTCCGTTGTCCAGCACCTTCTGCAAATCTTCCACGCTGCCGATGTTCGCGGCAAGTTCGACCCGGTGACCATCCTTTGCATACGTCGGGAGGTCCTTCAGCTTGCGCAGTTCCTGGCGCCGCTCGTCATACGCCGCTTTGCGGGCCTGGTAGGCGTCGAGCTCCGCTTCGGAAGGATCGATAAGGACCGTGCCTTCCACGGCATCCATGACGATCATGGTCCCCATCTCAATGCCCGCGGCGCCTTCACCGACGCCGACAATGGCCGGAACTTCAAGGGAACGGGCCATGATTGCCGAGTGGGACGTCCGGCTGCCGATGACCGTGACGAACCCGAGCACATATTCGAGATTTAGCTGCGCCGTATCCGAAGGCGTCAAATCGTCGGCGATGAGAATGCACGGCTCCTGAATTGCCGATACCGCCGCATAAGTCTCGCCGCGCAGTCTGCTCATGATTCTGCTCGACACATCGCGCACGTCGGCAGCGCGTTCTCGCAGCAGCTCGTTGTCCATCGCACTCAGCATGTCGATGAAACCGTTCGCTACCTCATGAAGCGCGTACTCGGCATTCATGCTCTCGTTCTCAATGTTTTCGATGATTGCATCAATTAAATCGGGATCCTCCAGCAGCATCAGATGCGCTTCGAAGATCTCCGCCTTCGCCGCGCCCATCCGCTCCTCGGTTAAGGCTCGGATCTCTTCCAGTTCTTCGCCTGCTTCCTTCACCGCTTGTCGAAAGCGAGCCGTTTCCGCTTGAGCGTCCGCTACTTTATCTGCGGCGGGCACGTAATGCGTTTGCTGCAAGCGGAATGCTCTGGCAATGGCAATACCGGGGGAAGCGGCAATGCCGGATAGCCGTTTGGTAATCATTTTCGCCATCGTAGAACTCCCCTTCCTTAAGGTTGTATAGTTAACCGTTCAAAGTGATTCTTTATCTCGGCATGTAACGGATGATTGGCATCAATCGATGTATATTTGGTAATCGTGCGGTCAATTCCGAGTTGATGCACGTCTTCTTGAATTTGCAGGGCTTCCTCGTCGGCTTTGTCATCGAAAAGAAAGGCCGCTGCCATCGCCTTCGGCAAATAAACGACGGGAATTCCCCGTTCGTACGCCTGCAGCGCCGGGCGAACGAGACGATCGTTGCTCGACAGCTTGCGGATCGGCGATCTGCCCACGCGCGCAACTTCGTCAATCAAGTACGGATTCATGAAACGTTGAATAATTTTTTGAATATAAGTCCCATGCTCGGCAGCATCAAAGCCATACTTCCGAACCAGAAGCGCCCCTGTCTCCTCCATCACATGCCTCACTTGCTCGGCGACATTCCCATCCGCCATCGCTTGCTGAATCGTAGCAAATCCCCGAACATGACCGAGATAAGCCGCTGCGCAGTGCCCTGTATTAACGGTAAACAGTTTGCGTTCAATATACGGCTCAAGCGCCTCGACATAATGAATCCCCTCGATCCGGTGGAACCCTTCCAGCATCTGCGATTCATCCACAACCCACTCGTAAAAGGGCTCTACTTGCACTTCCAACGGGTCTTCATTATGCTGGATCGGCACGATGCGGTCGACAGCTGCGTCGGGAAACGCCACGGACGCCTTCACTTTCTCCTTCATATCTTCGCTTAGGTGGCTGTATACGTGTGCCTTAAGCTGTGTACTGCCGCCGATCGCATTCTCGCAGGCGATGATGTGCAGCGGCGCGGCGCCGCGCGCCACGCGCTTTTCGAGCCCCTTTGCAATGCCAGCGGCAATATGCTGCAAAATATTGACGCCCACGGCCGTCGTCACGAGATCTGCCCCCGCTACAGCTTCAGCGACATCCTCCGGATTTTTGCCGTTGATGGCCGTAACGTTCGTCACATGAAAAGTCTCTTGTGCCTCATTCGCCAAACGAACCGTATACGCCTTCTTTTCCTGAAGCAGTTCAACAAGGCGATCATTCACATCCGAAAAACAAACTTCATAACCCGCGCGCGATAAAATCAGCCCGATAAAGCCCCTGCCGATATTCCCTGCGCCAAAATGAACCGCTCTCATGACGCCATCCCGCTTTCGAAAATGTTCAGAATTTCCTCAGGCGTGGACGCTTTCATGATGCGCTCCACATTTTCTTCTTCGGAACAAATCATCGCCACGTTGGTCAAAATATCCAGATGATCGTCGCCTGCCGCGGCGATGCCGATCACCAAGGTCGCTTTTTCACCGTCACCGAAGTCTACGCCTTCCGGAATTTGTACGATGGACAGACCGGTCGATGAAATCAGCGATTTGGAATCCTGCGTGCCATGCGGAATCGCTAGTCCGTTGCCCATGTACGTGGACAGCGTTTCTTCGCGCTCCAGCATTTTATCGATATAAGCAGCCGACGCATGACCGGCCTCGACAAGCAATTGCCCCGCCATAATGATCGCTTCATTTTTATTGAAAGGCTGCGCGTTCAGTTTGATTTTGTTGATGGATAAAATACTCATCGTAGGTTCTCCCCAATCCTGGTTTTATTTACTCTCTAAAAAAGCGGCAAGCTCTTGGGATAAAAAATGCTTGATCTCGTGTTCGCTGCCGGCCTTAAGCAAGTCGATCATCGCCGGAATTAGCAGGTAGGAGCTGATCTCGCTGAGCACCTCAAGGCTTTCCTTGGAAAGCTCTCTGGGCCCGAGCATCAGCAGCACTTGCCTAACCCCCGAAGGCTCCAGACGATCCAGCAGCAAATCTTCCTCCAACCGAAAAAGGGTAAGCGACGGCACCTTGACCTGCTCGCTTCGAATATGAAACAGCGCCAAACTTGTGTCCGGAATGACCTGACTGCTCTGCCGTTCTCTCGCCAACAAGAGCTGAACAATCGGTTCAACTTCCTCGATATAGTCCGATTGGCGGGCATACTCGCAGACGACCCGAAGCGTCTCTTGCAAGCTATCGAAAGGTCCGACAAGCGGGTGTACGGCAAAATGATCGATAATCCGCACAATTTCATTGACATAATTCTGAATACGGCGGAGCCGATCTGATTTAGCTTCATCCTCTTGTGCTTCTTCCTCTTGCTGTTTGGGCTGGCGGTCTTTCTGCAGCGTCACATTCTGGATAAAGCTGCGCAGCCGCTCCGCTTCTTCCTTCGTCAGCAGCGGGCTCAGCTTCATATATCGATCTTCACTCAAAGGCAGATCGATCGTGGAAATAATCAAATCATACTCGGATTCTGGAATCCTGGCCGCTTCGAACCAGGAGGCGTAGCCGAGAATTTGGATCTGAGGCAGCTCCTTGGTCAGCCGGACGGCAAGCATTTTGGACGTCCCGATTCCGCTCGTGCACACAAGTATCGCTCTTACATTGCGATGGAACTGTTTCTGCCGCTCGATCGAAGCGCCGAAGTGCATCACCAGGAAGCCGATTTCTTCATCAGGCACAGTGATGTCCGTAATCGTCGCATTAACGGATTGACGGATCGCTTCGAATAGCGGTTCATAGTCCCGCTTAATTTGCGCAAGCAGCGGATTGCGAATGGGGACTCCGTTCCTGATGCGCGTAAGCGCAGGCTCCAAGTGATCAAGCAGCCCTTCTCTCAGTGAGCGGTCCGTGCTGAGCCGGATGCCGGTCTTGTCTTCCATGCATTGGATCAGCTTCCAAATGATATCCATATAATTTAGCTCTTTGAGCGGCAACAGCTGGTTCGGATATTCCGTGTTCTTCTGTGCCAGAAGTCCGGCGATATAAGATATTTCAGCGTCAGAAAAGACTGTCGCAGTCTGTTGGGATAAATGGCGGATCGTCTGCGCGGACAGTTCGCTCTGACGGCCGGCAGGATGTACCGCAGGAGCATCCATGGTTTTGCCTTTCATGATTCTCGCTATGGCAATCGAGATATCGATCAACAGGTTCGTATACTCATTTTCGGAAAGCTCGTTCAGCCCTTCATCCTCCATTTGCCAGAGCGCGGCCTCCACCTGTGTGAAATGATCTTTGCCGATCAACTCCAGCAGCTTGGCGATGACCGGCGCGGGCGAAGGGTCCGTTTTCCCGAATAAATCGGCTTCGTCCAAGTAAATTCTCGCCATATGCGAGATCATCGTGCGCTTGTTCTTCTCAGATCCGCTCAAGCCAACACCGTAGCCTCTTCTGCGGACGAGAACAAGACCGGCTCTTGACACCCAAGGCGCCAGCTCATCCAAGTCATGCGTAATCGTCGGAATCGTCACTCCAAGCTCATGTGATAGGGTGAACAGCTTTACCGGTTCTTCTTCCTCCAACAGTGTGCAGAGAATAAACAGTTTGCGTTCTTGGGCCGAGAACTCAACGGCTGTCAAGCTCTGCAATTTCATCTTGAACAATGACAGTTTGGCTGGATCGTCCGCTTGAAGCTGGATGCCTTTTCCCGATTTTTTGTGCAACGTCAATCCCGATGCCGCCACGATCGCCTCCAGCTCCGACAGCTCCCGATGTACGGTTCGCGAGCTTATGCCGATCTCCGCAGCAATGTCCCCGGCTGTAATTTCGTCTTTGCGACTCAGCAGCAACTCCAAAATTTGACGGTGCCTGTGTGACAGGCTCATAGGTCTGCTCCTCGTATCAAAATGGAGATAACGCCGGCATCGCCAGCGTTAGACAGGTGTATTAACTTTTTAACCGATTGACAAGCGTCTCATATTCCGGACTTTTCATGAAATTCTCAATCGAAATATGTTCCGCCTTCGGCGCCTGATTGCGCGCCCGATCTGTCAACGATTTGTGCGTAACAACGATGTCGGCGTCGTCCGGAATTTCACTGATCGCGGTATTGATGACGGTGACATCGACGGCTGCTTCCTTCATTTTCTTTCTTAGAATGGAAGCGCCCATCGCGCTTGATCCCATGCCTGCGTCACAGGAGAACACGATTTTGCGCACATCGGCCGCCGCTTTCAATGGAGTCGCCGTTGCCGTTGCGTCGGTTGCCGCTGTTGTGTTGGATGCTGCGGCTGTTCCTGGCTTCATCTTCATTTCCTTCATTTTCGCTTGAGCTTGCTCCAAGCTGTCTTCGTCATCCGCTTGTTTGCCTGTTTTCAGCAAGAGGGCTGCCACAACGAAAGAAACGATTGTCGCCGTAATGACGCCTGTGAAGATAGAGAGAAGGCCGCCTTTTGGCGCCATCGCAATATAGGCGAAAATACTTCCCGGCGATGGTGGAGCCACCAGCCCTGCTCCGAACAAACTGAACGTGAACGTGCCTGTCACGCCGCCGGCAATCACCGCCAAGATTAAACGCGGGTTCATGAGAATGTACGGGAAGTAAATTTCATGAATACCGCCAAAGAAGTGAATGATCGCTGCGCCAGGAGCCGACAATTTCGCGGCACCTCGGCCGACGAGCCAATAGGCGAGCAGAATACCAAGGCCCGGACCCGGATTGGACTCCAACATGAACAAAATCGATTTGCCCGTTTTGGAAGCTTGCTCCAACGCAATCGGACTTAGCACGCCATGGTTGATGGCATTGTTGAGGAACAGCACCTTGCCTGGTTCGATCAGCACATTCGCAAGAGGAAGCAGCCCTGCATCCACCAGCACTTGAACGCCGGAAGCCAGCAGCTTACTGACGACTTGTACCGCAGGCCCGACGACCGCGTAGGCGAGAACCGCCAAGATCCCGCCGATAATGCCCGAAGAGAAATTGTTAACGAGCATCTCGAATCCCGATTTGATTTTGCCTTCAATCGATTTATCGAACTGCTTCAGTACCCACGCCGCGAACGGCCCGACGATCATTGCGCCGAGGAACATCGGAATATCCGTACCGACGACAACCCCCATGGTGGTCACCGCGCCGATGACGCCGCCTCGCGTACCGTGGACCATCGTTCCTCCTGTATACCCGATCAAAAGGGGGAGCAGGTAAGTGATCATAGGGCCGACAAGCTTAGCTAAATATTCGCTTGGAATCCAACCGGTCGGAATAAATAAAGCTGTAATAAGCCCCCATGCAATAAACGCTCCGATATTTGGCATCACCATTCCGCTCAAAAAGCGTCCGAAACGTTGCACCTTCACACGGACTCCATCCGTCGAAGTTTGTTGCTTTGCAGCTAGTGTGTCCATATAGGATAACCTCCTTTTATCTCTTTCATGTTCTTATCGTAATGCAAAAGCGCTTTCACGATCAATCAAATCAAAATCCCTTTTCGTCATGAATGATGTTGACAACATTTTGGTTGGGTGTCGAGCCTGGACAACTTAACCGCGGCATGACAATGAGCCATAGTATTTTCAGAAATGCGGGAAATAATAAAAAAATCGTCAAGGCATCGATCACCCTGACGATTTATTGTCACGCTTTTGTATGGCCTTTACCCTTTTCTTCTTTACCTTTCTCTTCCTTGTTGCCTTTACCCTTTTCTTCTTTACCTTTCTCTTCCTTGTTGCCTTTACCCTTTTCTTCTTTCTCTTTCTCTTCCTTGTGGCCTTTACCTTTATCCTCTTTCTCTTTCTCGCCCTTATGGTCTTTACCTTTTTCCTCTTTACCTTTCTCTTCCTTATGGTCTTTACCTTTTTCCTCTTTCCCCTTGCCTTCCTTGCCTTCCTTGCCTTTCCCCTTTTCTTCTTTATGCTCATGTCCTTTTTCGGTCTCTCTATCTTTTTCTTCGTGCTGTTCTGATCCTGTTGTTTCTTTCACTTCTTGCTCCTGACTACCATTCTCGTTCTTGTGATCACCATGTTTGTGTCCGTGTTTACCAGGACCTTTTCCACCAGGCATTTGCATTACCTCCCATTTATATTGTTACATGGATGGCGAATGAACACTTTTAATATGCTGAATATTCGTATAAAAGGTCATGCCTTCCGCTGTAATCATGTGAACAATATTCGTATCGATTTCCTTTAATAAGCCAATCTTACTGGGGCTCCTCCCCAAGTCAAAAACAACAATTTTACCTTCCAGCTTTTTCATTTGCTCCTCAAAAGTTCGAGATAAGGGCAAATCCGATGGATTTACAGGGAAAAATTTTTTATCCAGAAGGTAAGGTGTGTGATAATCGTTATAGGGAATTAGCCATTTCAAATGGATTAATGGGATAAACATCGTTTTGTAAACGGGGGAATAAAACTCGAAGTAGTTCGTCATGATGTGGGTAATGTAGCCATGTATTGGCTGAAATCCGGATACATATATTTCTGAGAATATCCCTTTTGCATTCATTAAAATTTTCCTATACGAAATTTTGTCACTATTGATTGGCTTTTCAGTAAGAGCAGAGAAGTCCGTTGAACTTTTTTTGGTGTTCAAGCTGACATTCAGAATATGAAAAGAAGGAATATAGATATATCTCTCTCCGTTATAGATAACCAGAATATCTTGCCCCGCATCTACCAAAATGCCCGTATGCCATTTATCACCGAGCAGTTCAACATCAATAACCGCTCCTAGCTTCTTCTGAAAAAGGTCCATCAATGTCACCTCCTCTCACTTGAATAACCAGCCCGTCCATACATATAAACTAAAGAGACTTATAAAAAGACCTATAGGAACAACGATGATCGTCACTTTCATATATTGGCCCCAGGTAAATCTGATATGATGCTTTCTCAGCAAATGCATCCAGATCAATGACGCAAGCGTCCCCATCGGCAACAGTAAGGATCCGATATCTGCACCTATCACGGTCGCCAAATAAGCCGTATGCATCGTAAAAGTGTCTAATCCCATATTTTGCAAGGATAAGGTGCCTATCATAATGGAGGGTAAGTTGTTAAACAAATTGGACATTGCCGTAAGCAGCAGCCCCATTAGAAAGATGGCATTAAAGTGATTTTGAGCGACCGCCCCGCCAAGCCATTGAACAAGAAAGTCAGTCAGACCTGAATTATGAAGACCGTAAATAATGACATAGATACTAAATGCGAAAATCAGAATATGCCAAGGTGTTTTTACTAAAATATCCTTAGGTCCAATCCCTTTCCGTATCCACCTAACAACGATAAGAATTATAGCGCCGATGATTGCAGGCCATTCCGTTGCTACCCCCAAAGGGGTGAGCAAGAAAAAGCTGCATCGAATCAAAATGACGATCAGGATGCAAATTCGAAACAATCCCCAATCAACTTCCCCCTTGTCCTTAGGATCTACCTTGAGGGGATGAAAAGTTGATGAATTATCGTGTACGATAGCGTTGATGGAAGAGGGATGTAAGGACATAATTTTCGTTGGAATCTCGCGCTTAAAATAGACATAGAGCAAATAGGTAATTGCAATAATCCCCGACATGGCGGGTACAAACATCATGGATGTATATGTGTTTAGGTCTAAACCAACTGTTTTTAACGCAATCAGATTGGCCAGATTACTGACGCCTATAGGTGCGCTTGCTCCGGTTGCAACAAGAGCACCCGAGATGAGGTAAGGAATCTTTTGCCTCATTTTCAAATTAAGAATCGATAGCGTTTGGATGATAATCGGGGTTGTGATTAGAATGCTTCCGTCATTGTTGAAAAACATCGTCATTAAAAAGCACAATATATTAATGTACCAAAAGAGTGCAAAACCGGACCCCCTTGCGCGAACCGCCAAATTAATAGCCGCCCACCTAAAAACCCCTATACTCTCTAATACGATAGACATTACAATTGTTGATATAATGGTTATGCTTGCCCCACTAACAATGGAGGCTATATGGTAAACACCTGTAAGGGGCACAATTCCTAAAGCCAAGAAAATCACAGCACCTAGGGTCGTTGGGATAGATTCATTAATACCGAATGGCCTCCAAATTATCAACAACGTAACGGTAACAAAAACAATGGATATTACCGCAGTTGTTATATCAAACATGATCGTGCACCTCACAAGAGTTGGCAGATGATGGTCCTAGGTTCAGTACAATGATAGGGAGGGTGAGTAATACGAATAATGTCGATCCCGTTAGGCTTACAATGATCAGCATATTTCCCCCTCCTCCCACCAACAATTAAGATTCAGAGGTGAGTTATTTTTTTTCGTTACTCTCCTGTTTTTGTTCCTGATTTTTGTCTTTCTTCTCCTCTTGGTTCTCCTTTTTAACACCATAGGACATGCTTTTAATATGAAAAGTAAAAATGGTAACTAATTCATGGTTAACGACCATCGTAATATAATCGTCATTGACTTCGGATAAAACACCTTGAACACTCTCATGACCCCCACGGTTAACTTGGCACCATAGATTTCTCATGCCATTCAAGAGACCTAGAAAATTCTCAGCTTCCAAGAGATGTAATGTAGGTGCATTCGTCTGTGAAGTTACAAAATACTCCACAGCGTCTTTCGAATTAACGGTGATACTCTTTAAATGAGTTGTATTGTAGTAAATAAGTCCGTCTTTCTCATTGTAGATCCCTACATAATCAGTCCCTACTGCAACAATTTCACCATGCCGAGATTCAGGGCCTCCGCGATCCAATCTTACTTGCTTACCCATTAACGAAGAATAATCAAATGCCATGATAATCATAGCTCCCTTCAAGTTGTCGTTTGTTGTTATTGCATAATGTATATATACTCACCTGGCAAAAGATTGTACTAAACGGATGACCCGTTTCTTATAATCTCCACATCTATCACTGGTGGGTATTTGTACGTGGAAATACATACAGATCCCTTCCAAACCATAGGTTGTAAGGGATCTGCATGATGTTAACTATTGCGTTTTCTTGATATTTGATATTTCAGAAATACAACTTAACGAAACAGCGTACACGATGTCTCGCGTGGATAATACGACAATCTCTTCGTTTAATCCGACAACTTCCGCATTGGATATATCAGTCAACTGTTCAGCGAGCGTACTAAAGTCAACTGTGGCTTTACCGGCTAATGAAGTGAACAAGCTTATCATGCCTGAGCTATCGCTATTATCGGAGTCATTGCTTCCATTATCCAGCAACTTGCTATTATAGTCGCCTGACCAGATTTCTACACCAGCAATAAGATGGATCGGTACAAAGTGCTCAACTCCATTGCTTACAAAGTTTACGAGTCCGTTCTCGGCGGAAATGATATCCACATTCGAATATTTGCTCGCGGAGTAGTTTAATGAGTGCAACTCTTTCAGTCTAATATTCTTGAGCTGAGTGATTAGATTTTGCATGCAATCATGCTTCTTTTGACAGCATTTACAGCTCTCTTTGCAAGATCTATCCTCCTGTTTTGGCGGACCAGGCGGTTTTGGTGGTCCCGGCGGCTTCGGTGGTCCTGGGGGTTTTGGCGGCCCTGGAGGTCCTGCTGGTCCTGGAGGTCCCGCTGGTCCCGGAGGTCCTTTCGGTCCTTCCGGCCCTTTTGGTCCTTCCGGTCCTTCTGGCCCCTTCGGTCCTTCCGGCCCTTCCGGCCCCATCGGTCCTGCCGGCCCTGCTGGCCCTGCTGGCCCTGCTGGCCCCGCTGGCCCTGCTGGCCCCGGAGGTCCTGCTGGTCCCGGTGGTCCTGCTGGTCCCGGTGGTCCTGCTGGTCCTTGTGGTCCTGGCGGTCCTGCAGGCCCCCTCCGGCATTTACAGTGATGGTTTCTACATCTTCTTTTTTTAATTTTTTTGCAGATCATTTTTTTCTTCTTTTTCTTATGCTTGGGACATTTGCAGGGCTCTTTCTTTTTACAGACTAGACAAATAGCTTCTAATTCACCTTTTGATTTGGAGATGAACTGTTTTTCCTTTACTTTGAACGAATTAAACTTGGCAAAAACTTTGACTATGCGATAAGTTTTCATGCCTACAGCACGAGAATTAAAAAATACTTTCGTTCGCTTCACAATAACTTTACCCTCCTCTCAGAAATCTCGACATTGGTTAGTAGGGAACATTTATCTAAGTGGGTATTTGCAATATCAGTGTATGAACCTAAGAAAAAGCCTGATCTAGTGAAAAAGCACATTTTGAGAATTTGAAATGCTAAAGTTGAAGAAATAGACTAGAGCCTTGACTCATTCTCATTAACTAGACATATACATGCAGTATAAATAACGGTTCGTGTCATTTATCAGGCTATACACGTGCGTTGCACACTACCGAACTGGAGGTATCCTTATGTTTGTCGTATGCCTGCTTATTTTTTCTGGAATTGGCTTGTATGCAGCCTTAAAGCCACCGAAGGAACTGCATAACAAGCCTTTAAAAAGGGATGTATTTCCAGAACTTAAAATGGAACGTGTTCAGCAAGTTTTTACAAGTGCATCTTTCAAGAACAAAGACTGACGATTCACGCCCGAGGTTTCCTATGAAAGTAAAACAAGGGTTACCCTTAACGCAGCTTGTTTCAGCTAACGTCTGGGTAACCCTTGTTTGTGAGTGTCATTTGATCCGTCTACTCTACGGATAAGACCTTTAAAGCCCTAAAGAACTTCCCTTTTCCAAACGGAGAATATGCTTCTCCCCTTCCTCGGACAAGGCGCGGAATTGATCAATCGTTTCACGCATTTTCGGAAGTGCAGCTTGCTTATAGGAACTGATGGAATCAAAGGCTGACAGCACATCGGCGAAGGCTTGCTTTAGTGTGTCTACGGAAACGCTGCTTTCCATCGCTTGCTGCTGGATGGCGGCTCCCTGATTTTTGAGCATCTTGGAAGTCCCTGCAATCAGATTGTTGGTCGTTTGGTTCAACAGCTCAATCTTTTTGAGGACAATGCCTTGATTGTAGAGCGCGCTCGCAACGGTAACCGCAATTTTAAGCGCCGAAATCGTGACCGTTTTGGCTCGGTCAACGCCGCGGATCAGCTCGCGGTTATTTCGAATCACCACTTCATAGGCCATGATGCCCTGCTGATTGACGACCAGCATCTGCTGCAGATCCATGACTCGCTGTCGCATGGGGAACAGCACTTCTTCCGTGATAAAGCGAATTTTGTCGGGGTCCTCGCCGCGCTGCTTTGCCGCTTCGATCTGCACTTCAATCGAGGCATCCATCATCGTGCCGAGCTGAATTTCTTTCTGCAGCTTTTTCGTGAGTTCCCGAATCGCCTGCTGTTCGAGCTCCAGCGTCGTGTTGTCATTCTTTAGGATCGTTCTCCCTTTATCAAGGGATACGACGATGTCAGCGATGACATGATCTGCTTTTTCAAACCTGAGGAAATAGGCGCGTAATGGATTGAACAGATTGCCGAGAAAGCCTTTCTTGGCAAAGTCAACCAGGCTGGGGTCTAAATCCTTCAGCTGCATATGCAGTTCCGTGAGCCCTTTCGCAACCGGGCCCCCTTCATCCCCGCTTTTGGCGAGGTTGCCGACCGATACTTGAAGCAGTGCGTTTTTTTGCGAAGAAACTTTCATTGTATCGAGACCGAAGCTCTCGATCGACTGGAGGATTTCTTTCCGCTGCTCCAGAGCGTTAACATCCAGATTCAGAATCGAGGCGACATTGGCATCCGCGATCTCTTTGAGCTTAGCCGTCTCTTCCGGAACGGGTTGAACCGTTTCTTCAATCACAGCTTTAATTTGCTCCACATTGGCAACATCCATCGTAAACGACATACACATTCCTCCTTGGATTGGAATTACATTTGAACGTTAAACAGGTTGCCGATTTTGTACACGACGTCATCGGTATCTGCATTGATGCTGGCTGCTTCATTAATGCCCGAGATGCTTTCAAGCGCCTTGATGTTCGCATTGTAACCGACGGTATAAATCGGAATTTTGTACGTCTCGATGAGTCCCTTAATGTCGTTGAGCGAATATCCTTTATTCGTTTCACCGTCGCTAAGGACGAAAATAATCGGTTTGGTATTCGGATTCGCAGCAAGCTGATCCTGAAGCATTTTCAGCGCGACGACAATACCGTCAAAGGTAGCCGTATTGCCACTGGCCTGCAGGCTGTTCACGGCGCCTACGAAGAGCGACTGCTGATTCAGATCGTACTTGGCGATCGGGAGTTTGATCGTCACGTTGTCCGAGTAGGAAATCAATCCGATGCTGTTGTCTCTGCCAAGATACTTCTGCCCTTTGATGAGCGATTCCTTCAAACGATTCAGCGGCGCCCCGCTCATGCTGCCGGAAGTGTCGGTGACGAATACCGCGGTGATCGGCTTACTGGAGTTCTTTTTTTCCTTCCACACTTTTTGCGCGGAGATGAGTACTTTTCCTTCAATGGGCGCCATTTCGGATTTATAATCGTCAAGCCCGTTAAACCCTTTATCCTTGGCTGTTTTCGCATATTTGTCCTGGGTCACGAAGGCGGCAAACTGCTTCAGGATATCGAGCTTGGTTTGGGAAATATCGCCAAGCGCATAGAGGGGGCTGTCATGCCGTACGCCAAACGGGGTGAACACGTATCCATTTTTTAATTCAGGTGCATTCACATAGGTCTGGTATTCCAGAACGAAGCCGTCAAGTGCACCGGAAGTAGCGGCATCGCGCATTTGGATTGTCGTCGAAGCGATGAACGGAACGTTGGCTTGGAATTTCTCAAATCCTTGCACGGCCTTGTCGCTTAAAACATTGGAGCTATCATAAGCATTAAGTGCAGTAATCAGAAAATTAAGGCCGGTCGAGCTTGCAAAGGGGTCGGTATAGCCCATCGACAACTGATTGTTCGCGATGGCGTCCGTAACCGTTTGAACATTAATGGAGCCGTACTTCGCAACCAACGCATCGTATTTGGCCTTGGCAATGACAATCCCAGGAACATTGCCTACAAGGCGATTGGCAACGAGCTGCGTCTTCACTCCGCTGGCTTTCACCATTTCTCCCCATAACTCGTTGGAAGGTGTAAAGGCGTCAGGCACATACTTGCCCGATCGAATGAAATCCGCCGCCGTCCCTGAGGCGATATTCCGGATTTTCACAGATGCCGGTTTGCCGTTTACCATCACATTCGCCTTGTTGAACTCTGCCGCCGTTTCTGCTAACCAGCCGTCAACCCCTGTTCCCGATTTCTCGGTAGAAGAGAAGATTTCAACGAAGTTGTCGCTCGTGTTGTTCACGGTCACAGGAAATTTATTAATGTCCGGCAGCGTAGAGGCGACGTCAACCGGATTAAGATCGACCTGGCCTTTAGCCACCGTCTCGGTCTTTGGCGCAATGTTCTTGTAGTATTTGTCTAGCTGCTTCCCCGCGTCCTCGACCGTCACCTGAGCAGCCGATTTGCCGAAGTTGGCAGTAAATTTGATCCCTCCGTACACGAGGAAAAAGACCAGCGCAAGGAAGATCACCGAGAGGAAAAAAAACGTTTTTTTACTCTTCATTCACAACACCTCTAGTTCTTATAATATTTGGTTTGCTTGATGAGCGTATCGATTTCCTGCATGCAAGGCATCTTCTCAATGTCACCGATTTCAAGACTGTCCAGCCTGGATATTTCCAGCAGGAGTTTGTCGAGCTTCAACAAGATTTCCTCATTCGTTCCTAAAGAGCTGCTTGTAAATGAAAGGTACTCGCTATAGACGGCTTTTCTTTCTTGAAGCAGGGCCGGTGGAAGCTTGGAGGAACCCGCCCCCGTCACGCTTTTGAACTCCGTTTCATCGAAAGCACCCAATCTATTCAAGATACTCTTCAAATTGCGATAAAACAGATGCTCGATCTCCTGGATTACCGAAACGAATCTTGCATAGCTGAGTTCGCTCGCTTCAAACCGTTGATTGAGCGTTTCGAGCAAAGTTGCCTTCTTCTTCTGAATCCGCTCCAGCTGGCTTAAAGCCAAACGCATAGGCTCTTCGAGCACCTTGACTCGTCTGTAGTGCGACAACGCCTCAACGTAATCTTCTTGGGTTTGGATTTGCTTTACCGGTACAGCAGCGGGCAATTTGAAGATCAGACTGTACGTTCCATAAAGCAAAGCCAAAGCGCTTGCCAGAATCAACGTCGCGCCAAAAGCCGTCGAAAGCGCCGATGCTCCGAATGCAACACCAATAAATCCAGGTGAGAACACCGTAATGTTCACCGCGACAATACCACAGATAAGACCGAAAAGTTTTATGTATCTGGTACCCATTCAAACGCACACCCCTCTGCCTTGAAACATATTCAGTTTCCAAAATGATACCATATTTTCCCTATGGCGTCCTTCAAAAAAAATCCATCGCCCCTAAATGGCAGCGATGGATGCTAGACTGACTTTTAACTTGTTTAGACCTTCTTCTACATATATGCGGACCAGTTGTACCAGCCTTGCTTCACGTACCGCAATAAGTGCGATAAGGTTCCGATGACGGCACAGGCAGAGCGGCGAAATCAGTTTGCTCGGGGGCGTGTGCGAAAGGCGCTGCAAGCGCTGCAAGAAGCCTTTCTATGCTGCTGTAATCGCCTTGGTTTACAGCGGCCTGCAACGCCTCCTCAACCCGATGGTTGCGAGGAATCACCGCAGGGTTACGGCGGCGCATCAACTGATGCGAGGAAGCTTTGGACTCCGGCTGCCTGCTCAATCTCGCCTCCCAAAGCGCCAGCCACTGTGTAAATTCCGGAGTACCGGACAGGGCCGTATCTTCATACTTGTCCCATGTTAATGCTCGAAATGTATTCGTATAGTCTGCACGATAGATTTGCATGATGCGAAGAAGCTCTTCGATGAGGCTTTCATCCTCAGGCTCTTCGTGATAGATGCCCAGTTTCTCTCTCATCTCCGAGAGCCACGTATGATGATACAGCTTGAAAAAGTTAGAGATTTCTTCCTCAATCAGCTGAACCGCCCGCTCCTCGCTCTCATCCAGCAGCGGGATCAACGTTTCCGCGAATCTTGTTAAATTCCATGCCGCCATTTCCGGCTGCTTGCCAAATGCGTAGCGCCCTTCCGTATCACGGGTACTGAATACGATATCAGGGTCGTACACATCGAGGAAAGCACAGGGCCCGTAATCAATCGTTTCTCCGCTGATCGTCATATTATCCGTGTTCATCACCCCGTGGACAAAGCCAACGAGCTGCCATTTGGCGATCAACACCGCTTGACGCTTCATCACTTCCTGCACGAGAAAAAGATATCGGTTCTCCGCCTTTTCACTCCCTGGAAAATGTCTTCGTAAGGTGTAATCCGCCAGTGTGCGAAGTTCATCCCGTGTGCCAAAATGAGAAACATACTGAAACGTCGCAACGCGCAGATGACTGGCCGCTATGCGCGTCAGGACAGCGCCCGGCAGCTCGGTTTCGCGTCGAATGGATTCGCCAGTCGCGGCTACCGCTAGGCTGCGGGTTGTCGGAATCCCAAGTCCATGCATGGCCTCACTGATGATATATTCCCGCAGCATCGGCCCCAACGCCGCTCGCCCGTCATAGGTCCGAGAGTAGGGCGTCTGCCCTGCTCCCTTCAATTGAATGTCAACCCGCTCACCTTCGGGCGTGATCTGTTCGCCAAGCAATAGCGCGCGGCCATCCCCTAACAGCCGAAAGTGCCCAAACTGATGCCCGGCATAAGCCTGAGCAAGCGGCTCAGCGCCTTCGGGAATCTCGTTGCCGGCAAAAACAGCGCTAGCCTCAGCGCTGCGCATAGCTTCGACATTCAACCCCAGAGAGACGGCAAGCGCATCATTCACGAGGATTAACTGTGGCTCCCTCACCGGGGTCGGGTTAAGCCTGGTATAGAGTGACCCAGGGAGCCTGGCGTAACTATTGTCAAAGTTCCAACCCGCATCTTGACTGGTAGTATTCTGTCTCATTGATTCTCCTTCCCTGCTGGCTGCAACGGAAAGTGACATGCCGTCCAATGCCCCTCTCGAATCGGAAGCAGCTCCGGCTGTTCTTCTCTGCATCTTGCTGTTGCAGCAGGGCATCGGGTATGAAAACGACACCCGGATGGCGGGTTTGCCGGAGAAGGAATTTCCCCTTTGATTTCAACCCACTCGCTTCGCTTGGCAGGATCGGGGGAAGGAATGGAGGAAAGCAGCCCCTTCGTGTAGGGATGGGCAGGATGAAGGAACAATTCCTCGCTGGGCGCAATCTCAACCAGTTTGCCTAAATACATCACACCGATGCGGTCCGACAGGTGGCGCACTATATTTAAACCATGGGCAATAAATAAGAACGTCAGCCCGAGCTTTTTCTGCAATTCCTGCAGCAAATTCACGATTTGGGCCTGCACGGATACATCGAGCGCCGAAACGGCCTCATCCGCAAGGATAAACTTGGGATTCAGGGCAATCGCCCTAGCGATCCCGATTCGCTGCCGCTGCCCGCCCGAAAACTCATGCGGGAACCGGTCATACATGGAACGGCTCAACCCAACCAGCTCCAACAACGCCTCGACCTTCGCGCGTTTCTCTGCTTTGCTGAAGGATTCATGGATATCGAACGGTTCTCCGATGATGTCGCCAACCCGCCAGCGCGGGTTCACCGAGCCATACGGATCCTGAAAAATAATCTGCATATCCCGCCGGGCTTCCTGCATGTGCTGGACCGACAGCTTGGCAAGGTCTTTCCCTTCAAAAAGAACCTCGCCCTCTGTCGCTTGCTCCAGCTGCAGCAGAATGCGGCCAAGGGTTGACTTCCCGCTGCCGGATTCACCGACGAGCCCAAAGGTCTCCCCTTTTTGGATGAAAAAGGATACATCGTCAACAGCCCGAATAGCGGACTTCGCGCGGCTGAATGCGCCTTTCCCGATCGGGTAAAATTTACTCAGCCCTTTGACTTCGAAGAGCATCTCTCTCGCAACCGCAGGCTGCTCTGTCCTTCCAGTAAGCTGGCTGATCTGCTCAGCATCCGCTTCTCCTATGGGCAGCTGCCAATCTGCCAACTGAACCAGATCCTCCGCATACCAGCAAGCGGTGAGCCGTTCATGGACAGCGCGCAGCGGCGGGCTTTCTTGCTTGCAGCGTTCCGTAGCATACGGGCACCGGGGATGAAAGCGGCAGCCGGCCGGCAGCTCGGAGAGGCTCGGAATCGTTCCCTCAATGGAGAACAAACGAGAAGAACGATTGCTTTCCATCGTTGTGATCGAACGGAGCAGTCCTCTTGTATAGGGATGATGCGGCTTTTCAAATAGTTGCTGGACGCTCGCTTGTTCAACGATTTGTCCAGCGTACATGACGATAATTTTGTCCGCCATCTCGGCGGCGATCCCCATATCATGCGTGATGAGAAGAATCGACATGTTAAACTCGCTTTTCAGCTCTTGGAGCAAACGAAGAATCTGCGCTTGAATCGTCACATCCAGCGCGGTTGTCGGCTCATCCGCAATCAGCAGTTGGGGATTGCAAGAAAGCGCCATCGCGATCATGGCCCGCTGGAGCATTCCGCCGGAGAGTTCGCCGGGATATTGATTCATCCGGATTTCCGGCTCGGGGATGCCGACACGTTGTAATAAATACACAGCGCGCTCCCAAGCCTGCTTCCGATTCCCCTGCTTGTGTTCCAGGATCGCTTCGATGATCTGACTCCCAATCGTGAATAAGGGATCAAAGGCAGCCATCGGCTCCTGGAACACCATCGCCATCTTTTTCCCGCGCAACGTCCGAAGCTCTTTCTGGGATAAGGCGGTCAGATCATCCCCTTCCAGCGCGATGCGGCCTGCGGCAATTCGGCCATTCTCATAATCGATGAGACGCATCACCGCTTTGGACGTGACGGATTTGCCGCTGCCGGACTCGCCGACAAGGCAGACGGTTTCCCCTTGACTCATCGTGAGAACAACATCCTGAACGGCGGTGAGCGCGCCTCTCTTCGTTTGAAATTCAACCTGCAACTGATCAATCTCAAGCAATTGTTTCAAGTACGGTCGCCTCCTGACTATCCCCTTCTTTGCTTGGGATCCATGCTATCTCGCAGTTTATCGCCAATTAAATTCACCGATAAGACAAAGACCGTGATTGCGAGTCCCGGGAACGTACAGATCCACCAAGCGACGGTCAGATAACCTCTTCCTTGGGACAAGAGAGTCCCCCAATCCGGTATCTCTTTGATCACGCCCAATCCCAGAAAGCTGAGTCCCGCTCCGACCAGGATCGAAGAGCCCAATCCGATCGTTGCCATGATTAACATCGGCGACCACGCATTCATGAGCACGTGGCGGAAAAATATGCGTAAAGAAGATGCGCCGATCGACCTGGAAGCTGTAATAAAGGAACGGTGTTTAATGCTTAATATTTGACCCCGCATCACCCTCGCGTACTGGGGAATGGAGGCGGCCGCAACGGCAAAAATGAGATTAAATAAATGCGGCCCCAGCGCAGCCGCGATGGCCAGCGCCAGAAGAATGCCCGGAATCGTCATGAGCACATCAATAATTCGCATGAAGATCGTGTCAATGACACCGCCAATGTAACCGGATGCCGCACCGATGCTGCCTCCGATCAAGCCTCCAGCCAGAACGGAAGCAAATCCGATAAAGAGCGAATCCCGACTGCCATACACAACAAGACTGAAAATATCTCTGCCAAAATAATCCGTTCCAAACCAGTGCGACCCGCTGGGCGCATGCAAGATTTGATCTGTCAGCATCGTCGAAGGCGAATACGGCGCAATCCATTGCGGAAACAAGGCACAGCCAACCATAAACAAGGTCATGATGGCGGCTGCAATGACAAGTATTTCGGAGGCATTCACGGATAAGGAACTATTTTTCCATCGAAGGGACCATTTATCTTTCTGCCATATCGTTCTTGTGGTAAGAACATCTTTCATTCTCTCAGCTCCTCTCCATTCTGATGATACAGGCGATTTATTGCGTGCGACGGACCCTCGGGTCAATGAATACATAGGAAATATCGACTAGCAGATTGACGACTACGTAAATGATTGCCGAGAAGAAAACCACACCCTGTACGACAGGCAAATCCTTGGCCATAATCGCGTCCGCGAGAATTCTGCCGATCCCCTGTCGGGAGAACACCGTTTCGATCACGACGGTTCCCGCCATCAGATCTCCAATATGGATACCGATAATGGTGATGGCAGGAATCAAGGCGTTGCGCAGCGCATGTCGATACATGACAAGTCGTTCCGAGAGCCCCTTCGCACGCAGGGTTACAATAAAGTGCTCATTCATAACCTCCAGCATGGAATTCCGCACCATGCGAACGATAAATCCGGCACCTACAAAGCCAAGGGTGACGGAAGGCAGCACCAGCGTGATGAGTCCTTTTGAACCCATGGCAGGAAACCAGCCTAACGAAACAGAGAAGATGAGGATCAGCAGAATGCCGGACCAGAAGGTGGGCATGGAAATCCCGAACAAACCTACAATTCGAGCTAGTACATCAATCCAGCGATTGCGATGGATCGCAGAAAGAACACCGAGCCCGACACCGATAACGGTAGAGATGATCGTGCTTGCCAACGTCAGCGCTAAGGTGGCCGGGAAATGTTTCATAATTTTGGGCAGCACAGGCTCGCTGTTTAATAACGACTTGCCGAAATCCCCGCTCAGCATGGCCGTGAAATAGTGCCCGAACTGGATATAGAAGGGCTCATTGAGCCCTAACTGATGTCTTAAGTTCGCTATAGCCTCGGGAGTCATCGAGGAAGGATCAATCATGGACAGTACGGGATCCCCCGGGAGAACATACAGAATGCAGAAAACAAGGATTAAGGAACCAAGGATGACTAACACAGAAACGATAAGCCGCTCCGTCAATATCCTGCTCATGTCGGTTAGCTCCTTACTTGATTATTTTTGAATAAACACATCGTTAAAGAGCGGATAGCCCAAAGAATCGAATTTCAAGCCTTTTACCGTCTTGGAGGCGGCTACCGTGTAAGGGAACACATAAACCGGAATGATAACCGCATTGTCGATAATCGATTTCTGAATTTGTTTATACAGTTCTACGCGCTTCTTATCGTCGGTCTCGACGGCGCCCTGCTCCAGCCACTTATCGACTTGAGGATCGGAAAGTCCAGACAGCGTTGGTCTGCCTTTCGGATCTCCCGTATGATAGAACGCATACAGCGCATTCGGATCCGAGTTGACCTGGCTGTTTCCGTAAATATCGTAATCGCCCTTCGTATAGATGACGTTGGCGGTATCTTTCGTAATCTCAACCTCGACTGCGATGCCAATTTTTTTCAACTGTTGTTGGATAATTACAGCAATGTCATTGCGCTTCTCGCGGTTCGGTGCGCCATCTACGTAGTGCAGCGTCAGTTTCTTGCCGTCTTTCACCCGTATGCCGTCAGCCCCGGTCACCCAACCTAATTCATCCAACAGCTTATTCGCTTTCGCAATATCGGGTTTCACGCCGTTTTCCAGCGATGCATCATAGCCAAAAACACCGGGAGAGAGCGGAGACCAGGCGCGTTGGTACGTTCCGAGATATAACGTCTTGACAATGGCGTCGACATCAATGGCGGCTTGCAGCGCTTGCCTCGCTTTCACATCGTTCCAAGGCGCTTTGCGCAGGTTAATAAACAGCGTGTACGGCAGCCCTGTCGTGTTCGCTTGAAGGACTTGCAGGCTGGCATCTGACTTCAGAGACACCACGTTCTGCGGAGGAATCGTTTCCCCAGCAAGTACTTGCTTGCTTTGCACACTGCCTATGCGTGTTGCTTCTTCCGGAACGATGCTGAATGTAATTTGGTCCAAATACGATTTGCCTTTGTTCTCTACGATCTCAGGAGCCCAGTTATAGTCAGGACTACGCTTTACTTGAATGGAGGCATTCTCCTCCCACTTCACGAAGGAAAAGGGGCCGGAACCGACAGGGTTCTTGCCGAACTGGTCGCCATACTTTTTGGCTGCAGTCGGGGAGACAATCCCCAGCAGCGCTTGACTGAGATTGCCCAAGAACGCTCTGGACGGCGTTTCCAAATTGATTTTAATCGTATATTCGTCAATCACTTCCGAGGACTTATAAGGCTTAAGGAGGGCCGCGGAATTGGCCGCTTTCGTTGTCGGGTCCAGAATCCGATCGTAATTGAATTTAACAGCCTCGGCATTAAACGGCGTACCGTCCTGGAACTTCACATCTTTGCGAAGCTTGAACGTGTAGCTTAAGCCATCCGGCGCCACCGTCCATTCGGTTGCAAGCCACGGCTTGATCGAGCCGTCAGGCAACTGAACGACCAGGCTGTCGTAGATGGTGCGAAGCACCCTGACCGCGACGGCAAGCCCGCTGCGGTGCGGGTCGAGAGAATCCGGCGATGTAGCCAGCGCATAGGTGAGTTCTCCCCCAACCACGGCCGTTTGCTTGGCTTCTTGCTTCGTACCGGAAGTGGGAGCGGCATCCGTGGTGCCGTTTTGCGGTGAACTGCATGCTGTTAATGCGAACACGAGCGCTAAGGATACCGCGCTATATCGGATCCAACCTTGAAATCGACTCATTTTCAATCCCCCTATAATTAACAAGCTTTATTGGTTGCTAACCGTTTCTTTGACATACCGATTTTCCGGAAAAGGAAGCCCCAAATGACCGCGAAGCGTATCCGCTTCATATTCCGTACGGAAGATACCTCTTTCCTGTAAAATCGGAATGACCAGATCGACGAAGTCGTTCAACCCGTTCGGAACGCCGGATCCGACGATGAATCCGTCTGCGGCCCCGCTTTCAAACCACGCTTGGATGCGATCCGCAACTTGGGTTGGCGTGCCGCTGAACAGCGGTCTTGGCGTTGCCGCTTGCAGCGCAACTTGACGCAGGGTCAGCCCTTGCTCCTTGGCGTTTTGCTTGATGCGGTCGGTCGTGCTCTGGAAACTGTTCTTGCCCAGATCCCCCAGCTCAGGGAATGGCGCATCGACATCATATTGCGTAAAATCATGATGCTCAAAATAGCGGCCTAAATACGCGAGCGCTTCCTCAATCGTGACCAGATTCGCCACTTCTTGATATTTGCGTTCGGCTTCTTCTTCCGTCGCGCCAATAATCGGCCCAATGCCCGGCATCACAACGATTTCATCCGGATTTCTTCCATACCCCGCCGCTCTGCTCTTTACATCTTGATAAAAGCGTCTGGCATCCTCCACCGTCGGCTGACCTGTAAAGATCGCATCGGCCTCTTTGGCTGCCAGGTTTTTACCATCCTCCGAGGAGCCCGCTTGGAAAATAACCGGTCTGCCTTGTTTCGATCGCCCGATATTCAGCGGTCCCTGCACTGAGAAAAATTCTCCTTTATGGTTAAGGCGGTGCAGCTTCTCCGGATCAAAGAAGACGCCCGATTGTTTATCCCGAATAAAGGCATCATCTTCCCACGAATCCCACAACCCTTTGGCAACCTGCAAATATTCAGCAGCAATACGGTAACGCTTCGGATGATCCGGATGGTCTTCAAGCTTCTTATTGTAATTCAAAGCCGAACCTTCCAGTGGAGAGGTCACGACGTTCCAGCCCGCCCGGCCGCCGCTTAGATGATCCAACGAGGAGAACTGGCGCGAAACCGTAAACGGCTCACTGTATGAGGTGGATAACGTGCCAACCAAACCGATTTTGGAGGTGACGCCCGCCAAAGCGGAAAGAATCGTAATGGGCTCGAAGCGATTTAAAAAATGGGGGATCGATTTCTCATTGATATATAAGCCATCAGCAATAAACAATAAATCAAACTTGCCAGCCTCCGCTTTCTGCGCCTGCTGCTTGTAATAATTGAAGTTCACACTGGCATCCACGATCGCATCCGGGTGTTTCCACGATGACATGTTGCCGCCAACGCCATGAATAATGGCTCCGAGTTTCAGTTGTTTTTGTTTAGCCATGACAATCACTCCTCATTTTTCAATAACTTATAATTCCCATTGTTTTTCTTGGTTTAAAGCTTTGCATTTACTCTACACGCTGCCAAAAGGGTGGTCAATCGTAGATCAAGATGTTCTATTGATGAATAGAACAGTTCTATGTAGCGCACTATTTCCAACCCGCTGCCGTCAAGGCATCCAATACGAACAGCGAATAATCAGGACTCGATTCCTTGAGCGTAATCAGATGGGTCCGCAATGAAAGCCCGCCTAATGCTGGAATCGAAACAGGCACAAGCAGTCCGTCTTTCACCTCTTGCCGTACACAAAGCTCTGGCAAAAAGGCGACACCGATCCGCTTCATCACGAGCTTTTTCGCAGCCTCCGAGTTATCGATCTGGTATTGAATCAAGGGCGGTCGATCAAGCGCGGCAAAAAGACGGTGAATCTTCGCCCAATCCAGCGATCCGCATTCAAAAAAGACGAGGGATTCGCGGCTAACATCTTCCATCGTCAACTGCTCCATGCGAACAAAGGGGTGCCCCGGATCGACGTAAAGACCAATCGGATCCTCGTAGTAGGCCCAGCTGCCGATGTGGGGATGGGTTATATTCCTAACAAAGCCGATATCGATTTCTTTCCTTACAAGCTTCTCCAGAATCACTTCGGTCGGAGCTGTCGTTACGTTGATTTGAAGGTGGGGATGATTCCTCTTGATGAACGGAATCATCTCTGGCAAGACATAGTTGGACACTGTAACCGTACATCCGATTCTCAGCTCATCCAAAGATTTGTTCACATGCAAAAGCTGCTGCTTTCCCTTCTTGTATGTTTGAAGAATCTGCTGAGCAAACGGGAGAAATTGTTTCCCTTTCTCCGTAAGCTTGAAGTTCCTTCCTTCTCTCACGAACAGCAGCGTGTTCAGATCCCGCTCCAGCGATTGAATGCGGGCCGTAACCGAAGGCTGAGATAGAAACAAAGCATCCGCTGCTTTATTGAAACTATTAAAATGAATAACATAGACGAAGGCTTCAATATTATCGATATTCATGTAAACTCTGCTTCCCCTTTGCACTGGATTGCTCCTTCTTCATGATGAAAGCAGCACCTAGCAAGGTGATACCCGTAAGAAGAAAAACCGCTTCAATCCCCAGCCATCCGCCAATGACTCCGCCAAGTAGCGGGCCCATGACAATGCCGAACTGACTTGCCGATTGGTTCAAGCTGACCGCCCTGCCACGGAAATCAGACTCTGCATATTTAACAATAAGCGCATTCAACGCGGGGTACACGGCTGCAAAAAAGAGGCCGTAACTAAAACGGAGAATGCCGAAGCCGACAAGATGATGGACGACAAGCTGCAGCAGATTGCCAATTCCCCCTCCGAGCAATCCAACAATCAGAATCTTCTCATAGCCGACTCGCCCGCCAATGATCCCCCAACGTGGCCCCATGATGACCGTAGCCACGCCGACGGCCGAGAACACAATGCCTGAACTGAGCGCAGCGTTAGCCGGTGTTTCCCCCAGGTGTGCCACATAAATCGTCAAGAGCGGCTCCAAGGTCATGACCGAGGTGGTGACGATTAAAGACAGTAAGAAGATCCGCATTAATTGGCGGTTGCCTGCAGCGTACCGCAGATCCTTCACGACACTGAGACGTGCTCCCTCCTGCCGATTGTGAACTTCCTTCACCCCTACGAGGACGATAAGCACACACAAGAGTGTGATGGCGCCGGAGGCAAGGAAACACGCCCGCAATCCCAGCCAATGAGATAGCGCGCCCCCCACGAGCGGCCCGATAATGCCGCCGGCAGCCGACGACGTAGAGATGACGCCTAACGCATAACCGACGTGCTTCTCCGGCGTATTCGTGCCGACCAAGGCGATCGATGCGGGGCTAAAGCCCGCCATCAGCCCTTGAAAAATCCGAACTAGGATGAAGGTGAAGGGATCCCCTACGAAATAGTTGGCGAAATGAGCCAAGCTTAACCCTATGCCAGACCGAATCAGATTCGGTTTGCGACCATATTTATCCGCGAGGGCTCCCCAGAACGGAGCGCACAAACCGCTGATCAAAAAGCTGATCGAGATCGAAATGCCCGACCACACTTCCAGCCAGCTTTGAATGCCCAAATCATGTTGCAAGAAAACAGAAAAAAACGGAACCGACAGCGTAAACGCCATATGGTTAAAAAATAAGCTGATCCACAGCATGTAGAGATTGCGTTTCCAGTAGCGCTCCATGTGGCCCCCATTCAAAGCGTGTCAGCCGTCTCCCTTCCGCAGCACGCTCAAAATAAAGGCAACCGGTAGGCATCTCCCTCTTCGGAATAGAGTATGGCTTCAGAACTGTATAAATCAACCTGTACGAGAGGTGTTTGAATAGACCCCACTGTTAACTTATTGGCCTTTAAGGCATGAATTAAGGAAGGGATCAGTTTATGATCGGTACCTAATAAGTTGACATTCACCAATTCTTGATTAAAAACAATTTGTGTTTTCTGCACAGCCTTCTCCTCCTTAAAAAGAAAAATAGCATGGATGTATACATCCATGCTTCCGGATAACCAGTCAGCTTGTGAATTCCAACGATATGCGATTTGTTATACCTTTACTTTCGTGTACCGGTTCTCAGGAATCGGCACTCCTAAATTCCCACGAAGCGTATCGGCTTCGTACTCGGTTCGGAAGAGTCCGCGCTCTTGCAGGATCGGAACGACATAATCGACGAAGTCATCGAGGCCCTTTGGCAGCGCTGCGGCAATAATGAAGCCATCTGCGGCATGCTCTTCGAACCAGGCTTGCACGCGATCCGCGACATATTCCGCCGTTCCGGTAAATTCACCGCGCGGTGTAGCCACATTTAATGCAACTTGACGCAGCGTCAAATTTTTCTCCTTGGCCGTCTGCTTGATTTTATCGGTGCCGCTGCGGAAGCTGTTGCTGCCGAAATCGCCTAAATCCGGGAAAGGCTCATCCAGCGGATATTGGGAGAAATCATGATGCTCAAAAAATCTCCCCAAAAAGTCCAGCGCCTTGTCGATCGTGACCAGGTTCGCGACCTCCTGGTATTTGCGTTCCGCCTCTTCTTCCGTGCGGCCAATAATCGGGGCAATACCAGGCAAAATCACAACCTCATCCGGGTTCCGCCCTGCGGCTGCAGCACGCTGCTTGATGTCCGCATAATAAGCTTTCGCTTCATCAATCGTTTCATGGCCGGCAAAAATGGCATCGGCCACCTTCGCTGCGAACGCCCGCCCATCCTCGGAGGCGCCTGCTTGGAAAATAACAGGCTGCCCCTGCTTGGAACGGGCAATGTTCAATGGCCCCTGAACGGAGAAGTACTCGCCTTTATGATTCAACGTATGAAGCTTGCTCGGATCAAAGAATACGCCGCTCTCTTTGTTGCGAACGAAGGCATCATCTTCCCAGGAATCCCACAGCCCGCGTGTGACCTCCAGATATTCATTCGCAATCTTGTAGCGCTCAGGGTGCGAAGGATGCTCAGCTTTGCTGTAGTTTTTGGCGGACCCTTCGAGGGGTGAAGTCACGACATTCCAGCCGGCCCGCCCTCCGCTGATCATGTCGATCGAAGCAAACTGCCGAGCGATCGTGAAAGGCTCGCTGTAGGAAGTCGACACCGTTCCGACGAGGCCGATATGCGTCGTAACCGAAGCCAGCGCCGATAGAATCGTGATCGGTTCAAAGCGATTGAGAAAATGGGGGATCGATTTCTCGGTAATGTACAGGCCATCCGCGATAAATACCAAATCGAATTTCCCCGCTTCGGCTTTTTGTGCCTGCTGCCGATAAAAACTGATATTTACACTGGCGTCCGTAATTGCATCCGGATGTCTCCAACCCGATACGTTGCCCCCGACGCCATGAATGATGGCACCTAATTTGATTTGTCTTGGTTTCGTCATAAAGTCCCTCTCCTTTCACAAGATGGCTGCTGTCTGTATGTGCAGGCGATAGCTTTTCACAAGAATTTCGCCCTTTTGGATATCTTTGTCGTACGCACGTTCAAAACCCAATCGCTCGTACAGCTTTACTGCGGATTCCATCATATCCGAGGTGTGCAGATGAAGTGTATCTGCGCCTAAAGCTGCAGCGCGTTTCACATTCTCCTGGATGAGCGCGGTGGCGATGCCCTGCCCTCTGGCACTTGGCGCGACCGCCAGCAACCGTAGAATGGGGGATTCAATGCCGAGCTCCGGCGAGTCATAAGCGGCATCCGAGGAGTGAAACAGCTGTGAGCTGCCCACGACTTCATCATCAATTAGAGCGATAATGCGTGCAATGGGTCTCTCGCTATCGACGGAAGCCAAAATATTTTCCTTATATTGTTCCCAGCCTTCGGGTGGCAGAACGGACTGATATTGCCCATAGGCTTCCTCCAGCACTCTGCGAATGGCATCCCGATCCTCAGCCGTCGCTTCACGAATGCGTACCTCTTTGCTATCCGGCATGGTTGCCCCTCCTTATACACGCGCTTTCAAGACGTTCTTAATGCGCTCGAGCTGCCCCAAATGATGCTGAACGTGCGCGATGAAAGAATGCACCACATCCGCCAGCGTCAACGTTTGACCTTTAAAATTGACACCGGTTTTCGCCCAATCCTCCGCCGATAAGCGCTGAAATAAGGATGTGTTATAAATGAGCAAGGCTTGAAAAGCCGCTAAAATGTCGGACGCCGAGCCCCCATTCGCCTTCGCGCCGCTCACCCACGCATCTTGGTCAAACGCCGGCAATTGAGCCGTCGCTCCGGCAAGAATCGCGCGAATCCGGAAGGACACGACAAGGTTATGATCAGCCAGATGTGACAGTACTTCAGTGAGACTCCATTGATCTGAGCGGGGCTTCCACGTCAGTTGCTCTTCGCTGATGCCCGCAATGGCCTCCTGCAGCTGCGCATGTGTGTGTAAATAGGCGGAGAAGTCTGGAATCGTTATACTCATTGTGGTCCCTCCTGTGAAATGGTAGATGATAACTGGTGCAAAGATGCTTGAGCTGCAAAAGTGAAATAATCGGCGGTGCTCAGCAAGGCTCGCTCATCGAGATCAAAGGCTGGATGGTGCCATTCCTGCGAGCCCGAGGTGCCCACGAAGACGAACACCCCCGGAACCTGCTTCTGGTAAAAAGCAAAATCTTCCCCTGCAGGTGACGGCGCGGGTGCAAGGACGGTTAAACCGGCTTGCTTTGCAGCACCTTCAGCTAACAAAGCCAAGTTCGCGTCATTGACTACCGCTGGCGGCCCTTTAATCCATCGCACGGTGGCTTTCGTTCCGTATGCGGCCGCTACTCCGTGAACGACTTCCTCCAACCTTCTGATGACCACAGCACGTACATGTTCATCAAACGTCCGCAGCGTCCCATCCAAAATCGCCTTCTCCGGAATGACATTCCAGGCGGTCCCGCTGTGGATCCGCGTCACACTGATGACAGCGCTCTGCAAAGAGCTGATGTTCCGACTCACGATCGCTTGCAGCGCTGTGATGATATGTGCCCCCGTCACGATGGGATCGATGCCCGCTTCGGGAACCGCCGCATGCGTCCCAAGGCCTTCCACCTCGATGGCAAAGCCGTCGGCTGCGGCCATCAGCGGTCCGGATGTGATCCCGATTGTCCCGACGGGCAAATCCGGCTTGTTGTGCAGGCCAAAAATTGCCTGCACGCCTTGCAGCGCACCGCTGGCGATGACCAGCTCCGCCCCTTGCGCTTTCTCCTCGGCCGGTTGGAAAATGAACCGAACCAGGCCCTTCAGCTCCGCTTCGCGCGCTTTCAGCTGCAGCGCTGCCCCAAGCACAGCCGCCGTATGGAAATCGTGGCCGCAGGCATGCATTTTGCCTGGCACCTGCGAAGCGTATGGCAGCCCTGTGTCTTCTTGGATAGGCAGCGCATCAATATCGGCCCGAATCGCGATGATCGGTCCTCCACCGCCAACCTCGGCAATCAGGCCCGTTCGGAGCGGATATTCATCTGCGATGCGAATGCCCGCTTCGATGAGCTTGGCGCGAATGGCAGCAGTAGTCTGCACTTCTTCGTGGGATAATTCCGGAAATTGATGCAGCTGCCGCCGAAATGCAATCAGTTGCTGCTCTAGAGACGTCCGTGTCTGCTCCAAGATAGAATCACTCATTCTGCTCTCCCCTTCCGCCTTATACCGGTAATTCCGAGAAAGCTTCACTTAACAGCTCAAAGGAGCGCAACCGTTTCGCGAAATCTTTGACGGACGTTGTGACGATGAATTCATCAATGCCGTACTTCTGCTGCAGCTCCAACAGCTTGTGCCGCACCGTCTCCTTGGTGCCCTTCGTAATCTCCGCTTGCTTCACTTCCACAGTGAATTTCGCTTGCGTTTGGCGGCCGTACTCCTCCGCTTGCTCGATAGTGCCGACCGTTAAGGTTTTGCCGTTCTCCAGATGGATCTTGACATTCTTATATTCGCCAGCCAGCTCGCTGGCTTCTTCTTCCGTATCTGCGACGATCAGCGAGAGCGCAAGCAGCAGCTTCGGCGTTGTGCCGTGATCATGGTTAAAATGTTGACGATACGCTGCGAATCCCGCTTCGGCCACCTCTTGGTCGCCGTTGATGAACTGCGCGAACACATACGGCAGCCCGGCTTCCGCTGCTGATTGCGCACTCGCAGCGCTGGCGCCCAGGATAAAAATGTCCGCAGGCAGGGGCGGAATCGGAGAGACGCGCAAGCCCTTGAGCGGATGATCCTCCCTCAGTTGATTACCCACAAACTGCTGCAGATCATCCAGCTTCTCCGCCAAGGAGGGCGCCTCCGTAATTCCTTGCTGCAGCGCTTTGGTGGAGCGGGGAAGTCCGCCAGGCGCGCGGCCAATGCCGAGATCCACCCTGCCCGGCGCCAGCGTAGCCAGCACGTTGAAGTTTTCAGCCACTTTATAAGGGCTGTAGTGCTGAAGCATAATACCGCCCGAACCGATGCGGATTCGCTCTGTTTTAGCCAGTAGATGTGAAATCAGCACCTCCGGCGAAGAGCCTGCAACCTGTTCGGAATCATGATGCTCCGATACCCAGAAGCGGTGGTAGCCCAGCGCTTCTGCCTTTTGCACAAGCGCAATTGTATGCTGAAAGGCATCGTAAGCCGTTTCCCCCGGAAACACGACGCTTTGATCCAAAATACTAAGTTTAATTCCCATAATCGTTCACTCGCTTTCCATTGTGACTATCGACTAAATGCTATAGCTCCACTCGGGCGTGAATCGTTTTAAAAATTGTCGGGTGCGCTCTTCCTTCGCATTGCCGAAAATATCCTGCGGCGTACCCTCCTCCACAATGACACCTTGATCCATGAAGACCACGTGATTGGACACTTCGCGGGCAAAGCCCATCTCATGGGTCACGACAATCATCGTGATGCCCTCTTTGGCGATTTTCTGAATCACCTCGAGCACTTCGCCCACGAGCTCGGGATCCAGCGCCGAAGTAGGCTCATCGAACAAAATGACCTCCGGGTTCAATGCCAGCGCCCGTGCGATGCCTACCCGCTGCTGCTGTCCGCCGGAAAGCTGGCTGGGATAAGCGTCGAGCTTTGCGCCAAGTCCTACCTTCTCCAGCACTTTCACGCTGGTTTCCCTGGCCTTCTCCTTGGATTGCCTTTGAACAATGACGAGTCCTTCCATGACATTTTCAAGCACCGTTTTATGCTTAAACAGGTTATAATGCTGAAACACCATCGCCGTTTTTTTCCGAAGGGTGTGAATCTGCTCTTTGCTCGGTTTCTTGCAATTCACCGTATAATCGCCGATCGTGACCTCGCCTTGCCCCGGCTTCTCCAAATAATTCAAGCAGCGCAGCAGGGTCGTTTTTCCCGAACCGCTTGGCCCCAGTATGCAGACGACCTCGCCTTTTTGCACGGTGAGGTTGATGCCTTTCAGCACATCGTTTTTCCCGAACGACTTGGTAATGTTGGTCAGTTGAATCATGATACGCCACCTCGGTTGTACAGATTAATCCTTCTTTCCAGCAAGCCGGCTGCCCGTTCAATCAGGAACGTAATCCCCCAGAACAACAAGGCGGCGGCAATGTAAGCTTCGAAAAACTTCCAATTGGTCGTTGCCACGATCTGCGCCTTCGCGTTAATCTCAACGACCGATACCGTAAAAGCGAGCGTGGAGCCGTGCAGCATCCCAATCAGTGAGTTAGATAAGTTCGGCAGGCTGACCGCGAGCGCTTGCGGCAAAATAATGCGGCGAAGCGCCTGCGGTGTCGTCATCCCGATCGAATGCGCTGCTTCCATCTGCCCTCGATCTATGGCTCCGATGCCCGATCTGACGACCTCGGAGAGATAAGCCCCGGCCGTTATTGAAAAGGAGATGAAAGCAAAACCAATCATCGGGATCGAGGCCGCCCGGAAGCTTAAGCCCAAAGCTGCAGCTGTTCCGTCAATGACCATCGGCAAGCCGAAATAAATCAGCAGCAAATGCATCAACATTGGCGTACCTCGAATGAAGGTTACATAAGCTGTTGCCAAATAATGCAGAAAAGGAACCCTGTATAGTCGGATTAAAGCCGACGCTGTGCCGATCAGAAAGCCGAAGAAAACGGAAACGACCGTAATCATGAGCGTTGTCGGCAAGGCGGACAGCAGTTGAACAAAGGCCGTCCATATAAATCCAGGATCAATCTTCATGCCTGAATCCCCCCTTTATCCGGCTGCGATGCCCAGGCACTTTTGAACCAGCGGCGCGACAGCGGCTGCCGCTCTTCGTTCACAAGCGGCTGCTCGTGTTGAAGCAGACGTTTCTCGATATAAATGAACAACTTCTCCAGACCATAGCAGATAACAAAATAGATGAGGGATAACGAAATATACGTCTCCATAAAATGTTGTGTCGCTGAACCTAGCGTCTGTGCTTTCCCCATGAGCTCCATCGCACCGAGGGAAAACGCCAGCGACGTATCCTTCAGATTCGCGATCAGCAGGTTCGCAAAGTTCGGCAGTGCAATCGCCAGCGCCTGCGGCAGGATGATGCGGCTGAACGCTTGATAGCCCGTCATCCCGACGGCATAGGCCGCTTCCACCTGCCCTCTGTCCACAGCTTTCACCGCAGCTCGAATGACTTCCGAGATGTAGGCTCCCGCATGTAAAGCAAAGGCCAGAATGACGAATGCGAGTACCGGCGCTTTCGACACATCAAGGTGAACGGCCTTCAAGATTTCCGGCAGACCGTAGTAGATTAGAAAGAGCTGAATCAAGATCGGCGTACCTCGGAAGAAGGACACATAAATTTGCGACAACCGCTGTAGCAGCGGAACCTGATACAGCCGGGGCACCGCAATAAGAAACCCTACAACGACACCGAGCACCATCGAACAAGCCACGATGAATAAGCTGATAGGAATATAGGCAAGCAATTTAGGCAAAAACTCAAACACATAGGTGATATCGAATTGGTTGGCCATAACGGCGATCTCACCTTTCGTATTGTCGTGGAATGTGTGTTAATCTTCTTTTTTTGTAAAATCTCCGCCCAGCCACTGCGTGCTCAGCTTTGACAGCGTGCCGTCAGCCTTCACGGCTTTCAGCGCATCATCGATTTTGCCTGCTAGTTCTTGCGCATCTTTATCGTTTTTGCGGAACAAGAAGCGAACTTCGGCTTCTTCAATGATCGGTCCCACCGCTTTTAATTTGCTTTGCGGATCAACCAGCGGCAGCAGGAAGTCCGCTCCAAGCGAAGCGTCCACGCGCCCTGTCGTCAATTGATTGACGAGATCGTTGGCCGCGCCACTTTGATACACAATTTTAATCGCGTTATCGTGCGCTTTGTTGTAATTCTCCAGCAGCGTCGCTTCGGCGCTGGTCGCCGTCGTGAGCGCCTTCTTGCCCTTCAGATCATCGATCGATTTAATCGTCGTATTATCCTTCGCGACGAGCACTTTCGTTTTCCAATAAGCATAAGGCTCGTTATTAAAGTAGTACTTCTCTTCCCGTTCCTTGTTTTTCTCAATTTCATGGGCGACGAAGTCAATTTTGTTCGTCTCCAGGCTGAGCAGCAGGTTGGCGAAATCCATTGTTTTGAATTCAAACTCATAATCCGGCAATCGTTTATCCAGCTCTCGGACTAACTCGATATCGTAGCCCGTCAGTTTACCGTCTTTATCGAGGAAAGCGACGTTCGGAAACTGTGTGCCTGTGCCTACGATAATTTTTTTGACTTTAACGGGCGCTGCAGATGCTGCCGTAGAGGCAGCCGGCACTTTCGTCCCCTCTGCCGCGGCCGAAGTGGATGCAGTCGTCGTTGTGCTTTTGGAGCCGCAGCCTGCTGCCACCAAAGCCAACGTAAGTGTAGTTACTGTAAGTGTCGCAATTTTTTTCATTCGTGAACCCCTCCATTATGTTTACCATGTGACAATTCTTATAATTCCTACTTGTTTTGTATGAATTAGGTTATGCATTTAATTTAACATGGTGTTCCGAATCTGGATAATAGAGTTTTTCTATACCCATATATAAAAATTAAATTTACCCGGAGATCGTTTGCGCAATGCCTCTGCACAGTTCCAAGGCTCGATTGAAGAATAACCCATTTTCCCCATTTAACGCGATCATGTTCGTCTGTAAAGAAATACCTTCAGTTTCGGGAAACGGAATGGGAAACAACTTCTTCTCCCTTACTTCCTGCTGTGCGCAGAGACTGGGCAGGAACGCGATCCCGACGCGCTGCAGAACCAGCTTCTTCGCCGTCTCGAGCGTATCTGTCTGATACTCGATGTTAGGAGGCTGGCTCATGCTGGCGAACAAGCGGTGGATTCGCATCCAATCCAGAGAGCCGCACTCAAAGAAAACCAGCGGATACTCACCAATCTCATCAATGGAAACCGTTTCTTTGCCGATAAAAGGATGACCTTCATACACATAGAGACGTATTGGGTCTTCATACGCAGTGGCCGACAGCAGATTGGGATGACTGATGTTGCGGACAAAGCCCACATCCAACTCGCGACCCAGCACTTTATTGATGATCTCCTCGGAAGGGGCTGTTGTCAGCTTATAATTCACGTCCGGGAATTTTTGCTTCAGCTCGGGAAGAATGTTTGGGATGATATAGTTGGAAACGGACACTGTACACCCTAATCGTAGCTCGTTCGGCAGCGTTCGCTTCTGTTTTAATTGAATTTTACTTTTCTGAAACGTCTGCAGGAGCTGCTGGGCATAAGGGAGAAATTTCTTCCCGTCGTCGGTGAGCGAAATTTGCTTCCCGATCCGCTCAAACAAGCGGCAGTCTAACTCCCGCTCGAGTGACTGAATGCGGGCTGTCACGGACGGCTGGGAGAGGAACAGCACATCGGCCGCCTTATTAAAGCTGCCATAATGAATGACATAAACGAATGCTTCGATGTTTTCAATATTCAATTTGAGCACTCCATTCATCGAATTGAATTAAACTTATTATTCCAATGAAATAACTTGGTTTTATGAAATTTAACTATAGATCAACACCCCAAAAAGTGTCAATAGACAAAGAGAAACGTACTTTGCGAAATGTTGAAAAAAGCCGCCAAATTGGCGGCTTGGCGGCTTTTCCTATACGGATATTTTCATCATATCATGGGCGCCAAGGTGACCTTCGCCTTGATTGCCGCGTCGCACGCCGATACACTCCAGCATCCCTCAGCAAATTTCCAGAAAAAGCCCATGCTAAACAACTTAACAATTTTGTTGTGGTTTCTTTCAATAAAGTCATCAGGATACCGATCACGAGCGCATCAAGAAAAAGCTGAAAGGCATGAGCCCGGTACAGTACCGAACTCATGCCTCACAGGCTGCATGACATACAACCTAACGCAGCTTGAATAACTGCGCTTCATAAGGGCGCAGCTCCAGACGCTGCAAATCCGTATGCTCCGCGGCACTATAGTTGCCAATTAGCTGCTCAAAAGATGTATACGCAACTGTTGTCGGAAGCTCGAACGTGACCGTCGCCTCATAGAAATTCAAAACCACGAGCAGTCGCTCCTCACCTAATGTCCTGGTATAAGCGTAAATGCGTTCATCTTGTTCCAGAAGCGCTTCATACTTGCCGTAGACAATGACGTCCTGCTGCTTGCGGATTTCGATGAGTCGGCGGTAATAATGGAACACGGAATCCGGGTCGCTCAGTGCCTCCGCCACATTGATCTCCTTGTAGTTCGGATTCACGGAAAGCCAAGGCGTTCCTGCTGTAAACCCGCCATGCGCAGTCGTATCCCACTGCATCGGAGTACGGGCATTATCTCTTCCTTTGCTGTAGATGGAAGCCATAATGTTCTCAACGCTATGTCCCGCTTCGCGGTATTCCTTGAACATATTGAGTGTCTCGATATCCCGGTACTGCGCAATAGACTCAAATCGAACGTTCGTCATCCCAAGCTCTTCGCCCTGATAAATATAAGGCGTCCCTTGGAGGGTATGCAGCAGCGTAGCCAGCATTTTCGCGGAAACCTTGCGGAATTCGCCATCATGACCAAACCGGGAAACCATGCGCGGCTGATCATGATTATTCAGATACAGACTGTTCCAGCCTTTGCCGTACATGTCGTTCTGCCATTTGCTCATAATGCGTTTAAAAGCTGACAGGGTCCATGGTTGAACATTCCATTTGCCGCCAGGACCGGAGTCGATGTCCATCAACTCGAACTGGAACACCATGCTTAGCTCGCCGCGATCCTCGCCTACATACTGAATCGCATCCTCCGGCGTTACGCCGATCGTTTCCCCCACGGTCATAATATCGTACTTGGACAGCACTTCACGATTCATCTCCTGCAAGAACTCATGAATGCGCGGCCCGTTCATAAAATAGTCGCCGCCAAAGTTATATTGACCTTCGCCCGCGGCATCCGGCAGTCCTTCCACTTTGCTGATGAGGTTAATGACATCCATGCGGAAACCGTCAATGCCTTTATCCAGCCACCAGGTCATCATCTCATACACCTCGCGGCGAACTTTCTCATTTTCCCAGTTCAGATCCGGCTGTTTCTTGGAAAATAAATGCAGGAAATACTGGCCCGTCGTTTCATCGAGCTCCCAGGCCGGTCCGCTGAAGAAAGAAGACCAGTTATTCGGCTCCTTCCCATCCTTGCCATCACGCCAAATATAATAATCCCGATAAGGATTGTCTTTGGACTTGCGGGACTCGGCAAACCACACATGCTCATCCGAGCTGTGGTTGACGACGAGATCCATAATCAGCTTCATGCCGCGGCTATGCAAGCCCTCCAGCAACGCTTCCCAATCCGCAATCGTACCGAAGTCATCCATAATGCTTTGGTAATTGCTAATGTCATAGCCATTATCATCATTCGGCGATTCGTAGACGGGGGATAGCCAAATGATGTCCACTCCGAGCGCCTTCAAGTAATCCAGCCGGGAAATGATTCCAGGAATATCCCCGATGCCATCCCCGTTGCTGTCCTGGAAGCTGCGCGGGTAAATCTGGTACACGACGCTTTCTTTCCACCACGTTCTTTTCAAGTTGTTCATGACGTGACTCCTATCCGTTTCTCTTTATCTATATCTCAATGATTTACTTTACAGCGCCTTGCGTAATCCCATTAATAATCCATTTCTGGGCGATCAGATAGACGATCACCATCGGAGCAAGCGCCAGCAGATACGAGGCAAAAGCTAAGTTAAAGTCCGTGCTGAATTGGCCTTGGAACACGTATTGCACCAGTGGCAGCGTATACGATTCAGGTTTGCCCAGAATAATTAACGGCAGCATGAAGTCGTTCCACGTCGATAAGCAGCTCAGAATCGCGATCGTCGCGTTAATCGGGGCCAGCAGCGGAAAAATAATGCGCCAGAACGTGCCATAGGTCGAGGCACCGTCAACGGTAGCCGCTTCTTCCAATTCCATCGGAATCGTCCGAATATAGCCCACATACACAAAAATGTTAAAAGCAAGCCCATACACGATATACAGAATAATTAACCCGGGCATGTTATTCATATGCAAGTCCGTTGTCAGCTTGACGATCGGCAGCATAATGATCTGGAACGGAATGAACATCGCACTGATGAAATAAAAGTACAAGCCCTTATAAAACTTCTTGTTCATATTCCGCGCAATCGCATATGAGACGAGCGAATTCGTCAGAAGAATAAACCCGACGGAGCATAAGGTGATGATGAAACTGTTTCCGAATGCCGAAAAAAAGTTGGTCGCTTCAATCGCATTCGCGAAGTTCTCAACATGCAGTCCCGTTGGGAGCGAAAAGACGGACTGCGCCATTTCTTCCGGATTTTTGAGCGCGATGGCAACCGCCATATATAAAGGGAACAAAATCAGCAATGATCCCAGAGCAATCAAGACCGTGACGAACCAGTTCGTGGATTGTTTTGTCATTAGGCATCCATCTCCCGACTTTGTAAAAATTTAAGCTGCAGGACGGAGATAACCACAATGACGATAAAGTAAATAACGGCATTGGCCGATTGGTAGGCAAACTCGCCGCCTTGAAAGCCGCCTTGATAAATCAAGAACGCAATGGACTGCGTCGCCCGGCCAGGTCCGCCTCCCGTTAGTGCTACGATCTGGTCAAAGACCATCAGAGAGCCTTTCATCGCCAGCACCATATTGATGGTAAAGAAGGAAGAGATGAGCGGAAACGTGATTTTCCAAAAGGTCTTCCATTTCCCCGCGCCATCCAGATTGGAGGCCTCGTAAATATCTTGGGGAATCGTTTGAAGACCGGATAAATAAAGAATCGTGTTAAAAGCAATGCCTTGCCATACCGCTACGATAACGATCCCGATCCAGGCCCATTGCTCATTGCCGAGAATATTCGTGGACAGAAACTCGCTTCCCAGCTTTTCTCCCCATTTGGGAATAATGTTGGCGAAGATATAGTTGAAAATGTACCCGACAATCAGAACACCTAGCACGTTCGGGAGAAAATAAATGCCGCGGAAGAAATTGCGATATTTAATGCGCGAATTCAGACCCAGGGCAATCAGCAATGAGATGACGTTGATAAGGATCGTCACGACAATTGCATATTTAAATGTAAATAAATAAGAATGGATCACATTGTCATCTTGAAAGAGACCGATAAAGTTTTTGAACCCGACATAGTTGTAGCTGTCGCTGTACCCGTCCCAATTCGTGAAGGCGTAATAAATGCCCTCTAACGCCGGGAAGGTATGAAAAGCGAAAAATAAGAGCAACGCCGGTATCACCATCGTGGAAAACGCTGCTTTTTTTGAAATCATCATGATCCTCCTTTTATAAATAGGGAGAGAGCGCCTTGCGGCGCCCTTCAACGTCTATTGGCAGCGGTGCTTATTTACGGCTGGCAACCTTGTCCCACTCGGTATCAAGTTGTTTCACATAGGCGTTAACATCTTTTTTCTGCAGGTAGCTTTGGATAATCGTGTCGGCTTTCACTGCACTTGGAATGTAGTGGTCGGAGAAGTCGTCAATGGCGCCGCTGGCGAACGAAGCGTTAAGATCCTGTACGCTGGCATCGGTTTGATTCACGTTTTTAACGGCAGAGAACGCTTTTTGCTCATCGATATACGATTGAACATTCTCAGGCTGCAGCATGAACGCGATGAACTTCTTCGCTTCTTCGGCGTGCTTCGTATCTTTGGAAATCGTCAAAAGCGTATCTACGCCAGAAATGACTTTGTTCTTGGCCACATCGTTCGTCGCAGGGAATGGGAATACGCCCAGATCGATGCTTGGGTTTGCTTTTTTAATTTCCGGAATCGCCCATACGCCTTGCAGGTACATTGCGGACTCGCCTTTCGCGAAAGCGGTATTGCCATCGTTATAGCCTTTGCCCATCATATCTTTTTGTCCGAAATCCAGCAGCTTCAACTGCTTCTCAGCCACTTCTCTGAATGCGGGGCTATCGAATTTCACGGCATCTTTCGATCTTTGCTCATAGAAGTCAATGCCCACGATGTCAGTAGACAAGGAGTTAAACGGCACCATAACCGTCCAGGAGTCTTTAATCGTCAAATAAAATGGCGTTTTGCCGGCATCCTTCACTTTTTGCGCAGTGGCCGTCAATTCATCCCATGTTTTCGGAATACTGAGACCGAGATCTTTAAACACCGTCTTGTTGTAAATCACACCGCTCGCATTGGCTGTAAAAGGAATGGCATACAGCTGCTCGCTGCCCGTCAGCTTCTTCAGCATGTTGATGTAGGAAGGCTGGATGTTGGCATTCAGCGGGTCATTGGAAAAATCAGCGAATAGACCGCTTTTGGACAATTGCGCGAACGTATCCGTTGCGCCAAGCCCGATAATATCCGGTACGTCCTTCTTCGCTACGCGTGTTTTCAAAACCGTTTCCGCATCTGGCGGGTTCACTTGCGTTACGGTGATGTTCGGGTTCGCATCGTTAAATTTTTTGATCAAGGCATCGAAGGAGGCTTTAGCTTCCGCTTTATTCTGGAAAAACTCCAGCTTCACTTTTTCGCCTTTTGCCGCAGGAGCTGTCGTATTGGAAGCAGCTTCATTGTTTGTTTTTTCGTTTCCACATCCTGCAAGGACCGAAAGTGCAAGGACGCTGGTCATCATCACTGCCAAAGTTTTTTTCATTGAGAAAACCCTCCATGTTAGAAATGATAAGTGCACTCTAAATTAAACGTAAACGTTTAACTAACCATTTTAAAAAAATATGCCTATATTTTCTGCTATTCATCACCACCTACAAAGAGTAAGTCCTGTCTATGATAAATATTTTTCACTAAAACAGCTAACATTAAGTTAAACGTTTACTCTTCACTCGAAAAAAGAAGCCTTCTTCAAGGCTTGGATCGCACCGTTTGTCTTTCTACCAAATGATGACTTACAATGCTGCTCGACACTTGGGACCCCTTATCTTCGATCAAAGCGATTAATTTCTCCGACGCCATGCGGCCCATCAACGTCAAGGGCTGATGAATCGTGGTTAGCGGCGGATGAACCATTCTGGCAAACTTCAAATCGTCATAACCAATAATCGAAAGATCCTCAGGAATCTTGAGCCCCTGTTCCATCGCGTAGTTCATCGCACCAATCGCCATCTCGTCGCTTGCCGCGAACACGGCTGTGAAAGGCGGCGCTTCGGTCAACAGCTTCTGCATCGCCTTCCTGCTGCTCTCCAGTTCAAAGTCACCGATGGCGACACGCGATTCCATATATTCGATGCCATTGTCGGCTAGCGCCTGACGATACCCGTCCAAGCGCGGATAACCTGCGATCTGATCCTTGAGCGAACCGCTGATCATCGCAATCTCGCGATGGCCTTTCTGAATCAGATAGTCCGTTGCCTGATAAGCGGCTTGCCGGTCGTCCACCTTCACATACGGGATCATATGCTTCTGTGACATCGTGTTAACCAGAATAACGGGAACCCGCATATCCTTGATGGCTTGAAAGTATTCATCCTTCAGCACTTCACTCGTGAAGACAATGCCATCCACCTGCTTCTCCCGTAAGACCTGCAAGTATTTCAAGGTGCGTTTGCCCTCTTCCGCCGTATTGCACACAATGACGCTGAAGCCTCGTTCTTGGGCAATTTCTTCAATGCCGTGAAGAATATCCGACGAGAAGCTGCTGGACACATCCGGAAATAAAACGCCGATCGTCTGCGTTCGCTTGTTCACAAGCCCTCTGGCAATCGCGTTCGGTTGATAACCGAGCGCCTCCACTGCTTGCATAACGATTTGCTTGGTCTTATCCGAATAGCCATCGAGATTATGAAGCACGCGGGAAACCGTAGCGACCGAGACATTCGCTGCTTTGGCCACATCTTTGATTGTTGGAGGATTCATACCTTCCATTCCCCTACTTTATCTAACATCATTTTGATTTACGTAAACGTTTAAGCAACCTTAGAATAGTCCTCTTTATAAAATTTGTCAAATACTTTTTAAATCGCTTACAAAAACTGCCTGTTGATTTCATGGCAAGCTAAAGAAGGCTGAACAGGAGCTCCCTTGTTCAACCTTTTTATTTCACCGCTTCGCCTTAAGTCAAGCTCTTCATGCCTCGCAGCCATTCATAAAAACCATCATCAAAAAAAAGATCAGGAATATATGTCTGAGTATAATTGCAATTAGGGCAAAGAAGAACCAATCCTTGTTCAAGAACCTTAGGATATAATTTCTCGTGCTTACTGTTGTTTCCGCAAGTGAGGGATCGCACTCCCTCTGTCTGCTGGTAATCTTTAATACGCTGCTTGACGACGTCCTCTTGGTTCATTATAATCCCCTTTATTCATTAAACTCAGAATGCTTCGCCCATCTTAACGAATTTAATTATACACGATGTACGAATTAACAACACAAAAAAATCTATGAATGAACGATTTGATACGAATGACAAAGTCGTCTGCATATTGTTGAATAGGAATTAAAAAACCACTCCCATCATGATAATGAGAGTGGCGATCTATGAACTTAACGGCTGACGGATTTCTCCGATTCCGGCATAGGTACAGGCGCGCTCGACTTCGCTGCTTCGGGTCTAGTTAAACTGCCTGATTGGGCTGCGCGTTCTTTCCCTTGCCCGGTTGCCGCTGTATCACGTCTCGGCACTGGCACAGCCGTCGGAGCATCTTCCTTCACCGCTGTCGGAACCTTTCTCGCATCTTCCGTTCTGCCAGGCACTGCGACGGGTGCCGGAGTTTGAGCACTTGCCGGTTGTGTGGCTCTTAATTCAACTGCCGGAGCCGGGGATTCATTGGGTACCGGTTTCGAATCAGAGTTGGCTGCCTGCGTAACAGACGTACCGGGAGTTATATCATGAGGAGTTGAGTCAACTACGGTAGTCGCGTCCTTTTGCTGCTGATCTTTGGAGTTTGCTGCGTCCGTTGCGGTTGATGTCTCCTTTAATGTCTCCTTTGTCGTCTCCCCACTCGTTGATTGAAGGTCCGTTACTGGGGAGCTCGCCAACGGAACAGAGCTTGACTCTTGCTTAGGACTGGTTAATGTACATCCACTTATCATCAGCATAATCGCTAAGCCAAGAAACGACCAGCCGTATGACTTTGGCTTAAACTGTTTGATCATTCTCATTCTCCTTTGCAATTGCACTTTGTTTCCGATCAAGTTCACATGGCCAACCGTTTGAACTGGCTGTGAAATACGTTCCAATAACCTGATCAAGGTGTAGCCATACGCTTGACGGCGATCAGAGGGCAGATAGCTAAGCGCTAAAGCATCGCTTGCAACCTCTTGATCGTCTTGCATGCGGCGGTAGGCATACCATAGCACTGGATTAAACCAATGAATAATCAATAAGACATACATGAGCGCATTGACTTTAATATCATTTCTTTTACGATGAGCTAGCTCATGCAAGAAAACATGCTGGAGTTGTTCATCGTTCAGGGTCTCGGCAAGCGTATGTGGAATGATGACGACAGGCTTGCGAAAGCCATATAAAGCAGGCGTCTCCAATCGGCTGGATTGAACCAATTGAGTGGACAGATGCCCTCCCATCATGGTGTGGCATTCATGAAAAATCGCTTCAACACGCGCATCGGTAACAGCAACCACATTCTTTCTGATCTTTCGGGCAAAATTCCAGTTGACCCAACCGGCATATATCCCCCCTACACAAACGCCAAGTGCCCATATCACAGCAATTATAGCTTTGAAGTCTACGTGTGAAGAGTCGGAAGGACTAGCGCTTGTTAAACCACCCTGAATCATGATCGCATCAGAGGAATGAAGCTCAGGATAACCGATCCAATTATAAATGCTGATCTCGCTCTCGGGCCCCCACGGCAATACTAGCCGTAAAATAACGAGCAGCCACATTAAGTACAGCCATCGAGGCTTTAACCGATCCTTTAAGATGTATTGAAGCACGAGAATTAATGCAACAAGAATCGTCGCCATGATCGAGACGGAGCAAACCCAATCGAAAAGTCTTGCAAGATGTTCTGTGAGCAATTGAACCACATTCACCCTACCCTTTCCTATTGGAATTACGATGATAAGATCTAACGGCGAGGCACACTCGGCAGCAGCTATTCTTTAGACTTATCATCGAGAATAACCTTCAATTCTTTAATGTCTTCCGGAGAGAGCTTTTCTTCCTTCAGGAAGTTGACCAGCAATGGCTTAAATGCACCTCCGTAAATTCTTTTCAAGAAAGAGGCAGTTTCTGATTTAACGCACTCATCTTCAGAAACTACAGGGAAATAGGCATACACTTTGCCCTCTTGCGAATAGGAAATGGCTTGTTTTTGCACCAATCTGCTTAACAGCGTTCTAATCGTTTTGGGATTCCAGTCTGTATGAGCTTCAAGAGCTTCAACAACCTCGTTGGCCGTCCGAGGTGAACTCGACCAGAGCACTTTCATGACTTCCCATTCCGCGTCCGAAATTTGGGGAACTTGACTCATTCTTTTACCTCCTGCTATTGATTGATTACATATGTAATACTTTATTATATTACAAGTGTAATCCTGGAATGTCAATTCCTCGGATTTCGAACTAGACTCGATTCGTTCCTGCTCAATAAAGGGCTATCCAGACAAAGAAAAAGCTGTCTCAAAGCTCATAGCTTTGGGGACAGCTTCCTCTAAATTCGCTGCTGAGCCTATTGCTCAGCATGACATTAAGCAAATCGATGCTCTTCGGGATCTTCCATATCATAACCAAAGGCAGCAAGTGCCGGCCATAGTTCCGGAGCAATCGGGTAATTCGCAAGCTCCAACGTCTGCGCGATCCGTTCCGGCTTACTCAGGCCAACGACTGTGCTAACAATCCGCGGATCCCGAAGCGAGAATTGCAGCGCTGCGGCGGCAAGGGGAACATCGAACTCCCGGCACACCTTAGCAAAACTGCGTGCTCTCTCTAGGACGAGAGGCGGCGCTTCGCTATAAGCATACCGTGCGTAGGCATCCGGTCCTTTGGCCAATATCCCGCTGCCATAAGGAGCGGCGTTAATAACCGCCACGCCCATGCGACTGGCGACATCAAGCAAAGGATCGGCAGCCCGATTGAGCAGCGTATACCGATTGTGGGTTTCAACTGCACTAAACGCACCCGTTTCGACATAACGAATGAGCATATCGATCGGTCCGCCGGATATGCCGATGTGATCGATGACTCCCTGCTCTTGAAACTTTTGCAGGACTTCTAACGGTCCGCCGGATCCCATCACATTTTCGAAGGTGGTATGTTCAGGATCATGGATGTACACGAACTGCAGACGATCAAGGCCTAAACGCTCCAGACTTCCTTCGATGGAACGCTTGATCTGTTCGCCGCTGAAGTCCCCGGTCTTCAAGTCGCGGTCGGCTTTGGTGGCCAACACATAACCTGTGGGAAGACCCCCATTCGCTTGAATAGCCTTACCGATTCGCCGCTCGCTCTCGCCTTCACCGTACGCCGCAGCCGTATCCAGAAAGTTGATTGGGCTTTCGAAGGCGGTGCGCAACGTCACCAATGCCTGCTCTTCCGACGTGCTATATTGAAAGGTCTCCGGCATATCCCCAAGGGGAGCGGCTCCAATACATAGCGGTGATATAAATAAGCCAGTACTGCCAAGCGGCCGTAAAGATAATAGTGTGTTCGCCATGGAGTGTACCTCTCTTTCAGATATGATCTACCTTATAATGACACACCCAAAAAGCCTCGTGTCATTTGAAAATCAATATTACCTTGTTGATGAAGACGCGGCACGTACGTATGTTCCAGAACTTCTTTGCTGCGCTCGAGTAAATGATTGACCCATAAACTCGGGTCGCCCTCGAGGACCAAATCGACATCTTGCTTATGATGATGCAGATCGGCCTGATCTGATGTTACCTGCAGCATAGGGACGAAAGGATGCGTCTGCATTGGACGATCACCGATCAGCGCAATAATTAATTCCACACCTGTAGCGGCGAGCCCTGTGATCGTCTCCACCCCATGCGTTGTCGGTGTCTCCATCACATGGAATCCGTTCCGGCGGACGTGTTCCCCGTAGGCAATAGTCGGCCGAATTGGAGACGCGCTGAATAGCTGCTGTCTGAACGCATTCTCGACAAGCAATCCGCTGTTCTCGGGAACGACGACCAGGCCTCCGGCCCCGACAATCAGCTTGGTCAGATGACCCAGCTGTTCACCGGCGGCTTGATTAACGGGACCCGCGCTTACGATTCCGATGCGCAGCCCTTCCAGACCAACCGTCACCTTCTCCGCAGGATCCGCTGCGCCCAATTGATCGGCAAACCAAGCCTCAACCTTCTCGCTCACCTTGGCAATTCCACCATCGAGCTGGATGCTGGCATAACCAAGACAGCTCGCATCGACTCCCATCGCTTCCATCTTGTGGCGCATATAGTCGTTATGCGTTTTCTCGCAGCCATGCTCCAGCAGCAAACAATGCTCTACCATCGGGTGTGTAATATATCCGATCATCGTGCGGGCAAACAGGGATTCGGCTGGCCCCCCTGAGGTGCCGCAGCCTTCCGTGTGGGCCAATGTGACAAAGCGCGAGAGTGCAGGCTGTCCCACACCTTGCTCGTTCAGGCGACGGGTGATCATGCCCGCTACCTGGCCGGCACAAAGGCTGGTCGGAACGATTAAGCCGATATTGTCGCTGGACTGACGATGGCGATGGCGCGTCAGCGTAAATTGGATTGAACTAGCCGCCGATACAGCATCCTCTTCTATTTCGATCGGATTTCCTGTCGGTACAGGCGCATGAAGCAGCGACTCCAGCCGACTCGCATCGTTCTGCTGCCAGTTACGCCAAATTTGTACTTGGGCATGCCCAGCCTTCTCGCCGACGCTTCGTTGCCCTGAGGCAATGTGGAGCGCCAATTCGAATACTTCCTGGCCCAGCTCATCCATCGACTTGCCTTCCAGATACTGTCCTGCGTTCACGTCCATATCGTTCGAAAGCAATTGGAAGCGGCGCGTTGTCGTAACCACTTTAACGGTTGGCACATACGGAAAGTTGGTAATGGAACCATTTCCCGTTGTAAAGAAGATCATGTTGCAGCCTGCGGCGACCTGCCCGGCGATGCTCTCCAGATCATTGCCAGGGCTGTCCATGAAATAGTAACCGCCCTCTTTCATGAGTTCCCCGTATTCCGTTGCATAATCGATCCGCGTTGCCGGGTCTTTCTTCATAGCGGCGCCTATCGATTTGAGATAGATGTTGTATAAGCCGCGGTACATGTTGCCGCCTGACGGATTACCTTCCGCACTGGTACCATGCCAGGACGTGCGTTCCTTGAAACGGTTGACAAGTTCCAGAAATTTGCGCGCGGTTTCCACATTGCGTACTTTCGACAGGACATAGGGTTCCGCGCCAATCAACTCATCTGTTTCGGCTAGACTAGCCGCACCGCCGTAACGTACCAACTGTTCGGAAACCCAGCCGAGCAGCGGATTCGCGGATACACCGGAAAATGCGTCCGAGCCTCCGCACTGCAAGCCGATTCGCAGATGACGAATGGATTCCGCCGTCCGCTCCATCGAGCTGACCGCCTCCAGCCATCCCCGTACGATCGCTTCACCTCGAACCAGTTCCTCTTCGAAGCTGCCTGTGAGCGACATGAACTTATGGACCACTTCATCGATCGGATAGCTATGCTCGCGTGCATAAGCCTCCACCATCTTGTTCGTCACCGCTTCATTGCCGTAATCGACAATCAATACAGCGCCAACGTTCGGGTTGACCATGAAACCTGCGAGCGTCCGCAGCAGCAGCTCCACATTATTCGGCTTCTCTGTGCCTCCCTCGGTGTGAGCGACGGGAACGATGCCGTCTATATTCGAATCGCTCTTCCATGCCCCTTGCAGACGAGCGGCAAGCTCATTCACATAGCTCCCCGTGTGCGAAGTGGTGCCTAGCAGCACGATGTAGTTCCGGGTGCCTACACCACGATCTGCGTGGCGGCGATATCCCATGAAAGTGCGCGTATCTTTATAAACTGGCGATGCCTCAGCCGGATGAAAGTTTTCCTCGTCAAGGACATAGGGAGAAACTTGATCCGCAAAATTTGGCTCCGCCGGCACCGCGAATGTCAACTGGCGCACGCTGAGCGCTTCACGTACGGTTTCGTTGATTACATAGTGGCCGGGCTGAATCGGCTTAATGGCCACGCCGAATGGCAAATGCCACGAAAACAAATCTTCGCCGGGCGCAATCGCTTTCACCGCAAATCGATGACCTTCCATAACCGTGTAATCCAGGGTGAAGGTTTGCCCTTCATACCGAATCACGGTTCCGGAATTCAATTGGTGAATCGCAACGGCGCAGTTATCCCCGGGCAAGGGTAGTCTCGCTACTTCTTCAAATTGGTAAACGACGTCCATCGATGACTGGCTCCTTTGAGGATGAATCCCAGGATTTGATTCAGCCTATGATAGAATAAATGGAATGACTTCCAAGGTTGTGCTGCTTACTCCTATTGTACCAAGATTATGACGATTGATAATTCTTTTCCTTTGCACAAACATACTCTATTTTGATATTCTATGAATAAGCCAAGTCATGAACTGAGATGATCAGGGGAGGTTCGCAGCATGCAAAAACCGCTTATAAAAAACTTTAATAACGACCATCTCCTGCCATTTGACATCGTATTTAAGGAAAAAAAGACACCCAATCGCGAACTGCCAGAGCATCTTCACGATCGCTATGAATTCGTTTATATTTATAGCGGAAAAGGGACATTTTTCCTAAACCAGATGCTCTATGAGATGAATGAAGGGGATCTATTCATTATTCCCGGCAATACCATCCATCAGGCATTGCCAGATGCGGAATCTCCCATTACAGCCACGGCCGTCTTTTTTGATCCGCAATTGATTGGGCATTATTCAGCAGGTGACTCATTTACAAATAGGCAAGTTTTTGAGCGAGCCCGAAAATACAAGAACTATAAGCTCGTTGTCCCAACTGACATGCGCCCTCAGCTTGAAGAGAAACTCAAACAAATGCATGAAGAGTGGGAACAACACGAAGCTGGTTTTAGATACGCAGTTCAACTGCAATTAAACAGCCTTCTCATCCGTATTAATCGTTTGATATTAAAAGAATCCCATCATCAAGCAGCTACGTCCGATGTCGGTCCGCCGTGGCTGCTAAACCTGCTTCAACACTTGGATCAGTTTCACACGGACCAAACCGTTGGACTTTCGTATTTGGCTAAGCACACCTCCGTGTCAGCCGCTCATTTATCCAGAGTGTTTAAACAATTAACCGGGATGAACATCACCGACTATGTAAATGCCAAGCGGATTTCAACGGCTAAGGAACTGCTTTTATCAACCGACCTAGGTATTGATACGATCGCCCACAATTGCGGTTATGAGAGCTTACCTTATTTTCATAAGTTATTTAAGAAGTTCACTGGCGTTACCCCGGGCTTATACCGACGAAAAGTAATGAAAGAAATGAGCCATCAAATAGACAACACGACGTTAGATTAAAGTTTATAGAATCGCTCCGCATTTCCGCCAAATAGTTGCGCGAGCTCCGTTTCTCCCCAATGCGGTGGAATCGCTTGCAACAAAATCTCTATGACCTGATCATAATCCGCTGCAAGCAGACACACTGGCCAATCGCTGCCGAACATGACCCGCTCCGGTCCAAACATCTCCAGAATGGATTGAATATAGATTGTAAAGTCTTTCTGCTGCCAGGCATGGTGCTTAGCCTCTGTGACCATGCCGGACAATTTGACGTAGAGGTTGGGATGTTCCGCCAGACGCTGCATATGGCTAAGCCACGGCTCAAGCTGACCTTCTCCAATGCGTGGTTTAGCGATATGATCAACGACCCCTCTTAGGCCAGGCACGCTGTCTACCAAAGTGACCAGCGCTTCCAACTGATCGCTGTGAAGCAATAAATCTATCGGAACGTCTAAGGAGGCATACTTATGCAACGCCTGAATAAACGCAGGCGTCAGAATCTCCCTTGCATCCGCCATTTCTTGAATCATGATACGAAAACCAACATACTTCGGCTGCGCTTGGAACTGCTCGAAATAGCGATGATGATTGGGATCTTGAAGGTCTAACCAACCGACAACGCCAAGGATACTTTCATTTTCTCTCGCCAGGCTGAGAAGATATTCCGTTTCCTCCAATGTCTGTGCAGCCTGAACGACAATGCTGCCGCTTACCGAATGCGCGGCCAAGTGAGGAGCTAGATGCCCCGGTAAATAATCCCGATTCAGGACGGAAAGATCCGGAGTAATCCAACCGTAATCCCCGCGCTCAATGAGCCAGTAATGCTGATGTGCATCAATTCGCCGCATACATAAACCTCCTACATAGCTATCATGCATCCTTATCGTAACACCATGCAGATGCACAAATAATCATCTATTTTCGCAAAAACATACTCTATTTTGATATCATGTAAATCCGCCTTCTCGATGAATATTTAAACCTGCTGACCCCCCAGCGCGTCGGCTATCCTGATCCTTACAGTTTCAGCAAAATTTTCAAACAAATAGGGGTAGTACCAGCGAAGCTGATACCACCCGCAAAGTAGATGTATATTTATGGAAGTTTACTCTGTGAAAATGCCTTCGAGGAGATTAGTTGAAGGAGTGCATTAGAAAAAGCGGAGTTAGTAATAACACCCACCTCCGCTTTAAATCTAAGAAAATATGAGATGCCAAATGTTTGATATTAGCAACAACTATCCGTTCCCAACATAACCAATTGGTCATTATTTACGTCAAGCCGTATCTTCTTACTTTCTTTCATGATTTGTCTTTCAATTGCAACTGGTATACCATTAATCATTCTCGTAATATCACTTTTATCCAACTGTTCTAGTACAAGTCCCCTTTTTAGGTCCGCTACGGAATTAGCATGCTTTATATTCACCTCCCTTCAAGAATGGTTAGTTCACGAATGGCTTTGTCTACTTGTTCTTTATCAAAATGTTCACCGATAAAAACAGCAACGTTTTGAACCTCTTGCTGTTTATCCAATTTGACAATCTCCATTTCCCGATAAGCATACTGGAATAAAAAGCGATCTTCACTTTTAGTAAACTGGAGGATGCCCTTGGCACGATAAACTTCTTTAGGCAATTGCCCAAACAGTTTTTCAAACTTCTCGTGATCAATCGGATGATCAAAGTAATGCGTATAGACCATCACATGATTATGGGTATGATGGTGTTTCCCATGATTCGAAAGTACATGAAATTGCTTATTCTTCTTAATCTCTTCCTCGGGGGCAGGGGTTTGTGTATTGGTTTTACTAGTCATTTGTATCAGAGTGTTGATTTCTAAATTGCACCTTATGGTTTCCTCGACTCTTGCTTTGGGGTTCAGTTCCTGGAGGCAATTGTTAATTTCATTGAAATCTTTTTGTTCTATCAAATCGATTTTATTGAGCAGGATCAGATCTGCGCAGCGTATTTGTTCTTCCATTAATCGAACGGTTTTACCTTTTGTCCCACGGGACGCATCCAAAAAATGTGGTGCTGACACCACCGTGATGACTAGCCGCAGATCAATCCCTACAATAAGGGAAGTATTAGTGATACCCTCAATTAACTCTAACGGGTTGGCTATACCGGTCGATTCAATTATGATAACATCTGGTTTTTCCGTTCTTACAATGGAGAGCAAACTCTTACTTAAATCTTCTCGTATGGTACAGCAAATGCATCCGTTAAGCATTTCTGCCATGGGCACATCATCATCAACTAACATTCCATCCAAATTCACATCACCAATTTCATTCATGATGACTGCTGGCTTTTTGTTCTGTTGCAAAAAATAAGCAAGCATATTCGTTAGTAGTGTTGTTTTTCCACTACCTAAAAAACCCGAAAGTACAAAAACCGGAATTGTCTCCATCTAATTTCGACCTCCTGATAGGCTTGTTTTCATCTTTAAAAGTCTCATACTGTTCAATATCACCAAAATTGCCGCGCCAGTATCACTTAAAACAGCGATCCATAATGTAAGCCACCCTGGAAAAATGAGAACCAACGCCAACAATTTGACCGAAATCGAGAACCAGATGTTTTGTTTAATGATCTGCAATGCTTTTCGACTTAAACGAATCGTATGCGGAAGTTTTTCTAAATTATCCGCCATTAACACGATATCGGCTGTTTCCATGGCTGTATCGGTACCGGCTCCGCCCATCGCGATCCCTAGATTGGCAGTTGCAAGCGCCGGGGCATCATTAATGCCATCCCCTACCATGGCCACAACATAGCCTTCTTCCTGTAGCTGTTTGACGACAGTCACTTTATCTTCCGGCAGCAGCTGTGCATAATAACGGGTTACCCCTGTCTCTGTTGCGACCTTTTTAGCTGTTCCTTCGTTATCGCCCGTCAACAGGACAACCTGGTTCATCCCAGCATGCTTCAGAGCGGAAAGAGCTTTTACCGAAGTATTACGAACCGTGTCGGCTACGCCGATCACGCCTAATATCGCGTCTTTTGTTCCTACTATGACAATCGACTGCCCCTCTTGCTGCAAAGATAAGATCTGGGATTTGATTTCGCCAAAATCAGTGTTTAGTTGCTCGAACAATTTCAAGTTTCCTGCAAAGTATTCATGGCCACCAATCACCGCGCTGACACCTTTTCCGACGATGTTCCTAAACTTATCGCCTTGATGGGCCGCGATCCCTTCTTTATCGGCATAGTCAACAAAAGCATTTGCAATCGGATGCGTGGAGTATCCTTCGAGCGTTTTGGCAATCGACAATAATTCCTCTTGGTTAGATCTGTAGGGAATCACCTGCGCGACCTTCGGCTTTCCTTCGGTTAACGTGCCGGTTTTATCAAAAGCAATCGCAGAAATCCTGCCTGCAACTTCCAAGAAGGCGCCGCCTTTGATCAGAACACCGTTCCTTGCGGCATTCCCAATGGCCGATACGATGGCCACGGGCGTTGAAATGACAAGTGCGCAAGGACAGGCCACAACGAGCAATTCCAGTCCCTTATAAAACCATTCGCCCCAAGTACCAAAACCAAAGACAGGCGGCAACACCATCACGACAAGGGCGAGAATAAATACAATCGGGGTATAACTACGAGCGAATTTATCGACAAAAGCTTCCGTAGGCGCTTTTTGTTCTTGTGCTTCTTCGACAAGGTGAATAATTTTGGCAATCGTCGTATCGTAGGCCGGCTTCGTAACCTGAATCTCCAAAGAACCATGTTCATTGATCGTCCCTGCGTAAACGGGATCGCCGCTCTGCTTATCAACCGGAATCGATTCACCGGTAATCGGCGCTTGATTTACGCTGGATTCTCCCGCAATGATTTGTCCGTCTAACGGGATTTTATCGCCTGGTTTAACGACAATCAAATCACCGACCGCAACCTCTTCCACCGGCTTTCTAACCAGCGCCCCTCCGCTTTTCACAATCGCTTCGGGAGGGGCCAGATCCATCAGGCTGCGAATCGAATTACGAGTCTTTTCAATGGATCTCGTTTGCAGCATAATGCCTAAAGCGAACAGCCATACAACGGTTGCTCCTTCCAGCCACTCGCCAATTGCCGCTGCGCCAAGTACCGCAACGGTCATGAGCACGTTCATATCGAGCGAACGACTTTTGACGGCATAAAAGGCACTTTTGGCCGGTTTATACCCGCCAATCACAATGGAAAGCGCGTAAAGAAGGGTAATAAGCAGGGGGGACACGTCAGTATAAGAGCCGGCAAAACCGAAAAGCAGCAACGCACCGGACAGAATGAGCGCACTCGTTCCGGACTTATCTTTTTTCACTTCGCCGGTTCGTTTGCTGGAAACGAGCGACGCTTTATAACCGGCCTTCGATACCTCCTTAATAATTTCTTCGACGGAGTTATCGTGTTCAATGGTCATTTTTCCGGTGGAGAAATTGACACTGACCAGTTTTACAGCTGCGTTATTCTTGAAGTGGTTCTCAATCGTTAACACGCAGGAGCCGCAATCCATACCCTCGATATGGTAAGTCCGTGCGTATCCCTTTTGCTCCAATTTTTCTAAGGTGTAGCCCAGTTTTTTTACCGTTTCCGGCAACTGATCTATAGCAGAAGGCACGGAAGCGACCACTAACAATTTACCTGTGCTGTAATTGACTTGCGCATGAGAAACCCCTTCAGTTCTTCTTACAGCTTTTTCAATGGTAACGGCACATGCAGAGCAATCCATGCCGTAAACCATGAATTCACTTTTATGGCCCGAAGCATCCGTAAAGTGTTCATCATTTGTCGCATGATTCGGTTTATCTTGGCAGCAAGCATCTTCACACTTCGGGTCTGAGCTGACTTGGATCAGGTTCAAACTTTTCTTGAACGCCGGTTCTTTGGGATGGTTTTGACTGATGGCATCAGCCTTTGCAGTCAATAGCGTGAGTTCCTTTTTAAATTTCGGTTGTGGATTGGAGTTGCAACTCTGATCCGAACAACAGGAACTGGCTTTCTCTTTGTTGTCTCGGGTCATTTCAATTTCCTCCTTTATTTTGCGGGGCAGCACTCCAATACGTCATTTTTTTCGCAAGCCGCGACTTCTTCCTCCACTTGATGAAAAACAGCATCCATGACTGTAAGCAACTGCGCGATCTCTTTATTGCGCAAACTGTAATAGATATACTTGCCATCTTGTCGGCCAACGATAATGCCGCAGCCTTTTAAACATGCCAAATGCTGCGAGATATTAGACTGGTTCCCTTTAAGATCATCCACAATTTGAGATACCGTTTTTTCCTGGTGCGTGATGCTTTCAAGGATTTGAAGCCTTGTTTTATCGCTGAATCCACGCATGAATTTGGCTTTTACATCACATCTATTCAGTTCCATTTGAAATTACCTCCACATATCAGTAATTATTAATATGATTATCATATTAGCAATTTCTAATTTATGTGTCAATTTTATACCTAATCTCCGGGGGCAAAAAAGCTTCCCTATGTCCCTACGGAAGAGGCAAGATAAAAAAGCGTGAGCAACAGCGTGCGCACGCTTTTTTCAATCATTCCGATTAGTTATCAAGGTGATCTACTTCAAAATCGCACCTGCCGTCAAGGCGTGCTCAATCCTCTCGTTGCCAATCATATACACGATGATCATAGGTAAACTCGAGAGTACCATCGTTGCACCGATAAGTCCCCAGTCTGAAACACCGACACTAACGAAAAAGCTTAGCAAACCGACAGTCAACGGCCGGAATTGATCCTTGGAGGCAATAATGAAAGCCAGCGGGAACTCATTCCAGATGCGCATGAACAACAGAACGCATTGGGTCATTAGCGCAGGCGTAACAATCGGAAATATAATTCTGAAAAATGTTTGATACACATTTGTCCCATCGATACAAGCAGCTTCCTCCAATTCCTTCGGAAGTGACCGGAGAAACGCAAATAACATCAGAACACAGGAAGCCATTGCAAATCCGGAATACGGCAATATGAGCCCCCAGTACGTATCTTTAAGATGCAACGCTTTTATTAATTGAAATAAGGGAATGACGACAACTTCTATAGGCACAATTAATCCTAAGGACACGTAGAATAGGGCTGCCGAATTGAATCTCCAATGCATGCGGCTTAGACAATAGGCCAGCATACTCCCCGTCGTTAGCGTGATTGCAATGGTCCCGGCCGTATAAATTAAACTGTTCTCGAAATAGACAAAGAAATGATATTTCGACAACGCTTCACTATAGTTCATCCATTCCCAGGATTGCGGGATACCGAATGGATTATTGTAAGCTTCACTTTTGGACTTGAGCGACATCGTAAGCATCCAGTACACAGGGAACAGAAATGTGCCAGCTACGGCTAGCCAAAAAATACGGATCAAGTATCTCATGTTGATCTCCTCCTTAGAACTCCAGCTTTTCTCTGGCGACAAACCGTTGAATGAGAAAGGAGATGAACAGGCACTCTAGAATAAATACGACTGCAATGGCCGTTCCTTTACCAAATTCAGACGTTTCGAATGCCGTGTAGTACATTTGGTAAATGACCGTCCTGGACAAATCCCCCGGACCGCCGGCTGTCATGACGCGGACTTGCGCATAAAAGGCCATGGATCCTAATGTCGACAAGATTAAAACGTATTTGGTGACATCTTGAAGAAGTGGTATTGTAATTCGTAAGCAAACTTGGACAAAGCTAGCCCCATCGATTAATGCAGCTTCGTAATAATTCTTGGGAATCGTTTTGATTCCTGTATAGAATAGCATGGCATTTAAACCAACATACTGCCATAGAAATGTCAATCCAATGCTGGGCATCACTGTGTTTTTTTCAGTAAGCCAGGAATGCGTCCAGGAGTCAAGACCCATGGATCTCAGAATCGTGTTAAACAAACCCCACGTTGGTTCGTAGAAGGATATCCACATCTCCGCGACAACCGTTACGGACAAAATTGCGGGAAGCATGGCAGACGTTTTAAAAAACCGACGAAACTTCGGTGTTTGAACATCCATAAAAAGTGCGAACATCAAAGAGAACGGTAAGCCTAGAAAAACAGATATCCCTACAATGAGATATGTGTTCTTATGAGCAGTCCAGAACGAAGAAGAAGCAAAGATGTCCCGATAATTATCCAAACCAACAAACCCCAAGTTTCGGAACCCATCATGATGATTCAAACTCATCCATATTTCAGGCAAGAGTGGATAAACGCAGAATACAGTAAACAGGAGCAACGCAGGTGCTGCAAATATAAATATGGATACACGGGTGCTGAAATACTTGTTCATAGCTCTCTCCACCGTCTGATTTATTATAGAATCCCCCCGAAAGGTAAGTTCCAGGGGGAGTTCGGTTTATGTCGTTAACGCATAGAACTTACTTTTTAAACCATGTATTCTCACTCCAGATCTTGCCCATATCCGCACTGAACTTATCGGCTGGATATTGGCCAGTCAGCAATTTAGCCCCTTGCGTCGCAAGCTCCGCCGATGTTTTGGCATCCAAGGAGTTAAGTGCGAGTGAAGCAATTTTGGTAGGGATTGGATTGTACCAGTTTATAAACTTCTTCATTAACGGCGCCGGCTCCGCGACTGTATTGCCTGTCTTCAAGGCAATTGGGGCTCCCGTAGATTCGAAATATTGAGCGTCTGCCATTGCAAGGAATTCAGCCAATTTTACTGCCTCATCCGGATACTTCGTTTTTGCGCTAACCGCATATCCATTGAGCGGAGATCCCCAGAACTGAACTTGCTTCGTAGGGTCGTATTTGTCGCTTGCACTTGGGAACGGGAAGAAATCGACGGTATTATCTTTCGCTAAATTCGGAAGCTCCCATGTAAACATCATGTACATCGCTGCTTTATTGGATGTAAACATTTCGTTCGCTGGACCGTAATCGAGATTCGCAATCCCTTCCGGAAAGACGCCTTCCTTAACCATCTTCTCAATGCGGGCTACTCCTGCCTTGACCGACGGATTATTAAAGTCTGTCTTATTGTTCACGAGGTCTGCCATCGCTTGCGGGTCACCGATTTGAATCATCTGTTGAAGCAGAAACAGTTTAGGTCCCCATCCATCTTTGCCTGGGGTAACCGCTGGTACCATGCCCTTGCTTTTAAGTTTTTTCGATACATCGATAAACTCGTCAAATGTTTTAGGCACCTGCACACCCGCTTGCTCGAACATATCCTTATGATAGAAGATGACCGGGGTGAAGTACGTATCCGCTCCGGAAGACAAGCTGTAAATTTTTCCGTCGACATGTTTCAATGCATCAGGAACCGCGTACTTGCTCAAGAATCCATCCTTGGTAATCGCAGAAGTTAAATCCATAATACTGCCGGTACTGTTCAATGGCGTAAAGTACCCTGCATCGTCCCAGAATACGTCCGGCATATCACCGGCAGCGTTAAACGTTTTCAATTTATTCGCCATGTCTTCGCCGCCGCCGCCCGGCTCAAATTCTATCTCCACATTTGGAAACGCTTTAGCAACATTCGGCTTAATATACTTATCCATGATGTTATTGCGATTCTCGTCCGTTGTAATCGTTACGACTCTCAACTTTACCTTCTTATCACTCCCGCTTTTGCTTCCCGTCGTTGCAGATGGCGTTGCGGAGTTCCCCGGAGGCTGAGCTTCGTTTTTCGTGCTGCAACCTGCTGCGACGAGAAGCATGCCTGCCAAAAGTGAAGCGCTAAGTACCTTTACTGTTCTTACCATTTGTTGACCTCCTAATTATGCTCATAGTATCCTATCTACGGGGCTGAACCCTCTATGGAAGCGGTACCAACCCTTAATTTCATTCTACGGATTTCACCTAATTTATTACAGAGAGTATTCTCGGACCAACAGGAAAATTGTTTGCAATTGCAAAAAAAAGACGCAATGAAACATTCTCTCCTCATGTCTCATTGAGCCGTATTTTGATCGTATTATTGAATATTGTCCACGTATTTGCTGGGGGCAATGCCAATATATTTCTTAAAGCATTTACTGAAATAATTGGCATCTGCGTACCCAACCTGACTAGCGACGTGCTGAACAATCTTCTCGCCTCGATCGAAAAGTCCCTTTGCTTTCGTGATGCGTAATTCGGTCAGATAGTCGTTGATCGTAAGTGAGGTTTCCTTTTTGAACACATAACAGAGATGATTATAGTTCATGTGCACACTTTTTGCGAGATCTACGATACGCAGTTCTTCATTTCCATAATGAGTATGAATATAGGCCTTTACCTCGTCTACCACTTTAGCTGCCCTGTTCTGCTTCCTGCCATGTACATGTCTAATTACGCTTAAAATCAAATGATGAATCCATCTCTCGAGTTCTCCGAAGGAGTTCATCTGTTGGATGAGCTGAATGACATCTGTTTGAAATCCCTCTTGAAATACATGTTCGAAGCTTTGCGACATCTCATCCAAAAACTCCAAACAGGTGGATACGATATCAAGCGCGGCTACAAACATCATTTCCATGGAAGCGTTCTTCGAACGAACATCCAGGAAGAACGTCCTGAGCCACTCCTCCGTCTCGGAGATATTTCCAATTCGCATACTCATCAAAAGCGCGGTTCTCCTCTCTACGGAGAATAAACTGACCTTCATCCCCGCTTCCGCGATCATGGCATGGGGAATTACCTGATTGCCGCCCAAAACAAACCGATGTTTCAACGCATATAACGCTTCTCGGTAGGATACAGAGATCGATGCAAAGGCGGGGTACTCATTGCCGACACCGATCGTGACCGTACATCCCAAATTCACCTGAACCGATTTGCGAATCGCTTCAAAGATCGACTCGACCTGGTCATAAGAACCGGGGGGAACGCCAATAATCATGACATACCGATCGTTCGTATCATGGCAACTGGCAAACGGGTACGTGTTTTGAATGAAATCTTGGGCTATATCTTGAACAGCCAGCTTACGAATATGCATGTCTTCTTCGGCAACAAGATCATCTTGCGCATCGATATCGACTACAGCCACCCTATGACATGGAGCTTGCAGATAAATGCCCAAATACTGCAACCGTTCGGCAGAGGTCAAGGGATCTATCGCTCTACTGCCCTGCAGCCATTCATTCAATAATCGCTCCTTCAGCATCGGCATATGCTCTTTTGCCTGCTTCTTTAAGCGTTCATAATCCAGCTTTACGGACCGCTCCTTCTGGATCAGATTCTTAATTTCAAGCAAAGAAGTTTTAATTTCGTCTTCATCAATCGGCTTGAGCACATAATTGAACACGCCAAGCTGCACGGCCATTTTAGCATATACAAACTCACTTTGACCGGTTAACATGATAAATTTCGTTTCCTGTTCGCTTTGTTTGGCTTTCTGAATGAATTCCATGCCGTCCATAATGGGCATATTGATGTCGACCAAGACGATATCCGGACAAACTTCAGACATCAACGTGAGTGCTTCCTGCCCATTCTTAGCTTCACCTGCGATCTGAAAACCTAACTCTTCCCAAGGCAACGAAATTTTCAATGCTTGTCGAAAGTAATATTCATCGTCCACTATCAGTACTTTTAACATTGTCATACCTCCCGCACTGGTTTGAACGGCAACCGGATGGTAACCTTCGTATAAGCGCCTAATTCGCTTTGAATTTCTAATCCGTATCTGTCACCATACAGCATTCTGATCCGATTATGGACACTCCTGACGCCGAAGCTGACTCTTTCTTTGGAGCCCGAAACCTCCATCAACATTCGCCTGATTTGCGATTCTTCTATCCCTACGCCGTTATCGTAAATGTCAATATGCACCTCTTCACCCAAGCGGCGTCCCGTGATCCTTAATAAGCCTTTTTCCGTTTTCCGCTTCAGACCGTGGTAGATGGCATTTTCTACGATCGGCTGCAGCGTTAATTTGGAAATGGAGCACGACATTATTTCCTCGTCAATCTCCATGGAATATTCCATATACTCCACATACCTTAGTTGCTGGATTTCTAAATAGCTCGCGGTTAGTTGTATTTCTTCTCGTAGGGAAATAATATCGTTTCCTTTGCTTAACGAGATTTTATAGAAATCAGCCATATATTTAGCTGCTGTAATGGCTTCTGCTTTCATATTCAGCTTGATAAGCGATATAATGGTCTCCAACGTATTATACAAAAAGTGGGGCTGCACCTGCGTTTGCAGCAGTTTAAATTCAATCTCGGCCTTGGTCTTCTGTTCCTCTACATTTTCGGCCAATAGCTCTTCAATACGGTCCATGAGATTATTAAACACATTGTTTAAATAACCGATCTCATCGGAGGATTGGTAGGAGCTCCGAGCCGTCAAATGGCCAGTTCGAATATCTCTCATCGTCCTGGATAGTTGGAAAATCGGTTTCGTTATCGATCGGGATAGCAAGTAGGAGACAATAAAAGCGAGCAGCAAGCATAGGGATCCGATACGAATGATTAACTGATTGATTTCTTTGCGCTCTACGGTAATTTCATCAATCGGAATGACGCTTACAATCGACCATTGCAACGGCTCCAAACGGTGAGTGGATACCAGGACTTTCTCTCTCCCGTTCCCCTGAAAGAAGCTGTTTTCTTCCTGTGTCGAATAGGGAATCGAAATCGAGGTGGCCTCGTTAAAATCCCGATACAAGCTTGCTTTATTCTGAGAGGAAATAATTTTCCCGTCCCGGTCGAGAATATAAAAATTGCCTCCCTTGTAGTTCATTTTTCTTTCATAAATAGAGGCGATCACTGTTTCCTTGACATATAAAACAACCATCCCCACCGTTTTGCCGGTATCTTTGTGGATCACCGTTTTGGAAACAGCGAATACGTCGTCATCCCCCTCGTAGCGGAATTTGAATTTCATCAAGCCAGTCAAAACAGGTTGATAGGAATGATCGGCGGCTTCCGGATTGGAACCGAACACACGAGAGGCAAACTCATTGTCGGCAAACCCCACATCGACCCATTGATGATTCGACGTAAGTACACTTACCGCCTTAATATTGGTATTTGGTTCTACAATGTTGCTTATGACTTCTGAAAGCGTATTCTTCATCGATAGATTATCTAATCCCCCTACATGATCAGTGGCGGAAAGATTACTATTCTCCAAAAAATCATTATACAGTACGTTTTGCAACCTGAAATCGGTTGCTAGAATCTTCGAATAATCTTCCACAGTTGTGATTAATGTCTGTAGATTATTGTCAATGAGCACGAGTTCCCTTGATGAATTTTTGACGGCTTTCTCGATGATTGCTTTTTGCGAGACGATGTTGGCGAACAGCGCGAGGGTTGAAATTGAAATAATAATAATTAAAATATTGGTGCTGAAGATTTTATTTTTAATCGAGATCCCGCTGAAATATTGGGCGAATCCTTTCATGCTGAAGCCACCTTTCAACCGAGGCAGTTATGGAATATATTTTGTAAGCGTTTACTTGATGACGAAAGCTGCTTCACACAAGTTCCATTTCCCTCATTATAGCTGGATGAAAATAACAATACAATGCAGTACACATTTGGGCAATAAAAGCCCAATAAGCGCATGTCACCCGTAAGGGGCATGCCGCTTATTGAGCACTAAACTACCTATCCATGCGGATTACTGAATCTGCCACTGCTGGTTACTGCTGTTGCTATCGCTCCATTGGCCCAGGATGGAACCGTTGCTCGTTCTTCCCATCCCATCAAGGTACAAGCCCGTTTGACGGTTTTTGAATCGAACGTTACTTCCCGACGTTTCCATCGTCCATTGTTGATTGCTGCTTCCGCTGTAGCTCCATTGTCCGCAATTGACACCATTTCCAGTCCTCGCCATGCCGTCCAGATACAGCCCGGTTTCGCGGTTTTTAATCAATACATAGCTTCCGGACGTCTCGATTGTCCATTGCTGGGCATTGGCGCTGCTGCTGCTCCATTGGGCTGCATCGGCGCCGTTAGTCGTCGAGCTCTCTCCGTCCATGTAAAGTCCCGTTGCAACATTGCGAATCTTGACATAGGAGCCACCGTTCACCCTTACGAGTGAGGCCGATTCGGCAGAGCGATTGCCTTGAGCGTCAATAACGAAAAGTTTATAATTTCCTGCTGTCTGAGGAACGGCGATGGAGGTTGCATTTCCATTCGCTTTCGTCATAGTCGCACCTTCGACGAAGCTCGTCGTGCCTGATGGCGCAAGCCAGACGGATTTGCTTGCATCCCCCGTAGCATGTATGCCCAGGGTTGTCGCCCCGGTTACAAACACGCTTGCCGGAAGAACGTAATCCTGCAAAGGTACGCGCGCTGGTGTAGCAAGGCTCTTGTACGCGTCCTCCAATCCGGCATTCAATGCAAGGTTATAAGCCTGGGTCGGCCATACATTATCGGAATAAGCACTGGCGTCATTGATGACACTATTCGGAAGACTGTAGTTGGAGATTTTATTGACTGTCGCGTAATTTTGAGTGAAGGTTAAATCGTGCTTGCTGCCAAAATTATCGGAATTCAAAGTCCAATTGATCCCCGGATTGATATTTAATACGTTATTCTGGATTGTCATGTAGGCGGAGCCTTCATCAGGGTGCATACCGTACTTATGTCCGGACGGCACGCCCTTAATGTAGTTATTGGAGATGACGGTGTTCGGCTGGCTGCCGAGCGTATAGATTGGAGCCGTATCGTCCAAGATCTGCACAGTGTCAATAAATTGGTTGTAACTGATAGTATTATTTTGAGCCGTTGTCGTCGGAACACCAGGCCGTTCGGAACCGGAAGAGCCATTAAAATTCCACCATCCCCAACCGAGGGATAGGCCAGCCCAAGGCGTTTTCTCAATAACGTTGTGTTGGAAGTTAAGCGTATCCACAAAATAGCCTGAAACCGCAGCGCTGCCGTTAAACAATACGGCGGAATCATAAATATAGTTATTATTGATATCGATGTTTTTGCAAACGCTCTCTAAATTGACCGCGAATTTTTCTCGGTTCGACGAAGTATAATCCCCGATATACACATGCTGAGGATGCCCTATATTGATTGCGGACCCGCCACTATCGCTAATCGAATTTCCGACCAATTGCGAATCTTTGACATCATTGATCAAGGAGATCCCATCGGCACCCGTGTGTTTTACCGTATTTCTCTCAAGGCGTATGCCGTCAGCGTTTGCGATTTTCACGATGCCGGGCATTAAGTCTAAATTACGGTAGGAATAATCATGAAAATTTTGCTTCGCATAGGCGGTGTTGATTAGATTGCCTTGCTGCGCTTGTTTGAACGAGGACCCATCGACATTTGCCAAGTTCCAATCGGAATTCATGAGGGTAATGCCCGAAAACGTGACATTGCGAACATGACTGGTCGTGGAAGTCCCCTTTAGATTAAGAATCGTTTCTACATTGTTGGGGGCATAAACGGTTGCCGTTGCCATGTTTTCAGAAGCACTTTTATAATAGTAAACGGTTTGGTTGGTTTTATCGAAATAAAACTCACCCGGTGTATCCAGAAATTCATAGGCGTTCATGAGCTTGTGGTTTCCATTAATTTGGAAATTGCCATTAAAGGCACCCTGGGCTATCGCCGCGCCGGGTTGCTGGAACAGAGCCACGCGATTGCTGCCGTTTACCGTCACTTGACGAACTCCGACGATGGACGTCGTCCACGTCGTTCGCGTTTCGATCTCAATATCGTCCTGATTGGAAGCGATCGCCGGGAAGTCATTCAGACTGTATTTGGCGCCATCGCATTGCGAGCCCGACTCCCATGCCCAAGGCGCTTGCCCAGCCGTCACATTGTAAGTTCCATAGCACCCCGCGGAACCGACTGTCTTGGTAGCCATCACGGCTCTGTTGTCATTCACGTACAGCGCACGCAGTTTGTTGCTTCTAGTGAGCGGTGCTTTCCAGATGTTTCCGCTGTGCTGCGTCCAGCCCGTGACTTGCACGCCACCGTTTAGTACCGGGGTTTCGCTCTGGTAAGCTTGATAGATGATCCGATAGCCATTCGTGCCGGAGTCGCTGGGACCGAAGTCGATCGAACTCGTTACTGGATAGTTGCCGCCGCGAAGAGATACTATAATATCTCCCGTCATGTTGCCGTTAATCGTTCGTACGACATCCCTGGCGCGCTGCACAGTTTTGAAAGGCGACGCAAGCGTTCCCGGATTGCTGTCGTTGCCGTTCGGCGACACGTAATATTGGGCTTGCGTAGCCGCAGAAGTCGGTGCAGGTACTGTCATACATGCAAACAGCATAGCGATGACCAGAAGCAACGCCTGCCAGGACAACCTGTTTGGTCTTGACCAAATTGTTGACAACATACTTTGTTCCCTCCTCAGATTTGAAAAAATGGACTTTTCTCGTTAGAACGCCAACAAGCGCTTAATCTCTCGTCCCCCTTCCTTTACGAACTTCACCGCTTTTAATTTTGTAAGCGGTATCATTTCTTCATTCATTGTAGTTATTCGCGGCTTCTTCGTACAGAGACAATAATACGGCTGGAAGGAATTTTGTAGGCATATTGAAATAGACATAGAAAATTCGTTGAATTTTCGCCATGGCAACAAATTTATAGCCCTATCGAGTCTTGCAAAAAAAGGAGTACATTCTTAGGTCCAGTATCCGTTCCAACATTGGTCGAGTGCCTCTAGACGACCATAGACTGGTGATACATTCATCTTGAGTTGGTATATTTTGTTTGGTAAAAAGATTGGAGAAAAGGAGAAATGACAATTGAAAGTTGTATTGCGCATCACGATTTATCTCATCGTTTTTGTCGTTGTCGTGGGAGGGACAGGAGCGATCGGATTCATCACCACAATGAATAACGGAATGTCGATATACGATAAAGCCGCTCCCGCATTAACAAATGTACAGGTACCGAAATACGATGCCGGCAAACCGACGGTAGCTGTGCTGCTGGCGAACCGTGTGACGGAAGTGTTCGACTTTCTCGTCCCGTACGAGATGTTTGCGATGACAGAGGCCTACAATGTATATGGCGTTGCCCCTGACCGCGAAATAAAGTCCTTAACCGGGGGACTCGACGTTGTCCCACATTATTCATTTGATGAAATGGACGCGATGCTGGGCAAAAGCCCGGACATTATCGTCATTCCATTTATGCCGATTTTGGATGAAAAGAAATATGCACCTGTCCGCGAATGGGTTCGAAAGCACTCGGATGTTAAGACGACGTTGCTCTCGATTTGCAATGGAGCAGAAAATCTGGCAGATACCGGCCTACTGGACGGCAAATCCGCAGCGACGCACTGGGGAGACATTAACCGGCTTATCAAAAAATATCCAGACATTCAGTGGGTGAAGGATCAACGCTACGTTCCTCAGGGCAATATCGTATCTTCTGCCGGTCTGACATCGGGGATCGATGCAACGCTATATGTCATCTCTCAGCAGTTGGGCGATGCGGCTGCGAGAAAAGTAGCGGAAAATATGAATTATCCTTCTTACGATTTCGTGGCAAATCCGAAAATGAAGCCATTCAATGCCGGGCTGAGTGATATAACGTACGTCCTGAATAATGCGTATCAATGGCACAAAGAAAAAGCGGGCGTGCTTCTCTATAACGGCGCAGACGAGTTGGATTTGTCAGCTGCATTCGACACGTATGCCGCTTCCGGTACGACAACCACACTAACCGTTTCCAGCAAGCATGAAGCTGTCGTAACGAAACACGGTCTGAATCTGGTCGCGCGTTATCAGACAAAAAACGTGCCGACGCTTGCGAAAATGATTGTCGTCGGTGTCAATGCCGAGTCCGAAGCTGCCGAGGACATCAAACAGTGGCATAACAGCGGCAAAAATACGAAGCTGACGTTCTTGCATCGTGATATGCCGGGCCGTTTTGCAATTGACCCTGCATTCGAGGATTTGGCAAAACAGGAGGATACCCAAACTGCAAAATTTGCCGCGAAGCGGCTTGAATATCGCGCCACCGACCACCTGAAGATGGAGGGCCGTCCTTTCTCTTTTGAAGCGTTTGGCATACCGATATTATTCGGTATTCTATCTTTGCTTGTCGCTCGGTTCATCGATAGGTATCTTATGGGCAGAAAAAAGGATAGCTCGCGAATCGAGTCATAACCCACATCGAGCAGGAACACTTGTCAACCTTCTAACGTGGGATCATCACCCTATTGGAATATCAATCGACTAAAATTGTAGACACCGTTATTCCAAACAGGAAAGTCATGACAACCGTCTTTAATCAAAATTGGATAAAAATGATGAAGATGATCCCCCGCATGGTGAATAAGCCCCTCAACCGTTTGGGTATAACTGTCCATCGCTATTCTGTCAGCATCCCCGCAAGTCACATATAGCAAGTCAAGGTTATGCCTGCTGGATATAAGACTTTCCGCAAGCGTTTTGCCGTCACTCGATGTAGGGGCGTTCGAAAAAGCCCCCACATATGCGAATAAATCGATCATACCTGGCGCGAGCACCGTTCTGTCCAACCCGTTGTTCCAAGGGCTATTTGTGCCCGTGAAGCGCGTAGAATCATGCCGATAACCGCCGACAATCAGATTCAGGACTTGCATGCCTCCCATCGATAGCCCAGCGATCGCTCTGTGCATGCGGTTATATAAAATTCCGTCATGGGTAGTGTCTGATATATTTGCGAGAGTTTTATAGTTGGATTCGATAAATGGAACGAGATCGAATCTCAACTCATAATCAAAGTAATAGAATCCCAGCATATGCGTTCCTTCCGCATTAAAGGAGGTGTCAGTCCAGTCATATGAACTTCTTCCATTTGGAAATACGACGATCAAGGGATCGATATTACCGTTTGCAATAAGATTGTCAAGCAGATTGCAAAAAATAGAACTCTCGTCAGCTTTACTGTTATGTAACCACTCATATTGATCTCCGCCAACCCCATGAAGCAAATACAATACATTGTATCTGCGACCACTGTCCGTTGGATCATAGCCTGCCGGCAAGTAGATGCTGCATTTCTTGTAGATGGCTTCTCCTGCAATGGTTTCTCTTCCTGCTTCACGGTTGCTGATGTTTCGATCTGTTACAAGACGCCGATCCCGCTGGATATAATTGCCTACCCGATAGGAAACCTCTTGAATTGTACCTTGAAGATCTGCATGAACTGCCCTAAAATACTCAGCAGGCACTGCCGTAACATTTTTCATGGATCATCATCGTCCTTTCTACCCGATTACACGCCAGAATGCCGGTTTGGGCTGAAGTTCGTCATTGAATAGCAACGGCCAATTTTTTCGACCGCGAACGGGGAAGTTATCCAACCAGGTAAAGTTGTCAGCAACTCCCCAGAACGTTACCGAAGTAATAACATCCCGATATTCCCTAAAGAGCCCGAAGATTTCTTCGTATCGCCGCTGTTGCAGCTCAACCATTTGCTCGGTAGGCGAAGTGAGATCGATCCGTCTGTCCTCAAAATGGAACATGGATAGATCCAACTCGGTGATGTGAAGCTGCAGCTCGAGGGAAGCGTAGAGCTCGATCGCTTGCCGAATTTCTTGGAGGGAAGGACTATGGATGGTCCAATGCCCCTGCAGGCCGATGCCATGAATCGGAATCCCCTTTTCTTTTAGAGAACGAACAAGGTTATAAATCTTATCCCTCTTGATAGGTTCCGTCTCATTATAGTCGTTATAGAACAGAAGAGCATTGGGATCAGCATCATGCGCAGCCTCGAAGGCATGACGGATATACTCCTCCCCGAGAATGTCCAGCCATTTGGTTCTTCGCATCACCAGATCCGCCTTGTCTTCGATCGCCTCATTAACGACGTCCCATGCGTAAATCTGCCCTTTGTAACGACCTGCAACTGTACGGATATGTTCCTGCATCCGCCGAAGAAGCAGTTCTCTATCGGCTAGTCCGCCGTAAGGGCTTTCAAAAACCCAATCGGAAGTTTGATTATGCCAGACCAACGTATGGCCTCGAACGGCAATCCCGTTCTGTGAAGCGAACGCCATGATTTCATCAGCTTTCTCAAATGTATACCGATTTTCCTGGGGATGGATCTCTTCGAACTTCATCTGGTTCTCCGCGGTAATACTATTATAATGCCGGGCGATGAAGTCTCCCTCGGATCGGATGGTTTTCGTGCTCACTGCAGCGCCAATTCTAAATAGCCCGTTAAAAGCCTCATGCAATGCCGGTACCTGCTTGTTCATGATTAGTAAGCCTCCTCATCACAGCCTTTGCCATTCCTACATCAAGCTTTACTTAATTCTCTGTACGCAGCGGGCTTATCCGATACGCGTTTCTCAAACTCTTTGAGAAAATGGTGATAATGCACATATCCGACCTGCTCTGCAATCAAACGAATCGTCTCATCTGACTCGCATAGCCTGCGCTTCGCCTCATCAATGCGCAGGTCATGGATATGCTCAATGATGCCTACGCCATTCCTCTTCATGAACGCTTGGCCTAAGTAAACCGGGTTCAAGAAGAAGCGTTCTCCGATATCTTTAATCGTTAGCGGTTCTCGATAATGCTCCTGAATGTAACGTTCAATAACCCGTAGCGGATGACCGGAGAACTTCTCCTTATGCAGCTTCAACTGGCTCATATACTGCTTCACATACGTCTGTAGGGAAGTCTCCACTTCCTTTAAAGATCGGTGCTCTTTTCTCAAAAAATCCCGAACGCGAGGCATCGCTTCTGAGTCAATGCCCATCTCCCGGATGACGGAGGCACTTTTCAAAACAATGCGAATGACAAGCAGATGAACAACTTCCCGAGCTGTTTTGTTGTCGGTAAACATCTCGAACATGATCTTAACCAGCTCTTGGGCCCGCTTCTCCTGAAGCGCCTCGATCGCATGTTGAATGTCATCAACGATAGCATAAGCATCGAGATCATAGCTGATTTGCTTTTGGTTGATCTTGTGATAATCAAGTGGGCCTCCGGATACGTGAAAGAAATGATGCACGGAAGTCTCTAACGCCCCCGCATACGAGTCCGCTATTTGACGAAGGGAGGCTACTCGCGGCCCCATCGAAAAGCAGCATTCGATCCCTTGCCTGTACAGGTCTTCGTATACGTGTTGAGCCCACGCCTCCAACTCGGGGAAAGATTCCATGACAAGACCGTCCTGACTCCTGAACAAGTCGATTGCATAAGCTTTTCGAGTCTGGAAGTAATGTGCATCCAGCTCCTGTTTGGAACCGCTAAGCCATTCGAGATGAATATACCTCCAACCTGGATTGCCACATGCCAAGGAATCCAGGATCTCCCCGACATTTCCATCTGCTGCCGATATTTCCCCCCGAAGCATCTGGGCAAGCAGTGTCGGCACGAAATAATCCGAGACGAGATCTTGACGTACCCGTTGTTGTTCTCGGTGCTGCAGCTCTCCGATAACGGACTGCATGACATTCTCCCACTCCTTATCCAAAGCAGGTTTAAGCAAATAATGCTTAACCCCGTACCTGATGGCGGAGCGAGCATATTCGAAATCATTGTAACCACTTACGATAATAAATACCGGATCGCAGCCCGCCTTCTGGACCCGATCAATTAACTCTAATCCGTCTATCACAGGCATTCGAATATCCGTCACGACGAGCTCAGGCTGACACGCTTCAATGACGGCAAATGCTTCCTCCCCGTTCTCACACATTCCTGCGATTTCGAAGCCGAGCTCTTCCCATTCCACTGTGAGCTTTAAGCCTTCCAAGGCAAAAGGTTCGTCATCCACCAGGATCACCTTATACATGTCAACTCGTTTCCTCCTGCTTCCTGATTAGATTCAAGGGAATTTGTATGGTAACGCTAGTTTTTTCAAAGGGGATACTTTCAATATGGAACAAAGAGCGCTCTGCATAAAACAGATTCAAACGGCGATATACATTTCGAAGTCCAATATTTTTGCCATTATCTTCTCCCGTGTACAGGCTCTTGACAATTGCATTCAATTTCACGCTGTCCATACCGATTCCGTTGTCTTCTACCCGAATGAGCATGTTCCCGCCTGTTCGCTCGACAGATATTCGGATTTTGCGATTTCCTTTCACCGATTGAAGCCCATGTTTACAAGAATTCTCCACGAGCGATTGAATGCTCATCTTCGGAATCCGATAGGGTAGAAGGGATGGGTCAATCGACAATTCATAATGAAACCTATCCTGAAATCGAAACTTCTCGATCTGGAGATACATCTCCGTGAAACTTGCTTCTTCTTCTACCGAAACTAAATCCTCTTTCCAGCTTAAAAGTCTTCTCAAAATCTGGGATAAATTCTGAATAATTTCAGTTACATGCTCATAACGGTATTTCTTGCATACCACAAAAATCGCATTTAACGTATTAAACAGGAAGTGAGGATCTACTTGACTTTGTAAGTAATTCAGCTCCGCTTGCACGCGTTCCAACTCCAAATCCTTCTTCTGCAATTCGAGCTTGTAGACGTCGTTAATTAAGTTGCGAATTTTCTCTGTCATCAAGTTAAAGCTGCGAAGCAGATGACCGATCTCATCTTTGCCTTCATACATTGTAATGGGTTCGAACCTCTCGTTCTTCACCAACTGCATATGTTTAGAGAGCTTTCTGACTCGGAAATTGAAAGAATGCATTATAATGTAAATCAACATCGTCGGAATGATCGTGCTAATCAGTGTCAGCCAGGTAAAAAAACGGATAATCCCTTTCCTCTCCTCCGCAATTCTGCTTCCCTCCGGAATCCCTACGAGCCGCCAGTTACGAACATAACTAGCGTTGCTGAGTGGACTGACAAAACTCTTTGCAGGTAGGCTCATTAGCTGAGAATCCTTAGAAACAGGCAGGGTCGGCAGCAAAGCCTCCTTCCCCTTAAATGCACCTGCTGATTCCAGGACAAGCCGATTGTCCTCATCCACGAGCTTAATCAGCAAGTAATTACGCTCTTTATCAAACAGTTCCAGCAGCTTATCCATCCGAATATCGACACGCAAATATTTGGAGTATTGCATGAGGTCAGGAAACGTATCCATTTTCCGAATGATGCTGACATACACCATTTTCTCCTCCGGATTCATGGGGTTCACATCCAAATAAGAGGTTACAGTCACCTTGTCTTTCTTATCGCTCATCTTTTGATACCATTCGCTCTTCAGATCTTCAGGCTTCAGCATAAAATAGCTTCCACCATTCGAAAGCGTAGGGTTCGAGGTGTAGACGCCAATCCAAGAAATGTAGGGATAAATATTGGGATACTGCCCCAATTTATCGCGCAGGTAGCTGTCATATTCTTCGTAATAGGCAACATTGTCCGTGTACTTATATTCCAGCATTTCATTAAAGACGCGGTCCGCAGATAACGCGTTGCCGATCACCACGCCTTCATTCACCATTTGCATCATCGCATTTCCGACCCTATCCAGAGAAATCCGTAAGTTGTCCATTTCTCTCCGCTCTGTGTTTTTGCTATCCTGCATGTAGAATAAGCTGTTTATACACAAAATCGGGAGCAACACACACATCAGGTAGATGATTAAAAACTTGAATTTTAACGGAATATCATTGACGAACTGCAGCATTTTCCATCCCCGGCTCATAGATGCCCTCCTCTTGTCAGTCCATGGTTAACCCTTTTTGAAGGCAGAGGGTAACAGACCGGTAAGTGCCTTGAACTTCGTCACGAATTGTTCCGAATCCGAGTAGCCGACACGAGCGGCGACATCGGCTATTTTCAATTCTTCCCGGCGAAGTAATTTCTTGGCCTCGTCGATTCGTACAATATGTAAATATTCATTAAAGGTAAGGCCAAATTGCTTCTTGAACCGCTGACCGAGGTAGGCCGGATTCAGCTGAAAATGCTCTGCAACAACTTGCAGCTGCAGCTTTTCCCGGTAGTGCGCTTTGACGTAGTCTCCCGCTGCCGACACGACTGTATCTTGCCCGGCGTAATTCTTCTGATGAATTGATTCTGCAGCTTGCAGAAATTCTTGTGTTACTTTCCGTTCCAAGAGGCCGATATCCAATGGAACCGTATTGGAAGAACAGCAGTTCGAAGCCCGCAAAGGCTCGCCGCCGAACTGTGCAATCATTTTAAGAATTTCAAGCCTGATGCTGCTTATATAAGCATTCACCCAAGATTCGGCAACAGCTTGCCTCGAAAGAACGATAAATAAAAGATGTACCTGGGTTTGCACCGTTTCTGTACACCCACGCCGCACGCCATCTAAGATAGCTTCCGTTACTTCAACAATTGCAGGAAGTGTCTCCGCTGACCACTCTCCCTGATAGAGATAAATCCCTTCCGTTCCAGAAGGGAACTTGCACATTTCGGCCACGACGCCCTCATGAAATGCTTCCTGCAACGCATGCGGTCCCCTGTGTTCGCCGCTGACCGAAAAGGAGAGCGTCTTTCCGAAGTGAACTCGGCTGCTTGCAATGATCTCCGTCATCGAGGCAGCAGATAGATCATCTCCTTCGTCTCCCGAGACCAACAAGAATCCATGTCGTTCTGTTCCTACCCCAAATGCATACAGCATCCATTCCGTAGGCTTAATCCTCTCTGCAAGCATCTGTACCAAGTCCGACTGGACTGAGGGCTGAATGTCAGGTTCAAGCAGCACACAGCGAAACTTGGAATGTTCTTGTAGATGTAACAAGGTGTTCGCGCGTTCAATCCATTTCTGCCTGTTATCCCCTTGCAATAATCGTGAAATCGTTTCCAATCGTAAGCGATCCAAAGCTGCACTTTCGAACTGGTTATGTGCGTTACGCCCCCGAATCGTCATTGCAATCTCTTCCACTGCCGCTATAAGCTCATCTTCAATTAAAGGTTTCATCAAATAATTGACCACACCATACCGCATTGCTCGTTGGGCATATTCGAAATCCGCATAGCCGCTCAAAATCAAATATTTCACATCGGGATATAAGCTGGAGGCTTGATCTATCAATTGCAATCCATCTATAACGGGCATTCGAATATCGGTCAACACCAAGTGAGGCAAGATCACCGCCATCAGGGCTAATGCATCCTCTCCATCCGACGCCTCTCCGCACACTTCAAACCCCAATTCATGCCAGTTTACCATTGTTCGCAGTCCCTCTAGCATGTAAGGCTCGTCATCGACAAACATGACCCTTAACATGGGCACACCTCACTTCAGATCGGAGATCTTCCTATTATAAAGGATAAAAGGAGTTTGAATAAAGCAAAAACCGTCCCAGCACCGAGCTGAAACGGGAATGAGACGGACAGCTTCCCCTTACTCTTTAACACTTCCAAGATTCAAACCGACAACAAAATACCTCTGCAAAAATGGATAAACGAACAGAATCGGAACTGCAGCCACAATCGTGATTGCCGCACGGATCGAAGCAGGCGTAACCATGGCCTTCGTTTGATTCGTGTTGGCCCCAGCCAGCAGCCCAGGGTCACTATTGCTGTTCATGGTCGAGCCAAGCAGTTTCATCATTTCGTATTGAAGAGTGCTCAGCTTTACATCAGACGATGCGTACAGGAACGTATCGAACCAGGAATTCCAAGAGCCGACGGCAATAAACAAGGCAATGGTCGCAAGTGCAGGCGTGCACAGAGGGAGAATAATTCGAATAAAAATTGTGAAATCCCCTGCGCCATCCATCTTTGCAGACTCCACCAAGCCCGATGGGAGCGTCCGCATGTATGTCCGAATGACGATAAGATTAAACGCACTTACCAACCCTGGAAGGATATAAACCCAGAAGTTGTTCAACAGTCCCAAGCTTTTAATTAAAAAGTAATTAGGAATAAGTCCCGCATTAAAATACATGGTTAACACAAAAATTAAGCCTATTATTTTACGAAAAATGTACTGAGGCTGTGCGAGGGTATAGGCCAGCATGGAGGTGAGAAACACACCTAGAACCGTTATGACCATTGTACGGGCCACGGAAATCCAAGCTGCATGATAGATCGTTCCGGAAATGAAAATCGCCTTGTAATTTTGCAATGACCACGAACGCGGCCATAAATAAATGCCCCCACGAAGCGAATCATTACCTTCATTCAAAGAAATTGTTAAGGTATGTAGAAAAGGATATAGCGTGACTATAGCAAGAACGAGCATGAAGATGCCGTTAATCGTATGGAACAGAACCGGCTCAATCCGAATTCTGCGAACAGTCGTTGTCCCCATCATCATCTCTCCTTTATATCAACCGCTCTTCGCCAAGCCGCTTGGCGGTAGAATTTGCAATCAGAACAAGGACTATGCTTACAACCGTTTTGAAAATGCCTGCTGCGGTTGCCAGCGAATAATTGCCTAGCGAAATACCGTACTTTAGAACAAAGATATCAATTGTTTGCGACCAATCGACAATCAGCCCGTTACCGAGTAGGTATTGGATCTCGAAGCCTGCATCTAAGATATGTCCAACGTTCATGATTAATAAAATAATAAAAGTGGACTTAATTCCGGGTAATGTAACATGCAATATTTTCTGGTAACGGTTAGCTCCATCGATGCCAGCAGACTCATATAACGATGGATCAATCGAGGTAATGGCCGCAAGGTAGATGATCGTATTCCATCCCACCTCTTTCCACACATTAGACAAGCCCACAATCCCCCAAAAATACTTTCCTTCACTGAGCCACATCACAGGTTCCTTGATAAGGTGCAGCTTCATCAGCAATTGATTGACGATGCCATCCTCAATCGATAGGGAAGTCGCAACGATACCCGCAGCAATAATCCACGACAGAAAGTGAGGCAGATACGAAATCGTTTGAATAGAGCGCTTCCAAAACCGAACTTTGATCTCATTCAGCAATAGAGCTAATAGAATGGCTGTTGCAAAACCTAATACCAAATTGATAATACTCATCGCAAGCGTGTTGCGAAGCACCGTCAGGAATGTATCATCTTGAAACAAAAATTTAAATTGCTGCAGACCCACCCACTGCTGTTTGGAAAACTTTAAAGCGGGACGATAATTCTGAAAAGCCATCAGCCAGCCCCAAATCGGCACATAATTGAAGATGAGAATATAGATCACGATGGGAAATGACATCAAAATCAGCTGCTTCTGATTTTTGATGGTTTTCCAATTTAAACCGACACCTATTTCCGGATCAATTTTTTGCTTTTTCTTTCCACTCTTCGTTAGTACGGTCTCGGCCATCGACATCTCCTCCTAGGAAGTAAAGCGGAGAAGACTTGCGTCTCCCCCACTTATTTCATGTTCTCTCCCTTTTATTTACTGCTCCAGTTCTGAATACGCCAATTGATTTGATCATTGATACGATCTTCGTAAGCTTTGAAGTTGCTTTTGGAAATCTGATCCACGTATTCTTTCCATACACCTTCAAAGTCTTCCGGTTTGGCCAAAATTGCTTTTGGTAAATATTTGACAGCAAGGTCGGTCATCTTCGTATTCGCCACTTTTGCCGGCGAACCATCAATCAGATCAATGCTCCATGCGGGGTAATATACAGGATTCTCTGCTGGTGTTTTGAAAAACTCCGCCCATGTCTTATGGTTATACGCTTTCATTACTTCCTGGTCCAGCGGCTTCAAGCTGTCGTAGAATTCTTGCGGCTGCGTTGCTGGATCCGTGGCATTTCCGTCACTATAGGTTCCTTGCATTTTAGGCGAATTCTGAAAGAACGCTTCCGCTTTATTGGCAAGCTTCCATGTATTGTCGTCCGCTTTCGCGCGTTGTTCAGGAGTACGATAGAATTTACCATCCTTCACCATATAATCCTCGCCTTGAATCCCCCATTGGAGTATCTTCTGCCAATCTTCGGTCATGAGGGAATCCAAAAACTTAATGATTTGAACAGGATCCTTGGCTTTCGTCGAAATCCCGTATCCGCGATTAATATTCAATACAGGACGGTCACGGTAGTACTCTTTGGCGCCCGGATATAAGAGCGGGAACCCCACATAGGTGCTTCCTATTTTATTTTGTGAAATTAGCGAACGTTCGCCATCACCGAAATTCCAGTGCTGATCAAACATCCCGATAACACGACCGCTCGCAATTTTCGCCAAATACTGGTCGTAGTTCTGTACAAGAGCCTCCTTATCCATCAAGCCTTGAGCATTGATCTCATTCAGCTTCTTGTAGTAGGTCTTAGCGATGTCCTTGTCTGCAAATATTTGCGCTTTCCCATTCTCGACGATGACCCCGCCGTCATTCGGGTGACCGGCTAAATGCTCTGGCGGATTCAGCAGCGGAAAGTTTCGCCAGTCGAAGTTCAATGTCTCGAAGCCGATCATATCCGGATGTTTGGCTTTATATTTCGCAATGATATCGAAATACTCATCCAATGTTTTTGGCGATGGAAAGCCCATTTCCTTCAATACATCTTTTTGTAGGAAAAAGCCTGGACCTTCATAGGCCGTTTCGTTAAATTGACCGCTGAACACGTTGAAATTTGGAAGCACATATAAGTGACCGCTCGCCGGATCCTTCATCTGATTCCACACGCTTGCGTAGTGTTTTTTCAAATTCGGTCCGTACTTGTCAATTAAATCCTCGAGAGGTATAAAAGCTCCTGCCGCAATCAGCTTGTCGTTCCCCGTCATAATATCCGCATAATCGCCGCCGGCAATCATAACACCAAGCTTTTGCTGCAAATCGCCGACCAGAAACTCCATTTTCAGGCTTACACCCAGCTTATCTTTCATCATCTTATAAATCTTATTATCGGGAGTCGGCTGTTGATACGGGCTGTCAATAAACAACGAAAAGGTAACAGGTTTAATTTCACTGCTCTGTGTGGCACCAGGCGTTGCCTGATTTCCACTAGCCGAAGAAGTGCTGGTTGCCGCATCCTTCGAGTCACTGCAGCCTGCGAGCGTTAATCCAAGAGCCAAGACGGGTATCATTGCTGCTAAAGCTGGCCGTTTTATTTTCTTAACCATGGTTAAATCCTCCCTTAATGTCTCTTTAAAGACTCCATTTCCAAGCAAGTCAACCTTTGCTGTCTTTAGTATAATAGTACACTCTCCAAGAATGCGCTTACAATTCACAAAATAAAGTTCTTACCCCTATAAATTAATAAAGAAGAGAGCCTAAGTGGCTCTCTTCTCTTAAGATCTATTTCTTGTAAATTCTAAAGATAACAACGGCTGCCTGTGCTCGCGTGGTCGTAGCGGTTGGATGAATGGATGTACCATCACCTTCGATTATGCCTTCTTTCACGAGCGCAGCTACGCTCTCTTTCGCATAGGATGCTACACTTGAAGCATCTTTGAAAGCTTGCAGAGCGTTGTTATCGTTCGATGCCGTTAACTTATTCACGGCCTGCAAGGCTCGAGCAATAATAACCATCATATCTTGTCTTGAAATTTCACTTGTCGGATTAAAGTTGCCGTCCTCAACACCAGTAATAATGCCAAGTTTTTTGGCGATGCCAAGTGCATTAAAGTAGTATGCGTCTTGGCTAACATCCGCAAAGTTCGCTGTTACATCAGCCTTTAAGCCCAGTGCTCTTACCAGCAGCACAACAAAGTCGGCTCTTGTAATATTGCTATCAGGACTGAAGGACGTATCGGAAGTTCCGTTGATAATACCTTTATCATGCAAAACCTCAATAGCTTCAGTTGCCCATGGATACTTGCTTCCTACATCCGCAAAGCTGCTCGTGACAGGCGGTGTAGTTGTTCCGCCGTTGTTACCGCTGTTGCCGCTGTTGCCAGTGTTGCCGCTGTTGCCAGTGTTGTCGGTGTTGCCAGTGTTGCCGGTGTTGCCGGTGTTGCCGGTGTCGCCGCCATTGCCGGTGTCGCCGCCATTGCCGGTGTCGCCGCCATTGCCGGTGTCGCCGCCATTGCCATTACCACTGTCATGGCTTAACGTGCTGACCGTGACAGTCGGACCATTCGTACTCTTATTGTTCGCCGCATCAACGGCTTGAACTGAGAACGAGTAAGCTGTGCCCGCAGTCAAATTGGTTACCGCATAACTGGTTGCCGTTCCATCCAAACTAGCAATCTCATCCGTTCCCTTGTAGACTTTGTAGCCTGTTACGCCCGTGTCATCAGATGCGCCTGACCAGGTTAACGTTAAAGACGTTTCTGTCACAGCTGAGGTCGTTAAGGCACTGCCTTGCGCCCAAGTAGGGGCTGCTGTGTCCGGTGGCGTTAATGTTGTAAAGGATTTCGAAGGACCGCCGGTACTATAGTTGCCAGCCTGATCTCCCGCTTCGACTCTGAATGTATAGGCCGTATTAGGCGTTAACCCAGTGAACGTGTAACTGTGTTCTGTTCCACTTAGGGTAATCGGCGCAAGATCACCACCATAGTAAATCCGGTAGTTCGTTACTCCCACAGCATCTTGAGCTGCAGGCCAAGTTAACGTAACGCCCGTGGTTGACTCATTCGTTAACTGAAGCGAACTGCCTTGCGGCCACACCGGTGCCGTCGTATCTACACCCGTCCAACCATTAATTGTAATCGAATTGTACGTTAACGTTGAGGCACCTTTCGTAATGGTGAGTACAAATTGGCCATCATTAGAAATTGTGCTGTTGACGCCGAGTGCAAGTAACGATGCATTATGATTGAGATCATCTGTTGCTTTCGCACTTAGAGCCGTTGGATCGTTGCTGCTGCTGGTTACAGTAACGTTGTTGCCAATGAGAGCTGCAGCTTGCTCAACAGCTAATTGATCTGCATCCGCATCACCAGGTTCTGCCAGTGATTTGGATAGCGTTACATTCGAGAAGGTTACGCTCAGATCAGTCGCACCGCTGAAGTTTGTGCCGTACAGATTGATTTTGGCATTATCAAAGAAATCCGGTGTAAACGTCGATGCATTCCCCAGCGCAGCGTAGGTAACACCATTATCCAAAGAGTAATAGCCTGTAACCGAATTCCCGGTTTTCACTATTCTTAAATAGTAGTTTGTACCCGTTAAGCTGGTTTGATTCGTCGTGTTCGAATGTGGAACGCCGCCCGTTACATCTGAATTATTGATCTTAATACTGGTACTCACTTTTCTGGCATTGATTCTGAAATACTCGCCTGTCGATACCCGGCTAACACCAAGTCCAACTTGTGTCAACTCTGTCAACGTGGCGTCACTCAGAGCCTTATCAACTGTAATTTTAGAAGTTAAGGTCCAGTTTCCGTTGGCGGCGCCAGGGAACTGTAGCACATTATGGCTGTTCGGATAATCAACATCCGGTTTGTAAGTAGCAATCGTTACACTAGATGCACCATAAGTAATTGCGCTTACTGAAGGATTGGCCACTTGCCAGCCGGCTGGAAGCTGATTGCCAAAGCTCATGATTTCCGTTGAGTTGAACGCTACTTTATACGTTTTTACAACGGACCCGCCTTTAATAAATCGGACGACTGCTGTACCTTGTGTGCTATCCGCTTGCGAAACACTTACTTTTACTTCTTTGTCATTCGAGGATCCCGTTACTTGTGGTACCGTATTCCCCTGCACCGTGTACGCATAATCTGTCGTATTAGCGTCGTAATTGGCAGGCAATGCCCCATCGATAAAGATGCTGTATGTCGGCATAAAATCAGGCGTCAATGACAGTTGATCCGCGTACATGATATTGGCATCTTTCGCATATACCGCAAGAACGACTTGCGCCGTACCGTTCGGTTCTGCGTACGTAAATGGTTGATTCGGCGTTTCATGCCAATCCGCGATCTTCACACTTACAGGCTGGAAGGAGGTTAAACCAACCGGTCCGCCCGCCAGAATACGTCCAACAAGTTGACCGCTTGCGTTCCAATAAGCTGGATCTCCTGCTTCACGTGCCGCGTAAGGTTCGGGCATATCGCGATGATTGATCGGCGTCATCCCCAGCTGATTTCCATTGCTGTCGTAATACACTAAGGCAGCTTCAACGTCACCAGGGTTTTCGGCAGCGATATCATAGCTTTGAGGGCGACTTTGCATGGAAAGGAAGTATCCCTTAAAGTTATACTTATCGCCTACTTTCAGCTTGCCTGTCACATCCTGCCACATGCCGTCATACTGACCTTGGGCATTGGTCCGGCTAGCAATTTTGCCTGAACCTGCAACTTTGGAGGTACTACTGTTCTTCAAATACCTGGAAAGGCCTGAATAGCTTTGAATATTATCGGCCGTGAGGACAGGGCCCGTGACCGTTTTTTCAAAGGCTCCGTTATTCATTCGGCCTGTCGACCAATTTGTTGTATTTGACGCTGTGGTTGTGTCAAAGTCCCCGTTCAGGATCAGATTGCCCGGAATGGATACAGTCGAGTTGTTAGCCGCTGTACTCCAATCGGAATCGTTCGCTCCGAATAAGAATCGGTCAACAACGATCGAACCGCTTGCCACGTTCGGTGTTGCAACAATGTAGAAGTCCTTGTGGCCATAAGCGCTAAGGTCGCCCGTTTCCACCATGTCCTGATATTTGCCGTACTGCGCATTCGCCGGCACCTGAACTTCCGCAACCTGAGTTCCATTGGTTACAATATCCGAAGTGCTGTTCACCGTTGTCCCTACTGGCAGCACATAGGCTGTCAATTTGCCGCCTTTGGCAGATTTCGCTTGGGCCGTGAGATATAACAAGTGTCTGCGAACCACGCCACCGTTAGCTGAACCATCCGCAAAGTTCACATTTTTGTAAGCCAGATATTTTTCATTGCCAAGGGTGACCGCTTCATTCGCACGGCCGGCGTTGCCAGCAGTATCGCCGAGCACGTTATTATCATTACCTTCAGCCTCAAGACTTGAGAAAATGTCGCGCTCTCCGCCGTCCGAACCATCAAGGCCATTGTACGTCGCGTAAGTTCCTTGAGACGGCACGATCGTCACAATACTGGCCGATGGAATATTGATTGTAAATTTGCCGTTCGTTACCGGAATGGAAGCCAGCTTCTTCTGGTTCTCACTGCCTGATGTACGGAATACAGTGACGCTTGTCGTTCCTGCCGGGAAGTTCTTCAACGTAAATTCCAGAGGCTGAACACTGTCATCATTCTTCGCATTGGAAACCGTCATAGCAAAATCATTAGTGGCAGGGTTCTTAAAGCCTACGATATTAATGTCTTGCACCGGTGCACGGGTAACATCAAATCGCACATCGCCGGGTTTCATAAACCGGGAGAAGTGACCATAGCCGTAGAAACGCTTGAACAAACGATATTCTCCTGTCAACGTGCTGGTGCGTCCAGCATTTTGCTGAGAGTTGGTGTGTACAAATCGAATGAGGTCAGAACCGTCAGCCCCGTTGGTGTCCCACATACTCCACCAAACATATCCGGTAAAGCCCGGATTACTGGTAAACATGTTCGTCATCAGATTGGAATACCGCACAGCATCATTAATGTTCTGATTGCCATACCGCTGCGTATAGGCGCCTGCTGAACCATCGCCCGTATCCTGATTCATGAACTCCGCCTGCCAGAGTTTATAGTTCGTTAAATACTCCGGATATTTCGATCCAGCTGTTGTGTAATCCAGAGGCGCTTGAGAAAAGTCACCTGTGTGATACAGCTTCGTTTCATCCGTACCGATGCCAACCGTACCATATAGGTGCGTCGTAAAGACATCCAGATACTTATTCTTATTCGAGACATTATCGGGGTCCGTTTCGGCAAATACAGTGCCGCCTCTGCTGATGGAAGCTGCAAGATTGGTGCCGTCCACCGCAGCCAATTGAGGTGTAAAGTCAATTGTTTTTCCTTCAGGACTCTTAATGTCATAGAGTGCGCCGCCAGGCTCCACAGACTTTTTCAAAGTTGGACCGATGTAATTGTCAATCAGTTCCTGCACATAGGCAGGCGTGCCGCCCGCCAGATCAACTTCATTGAAAGGGTTAATGTGCGTAATCGGAATCCCCCATTGCTCCCACATGCCTCTAATGTAATTGACCAAATAGTCGGCGTAAGCTTGGTAGTAAATTTTCACCGTTTTACCATCGATGACCGCCGTATCCCCGCGAACAATCTTGTTGGGAACATTAGAGGAGTTACTGCTGTTGCTCATCCAGTAAGGAAGTGTCCACACACAGGCATAAAATTGTTTCACACCATACTGCATAGCCTGCCGCATTGTCCACACTTGATCAACGTCGAACAGTTCTTTTCGGGTACGCGCACTGTTCTTAATGACCACCGGATCACTGCCCGGTGCACTAAGGAGATTGGTAGGACCTCCCGTATCATTGGCGATCGGCTGATTCCAGGAAGGATAATCCCAGACGAAGTTCTCAGCCGGGATTAATTGATTGGCATCATGTGCCGGCTCGTTCGGCCAGATACTATCCGTATTCCCGTCATAGTAGCGGTTGTAACTTTCAATTTTATACCCATATTGGCCGGATGTACCTCGCATCGGGATGGCATTTCCTTCAATGTCAAATCCGGGTCTGGTTACGTCGGCTAACAGTCCGGTAACCGGGTTGAGACCCGGACTTGTCGCTGAGGTATTCGAAGTCGTCAGTCCGCCGTTATCACCGACAATGACGCGCACGATATCGTGTCCTGTGCCATTCTTTTCGCTAAATGTCAGATCCAGCAATCGGCGTACAGTGTCCTGATTGCCAGCAGTTGCAAGCTGCAGCATACCAATGGAATCCGTAAAGGCATAAGCGGCACCAACGCCATCCATGGTTTGATAGGTCGTATTCCAAGTAGCTGTTACGGGAGCCGCTGTTGCTTCGGCAGCTTGTACGGCTGTGGGAAATAGAGCCGGGTGCAAGATGGAAAAGGTTAATGCGCTTGCCATCGTGACGGCTAGTATTCTTCGCCTAGCGTGTTTACTCATTTTACTTGTACCTCCTTGAATGTCAATTGTGAGTCTTTCTGCTACCCTCCTGAGTCCTTGATATCCCTCTCTGAAGTTATTCTAACATCGTCAAAAAAAAAGAATAGAATAGCAATCCACGATTTATTTTAAAATATCCCGAAGATTGAAAGCGCACTCAATTCTTTCGTAATATCGTCATTCACTATTGCACGAATGTGTTTTTCTACATTGAAATGAATTGAACTACACGCCTAAAACGTATATTGTGAATACTATAGCGTACCTAAACGAGGAGGCATCTTTGTGAAAAAAATGGCATTTCGCGTGAGGCTGCGAAAGCTGCATGCAATCAACGCCTGGATCATGTTACTTCTGGCAGTGAGCGGCGCCATGCTTTATTTTCCTCCCTTGCGTGCGCTGCTGGGTGAAGGCAGGGTTTGGCTGAAACAACTGCACATCGCGCTTGGGCTAGCTTCATTGGCCGTGGTTGCGCTTTACTTGCCATCGATCGGCAGACATCTCGCTCAGCTCTCTAAACGAAGAGCTCAACAAACCAATCTTCTGTTCGTCCTTGTACTGCTGGCCGGATGGATTGGATCAGGTGTTGTTTTATGGAAGGTTCGCTCGTTCCCCCCCGCATGGAGCAACGCCGCCTTGTTCATGCATGATTGTCTAACCTGGATTGGAATCCCCTACATGGTCTACCATATAGCCACGAGGACCCGTTGGTTGAGCACATCTCGTCATCACGCCCCCCCTCTAGTCAAGCTGCCAGAAATCAGGGAGCTTGGCACTTACGAACCGGCAACAGGCACAACCTCGCTTGTTATTTCTCGCCGCTATTTCCTTAAAGCCGTTGTGGGAACCACAGTTGCTGCGATATCGCTGCCTCCTTTCCTGCACTGGCTTACGTCCTCTCTGCGTGACACGAACCTGAACGCGCTGCCTGATGCAGCAGCAACACTCCCAGATTTTCCGCAACCTCCGCCGCTGCCGGATTCACTGCCTCCCAAAGGAGGCGGGGCTGCGGGAAGCTTCCGCATTTATACCGTGATTGACATGCCTAAGGTCGAGAAGGAAACATGGTCTTTGACGGTTGACGGTTTAGTGGAGCGCCCGTTTCAATGGAACTGGGATACATTCTTGGCATTTCCCCGAGAAGTCCAGGTGAGCAATTTTCACTGCGTAACTGGTTGGTCTGTCTACAACTGCACATGGGAAGGTATTCCCTTGAATCGGCTGCTGGAACTAGCAGGGGTGAAGGATGGCGTAAAAATGGTGAAGTTCTATTCATCGGACGGCGTGTACACGGATGCCATTACAATTGAACAAACCTGGATGGAAGATGTCATGGTCGCTCTCATGCTGGACGGCAAGCTAATTCCTCATGATCTGGGTGGGCCCGTTCGACTGGTTGTCCCGCAAATGTACGGCTACAAGTCCGTTAAATGGCTGAATCGAATTGAAGTCATTGGCGAGGAGCATACCGGATATTGGGAGCAACGCGGGTATGCCAAGGACGCCTGGATATGGGTCCCGCCTTCATAAGCAAGGGGAACCGACAAAAGCCGCTTCCAGAAATGGATGCGGCTTTTGTCTCCGATAATCGAAGGTTACTGCAGCCTCATGAGGCTGCGTCATTATTTAATTAGGTCCGTAGGGTTCATACCCGTAAGCTTCTTGAACAACGTGCTAAAATACGGTACATTTCGATAGCCAACATGCTCAGCAACTTCATAAACCAGCATATTTCGTTCCCGAAGTAATTCCCTGGCTTTTTCAATTCTGACACGTGTCAAATAATTATTAAATGTTTCGCCAGTTATGTTTTTGAAAATGATCGAAAGATGGTTGCGCGAAATGTATACTTTCTCCGACAACTCGGCAAGTGTTACATCTTCGGCATAATGATCGTGAATGTATTGAGTCATAAAATCAACAACCTGGCGATGCTTGGAACTGCCCTTCCAATGCTTGCTGCCACAGATAATCGTTATCTTCTCGGTTAACCATCGCTGCAGCTCCACTGTCTCTGTCAGTCCAATGATTTCTTCTGCAATCTGCTCCTGAGTAAAGAGGGTATCTAATACTTGCCCGGATTCATAAAGGCAATATGAAATAACCCCCCAGAGCTCACTGGCTAACATCTGAACAAAGTCAGACGTTATTCCTCTCCCATTTACCAAGTTCCCCATGTACGCATCAACCAATTGGATCGCTTCCATCTCCTGAGCAGCTTTGATTGCAGTGGCTAACTCATAGGAAAACTTGACTTGAAATACAGCACTCTGCTGTTGCTCCTGCATGAAATCACTTTGGAACGCATATACCTCGTTCCCACCTGCTACACGTGAATGCCTCAAATCGATGGCACGAAAGGCCTCTTCCGTAGATTCTGGAATCTGCGTCCAGGACTTCTTTCTTCCACCGATGCCGACTCGACATGACATTTTCAAATAACTCTTGATATTTTCCATAACCCGAAGTCCAAGTTCTTCCATGACGTTCTGAATACTCTCTTTGGAATCCACTTCGGGATGAATCATCAGCACCGATCTCGTATTGTGCAATTCGGTGTACTCGACAAAAGGAAAAACTTTTCGGGAGAGCTCGCCCACAATATTACTTACAGCAAAGCGCAGCAAATTCCAGTCCGAAACCGAATACTTTCTCGTCCTTTCATCACGAATGAGCTCTATGCCAATGACGGCATGATCCGTATCCGCCCAATACCTATAAGGTCGAGGCAAATTCTCTCTATCTTGGTATGCGGATTCCAGTGTACCCACAGCTGCGGAACGCACCCACTCCTTCTCGATAAACGGTTCGTACATCATGATCATGTGTTTAAGCTCGCCTTGCTCTCTCAACTTCTCTTCTTCGTCGATGAGTTCTTGAATGACCTTGTTAAGAATCGTTTTTAGCGTTGGTACACTAATTGGCTTGGACACATAATCGCTCACATTATGTCTGAGCGCTTGACGCGCATGCTCAAAATCCGAATACCCGCTCAGAATGATAATTTTTCCTTGAAAGCCTTCTCTGCGCAATTGTTCAATCATATCCAAGCCATTTAATAGCGGCATATAAATATCTGTTATCACAATATCCGGCTGCGTCGCCCGAATGACATTCAACCCATCCGCGCCATTCAAAGCTTCTCCTACCCATTCCGCACCCAATTCTTGCCAGGGAATCGCACGCTTCATTCCTTGAAGAACCTGGCGTTCATCGTCAATGATGGCAATTTTCCACACGCTTTACCCCTCCTCCAGGCTGATTCATTCAGGATCATGTATTGGTTCATTAGCCGGGGGATGGATTAATACAGGCAAAGTTATCTCGACCTGCGTTCCCCCTTCTACGCGATTGACAAGCTTAACACCATAATGTTTGCCGAAATATCCTGCTATTCGTTCCCTCACATTTCGAACGCCATACCCACCCGTATGACGTTTCTTCTTATTCTCTACGACTTGCTGAAGTCCAATGCCATCGTCCGTTACTGTAATGTGAAGGGAATTCTCATAGCGGGCTATTCGAATATTGGAATTTCCTGTAAGTTTCGAATTGAAACCATGTATGATAGAATTTTCGAGGAAGGGCTGTAACGTCAGCTTAGGAATATACAAATGCAAAAGATCATCAGGGACGTCCACACTGTAATGTAAACCTTCCCCCCAGCGAAGCTGCTGAATCTCCATATAACAATGAATTTGCTCCAACTCCTTCTCAATGGTGATAAAGCTGTCGCCATTGGAGAGGCCGATCCGGAACATTCGTCCCATCAACTCTAATATACGACTCAGTTCATCTTGCCCCGCTTCAATGGCCATCCAGTTCAGCTGATCCAGCATGTTATAGAGAAAGTGGGGGTTAATATTCGCCTGAAGCGCTTCAATTTCCGCTTTACGCTGCTGCTCATATCTTTTTTTAAGGGACATATACAGCTTTTCAATGCGCTCGTTCTGTTTACGATAACCGGCGAACAAGTAGCCGAATTCATTATGGTAGTCAAGCGGCAGCACCACATTTTTCCCGCCAATGGTATACGTACTCATGGCAGCAACTAATTTCTTGATCGGTTTAATAAACTGCCGGCTAAGATAATGCGTAAGCAATAAAAATAGGAGAATTGCCGCGACACCAATGATCGTAATCACTTCCGCTAATCGAACACTGCTGGCGGTAATCTGACTCCATGGCGTCATTTCTATTAAGGTCCAATTCGAGTCCGCCATCTTGGAATAGACCAGAAGCGAGTCTTCCATCCCTGAGTTCCCTGGGATATGAACAAATCCAGACTGCTGCGTTTTCATATTAATCCAATTGTTGAGTTCCAGCTGTTCAAACTTTTCGCCGACTCTTACAAATTCCTGCCCGCTGCTATCGACCATGATTCGGTTAATGCCGATTGAATTCCCTGATAACAACGTTCGAATTTCCTTGGATTTCACATGAATAACGACGACGCCCATAAATGTGTCATTGACTAAAATTTTACGTCCGAAACTTAGAACGGGAACATCCCCTGTAAAACTAGGGACATTATGTTCGGTCGCCCAGGCAAAATCATTCTTTTCTAAATACTGGTCCCACCCCTGCTGGTTCAATTCTTTGATATCTCTGAATTGAATATAGCTTTTTTCCTCCCTCAGAAAAGGCCGATCCATATAGAGATCAATCCCTTGAATAATTGGGATGGAGTAGGTCAAGTTGGCTAACGTGTTCGTGACGGCATCCACTCTTTTATGTCGATCAAATTCATCTTGGTTGTCCCACAGCAACCGATTCAAATCATTATCTCTAGTAATCGATAAAGAGATCTGCTCAATCATGACGAGCTTTGCCGATATTTCATTATTCAGCTCATCCAAGAGCCTTTGTTGATAATGAGAAGTGGTTTTTACCATTGCTTTCGAAGAAATACTATAGCTTGCCCATACGATACAAGCGAGGACCACGATAATGAGAACAGAGAAGCTGCGAAAGAATAAACTTTCAATCCGGAATTTTTTAAAAGGATTCGTCAAGGTAGGCGGCCCCTTAAATGTCAGTTATCGTGAAAGAAACGGTAAAGTTTATGGCTTTACCGTTTAGAAGATGTGTATTTACGCTTATCTTACCCCTTGATGCCTGTCGTTGCAATGCCCTCAACAAAATATCTTTGCAGAAACATAAATACGAGTGTTGCAGGGAGAATTGACACCAACGCCATCGCTAATAGCTGCCCCCATTGTTGGGCGGACTGTGCATCGTTGATCATTCGAAGCGCCAACCCAACCGTATACTTATCTACGGAGTTTAAGTACAACAAGTGGCCCAGGAAATCGTCCCAATTCCATAGAAAACAAAATATCATAATCGTGATAATTGCCGGCTTCGTAAGCGGTAACACGACCCACCAAAAAATGCCGAACCATGAGCAGCCATCCATTTTAGCAGACTCGTCTAGATCACTGGGGATCCCCCGGATAAATTGAATCAGCAAGAATACAAAGAACGGTCCGCCGGCACCGCTCGCTACCAGGTGAGGAATAACGAACGGCAGATACGTATTGACCCAACCTAGTTGATGGAACAATGCATACTGGGGAATAATCAGCACTTGACCAGGCATCATCAAGGTCAGCATGAGGATCGAGAACCAGAAATTCTTCAGCGGAAAATCCAGCCTTGCAAATCCAAATGCAACCAGCGTACTCGAAATCAGCGTTGCAATCAACACCATCGCTTCAAGGCTGAACGTGTTGACATAAAAATCCGTAAACGTATGTCCCGGAACGGATTGCCAGCCATTTGTGAAGTTGCTCCATTTGGGGACGGATGGAAAAAGTCCCGGCGACGCCAGCTCTTCATTCGATTTAAGTGAAGCGCCAACCCACCAAATTAAAGGATATAACATCAGCAGGCTGAACAGAATCATAAGGGTGTGCCGCAAGGCAGAACTCCATTTTAAACGCATCGTCATTTGCTTTTCCTGCCTCCTTTATCCGTTTCGTAGAAGACCCAATATTTCGATGTACCCGCAATAACAGCAGCTACGATGACAATCATAACCAGCATGATCCAAGCCAATGCAGAGGCATAACCCAATTGATACCGGCTGAAGGCCCTTTCATATAGATATAAGGCGTACACATAAGTGGAATTCATCGGTCCACCATTTGTAATAACGAATGCCGAGGTAAACATTTGAAAAGAGTTGATAACGCCCATAATCAGGTTAAAATAAATAATTGGCGAAAGCATGGGAAGGGTAATTTTAAAAAACTGAACAATTTTGCTTGCGCCATCTACCGAAGATGCCTCATACAGATCGTTGGGAATCTGCTTTAACCCGGCGAGAAAAATGACCATGGCCGACCCGAACTGCCAAACTGTCAACAAAATCAAGGTACCTAACGCTGTATCCGGATTTGTAATCCACCCTGTTCCGGGTATGCCGAAGGTGGCAAGTATTTTATTGAAAATTCCGTCTACGCCAAAAATATTGCGCCATAAAATGGATACGGCAATACTCCCGCCAATTAACGATGGAAAATAAATAGCGGTGCGATAAAACGAAATCCCTTTGATCGCTTTATTTAAAACAACAGCCACGAGTAAAGCGGCAGCCAGCTTTAAGGGGACGGAAGCTATAACATACTCGAATGTTACTTTTACAGAAGTAACGAATCTCGGATCGTCGGAGAAAATTCGGGCATAATTTCGAAACCCCACCCCTTGAATCGGTTCGAGAAGCGTATAATTGGTAAATGAATAATACAAGGACAATAGCATGGGATACGCCGTCAGGCCTATGAACCCGATTAACCATGGACCAATGAACAAATAGCCCGCAATAGGAGCGTCCCAACGATTGAGAAATCTACGTTTTTTCTTTTCTTTCGTGAGGTTTGCGGCTGTGGCAGTAGAACTTTTCAACTATGATCACCTCTTCACTTTCCTCTAGCTCTAAACGATATAGCCTAATTATATAAGTCCTTTCACAGTGACTAAAGTAGGCAAATGATCGAATTATTTCAATATTTAACGAAATAAGGGGAAGCGGCATCGTAGCCGCTCCCCCTTATCTGACGATAATCAGCTTCCAGTTTTATAAATGGATGAATCTGTGAAGGCCGTCCGCAATCCCGCTTTTTCGATAAAAGTACGTATTGATGCGGTCACGCCATTCCTTGGCATGCTCCGCCTGCTCCATGAGACGCTCCGTAACCTGCTTATGCAGACCTGCCTCCATGGTGCCGCTTAAATCTGCCCATAGGTCGACCAGAGCTGCTGCTTGCTCAGCCCCTTCGAAATGAGCGTCATAGATATGCTGGATAACGGTTTTACCTGAATGCAGGATATGCGTATAAGGCACATGATGAAAGAAAAGCAATAGATCATCGGGGCACGTGACAAGCGATTCATATCGCTCACAATTAGGGCCGAGGTACTGAGACGTATAACCTGTCCCTGTCGCTTGCGTCCGGTCTACGCCAATCCCTTGCCAATCCGCATAGTGATAGGTCCCCCACATGGCATACTCATAGCCATCTACGTCAGGGCCGTAATGCGTATGAGGCGTTACCATGAAACCAACGCCAAGCGGTGCTGTGTAGGATTCATAGATGGTGGAAGAACTTAGTAGAATTTGTTTGATTGTTGCCATCAACTTCTCATGATGACCGAAGGTTAGCACAATCCACTCTTCCGTAATCTCATCTACCGTCAATTCCGGATTCCAGATTAACCGGCCATAACCGTATAAATTAGCTTGTGCCAGCAAATGCCCCGTCCAGTTGAGATCATCACCTATGTTAGAGACAGCAGCGATCCCAGCTAACGGATTACCGTGGAGTGCTCCGCTCGCTGCAAGCTTTATTGTCGAACCTTCGCCTTTGGCATACGTGTCAAACTCCAAAATTTCTTTCCATTGGGGAATTAAATAGAACACATGGCGTTGTTGCCCTGTGTACTCCTGCGTAATCTGCAGCTCGAGCACCTGATTCGTTGAAGGCATAGCTCCAAGCAAGGGAGAGACAGGTTCCCGTACTTGAAAATCAATAGGCCCATTCTTAATCTGCAGGATGACATTATCCATAAATTTGCCATCCAACGGCTTGAAATGATCATAGGCCGCACGCGCGCGATCTGTCTTGCGATCACGCCAGTCTTGTTTGCAGTTGTAGACAAAACATCGCCAAATGACGATACCTCCGAAGGGTTTCAAAGCTTCAGCCAGCATATTCGAACCATCGGCATGATCACGATTGTAGGTGAACGGCCCCGGCCGATGCTCGGAATCGGCTTTCACCAGAAATCCTCCAAAATCCGGTATTTGTTGATAAATACCTGCTGTTGCATCCTTCCACCATTGTCTAACGGCAGGATCAAGCGGATCTGCTGTAGATAGCCCCCCAATCTCAATCGGGCTGGCGAAATTGACGCTGACGAACAGCTTAATGGCGTACGCGCGGAAAATAGCGGCCAATCTTGCCACTTGGGGCAAAAATTCCGTAATCAATTTACTTTCAACTTTATGTACATTCACGTTGTTAATGACAATGGCATTGACGCTCACGGAAGCAAGCAGCCGTGCATAGTCCCGCACGCGGCCCAAGTCTTCGCTAAACCGGCTATCCTTGTAGAAGATAGAGGTTCCAGCATATCCCCGCTCCACGCTGCCATCCATATTATCCCATTGATTGATCATCCGCAGCTTATTCGCCGGCCTTTCGACCAGTGTCAGATTTTCAAGGGATGCCCCCATCCTTAACACGCGCAAAAGGTGAAATGTACCGTACAATACCCCGCTCGGTGTTGCAGCGCCAACGACAATACTTTGATTTTCGTTATCATGCCAGATGAAGTAACCTTCTGGTCCAATATCTTCAAATTGATGTTCAACAAAAACAAGGCCCACATGCGGGTGGCCTCCAATTGTCCCTAAGACAATGGCATTTTCCACTTGCACAGCTTGAGTAGGCGGAACCCCCAGCATCCCTTCCAGCCCTCGAGACAATTCGGATACAGCTGTTTGGATCACCTCATCATCTTCCGTCACATGCAAACGGTTATAGGCCATGTACTCGTTAATGCTTTTATCCGAAGCAATAGACGGATAGCCTAGCCAGGCCTGGTAACCAGTGCCTGGCTCAAGGTTTTTTAATAATTCCATGCCTTCCTTACCTCCCTAGTCCAGCGAATCCGTGAAAGAAGAAGCCCTAGAGCACAATATGTCGCTCCAGGGCATCTTACTGAGGAAACTACTTATTTCTCGTAGGATTTCGCAGCAGATTTTAATTGATCGAAAGCTTGTTCAGGTGTCACTTTTCCAAAGGAGATTTGGTCACCAACCAAAGCCCAATCTTTATCAATGAAGTTTGTCCAGCCTCCTGGACCGGCTGTCCACGTTTGGCCGTCTTTTTCTACAGCACGAAGCAGCTCTAAACTCACTTTGTCTACATCGGAGAGGTTCGCTTGCAGCAGCGTTGCTACATCTTTATTCGCTGGCAATCCACGAACCGTTGTGAGAATTTTTGCCGCTTCCTGATCATTAACAAACCAGTCAACGAACTTCTTGGCTTCTTCCTGTTTTTTGGAATTCGCAGACACCGCCAAGTACATGGATGGTTTCAACCAACCTCCCGCTTCGTTTGCACGAGGCATTGTTACCAGGGCATATGCGCCTTTCTTCAAACTATCATAAGTGCCGTAACCGCTGGAGAAGCAATAGCGCATTAGAATTTTGCCAGCGACCATCAGATCCAGTTTAGGATCATTCTCCTTATCAGAAGCATTCACATCCGCTGGCGGAATTATGCCATCCTTGCGCAGTTCCTCAAACTTCTTCGTCCACTCAAGGAAAGTCGCCTGGTCAACATGGAACTTGCCATCATCGGAAATAACCGTACCCTTGCCTTTGGCGTATTGATATGCGGAGTATACAAAGTAATTGCCGGAGTAGTCTTTCGTAAAGTAAGTACCTGCTGGCAATTTCGATTTGGATTCCTTGGCTAGCGCAAAGAATTCATCCCAATTCCAACCATTCGCTGGATTCTTAATCCCCAATTTATCCATCGCAGATTTATCATAGATCATACCGAAGCCTACAGAGCCTAACGGTATGCCGTATTGCTTGCCGCCTGATTTGCCTCCGGCCAGCAATTTCGGATCGAATTTGCTGACATTGACAGAACTCAGGTCTGCCAATTGCTTGCGGGCTGCCCAGTCAGGCGTCCAACCTGGATCGAGCTGCACAATATCCGGTGCGTTGTTGGCCGCAGCTTGCGTGGACAATTTATCCAAATAACCATCCATCCCTGAATACTCGGGCTCAAAGGTTACGTTGGGGTTGTTTTTCGTATACAACTCTAACGCTTTTAACGTTGCATCATGTCGATTCTGAGCTCCCCACCACATAATTCTCAGCTTAACTGGCTCACTGGATGCAGCAGTCGTTGGCGCTGCGGATGCTGAGGCCGGATTGCTCGTTGAAGCTGTTTTTTCGCTTGAACTGCCGCATGCAGCTAACGATCCTGCAATTACCGTCGTTGCGGCCATAACGGTCAGAGAACGCTTCCATTTAAACATTGTTACCCCTCCTGATTTATGTGCTTATTGTCTTACTTGTTATTATAGTACCAACAGACAGGTGGGATTTATATAAGACTGATGCACGATTTACTTCAAAATTACTCGAAAAATCAGAGAACAACTTAAACAACTTCAGCTCGTCCACCAACATCTACATCGCACAGAATGCTAAAAAGACCGCCAACCAACCGATTATACAATCGGGAGTGGGCGATCTTTTGATTAAACCTCTTGCTGACAAGCCAATGAAATCGTAAGTTTATAGGCGTTACCCTCATGTTCCATTTCCGTATGGATTACCCTTCCTCATTTATCAGTACATTCTTTCCTCTAAGCTTCAATATCAACGGAATTGTAACCCAAATTAGACCGATGATTAGAAATACGAGCGAAACCGGTTTTTGTAAAAAGATCATGAAATCTCCGTTTGAAATGGTCAGTGCTCTGCGCATATTGTTTTCCATCATAGGTCCTAGAATTAGGCCAAGCACTAGGGGGGCAAGAGGGTAATCATTCTTCGACAAGAAGTAACCCGCAAGACCACAGCCCATAATGAGCAAGAGATCAAACGTCGAATATTGAACGGCATACACCCCAAATACAGAAAAGACGATGATTAAAGGAATTAAATATTTCGAAGGTGTTTCAATGACTTTGGCAAAAACTTTAACCAACGGCATATTGAGAATCAGCAGCATAAGGTTGCCGACGAACATGCTTGCAATGACACCCCATGCTAACTGCGGGTGATCTTGGAATAATAAAGGGCCTGGTTGGACGTTATACATGATGAATGCCCCCATCAAAATGGCGGTCGTCCCAGAAGACGGAATCCCTAGGGTTAAGAGTGGAATCATCGCTCCTCCCGATGCGGCATTATTCGCAGATTCCGGGGAGGCTACGCCTTCAATGGCTCCCTTGCCGAATTTCTCTGGATGTTTACTAATCTTTTTTTCCACAATGTAAGCAAAGAATGAAGCAAGGATCGCGCCCGCGCCAGGGAGTAACCCGATGAAAAAGCCAAGCACAGAACCGCGTGCAATGGGTGCCGCGCTGTCTTTCATATCTTGTTTCGTTGGCAGGATACGATTGATTTTGGCAATCTCTCCATCATTTCCTTCGCGCCCAAGAATGGTTTTGAACACTTCTCCAACAGCAAATGTACCTACTGCCACGGTCAGGAACTCAAGTCCTTGATACAACTCAGGAATGCCAAACGTAAATCGTTCTACGCCCGAAACGTTATCAATACCAATCGTCGCTAACAATAAACCGAACGCCGTCATGATTAGTGCTTTGACCATCGATTTGCCTGCAAGCCCACTAATTGCGAGTAAGCCAAGGACCATAAGCGAGAAATATTCAGCAGGTCCGAACTTAATCGCAACAGCAGATAGAGGACGAGCCAAGAAGATAAGACCAATCAGTGATATGATTCCCGCTACAAAAGAACCGATTGCTGATATTGCCAGTGCAGCACCCGCTCTACCCTGTTTGGCCATTTGATAGCCATCCAAGGTTGTGACGACGGAAGAGGATTCGCCTGGCGTGTTTAACAGAATCGACGTTGTCGAACCCCCATACATCGCCCCGTAATACACCCCTGCTAGCAAAATGATCGAGCTTGTGGCTGCTTCTTCAGGACCTAAACCTGCAGTCATCGTTGCCGTGATCGGAATGAGAAGCGCCACACCGCTCATTGGACCGATTCCAGGAAGCACGCCTACAACCGTACCAATCAAGACACCAAGAAAAACAAAAATAACATTGTGCCACTGCATAGCCGTGCCTAATCCGTGAACCACATAATCCAAAGTGCTCATCTCATGCCCCCCCTAACCAAGATGGAAATCCGGGAAGCGAACCATCCAGTAGATGTACATATAAGTAATAAACGCCATATGAGAAACAAGCTGCTATAAGTAAGGAAACCCATACTTTTCCCTTTTGCATCGTTTGGAAGCCAATCATAAGAAAAAGGAACGTAGAAATGACGAATCCGATATCTTCAAGGAAATAGGCATATAAAACTGCTGCTATGAAAATAATGACAAATCGTTTGTAGTCTAAATCTTCTTTCTGCTTCTCTGCGCGCGGCTTCCTGAATGTCTCATAAATAAGACGAATACTCATCAAAGACAAGAATGCTCCCAAAATCATCGGAAAGATATTGGCGCCCACATTGCTTCCGTAAGCACTTGTGGAAATACTTAAAGAGCCAACCAAAAATGCAAGGCCAATGGCGAAAAAAGCAATGCCTGCATAGCGGTCAAAAGTCGAATTCATTTCTTAGCCTCCTACCCAAGGTCAAGAGAGAAGAGATGATCTTCTCTCTTGATGCTTTAGGTTTTATTTCTGCATGCCCAACGCTGTCAGCATATCTTTTAGTTGTGTATCTTGTTGGCCTAAGAAAGCTTTGAAGTCGTCCGCTTTTTTATAATCCGTTTGCCAGCTGTTAGCTTGCATTTCTTTTTTCCATGCATCAGACTCTACCATTTGTTTAATGGTATCTTCCCAGTATTTCTTGGCGTCAGCTGACATATCTTTCGGTCCGAAAATACCGCGCCAAATCAAAAACTCTGCATCAACACCCTGCTCCTTCATGGTTGGAACATCTTTCAAGCTTCCGCCAAGTCGCGCTGGAGCTGCAACAGCAAGTATTCGGATTTTCCCTGCTTTCACATATTGATCTAAGGAAGAAGCATCCGTTCCTAAGACATCCGCATTTCCACCTAGCAATGCAGTTACGGCTTCGCCGCCACCATCATAGGAAACATATTTCACTTTTTTGGGGTCAATCCCATATTTGAATGCGGGTAAAATCGAAACCAAGTGATCCATCGAGCCTGGTGCCGACCCACCAGCAACGGTAAGCTTTGTAGGATCTGCCTTCATATCATCAAGCAAAGCTTTGAGATCCTTATATTTCGAATTAGCTGCTACAGCCACAGCACCGTAATCTTTCGTCAACTGGGCTAGCGGCGTCGTGTCCTGATAACCGTAAGGCGTGTTTCCTTCTTTTTTCAGATGATTAATGAGGATTGGAGGCGAACTGACGAACAACTTATAGTTATCTTTGATATCTTTCGTTGCGTATTCCGCCATAAATACGGTACCGCCACCACCTGGCTTATTTTCAACGGAAATGGGTTTATCAACAGCTTTCGTTTCGGTCAACACTTTAGCGATCGTGCGTGCAGTCATGTCCCAACCGCCACCTGCACCTGATGGAGCAATAATACTTAGTGCTTTTTCTGGATAATTAGATTTCGAAGCTGGTTTCGCGGTGTTATTACCACAAGCAGCCAAGCTTACTGCAAGAACGCTAACAGCTGTTACTTTCCAAGACATTGAGATAAGTTGGTTTATCAAATGAAACCCCTCCATGTTTGATAAATCGTTTTTTGTATCCGTTTACTTTAAAGCGCTTTCAGAATAGCATCTCAAATTACATGTTGGGAAGTTTATGGCGATTAGTTGTAATAACTCCGTTTTGACCATTTTGTTCATATTGTTCACGGAGCTGGATACCCTATAACCGTCAAAATGAGAACGCTTTATGTTACAATACAAACAAAAACAGGGGGTCGGCGAGGAAAATGAGGCTTCAAACCAAGCTTATCCTTATCATTTGTTCGTTTCTTTCCATCGTAATTATCAGTCTAAGCAGTATCTTTTATTACATCATGACTACAGCACTAGAAGATCAAATTGGCACACGCGCCTTAAAAGTTGCTGAAACGGTTTCTAATATGCCTGACATTCGCAATGCTTTTCTAACCACTGACCCCTCTAAGATCATTCAGCCACTTGTTGAAAAAATAAGAGATCAGATCGATGCCGAGTACATCGTCGTCGGGAATCGCGAAGGCATTCGTTTCTCCCACCCCATTCCTGACAGGATTGGAAAAGAAATGGTCGGCGGCGACAACGGGCCCGTACTGGAAGGCCAATCGATCATTTCCAAAGCGATTGGCTCTCTCGGTCCTTCACTTCGCGGTAAAGCGCCCATTTTCGATGAGCAAGGCACAGTGATCGGCATTGTGTCCGTAGGATTTCTTACAAAAGATATTCATTCCATTACGTATACCTATCAATCGCGTATCGAGTTCATCTCCCTTATCGTCCTTATTTTTGGCCTGATCGGTTCTGTCCTTATTGCACGTAATGTCCGACGGGCTATTCACGGCTTGGAGCCCAAAGAAATCGGTGAGCTTTATACCGAGAAACAGGCTATTTTACAAACCATCCGAGAAGGAATCATCGCCGTAAACCGTGAAGGCATTGTTACAATGGCGAATCGTTATGCTTTGCAGCTTATGCAGCTGCCGATCAGTGCCAAAATTACAGGTAGGCATATCGAAGATGTCATACCGAACACCCGATTGAATGAGGTCGTACGTACTGGCGAGGCCGAATTCGATCATGAAATGCTCATAGGCGATCATGAGGTTATCGTCAACCGAGTGCCGATTATCAATCGGAAGCATGGTGTAACCGGAGCCGTCTCGAGCTTTCGAAGCAAATCCGAGCTGTATCGATTGGCGGAGGAGTTATCTCAGGTGAAACGCTTCGCGGAAGCCCTACGTGCCCAGACACACGAGTTCTCGAACAAGCTGTATGTCATTTCCGGACTTATCCAGCTGGAATCTTACCAGGAGGCCATTGATCTTATCTCCAAAGAATCCGATGTGCACCAGAATTGGGTGCAATTCATCATGACCGAAATCCCTGATCCCATGATCGGAGGCTTGTTAATTGGCAAATTCAATCATGCTCAAGAGAAGAAATTAACTTTTGAAATTGATCCCGAAAGCTCATTTAGAGACATACCTGCAGAGATGGATCGAAATTTGCTTGTTACCATCATAGGCAATCTCATTGATAATGCCATGGAGGCCGTACTCGCAGCGGAAGAACGAAAGGCTCCTTATGTGAAGTTATTTCTAACTGATCTTGGCGAGGATCTGATCATTGAATGCGAGGACTGTGGCATTGGTATTCCGGACGAGATAGGGAACACTGTGTTTGAGAAGGGCTTCTCAACGAAAGCAGGTGACCGCGGCATCGGACTGGCCTTAGTTCAACACGCTGTGCACAAACTCAACGGATATATTACCTTTCAAAAAAATCCTGAATGCGGCACCATTTTTACGGTCGCCATCCCGAAATATCCAAATTCGACAGCGAGGAGACCTTTCCCCGATCATGGAACATCAACAACCGGCCATTGAGGTGCTAATTATTGAAGACGATGTAAAAATCGCCGAAATTAACCGAAGGTTCATTGAAAAAGTAGACCATTTCCGCGTTGTCGGAATCGCTACCGATGACGTTCAGGCCAAAGAGCAATTAGACATCTTACGGCCAGATTTAGTGCTGCTTGACGTTTATTTCCCAGACGCCAATGGTCTAGACATGCTCTCGTATATTCGCCAGCATTTCAGGGATACGGATGTCATCATGATCACAGCTGCCAAAGAGATAGAGGCGATACGGGAAGCTGTTCGGAGCGGTGCGTTCGATTATATTATGAAACCGCTGATCTTTAACAGGTTACAGGAAACCCTGTTGCGTTATCTTGACTTTCATCGAGAGCTGAATCGTTTACATCACAGCGGTTCTATTAATCAAAGCGACGTCGATCGCCTCATTTCGGGAACAAGTAAAAAGGAATTCCGCAATGAGAATTCCTATCTTCCTAAAGGCATCGATAAGTTGACATTAGTCAAAATTGTTCAAGCGATTTCTACCGCGGCAAACGGAATGTCCGCAGAACAAATTGCCAAAGAAATAGGCGTCAGTCGTTCGACTGGACGCCGCTATTTGGAGCATTTGGTTGCTTCAGGCGAGGTATTCGCTGATCTGACCTACGGTGTCGTTGGCCGCCCCGAGAGAGTGTATCGGAAAAGGGATACTTAATGCTAACTATCTATTTTCCCAGTGTGAATTCGCATTCCAATTGCAATTAATCGGCACATGCGGGCCGTAGCGGCTTCTACCAGTTCCTCTGCCTGCTCGATACAGGCCGCAAGCTCCATGGCCCTGGGAACAATGCTGAGCAGGGCGTCTATTCCGTGCTGCAACACGGTGTCAGCCTCGTGTCCCAAGCCCCCGGACAAGATGACCGTCGGGACACCGGCTCGTTTGGCCAAAGCCGCTACGCCAATCGGAGCTTTGCCGAAGGCTGTTTGGTAGTCCGTGGACCCTTCTCCGGTCACAACGAGATCTGCTTCACGTACCATGCCTTCAAACCCGACTGCCTCCAGCACAATGGGAACCCCGGGCAGCAGCTTCGCGTTCGTAAAAAACAGAAGGCCGGCTCCCAGTCCTCCCGCCGCACCTGCCCCAGGCTGATTCGCGACGTCCTTGTCCGTAGCGGCCGCCGCAACAGCAGCGAAATGCTGCAGTGCGCCATCCAACTGCTGCACCATGACAGCGTCGGCCCCTTTCTGGGGACCGAAAACGGCAGAGGCCCCCCGCGGTCCGCACAGCGGATTATCCACGTCGCAAGCCACATCAATCGTTGTCTCCGCCAGGCGCGGATCCAGGCCGGATAAGTCAATTCGTGCTAACCGGGCTAAAGCCGCACCGCCAACCGGGAGCTCACGCTCTTCAGCATCGTAGAACCTAACGCCAAGCGCTTGAGCCATTCCCGCTCCTGCGTCGTTCGTTGCGCTGCCGCCAAGTCCGAGGATCACTTGGCGCGCGCCTCGATCCAGCGCAGCGAGAATCAGCTGCCCTACACCATAGGTCGTCGTATGCAGCGGATTACACGCTGCAGCCGGAACCAAAGGCAGCCCGGATGCCGCGGCCATCTCGATAACTGCTGTTCGACCGTCTCCAAGCATCCCCCAGAAAGAATCTACGGGTTCTCCGAGCGGACCTGTCACACGCGCCGATAGCATTTGTCCACCGGTAGCACGCACAAGCGCTTCAACCGTTCCTTCACCGCCATCGGCAATCGGAAGCTTTACCACATCGGCAGTTGAGAAAATACGACGGATGCCTCTCTCCATCGCATCCGCGACGCCGATGGCGGACAAACTCCCCTTATAAGAATCGGGTGCTACAATAATTCGCATGGCTCGCTATCACCCCGCCTAAGAGCTCTGGTCATAATCTGCTCACTTCGACCTTTGCGAGCTTCTCATAATATCGAATGAGGCTTCCATGGTCGCAATCGCCCATTCCGTCTACCTTGAGCGCCTGCATCATCTCCATAACAGAAGCAGTGAGCGGCAGAGGTACGCCGACCTCATGAGAGGTCTCAAGAACGTTGAGCAGGTCCTTTATATGAAGATTGATCCGGAATCCTGGATCGAATTTGCGGTCCATCACCAGCGGAGCTTTGGCATCCAGTACTGTGCTACCGGCAAGTCCCCCTCGGATCGCCTGATAAACCAGCTCAGGTTGAACCCCGACCTTGCTCGCCAGGACGAATGCCTCGGACATCGCGGCAATGTTGAGCGCCACGATAATTTGATTCGCCAGCTTCGTTACGTTACCTGCCCCAATATCGCCAGTGCGTACCACCGAGGCAGCCATCGCTTTCATAATCGCATAGCACCGGTCGAAGATCTCCTGCTTACCCCCCACCATGACCGACAGCGTTCCTTCAATCGCCTTGGGCTCTCCGCCGCTGACAGGCGCATCCAGCATTTCGATGCCCCGCTCGCTGAGCCGCTGTGCAATTTCTTGACTCGTCAGAGGCGCGATCGAACTCATATCAATCACGACGGTACCGGGCTTGGCCCCTTCGATAATTCCATTCGTGCCCAATGCCACTTCCTTCACCTGCGGAGAATTCGGCAACATCGTGATTACCACATCCGATTGCTCTGCAATGGCCTTAGGCGAATCAGCGGACGAAGCGCCCAAGGCGACGAGCTCCGCCATCCCCTTGTTCGTTGCCAGAACGACCAGCTCATAACCGGCTTTTAATACTTTTTTACTCATCGGCTTCCCCATAATACCGAGTCCAATAAATCCGACCTTCATCGAACGTTCCTCCTATTTCCCCGTCTAGATGGCTCCCATTTCCGTCAAAATCGCTCTGAGCTTCTTTCGGTTCTCTTCGGTAGCAGCCGTATTCGGCAGAATCGAGCTGCCTACCTCCAGGCCAATCAAATTCATGGCTTCCTTCGTAACGACCGGGAAGCTGGCCAAATTGAATGCCATCCGCAGAGGAGCCAGCTTGAATTGAGCTTCGCACGCCGCTGAGAGATCGCCGGACATAAACTTATTGTAGATGTCCACCACAAGGGCGGGTACAATATTGGCCGTGGATGCGACGCAGCCGACAGCACCGTATGCCAGAGATCCAAGGATCATCACGTCACGGCCAGCCATGACCTTGAAGCCTTTCTCTCTAGTCCGTCGAATGTACTCGGCGGTTAATGTCATATCGCCGCTGCTGTCCTTCACCCCGACGATATTCGGAATATCGGCCAACCGTTCCATCAATCGAACGGTAATATTGTTCCCTACCCGATCCGGGTTATTGTATAGAAGCACAGGGAGTGGCGTTGCGTCTGCAATTGTGCGGAAATGCCGATAGAGTTCATCCTCGTTCGGCGTCAAAAACATCGGTGGCAGTATTGTGATCGCTTGTACCCCCAGGTTATTTCCCATTCGCGCAAGTTTGACACATTCCTTGGTCGCAATTGCCCCGATCCCCATGTAAACTGGCACACGGCCCCCCACTTGATCAAGAGTTATGCGAACCGCCCGCTCCTGCTGCTCATGATCAAGACCATAAAACTCTCCGTTGCTGCCCATCGACAAAATACCATGAACTCCGCCCGCGATCACATGCTCTACCACCCGGCGCAAGCCTTGCTCCTCAACGCATTCTTCCGCATCCACCGGAGTAACGATGGGCGGTATGACCCCGCGAATCCAACCTGTATCCATGACTTCACTCCTCCTCTTTTGCTCCTCGAAAACTATCACTCAGGTAACTCCAGACTTCGCTCAGGTGACGGGTGCCGGGTTAAATAAAGCGAGGTCATTGTGCAGCCCCCAATGGTCAGCCCAGGTTCGCTTGTTCCCGCTAGCGACATCCAAAATGAGATGGAACAGCTCCCAGCCCACTTCTTCGATCGTCGCATCACCGGTCGCAATAGTACCCGCATTCAGATCGATCAGATCATGCCATTGCTCTGCTAACGCATTTCTCGTCGATACTTTGATGACCGGAGCGGCAGCCAATCCGTAAGGAGTGCCTCTGCCGGTAGTAAACACCTGTAGATTGATACCGGAAGCGAGCTGCAGCGTACCGCATACGAAATCGCTGGCAGGTGTCGCTGCGAACAGCAGCCCCTTCTGGGTTGCTCTTTCACCGGGAGACAAGACACCGGCAATCGGACTCGTCCCCGATTTGACGATAGATCCGAGCGACTTCTCGACGATGTTGACTAAGCCGCCTCTTTTATTCCCAGGCGTCGTATTTGCGCTGCGATCCGCGCTGCCGCGCTGCAAGTAATCATCGTACCAATCCATCTCACGGATTAAAGCTCGCCCGACATCCTCATTCACTGCACGTGGGGTTAACAAGTGAATGGCATCCCTGACCTCCGTCACTTCGGAGAACAACACCGTGGCTCCGGCACGAACAAGCAAATCTGCGGCGTATCCGACAGCGGGATTCGCCGTAACGCCCGAGAAGGCATCGCTTCCCCCGCATTGCAGACCAACCACCAGCGCCGATGCAGGACAAGTTGTGCGTTTCCGGCGGTTCAATCTGTCAAGGCGCTCCTCCGCCATCGCCATGATCGATCTGACCATTGGCATGAACCCGTGACTCTCTTGCAGGGTTACGATCTGATCGGAGGCGCCTCCAGGCACGATCCGTTCGGGAAGCAGCTTTTCACATCCCAGCCCCACGACCATGAGTTCCCCGCCGAAGTTCGGATTTTGCGCGAGATTCTGAATGGTGCGTATCGGAATAATGGCGTCAGGCGCATTAATCGCCACCCCGCAGCCGTAGGTATGGGTTAGTGCGATCACGTCTTCGACGTTTGGAAAGCGAGGAAGCAGCTCTTCTTTGATTTTCTTGACTGCGAAATTCAACACGCCAGCTACGCATTGCACACTGGTCGTGATGCCTAAAATATTTTTGGTTCCAACACTTCCGTCCTCATTCCTATACCCCTCGAACGTATAACCATCCAATGGAGGAATGGTTTGCGGTAAGCTGCTGGCTATAGGAAGCTCCGACAATTGAGGCGGTGTCGGCATTCTCACGAGTGACTCATCGATCCGACTTCCCCTCGCAATCGCGCTCATCGCATACCCGATCACCTCTCCATAACGGATGATCGCCTCATCTGGATTTAGATCGGCAAGCGCTACCTTATGCCCCTGTGGAACATTTTGCAGGAGCTTGAGGCCGCAGGGAAATACTGTTCCTTCCGGCAGTCCGCCTGCATTGGCAACAATCGCCATATTATCCTTAGGGTTCACCTGGATATACAGCGGCTTTTCACTTTCAACTCGTTGAACAGTCACATGGATCATCCCCTCTCGTAAGCACTTGTTCCTGAATTGAACTTATAGTAATCTAGAACTATCGAAAAGTAAAAGTGATTAAAATACGTTTTCTCTAAATTAATTTAAGAGTCGGGGCGACTGTACATGGAATTGAAGCAGCTGGAATACATGATCCAAATTGCCGAAGACAACAACATTACCAGAGCTGCGGAAAAACTGTTCATCACGCAATCCGCTCTCAATCAGCAGCTCCTGAAGCTTGAGAACGAGCTGGGGACGCAGCTCTTCGTTCGTTCCAGAAATAATTGGCATCTGACTCAGGCCGGAGCCATCTATGTTGAGAACGCCAAACGTATCCTGCTGATTAAGAAAGAGACCTACAACAAGATCAATGACCTGCTTGAGATCAAAGAAGGAACACTAAAGATCGGTTTAACTCCTGAAAGAGGAACCGACATGTTTGCCGCCATTTATCCGGGTTTTTATAATAAATATCCCAAAGTCAGGATCGAGCCCCTTGAAATGACCGTCAAAGAGCAGCAGCATGCCATTTCCCAAGGTAATCTAGATATCGGCTTTGTCACGCTTCAGCCTGCTCAAAAAACGAAAGATGCGTACATCCCGATCTGTTCTGAGGAGATCATCTTGTGTGTGCCCCGCACACACCCACTCTCTCATTTAGGAGGCCGACTTGGGGAACCGCTTCCTGAAATCAGCCTTACGCACTTTGCAGAGGATTCATTCGCCGTCATGCGGAAAGGCTCCACATTACGGGAAATATATGACGATCTCTTGGCCGAAGATGATATTTCACCTCCCATATTATTGGAAACCCGAAGCTGTCAAACGTTGTTCGAAATGGTCGCCGAGGGGATCTGTTGTTCAGTCCTTCCTATCAGTTATGCCAGCTCCCGGTCGAATGTCTCGTTCTTCTCTCTACCTCAGCATCCGGTGTGGGAAATTGCCGCAAGCTATAAAAAAGACAGTTATCTGACGCAAGCGGCGAAAGAACTGATCGCGCTATGTACCGAGTATTGGGAGCGAAAGATGAGCGAGCTAAGATAAATAACCGCCCTACACGCGATATTGTGTAGGGCGGTTTCACTAGGTTCGATATTCAAACTGTTTAAATGTCGCACTACCGCTGGGTTGGTATAGGACTCCCATTGCGAAGATGCCAATACGAGGAGCCGTATAGCATTTATATCGGGCAAAGTTCTCCGGATATATAAATTCCGCCGGTACGGTAAGATCCAGATCCGTATACGAGGCACCGTCCACCGAATAGGCGAAGGTAAAATGCTGAGTATCCGCATCAAGATTTGCTTTCAGCCACAAATCCTCCCCCGGCTCCATTTCAAGTCTACGCTGAAATAGCGTATGCCGGAAGCATCTCTCCGAACGGTCCAACTGCAAATAAAGTCCGTCATCCTCCTGCTTCTCGTACAGTTTGGTCGTATCAAATTTCTGTCCAGAGGTTTGGCCGATCCCATAACGGACGCTCATCAGCAGCATGGCATCCATATCGCGATAGACAATGAGCCCCGCTTCTTCCCCCAAAGATCGCGGTGCGAAAGATAGCCGAGTTCGTGTCTCAAACCCGAAGTGCTCCCACCGGCGAGTTAAGATCAAGGTGGAACCTGGAACATACAAGGGATAAGGTTGACATTCAAGCTCCAGTCCTTTATCCGTAAGCGCGTAGCTGCCTTCCAGCGGATGGCGTACCCATTCCCAAATCGGAGACAGCTCTGCTCCGTTGAACAGCTCAGGCTCGGACTCGGTCAAGTCGAGGGCTTGACTACCTGGAACCTCCACCCACTCCTGTGGGCGGCCGCCGTCTCCAACTTCAAACCATTCGTCGCTCGTCCAGCGAACAGGCTCAAGGAACGTTTCGCGTCCTAAGGGAGTCGCTCCGCCCGGCGTCAGCGGACGGCCGCCGAGGTGCAACATCCACCAGTTCCCACGGGGGTCTTCCACCAGCTTGCCGTGTCCCGCCTTCTGTAGAGGATGGGCGGGATCCGGCTGGGTCAGGACCGGATTGTGCGGACAAGACTCATACGGTCCCCAAATGGAACGGCTGCGTGCCAATGTTTCCATGTGGCCGAAGGCGGTACCTCCCTCAGCCAACATCAAATAGTAGTAACCGTTCCGCTTGACGATGTGGGGCGCCTCCGGCGCTCTTCCTCCCGTACCCGGCCAAACCTGACGTGCTTCTCCGATCAGGCGAGTCCCGTCTGCGTCTAGCTCTTGCAGCCAGCCTCCGCCGAAGACGAGATAGCGGCGACCATCATCGTCATGAAAGATGGATGGATCTATGAAATGATGGTTTAATACGATACCATCGGAATAGGGGCCTTCCGGCCGCTTAGCCGTAAACAGGAGATTCGAGCAGCGTGGCTGACCATGAAAAAAAGGAACGACCACCCAAAACTTGCCGTCCGCATAAGAAATATCGGAGGCGAAGACACCGTGCGAATCAGGCACTCCGGTCAAATCAATCTGGCTCCGCCGGGTAATGACGTGACCGATAGGCTTCCAGTGAACTAGATCGCGGGAATGATGTATCATAACGCCAGGAAAATATTGAAACGTCGAGGTCACGACATAATAATCGTCCCCAACCCGCACAATCGAGGGATCTGGATAATCCCCTGGCAACACAGGGTTGGGAATGGTGATCCTGCTTTCAGAATTGGACATCACGAAACTATTCCTCCACATTTGAAGTTTTTATCATCTTTTCAAATAACGGTCATATCCTGCCTGTTGAATTTTCACCACGTTTTCAAGTCCCATGGCATTCATGTGAGCAACAAACTGATCGAATTTATCCAAGGACTCCGTACCCATAATGAATTTATTCATCATCTCTTCCTTGTAGGTCGTTATTTCCGTGAACTTGGAATTGAGCACATCACGCTCTTCCTGCTTAAAAGAAATAGATAACGGGAAACGATCCTTGATGAATGGCGTTATCGAATCGCGGATCTTTTCCAGCTTAGGCGTCACCATTGCATTCTCGTAACGGATATCCCACTGGTAAGCAAATTCCCGGTGACCTAGCTCATACATTTTGATGAGTGGAGAGTTGTTCGCGTCCTTCATAATCACATCGGTAAACTTCGGTTGATCACCCTCCATGACATAAGTCTCACCCAGCTTACCAAAGTTCATCGCCAGTTGCCCCTCCGGACTGTAAAACCAATCTTGCATTTTTGCGATCTCGACCTTGAATTTCGACTGGGAACTAACAGCAAATCCGTTTTTAATCAAAGATTGCTGACTCTTCGTGTAGGCATCCGCTCCGGATGGTCCCTTCAAAGGAATCGTGCCATTCATGACGGCATTGGCATTAACTTTGCCAACCAACTTCTCCAATGCATCGAGCCGCGGGAAGGAATCGAAAGTCGCCCCTGATACTTGATTTGTAAATCTCGACTCCCATACTTTTTGATCGTTGGTAATATACTCCTTGTCAATCAGCCCCTCTTTATACAGCTTGCTGACAAATGCCAATGCGTCCTTCATCTTCGGGTTCGTGTACGTATAATACACCTTACCGTTGTCAACATAGAAGTCTTCCTCGAGTGAAACCCCGAACGGTTCAAAAAATGGAAGTAAGCCCCTTGTTTTTAGTTTCGTTGTAAAGGGAATCTCATCATTTTTCCCATTGCCGTTTGGATCCTTCTCCTTAAACGCTTTCAATACCTGATACATTTCCTCTGTTGTTGTTGGTGCCTTTAAGCCTAGCTTATCCAGCCAGTCCTGGCGGAAAATATTGAGGTTGATGGTCTTCACAGCAGAAATTTGCGGAAAGTAATAAATGTTGCCGTCATCGGACTTTATCTCTTTCGCTATTTTCGGGTTGGATGCCATGACTTGTTTGAAATTGGGCATGTATTGATCAATCAGCTTGTTCAATGGCTCAAAAATTCCATTCTCTCCACCCTTAATTAGCAGATCCGTCGATGCCTCCATCATATCTGGCAAGGTGCCCCCAGCTAGGGTTAGATTGAATTTCTCAACATAGTCTTTGGTATCGACTGGTGCCTTGAGCCATTTGAAGTAAACATTTGTCTTCTCAACGATTGGCTTCATCCAAAGTAAATCGTTGGATTCGACCGATTCCGGTCGTGATCTCATGTAAACACTAATCTCGATTTTCTTATCATTGATCTTAGCGTTCGGATCGATTTGAGCCGGTGTTGCCGCAGACGATGCATCTGGCTTTTTCGCTTCTGGTTTCGACTGGGAAGCGCCTCCTGTTTGACAAGCTGTCAGCAGCACCGACAGCACCACAACTCCCGAGATACCCTTCAACACTTGTACATTCTTCATTCTCGTAATCCTCCCAAATAATATTTTTGTGGAGAAGATGTTTCCACCTTCATCCCTTAACCGAGCCGATTAACGAGCCTTGTACTAAATATTTCTGAATAAACGGATAAATAATTAAAATCGGCAGGGTCGTCACGATCAGCGTGGCGTATTTGATCGATTCGCTGATCAGGTTCTTGTCATCATAGACATCAATCATGACTAAATCGGTCTGATTTCGAATGACGATATCCCGAAGCAAAATTTGCACTGGAAATAGTTTTTCATCATTCAAATAAATCATGGCTGGAAAAAAGCTGTTCCACTCGCTCACGCCATAGAATAATCCGATCGTAACCAAACTTGGTACCGATAATGGAAGGATGATCCTGATCAAGGTTTGCATATAAGAGCATCCGTCTATTTTAGCTGCATCTTCCAGCTCAGTAGGAATTTGTTCAAAGAATGTCTTCTGCACAAAAACATAGAAGGATGCGATAGCCGTCGGAATGACGATAGCCCATATTGTATTTCTCATCCCTAAGGCATTGACCACTAGAAAGGTTGGAATTAGGCCTCCATTGAAGAGCATCGGAATCAGCACCAGCGTAATCAGCGTCTTACGTCCCGGTAAATCTCTCCTGGACAAAGGGTAAGCCGCGCAAATCGTTAACACCAGGCTGATAGCAGTTCCCACAACTGTATAAGTGACCGTATTCAGGTAAGAACGGCCCAACATGGGATATTCAATCACCCGCTTGTAGGCTTCGATTTGGAACCCTTTCGGGATGACACCAATGTGTCCTTGCTGAATGAATAGCTGGTCACTCAGCGACGCCGCCAAGACATACAAAAATGGATACAGGGTAACGACAGATATGATTAACAGTATCCATACATTGACACAATTAAATATCCATCCTCCCGCAGTCATGCGTTGAAATTTCATGTTCTCCCCCCTACCATAGGCTCGTATCGGAAACCTTTCTCGCTAACTTGTTGGCTGTGACGATTAGAATCAAGCCCATTACCGACTGGAACAATCCCACTGCTGAAGCGAAGCTGTAATTCGCTTCTAATATTCCTCTACGGTACATATAAGAGCCGATGACATCCGCCGTAATATAGGTATTCGGATTGTATAGCAAGATAATTAGATCGTATCCGACATCCAGCATATGGCCGATTTTGAGCAGAAACAGAATGACGATGGTCGGCAAAATGCCGGGCAAAGTGATGTGCCATGTTTGCCTCCAGCGGCTCGCTCCATCCACCCTAGCAGCCTCGTATAATTCTGTGTTAATGCCAGTAAGCGCAGCAAAATACAAAATCGCTGACCATCCGAGCGTTTTCCAAAGATCAATACCGGTAAAAATTCCCCAGAAGTAGCCCGGCTGCAGCAAAAAACTCGTACGCTCAAGGCCCAACTGAACCAACATGTTGTTAATCAACCCTACCGTCGGAGAAAGGAAGGTGACTGCCATGCTGGCCACGATGACCGTGGAGACGAAGTGCGGTAAGTAGCTGATCGTCTGCACCGTTCTCTTGATCGCCGTTATCCGTACTTCATTAAGTAAAAGTGCAAAAACAATAGGCGCCGGAAACACAAAAATAAGATGTAAAACATTGATCATGAGTGTGTTTCGCAACAATCTCCAAAAATATACAGAATGGAAAAAGTCGGAAAAATGTTTGAATCCAGCCCAGTGGCTTGCCAAAATCCCTTTGTACACATTGTAGTCCATAAACGAAATGATGAAAGCCATAACGACGGGCACGTAACGGAATACAATAAAATAGATGAGTGGCGCCAAAAACATCAAATAATAGGGCAGCGCTTTCTTGAAGCCCCTCTGCCAACCAGAATTGGCGATGACCCCCGCTTGCGGCTTGCTCATGTGCTGATCCTCCTTTCGAAAATTGGTTTACGAGCTAAATGTATACGGTTTCATTCATGCGGTAAATCGCGATTTCTTTCGATACATCTTCATTAATTACGATTGTGGTCTCCATTTCGTTGGATGAATACTCAAAATGCGATTAACAAAAAAACTGCCCGACTACCGGACAGCTTAATTAACAAGTTCCCTGATGAATTTGTCTGTACTGGCCAGGCGTGACGCCTTCGTACTTCTTAAATACGCGGATAAACGTATTAGAATTGGTAAAGCCAACCTGATCCGAAATATCCGCGATAGTTCCCTCCGTCAAACTGAGGATTGACTTGGCTTTTTCTATCCGCTTGCTGTTGATATAATCCAAGCAATTCATGCCAGTAATCTCTTTAAATATACTGCTTAGATAAGAAGGGGACAGCCCAAGTGCATCTCCGAGCACTGTAAGCGATAAATTCTGGGAGTAATTTTGCTCCACGTATTCCTTAATTTTAATAAACATATGCGAAGATTGACCCTGCTTGTGGTGCTGGATCCATTCGCTGATTTTTCCAAACGTCTCTTCCATGAATGTTATTCTTTGCTGCACACCAGACTGCCGATCAAGCTGCTTGTAGATATCGAAGGAGTTGCCGAATATTTCCTCCATTGATGAATTAACCTCATAAACCGTACGAATTGCCGTTCCGGCCAGTGCGTGAAACAGATTTCGGATCATCTCCGGAGTCAGTCTTCGATCGTTCAAGTTATGCAACCACAGTGTTTCAAGCTGCGCTTTCCAGCCTGCCACATTCCCTGTTTTCACCAAATTAATGATCCGCTTCTCCATATCAAGTGAGTACACCGGCTGTCCGATTAGCAGCCCCGCCACCTCTTCTACAAAGATTACACTGCCTTCTCCACGCACAATTTTGAATTGCAGAGCGCGCAACGCCTCATCGTAAGATAAGGATATGTCTTCAGCCCTACTATACAATTTGCCTACTCCCACGGTAATCGTCGGGGAATAAACCCGATGCAGATTTGCAGTAACCGAACGGATGTACGCGTAAACAGAGCCCATATCAGGATTTTCCCAGTCGATGTTCAATAGGGTTACCAGTAGGTCACTCCGCTTTCGGATCGTCCTAGTCTCCATAGCGCTTAGCTGCCCTTCGCAGCAAGGTTTGTCGACCAAACTGATCATTTCCTCGATTCTTGCACTCCCTTGATCTGTATGAGCGAATTCCCCAATGTCGAATGCAATAGCCTGATACGAGTCAAAACGAAAAGACAATCCCAGCTCTAAAGACAGCCTGTTTAATTCAGCACTTGTCCCACTCCCTTCCAGTAGATCGTCTATGGCCTTATGATGCAATGCCGGCAAATTCCGGTTAAAGGCGTCGCGCAAGTTGGCGTTTTCATAGTAAACATAATTCATGATTCGATTAATGAACTCCAGCTCGTTTTCCTTCTTGCCTTTACCTTCCGTATCTTTGCGCCCGAACTGGTTCATATATTCTACGATTTGATGAATCGGCCTATAAATCCGGCTGGTTAGCAAGTAAGATACGATACATCCAACGATCAGGCATAGCAATGCTGCCATCAGCGTGAACTGCCTGAATTGATTTACCTTTTGAGTAATGAATGATCTCGGGACAACGCTAATATATTTCCAATCACCGACTAGGGAAGAAGTGAATACAATTTCGTACGGCTCACCACCGATCTTTTCCTGAAGCTGGCCGTTTGAGGCCTCTATCGATGTAAATTTCGTAGACAGTTCGTTTTTCATCATCTCAAACAGCGCCTCTTGGCCGCTTCTCATCGGGTTACTAAACACCACATTGCCGGACTTGTCGAGTGTGAAAATAAAGGCGGGAGACGGATCGCTGCCTTGTTGGATCATCTTGGAGAAATCTTCCGTTTTCACGTTGACATACAAGATGCCTGTCGGCGACAGGTTACTTAAAGGAGCCGTTCGAGCGAAGGTGAGTACCGATGACGGAATGTCATAGGAGGTTGCACTTTGGCGGCCCATATATGTAAATCCAATATGACGAGCGCGCCGTTCGTTCCAGTTCATAGCTGAATCGACTTTATATACATCCTCGTAATAATAATCGGAATTATACTTCGAAATGTTGTTAAGGACGACTGGATACCGATAAAATTGGACCCAAAGATCCGAAATGAGTGTATTGGCAAGCTTGATGCTTTTCAAGTATTCAATATTTTCTTGAAATAGCAATTGATCCGAATCCCACGTTTGTTCAGATAAATAGAGTGCCCGGCGAATGGAGGGCTGCAGCGACATCTGATACGTTAGATTGTCCAAATTGCTCAATGTATGATCAACGTTATCCCGTGCTTGTTCAATATATTTATTGTTGGATTTAATGACTTCTTCGGTTAGCAATTGAGACGATTTCGTGTATGAAGCATATCCGAATGCAAGGATAGTAAACAGAACAAAAACGTTGAAGAAAAAGAGCAGTCGAATAAAAACGCTCCTTTGTTTAAACAACTTCATGCTTTGAGGCAGCACCAGCATCCCCCCATTCCCAGAATAGGTCCGACAGTCCTCCTACATTGGCATCCATCATATGATCTTTCGGGTTCACCGAGATTGAACTTATCGTAAGCTATAATGATCGAAAAGTACAAGTAATTAAAATACGTTTTCTCTAAATTTATTTAAGAGATACCCAATGTTTATTGCGATAAAAGCTTCACTTGTATCGATTCAATCAGCGGAAGCCATTTCTCTAGGCTCTTGTAAAATCTTAACCTCGCTGTAGGCCATTAACAGCGGCGCAACGCCATGTCCATTATTACTCACAATGATTTCATTCTCCGTGTAGTATTCGAAGCTTCCGTCACGAACCTTACCGGTATCAGGGTTTGTACCCAGACCAGCACTTCGGCAGATCCCGCCGAGCAGCACTTCGCCATTCTCCTCTCGGAGATATTGCCGGATTGTGCCATCAAATGCAAACTTGCCGCGATGGGCGTACTCTTTGGCCAGATAACCAAGGCGTGAACCTTTTAACATGGCATAAGCAAGCATCAACGTGCCACTGGACTCCAAGTAATTCCCTGGACGATCCCCCCGATCAACAACCTGGTACCACATTCCCCCGCTATGCTGGTAGGGCAACATACCGTCTAGTGCTTCCTGCAAAATCATTTTCAAAGGCTCACGATCTACCCGTTCATCTTCCAGAAGTTCAAGTACGTCAACCAATGCCATCACAAACCAGCCGACAGCACGTCCCCAAACATTCGGAGACATTCCTGTCGTTTTGTCGCACCAAAACATCTCTCTACTCTCGTCGTAAGCATGGTAGTACAAGCGATTCTCTTCGTTAAAAATAAATTTCCTAACGTTCATAAACTGATTAATCGTATCCGAATAATTCTTATTTTTCTCAAACTCCTTGATGTAGCGCACATAAAACGGTTGCCCCATGTAAAGTCCATCCAGCCAAATTTGATTTGGATAATTTTCTTTATGCCAAAAGCTGCCTGACTTTGTTCTTGGGTATGTCTTCAGTTGATCATAGATCCAGTCAAGCACATGCTTATATTTGGGATCTTTTTCTCTCTTGTATAAGTCAAAGAGAATGGTCGCAGGTCTAATCTGATCAATACTGTAATAACGCACATCGATGACAGGGATGCTGCTCTTCTCATCATAAAGACGATCGATGAAATTTTTGACAAATACATAATATTCTTCTTTCCCCGATTGTTTATAGCTGTCCATATACGATTTGAGAATGCAGCTCTCAATATAATGCCATCGCAAGGAAAACCATTTTCCTTCACTCGCTAAATAGTGGTCTCTTATTTGATCTAACATTGGATCGTTCATATACGATACCCCTCCCAAAGTTAAAAATGGATCATTTAGCTGTCTCGAAATTGCCCGGGTGTCATTCCTGTCAGCTTTCGAAAAGTCCGGATGAAGCCAGTAGAATTAGTATAATTAAGTCGCTCGGCAATTTCAGAAATCTTCATATCCGTCTCTTTCAGCCATTTTTTCGCCATGTTCACCCGATAATTCGTTAAATAGTCAATAAAAGTAACACCGATTTCCTTCTTAAAAACACGACTTACATAAACAGGATGATATTTGAGCTGCGCGGCACACGATTCAAGGGAAATATCCTGTTCATAGCCGTTATGGATCATTTCGACCATTTGATGCGCGAGATTGATATATTGCGAATCCGCGCGTCCTTTGAAGAAAGCTAGCGCAGGCGGCAGCAAATCCGTCTTAAACCATAGCGTAATCTCTTGTACCGTGTTCAGTTTCATGAAAGTTTGGAGCACCGATTTGGTCTCGATTAGGCTTTCTAATGTTCCGCCCTGCTGCTGGACATGACCATGAATCTCCGTGATCAGCTCAACCATCACGAATTGAAAATCGTTAAATCTGATATCTCTATCCATGATCGACGCAATATATTGATCAAAATGCTCAAAGGTGGCGGTTGCATCCCCTGTTTTTAATGCGTTGATAAAATAGTCCTCCAAGTAATTCAGTGATGCTGCGAGATGATTGCTGTTCTCTGGAACCGATTCAATATCATCATAATGAATAATGATATCACTCCCGAGACGGATCCTTCTCTTCAGCGCTTCCAACGCCTCTGCATGCGCATTCGTGGCATCCGTATATCTCGTAAACACTCGGCTAATCCCGATACTGACCTTCAGCTGAAGCAGCTCGTGAACCTTGGCTTTAATCTCTTCTGCTGCCTGATGAAAACTCCTTTGAAGTTCTTGCGGATCTCCCGCATCACCAGTAAGCAGAGATACCTGCGATTGATCCAGCAAAAGTGATCCAAGCAAACGATCAGCCGGCAAAAGCTCACTGACAATATTTTGGATAGCAAAAAGCAACAATTCCTTATCGCTTTCCATATATCTCGTATCCTGAAGAGAATCAATCTGAAGCGCAATCACACCCAGGGGCCTCCCTTTCTCCGCGAAGCCATAGGCATCAACCTTGAAAGCAAATTCGCTCTCTGTAACCTGCCCCATGAACAGTTTCAATAAGATGAACTCTTTCATCTGCCCCATTTGACCTTGAAGCTGCTGTTGAAACTGCTTCCGCGTTCGGAATAAAGCATTAAATCTATCCTCGATATAAGCGAATTCATCTTTCCTGCGAGGCTCTGCGGTTTCACCACCGAACTGCTCAATCGTTTGAAATAGCCGCCGGATTGGAGAATACATCCGTCTGCTTCCGTAGAAGGCGGCAGCTGAAATCACGATAAAAACGATTAGGCAGACATTGATCGTGACGAGTGCAATTTTCTTGGATTCCATCGTCACTTGATCAATGGAAACAACGGAAACGTAGGTCCAATTATTCGAAGATACTCGGTAATTTACTGCCGTAGCTTTGCCTTCGAAGTAGCCGTTGACCTCTTTCTCAGCTTTCAATGGCGCCAGTAGCGCCTCTGTATTGAAGCTCGCGCCGCCATTACTCAAGAAAGGAATGTGCGCTTGATTCAGTACGTAAATATCTCCCAGCTGCTTCGTTTGTGCTAACCCTTTTTCCAATTCCGTCTTCGACATCTCAATAATCAACAATGCCTTCGGGGATGTGGAGGGTGCGATTATCGGAAGTTTTACGACCATCCGAATGCCATTTTCATCTGCAAGCCAGAATAAATTCTTGGGATTCTTTGCATAGTCTTTCAACTGCTCTATATCCGAATATTCCTGCGTACTGGTAAAGCCTAGATTGCCGATCATCCAGTTATGGTCCAGGTTAATGAGATGTGTGTCCGCTACTGCGGATAACGAGTGTAAGTTATATAAGCCTTTGGCAAGGCTTGTAATGGTTTGGAAATCATCCTGAATCAAATCATTGTAAAGATTGTCCGTTACAAGCGGTGAATTTAAATATTGCACAGCACCCATTTCTACATTTTTTAAGACCTGCTCAATTCTCATCTGGTTCTGCAGCAAAATTTGGGCATTGCTTTCTTTCACCTTCTTCTCAATATCCTTAGAAGAAATCTGATAAGAAATCATTCCGATTGTTGTGACAGGAATGGCAACCAGCACCATGGCGAATAGGATCATGCGATATAAATAGGTGGGCAAATGAATTCCTCACTTCTGTTTACTGTCGTTTCGATGACCCTAGTATACCAAAACCAGCCGCCCGACTGTTAATACCCGGACGGCTGCTGGAATCATGACTTCTTAGTTGATTGAACGCTCTATTTCTTCTGCTTGGCGTATTCTGACGTATACTCAGCAATTACCTTCTCGCCGCCAGCTTTCAACCATTTATCAAGCTCTGCCTGCCAGCCGGCATCATCGATTTTCCCCATAATATATTTGGTTTGGGCATCGCGAATCATGTTATCCAGTTCCACGCCTTTTTCCGTATATGTCTTCGAATTATACGTCAAAGCTACGTTCGGCACGACACTCTTCAGATTGTCTTCCGCAATTTTCGAACCTTTTGCCTGCAGTTCGGATTGCTTCAAAGGCAGACCTTTACCTGCTGTCTCAAAGGAAGGCAAGCTGTCACGGTATGGTTTCACTTCTAGGTTGAACAACGTCAAATCTTTAAATTGACCTTTGCCATCCTCTGTCTTCGTAAAGTGTTTGCCTTCAACCCCTCTCGTCAACAACGTTGACATTTCGGGATCGAGCAGCTTGTCGAAGAAGCCTAACAGACGCTTCAACTCTGCTTCTGACTTCACGCTTGATTTCGGGAATAGGAAGAAGCCGTTGTTCCCAGACTCAGCTGGAACTTTAAGTCCAGATGGACCTTCAAAAGGCACGACATCTACAACTGCCGTCGGCGTAGACTTCAACACGTTGTCAAAAGAAAGCTGTGCGGCTGTTGCTACCGTATTAACACGGATGCCCACTTTACCCGCATTCCATTTATTATCGGAATCCGCCGATTGCACGATGGAGAAATCTTGATTAATTAATTTCTCGGCATACAAACGTTTTAACAGCTTCATCGAATCCATATATGGCTTCGTCATAAATTCAGCTACGATCTTACCGTTTTCAACCCCCCACTTATTAGGGGCTCCGTTCGGAACAGAAAGTCGAGTCAAGAAGCTGGAGCTGGCAGCTGGATCGTTATAGTTTTTATCTAGGAAGAAGCCGTAAGTATCTGCTTGACCGTTCTTATCCGGATCTTTTTCTGCGACGGCTTTCGCCATATTGTACCAATCATCCAGAGTGACGGGCGGCTTTATGCCAAGCGCATTAAACCAGTCTTTGCGGTAAATGATTCCGGCACGTCCAATATCACGGTATAACGGAAGCCCATACAGCTTGCCATCCACTTTGATGTTATCGTAATACATAGGGCTAAGTTCGGATAAATTTTTGTAATCCTTCAATAACGGACCAATCTCCCAGAATAATCCGGACTGGATCGCATTCAGTGTCGATGCATTAGCTTTCACTTTAAAAGCTTTAGGCATTTCATTGGAAGCAATCATGATGTTCTTCTTGTCTTCAAAAGCAGCATCTGGAATCCATTGGATATCGATTTTGGCATTCGTATATTTCTCTATCGCCTGCTCGATTTCACTGCCCTTTTTGGGCGCCTCTCCCACTTGCGGTGTAGCGATCGTCACCACGAGAGGCGTGTTGTCCACCGCCGCCTTCTCCTCTTTCTTCGGATCGGTGCTGCTGCTACATCCTGCAAGTGTACCTGTTGTCAACGTGATGGAGCAAAGTAAAGCCATATACCCTTTTTTAATCATGCTTAACCCTCCTTAATTATGAATAATACGGTATATTTGCAGGGATAAACCATACTAGGTTATCCCTTTACCGAACCTAATAAAACACCTTTCGCGAAATGCTTCTGCAGGAATGGATATACGAGAACAATGGGTATTGTCGCAACAACAATCGAAGCCATTCGAATCGTTTGAGGCAAATAATCCGTTGGATCGGATTGAGAGGACGAATCTCCAATTTTATCTTGGGACATGAGCACAATTTGCCTAAGCACCACCTGCACGGGCCATTTCTCAGAATCGTTGATATAAATGACCGCGTGGAAGAACGTATTCCAATGTCCTACCGCGTAAAACAGCCCGAAAGTCGCCATAGCTGGCATGGATAAGGGCAGAACAATTCTGAACAACGTTCCGATATCATTGCAGCCGTCAATTCTCGCAGCATCCTCCAACCCGTCTGGAATTTGCTGAAAAAAGTTTTTCAGAACAACTAAGTTAAACGCACTGATCGCTGTTGGAATCATAAGTGACCAATAGGAATTGATCAGTCCAACCGATTTAACGACGAAGTAGGTCGGGATCATACCGCCACTGAAAAGCATCGTAATGAGGATCAATAGCAGGAATGTTTTACGACCGCGCAATGTGGCCCGAGCCAATGGATACGCTGTGAATGAAGTTAATATGAGATTGATCAATGTTCCTAAAACGGTTACATAAATCGAGACTCCGATACTTCTAATCATCGTGTCCGTTGAGAAAATGTATTTATACGCGCTAAGCGTAAATTTAGTAGGTATCAGCAGCAATCCGCCTTTGACAACCTCAGAAGGAGCTGCAAACGATACCGAAACAATATAGACAAAGGGAATAATCGTGATCAAGGAAACGAGGGTCAATAGCGCATAGTTAACCCAATCGAATATTTTATTGTTTAACGTCTTGTCATTCGTTGGCATGAATAAGTTCACCTCCTAATAAACGCCTTCTTCGCCAAACTTCTTCGCTAGCCGATTCGCGCCGAGCACAAGTACCAGTCCAACTAACGATTTGAACAAACCAACTGCAGCACTGTAACTATACTGAGCCTGAGTTAATCCCTTCATATACACATAAGTATCGAACACTTCGCCTACTTCCCGGTTCATAGAGTTCAACATCAGAAAGATATGCTCAAAACCTGTATCCAGGAAGCTTCCCAGTCTTAGAATAAACAGGATCACAATCGTACTGCGGATAGCAGGAATCGTGATGTGCCAGAGCTGACGCCACCGACCAGCCCCATCCATCCGAGCGGCTTCATATAATTGCAAATCGACCCCAGATAAAGCGGCTAAAAAGATAATCGTCCCCCAACCTGCCTCTTTCCAGATCGACTGACTAATGATCATCGGTCTGAACCATTCCTCGCTTAGCATAAACGGAATTTTCTCAAACCCAAAGCGCACAAGCAATTCATTCACGACGCCACCCTCTGTCGTAAATAGGACATAAAATATACCGACAGCGACGACCCACGATATGAAATGCGGCAAATAAAGGAGGGTTTGAACAATTCGTTTGAACATCTCCCTTCTCGCTTCATTAATCATGAGGGCTAATACAATCGGAAGCGGAAAAAAGAAGACTAAATTATAGATGGCTAACAGCAAAGTATTTCGAAATAGTGACCAGAATTGGGGCTCCATAAAAAAACGTTCAAAGTGTTTAAAGCCTACCCATGGACTGTTCATAAATCCGGTAAAAGGCTTGTAGTCCTGAAACGCCATGACTAGACCAAGCATCGGTACATATTTAAATACGACGAAATACAAGATCCCAGGAAATAGTAGTAGATACATCCATCGATCTCTTAAGAGATCTCGTACGAGCTGCGAACGTTTCAATGCGCTTAATCCCGCTCTTTGCATTTTAGCTTCCAAGGGTTGCTGCACTCGATTTCCTCCTGACTGAAATGGTATGGGGTGATACCTCGTATGATACGTTATCCGTCTCGTTACAGGCTATCGTACTCATTTAACTTCTTTCACTTAACCTTGAAAACCCTTACATGGCGGGTGATTTAGCAAGCACGCAATTTCCAAGTATTCATTTTTTTCAGTGATCGTAATGATTTAATGTGCAGAATAGCTCACGTTTAGTTTTTATCACAATAAAAAAAAGTGCAGTTTTCTCAAAATCTTGAGAGAAGACTGCACCTTCATATTTCCCGTAAATTCCAAAGTATGACCCGACTTTCCGAATCAAGACCAATTGTGATACGATTAATCCTTCACTCATTTATCTAACCATGCTTGCAAGTACGCAATAACTTCATCACGCATCGCCTTCGTCTCCAGATGGGCAACATCGTACCTTGATAACCTCCAGGATTCGGAAGCATGCAATTGAGTATAGACGCTTCTTAACTCGTGATCGATTTTGTCCAACCCTTTCACCGGGGTCAGCGGATCAAGGTTTCCAGCCAAGCTCAAATGGGGGCGCGGAGCTATCAAGGCATTAATTTGCGCTGTTGTAAAATGATTCAGTAAATCGGGTACGTAGTAAAATAACCCATGCCGATCAATTCCGCCTTCTTCCAATAGCGTCTCAAAATCGGTCAGGCAGCAGATGTCCACTGTCACTTGAATCCGCGGGTCCAATGCTGCGAGCCACCAAGACATCGTACTCCCCATCGACATCCCTAGTGTGCCAATCCTTGCGGGATCGACGTCAGCGCGAGAGACGAGATAGTCGACAGCGCGAAGGCTGTCAAACACCATCATGCCCCACATCGTTCGGCCCTGCCAGAGCAGTTCCTTGAAGATGGTCGCCTCGCTGCGGCTGCTACGCTCCCCAAACGCCCAAGCGTCAATAGCTAACACAGAGAAGCCTAATTCCGTGAGACTCTCGGCATAGGATTTGGCATACATGTAAGGGGCGGGGGACAGCAGTTCCTCTTTGCCGGCCGCGTATCGCCCGCCATGCGAGTGGTTGTAGAGCATGACCGGCGTATGGGGGGTTGCATGCTTGGCGCGCAAAAAGTAAGCCGGAACCGGCTCGCGGTCATTCAAGTCCAATACGAGTTTCTCCAAGATATATGAACGATGCTCTTGTTCCTCCAACAGTTGCGCTTGAATCGGCTTCGTTCGCGACGGCAGCCTGCCCAGCAGTCCCAGCAATTCTTCTCTACGATCCACGACGTCCATCCTTCACAGCCTCCACAACGTACGAGTTATAGTAAATCCAGGTAAGTCTCAGGTCTTCTTTCTTTGGTATACAAGCTGCGCGGTTCTCCACGTCCTGGACCGACCGACAGCCAGTACTTATACAACCGTTGATCTAAATAGAGATCCGCAGCACAAACCCCCATCTCCTCGTCCTCTACATAGCCAATCAGTTCACCGTTAGGATCAATAACTCGACTGGCGTTAGCTCCGCCTCCGCAGCCGGCCACGACCACATGCAGTCCATTATCGCGAGCCCGCGCTCTTGTCTGCAATAAGCCATTTCCGATCGTTGGGATAAAAATGACTTCCGCTCCTTGAAGCGCCAAGATCCTTGCAGATTCGGGAAACTCTTGATCGTGGCAAATTAGTATCCCGATTCGCCCAAAGTCGGTGTCGATGACCACATGGTCATGCCCAGGCATGACACCCATTTCCGCTTCATATAACGGCAGATGAATTTTTCGCGTGCCGGCGCAAGCACTTGTCGGTCCCCCATTCGGGAACACCACCTGCCAGCACCTGTGAACGTTCATACAAATCCTCCTTCCTCCTTACCTCTCCATTAATGGACTTTCCAGCACCACGTCCTCGTGCGGCTTCACGCGCAGCGTCTTTACCTCAAAGGGCTTAAACGCAAGCAAATGCACGGCTTCGTGTGCGGGGAAACGTAGTTCGGCCGTCCGCGCTTGACCTGTCGGTTCAAACAGCCGCACGATATACCCGTCGCCGTCCTCGGCCAGTTTGAAGGCTGTGACCGCAACCGCCTCGTTGTCCAACACGAAAGGAACTTGCGGCAGCTGGCCTTGCCCGCTGGGGCAGAACGACAAGGCATACGGCCGTTCGGCCAGCGCCTGCGCTTCGCGGTCGACCAGCGCCATGCGCGCTTGAGCGGGACCCGCATTCAACCAGAACGTAAATTGACGCTCGCCTTGATCGATCCGCGGCGAGAAGCGGTCGCTCGGCATGAGCGGGCGGTCCAGAATCGGATGCGCCGTATAGCCCGCACTGCGCAGCAGCGTCGGACGCAGCGTAGCCCCGCGGCAATCGGACCCATAGATGCCGTCGTTGATCAGCGTGACCGCCGCGTCCGCTTGGTGTGACACCAGCGCGGTCCATCGCTGCGCCACCGCCTCTGTTCCGTCCTGCGGCAGCGGCTGCACGCCATAGATCGTTTGCCCTGCATAGCTTGGCTCCTCCAACAGTGTCGGCAGCGACAGCTTCAGCATTTTGTCCTTTTCGTTCCAGAACACGCGCACGCTGACCTCAACCTGCGTGCCTCGCTTCGGCAGCTTATAGGTCAGGATGACGACGGAGCGGCCGTATTCGAGCAGAGCTTCGATGACGGTGCGCACCTCGCCGTCCTCAATGACGCGCACGGAGGGCAGCAGCACGTTTTTCACCCCGGAAAAATCGGTTCCCGCTCCCGGGTCCATCAAACGAAACGCGCCGATGTCAGGCTCGAAACGATTCGTATCCATGCGCCAAGGATCTTCGTTGTCCGCGACGACAACAGGTAGAAAGGCGCCGCCCGCCAGCATGCTCACGCCATTCACCTCATAGGCATCGAGAAGCCCCGTGTGCGTGTTGATCTTGACACCAAGCTTGTCGCTATGAAAGGTTAAATATCCATCCCGTTCCGCAAGCTCAGGCTTCGGCTTGGCCGGCAGCAGCTCAATCCGGCACGCGAAGCGGTTCATCGCGAATGGCGCCAGCTCCGCTTCAAAAACGACCCGCTTCCGCCAATCCAGACTCAGGTTGCTGTGCTCCTTCTCCCCTTGGGAAGGGATGCGCACGCCGTCCTGATATACAACCGGCAGCGAATGCTCATCCTTCCAGTTCTGGTCGGCGAGCATAAACTCGCAGGCAAACACACCGCGGATTGGATACGGATGCGGGTTGTACACAAGAATCGGGTACTCGCCCTCCGCCATCTCCGGCTGTCCTGCGGCCAGCGCAAAGAATGCCCTGGCTTTTAGCCGGGAAGCAATCTCAAGCCCATGGTCGATCAGCCGAAGTGAAGCTTCCTCAGCAGGCTGCACGGACGAGCCGGGCAAAATATCATGGAACTGGCTGAGCATCAAGTCATGGAACGCCTCGGACAGCTCGACCTTCGGATAGCTCAGCAACCCGCTGAGCGCGGCGGCGGACAGCATTTTTTCCGTCAGAAACAGTTCATTCTCCAGTTTGCGGTGGCCCCTCTTGATGCGAATCATCGACGTGTAACAGCCGACAAAACGCGGATTGAGGTCGTTCTCTAAGCGAGGCAGCTCATTCACATGAGCCCTAAGCTCAGCAAAGTACTGCTCTGGCGTCGAATGCACAATCTCCACCGCTCCTGCTTGCTCGGCAGCCAGCTCTCCCAATTGCTTCAAGTCTGCGCGCGACGGCCCGCCGCCATGGTTGCCAACGCCCCACAGCACCATGCTGAGCGCCTGGTCCGGGTGCTCCTCCAGCCACCGCTCCACCTTTGTCCGAGCCTCACCCAGCAAGGAATTGTAGCCGTTGTTGATTTGATGCGCGAGCAGCTCCGACCCGTCAAAGCCAACCCACACAAAATCTTGCGCCGGCCCCGCCACCCGGCCATCCGGCCGCATGAACAAGTACGAATCGAATCCGGCTTGCCGCATAATTTGCACGAGTCCCCGCGAGTGGCCGAACGAATCGAAATTAATGGCCGTCGTCGGCGTTTGGCCGAACTTCTCATGAAAATACGTCCGTCCATACAGCATATGCCGGACCATGGACTCACCGGAGGGCATATTGCAATCCGGCTGCAAATACCAGCCGCCCATAATGTGCCATTTTCCTTCCCGGGCAAGCCTTTGAATGCGCTCAAAGAGCGCAGGCTCATATTCCTCGATCCACCTGTATAACAACGCTTCATTGTGATTAAAAACGTAACCGTCCCACTCCTCGCAGAACGACGCTGCTGCCCGGAACGTGGACACTGCTGCAGCCGCTCCTTCTTCCCACTCCCACTGCCACACGGGGTCCAGATGGGCGTTGCTGATTAAGTGAAGCTTCTTCATGACGGAATTCCTCCTTTTTTCTCTATTATGGAGGGTAGAACCGCGTTGGCACATTCACGGAAATCACAGATTTTTGCACAATTATGATCGCTTGGGTGGTATAGTGATGAGAACGCATTCCTAATAACGCGCAAAAAGATGGGGGAACATCTCATGGGGACGATGCATACACCGGATACCTTGGCCGGACAGCCGGCCGATGTCAGCGGCTGTCTGACGCTAAACGGCGCTACCATTGAGTTTATTGAAGTCTTGCTGGAGTATCCCGCAGGCGCAGCCGGGGTTCCCTTGCATACGCATACGTGGTATGAGATGAATGTGGTGTTCGAGGGAACGATGTTCACGAGCTTTGAGAGCAGCATGCTGGAGATGAACGCCGGCGATTTTATCGTCGTACCGCCGGGCCAAGTGCATGCCCACCGGTATGTGCCGGACCGCCCGCACCGCGGCGTTTGCTTAAGATGGCGAATCCAAGATTCTGCTTGTGAAGAGACCGATTCACTGGCTGGGCGTATCGCCAAGCTGGCTGCCTGGCAACCGGGGGTTTACACGGACAACCATGGCATTACCTCCCTTTTCCATACGCTTCTTGACGAATGCAGCCGCGGCGCCTCCCCTTTAAGCCTGCGACTTAGCGCATTCAAAATCGTCCTTGCCCTTTGCGAGCTGCAGCACGCCGAGCCCCGTCATCCAGCGCCGGGGTCGCATACCGATGCAGCGCTCCTGCGCAAAGTCGACATCTATTTGGAGGATTATTACAAGGTTAAATGGCATGCTGCGGAATTAGCGGCCTCCCTACACATGAGCTACGGCCATCTGGCCCGCACGTACAAGCGGCTCTCCGGCAAAACGCTCGTGGACCGCATGTTGGAAATCCGTCTCGCCAAGGCAGCCGAACTGCTGAAGTCGACCCGACTGTCCATGCAGGAGATCGCTGACCGGACGGGATTTGCCAGTGTGCACTATTTTAGCCGAGCCTTCAAGAAGGTGTATCAGGTTTCCCCACGGACGTATCGCAGCGGCTAACAAACAACCAGATCCACCGATTCCTTCCGCAAAGCAGCGGCCAGCTCACCTTCCGGCTCACGGTCCGTAAACAAGCGGTCTACCTCACCAATCGTAGCAAAAGAAAACAAATCCTTCATGCCTAGCTTCGTATGATCCATTATCACGTTCACTTCCGCAGCCTGCCGGATGACAAGCCGCTTGATCTCGGTTTCATGCATGTTGGAATTGCTGAAGCCGTGCTTGACCGATAATCCCGTCGTCCCGACAAAGACGCGGTCGATCGCCATCGTGCCCAGCCATGACGCGGTCATCGGTCCGACCATCGTAGCCGTCCGGTTCACAAGCATGCCGCCAACCACGATCGTTGGAATTTGCTTGTTCAGCAGTTCCGTCGCGATGTTCAGCGCATTGGTGATGACGGTGATGTCCATTTCGGGTTGCAGGAAGCGGGCAATCTGCAGGGTCGTAGAGCCTCCGTCGATGAACACGGATTCACCCTCCTGCAGACTGGCCGCTGCCCGCTGGCCCATCCGCATTTTCTCCTCCATCATCACCCCGGTGCGGTCTTTCAGCGCAATATCGTTGCCTATGAGGATAGCGCCGCCAAATGTACGCCTCAACAGCCCTGCCAACTCCAGCTTCTCCAAGTCTCTGCGCAGCGTCATTTCCGTCACGTCGAACATCGCTTTTAGCTCGACCAGCTTCACTTCGCCGTCCAAAGCCATCCGTTCCAAAATTTGCTGCTGACGTGGGTTCAAGGGTATCGTTGACATGAAAATCCTCCGCAAGTTCGTGATATATCATTATAAATTCGCCATACGGGCGATCCGAGGGTCGGTAAACAGATCGAATTCATCCCTGCTCGTGCTGGAAAACTCGGAGACGATAGCCCCCGCGTCGCCTGCCTGAAACCAATGCTTGATGCCAGGCATGATCGTATATTGCTCACCCGGGCGCAGCGCGACTTCATGGAATACCGTGTAGTGCGCCTCACTGCCGGGCGGCACCTGAGCTGCGATTGCCGATGTCGCCTTACCTTCGACGTACAAATACACAACTCCTGCACGGCAGCGAAACGTTTCCATTTTGCCCGGCTCATCACCGACAGGTGGATGTAAATGTTCGGGACAGGTTTGGCGCGGAAATAACACGAGCTCTTTGGCGCAATAGCGGTCATTATTTACATAAGTTACAATTTCCAGACCTTGAAGCTCTAGTTCGCCTAGTCCAAAATCAGCCACTTCCACATTCGCTTGTTCCACATCGGTCAACTGAATACCGGCAGCAGCCAGTTTCTTTACCGCGCGCCGGCGAGCGGCCAGGATTTGCTCATCTTTCATGTCCCTACACATCCTTTGCCAAATGTTGATGATGTGGCCCCGTCCACATGCCGTCACAGCGCTGCTGCCAGCCCTCCAAAGACAGCTCCGAGTCGCGTTTCGCCCATCCCTGCGCAATGCGGGCAAGCACGTGATCCCAAGGAGGAATGCCGCCCGTGGCATCAGCCCGTTCGACATTGCAAGCGCCCACCGCTATGGCAGCTTGCAGCGCGTCTTCAGGCGTCATGCCGCGGACAAGCCCGGACAGGAAGCCTGCAATTGTGCAATCGCCGGCGCCCGTCGTGCCGACGACTTCCACTTCATAGCAGGGCGTGAGCATTTCACAGCCAAGCCATTGATTCAGCAGCCCAGCCTCCGGCGTACAAGCGCCCATCCGAAGCAACCGCTCGCTGTCCGTCGTGGTACGCAGATACAAGCCGTATTCCCCTAACTTAATGCCGACCACGGCTGCCCCCATGTGGAGCAATTGTCCGGACAACTCGGCAAGCAGCTCCCCGCTAGCCCACCTGAGCAAATTGCCGGAAGGTTCCTGGCACAGCAGTTCTTCGAACAGGCCCCGCCGCAGCATGAACAAGATTTCTTCAAAGCTGGGCATGAACACATCCACATACGGGAGCGCTTTCGTCAAAATCGCCAGCCAATCCGCCTGTCCAGCCGGGGATTCCGGGTCAGGCTTCGCCAGGTCCATCGACACGGTGAGCCCTGCCTCTTTGACCTTGCGGAGTAAACGTGCCAATTCCGCCCCCTCGTTCACATACATGCTGCGCATGAGCGGTGGATAGCCGAAGTGAAACAGCCGCGCCCCCTGTAAGTCCTCCAGCTGCAAGTCATCCGCCGAGTACGTATCATTGGCCCCTGTCGCATGCAAAAAGATCCGGTCGATATGCGGTGGGGAAATGACAATCGTGTAGGAGCTGCTCTCCCCCTGTGCCACGATCATCCCATCCCCGAGCGAGGCAGCTTGCGACCGAAGGATGGACAGAATCGCTTCCCCGAACTGGTCGGAGCCGATTTTGCCCTTAAGCGACACCCGATTGCCTAACCGGTGCAGCGCAATCCCGGTATTCGAAACAGCGCCGCCTGTCGCGATCACAGCAGGTCCGATGTCGACCAGCTTGCCGGGAATAAGCAGGGCGTCCAATCCGGATTTTTTCTCATGAATCGTAGGTATAATATCGAGGCATATATGTCCGGCGACGATGATCTCAACTTGGCTGCTCAACGTTACTCCTCCCACCTAAGCGTAATCGTGCTCCCTGTTCGGCCCGATGCCAGGGCTGCCGTGAACAGGCGGTGACTGTCCGCCGCTTCTTCCGGCGTCGCGCAATAAAACGGCTGGCGCATGCCGTCCCGGCCGTTGGCCAACTCATCACAGAACGCCGCCCACATCTGTAAGATGGAATCGGAAAAGCCAAATTCAAAAATGCCGCCCGTGATCGTCCCATATGCCGATTGGTAAGGCGCATCCGCCACATGCCAAGCTTGCACACCGCCCGGCGTATAAGGCAGCGAAGCAATCCGCTTCGGATTCTTCGTTGTAAATTCGGCGGAGAAGTCGGTGCCCGTTACGCGAATAAACCACGTATTGGCATGTCCCGGCGCAATCCGTTTCGTGGACAGGATCATGGGGAATTGCTGTCCATCCGTCTTGACCTCACAAGCGAGAATCGCGTTATCCCAAGTCTCGCAAGGCGCCATGCCGCCCTTCCCGTCGGGCCGCTGCGGCACGATTTTGGACAATAACGCCCTGACCGTGTCTGGCTTCCAGCCAAACCGCAGCGGAAGATGCAGCACGTGCAGACCGAGGTCGCCCATACAGCCGTATTCGCCGTTCGATGCGACTTTCCTTTTCCAATTGATCACCTTCGTCGGGTCCAAATCACTGGAATGCCAGAAACCCGCCTCTACCTCGATGATCCGGCCGAACTTCTCTTCCTGCACCCACTGCACAAGCTGCTGCGCGCCTGGAAAAAAGGGAAACTCCGATGAGCTGCGGACGATGACCTGAGGGTTCTGATCAATGGCCGCCATAATGGCCCTATTTGCTTCGAGATCAATGCCAAACGGCTTTTCCCCGAGCAAGTGCTTGCCCGCCTGGATAATATCGATATAGAGTTGCGCGTGCAAATGATGCGGGACTGCGCAGTAAATCGCATCGACATCCGGGTTCGCCAGCAGCTCTTTATAGTCGCTATAGACGTACTCCACGCTGGGAACATTTTTCTGAAACCACTCCGTAGCCGTCGGGATGGCATCGCATACCGCTACAATACGCGGTTCAAAGCTCAGATCTGTGAGGTGACACCATCTGGCAGCCGCGCTGGCAAACTCTTTGCCCATCAAGCCGCAGCCGATCACTCCGAAACGTACCGTTTGTCTGGCCATGGCAACTCGCCCCCTAATCTTGTGTGTTCAAAATGGACAGCGCCTGATCTTCCGAAGCGCCATGGTGAACGATCGACATCAGCGCTTTCGTCATGCCCGCCGGATTGGGATGCTGAATCACGTTGCGCCCGTATACAATGCCGGAGGCTCCCTGTTTCATCAATTCCACCGTACGGCTCATAATCTCTTCGTCGCTTGCTCTGCCGCCGCCGCGAACGAGCACAGGAATGCCGGAGGCCACTTCAATGATCCGGTGATACTCCTCCACATGATCGCACGGGTCCGCTTTAATGACATCCGCGCCTAGCTCCACGGCCTGCCGGACGAGCGGCATGATTTTATCCCTATCGCCGTCAACCATGTACCCGCCTTTGGCCTCATTCCCGAGCATAACCAGCGGCTCCACCATGAGCGGCATGCCGTACTTCTCGCACTCCGTTTTGAGGAGGGTCACATTTTTCACACACTGATGATGAAGTTCCGGCTGGTTCGGCAGCATAAGCAAGTTCACGCATACCGCCACCGCGTCCATCCGCACAGCATGTTCAATTGCCTTGTCAATGAGTTCGCTGAACAAGTAACGCGGGAGCATGTTGCCATAGATGTTGGCGGCATCCGTGCGCAAGACCAAACCAGGCTTCCTGCTGCCTGGGATCGATTGCAAATGCCTTGCTTGACCGACGCTGAGCTGGATGCAATCCGGCCCCGCTTGTACGACCGTGTCGACAGCCGCCTTCATGTCCGAAATTCCCGTCAAAAACGATACCTCATTAAAAAAGCCGTGATCAATCGCTACATCGAAGCATTTCCCTTGTTCACTGAACATGCGGTTCAAACGTGGTTTCAACAAGCTGCTCATCTCCTCAAATAAATTATCGTTTATAACATTATACTATGTTAATTTCAAACATTTAACAAGATAAAAATCTAACTCTAATCGAAGTCGAGTTTGCCGTGTTTTTCTCTATACGCAATGGGGGTGCAGAAAAACCGTTCCTTAAATAATCGATAAAAGTAACTAAGACTTCCAAAGCCGCAGTGCAAACAAATACCCAAAATGTCCAAGTCACTATGTTCGATAAGATCGGCCGCATAGGCAAGCCGTTGTTCATTGATCCAGTGCGTAGGGGTCACTTGATAATACTTTTTCCAACATCGTGCAACGTGCTCGGGAGAACAAGGGGCGGATTGATACAACGCATTCACACCGCTCAAGAAAACCTCGTTTTTCGTTGCATGATCATGAAGTTCTCTGAGCCAACCCGGAGCTTTGTCATAAGCAGCACCATCTTGCTGTTCGGTAAACGCTCGCGTGAAGAGACTTGCGAGCAAGCCGCGTGTCATACTGTTCATTTGAGCTTGATCGGTACGAACGATCGTCCAAATATCCCTACATTGATGGATGAACGCCCTGGCTTGCTCAGCAGAAAGATAACGGACAGGGGGCATTTTGGCATGTAATAATGGAATAGAAGGAAAGCCCGGACCTAAAAAAGCGAAAATCTCGAGAATAAGCTCGTCACGCAGATTCATATTTAGCAGCTCTACTTTTTCATCATGGATCGCTTCAAAACTATGCTGATCGTCTGGTCGAATAAAGACCAAGGCCCCTTCATCTAATTGCTCGCTTTGACCATTGACCACGTGGCAGACGCTCCCTTTGATGACAAGAAAAATTTCGTAAAAATCGTGGGCATGTGGAATGGACCAATACCGGAAATTTTTATGGTAAAGGATAAGAGCATCCAATTCCTTTCCCAAGATTTCATTTGCATGGAGTATAAGCATTCCTCGTGCCCCCCTTACAGATCATTACAGTTCAATATATATCAGTGGAAATGAAGAGTTTTTCTCCTGTTTTTGGTATCGTAATCTCAGATCGATCAGTAGGAGGAACTACAATGAGACAATCTCTCAATCAGGACTGGCGTCTCACCTATGAGGACCTGTCCGTTAGTCCAGAGCAGTCATTCAAGATTTTCAATAAACAAACAGGATGGTTCGACGTTGCTTCGCTCCCTTGTGATATCCACGTTCCCCTTATCGAGAACAACGTCATTAAGGAGCCTCTCGTTGGAGAACATTGTTGGGACAGCGAATGGACGGAAAAAAAGTCGTGGTGGTTTGCCAAAACATTCGATGTCAGCCTAGACATGTTGAATGAGGAAAGGGTGACTTTATGCATCGAGTCTCTGGATTGCGAAGCGGATATTTGGTTGAATCGAGTCCATCTTGGACATCATCGCAGCGCATTCTACCCCTTCCTTACAAATATCAAAGAAATGCTCTCGCTCACTAACAACGAGCTTCTTATTAGAGTCACATCCGGACTTGAGCATGTTTCAGAGCAAGAGATCGCTATGACGGAGGGCTCCTTGTTCCTCATAGAGAACAGCGCAATAGGAAAACGAGGCGACGAACGCCGCTCCAACGTTCGCAAAGCCCAGTTTGTGTATGGATGGGATTGGGCGCCTCGGGTTGCGACATGTGGGATCCCAGGGGAAATCTGGTTAGAAGGAACTTCCGTTGCCGAGATCACTGGAATTAAAGCGGAAACGGTAGCTTTGGACCCCGTAGCGCGAGTACGATTTGAAGTGGAAATCAAACAATTTCACCCCTATGAGACAAGAGAGGGTGAACTTACGCTATCCCTCTTCCGCCCTGATGGCTCCTTGGAGCATGCGACTCTGAGAAAGCTTTGCCTTCGCTCCGGGATCCAATATGTGACGATCGAGATCCCCATCCCACACGTGAAGCTGTGGTGGCCCAACGGAATGGGAGATCAGCCCCTGTATAGGGTGGAGGCTGAATTAATAATAGGCGAGTATATCTCAGAATACCCTCCGTTCCGGATCGGAATTCGAACGATTCATCTGAATACGGAACGTATAGCAGGAAATCCCGATGAGGTAGAGCGCCAGTTTACCTTTGAAGTCAATGGGGTACCGATGTTCTGTAAGGGAGCGAATTGGGTACCGGCTGATTCCATTGTAGCTCGCGTCAGCGATGACAAATATACAGCTTTGCTCGAGGAGGCCCGTGAAGCTCATTTTTCGATGCTTCGCGTTTGGGGTGGCGGGATTTATGAGCGTAAGATCTTTTACGACAAATGTGATGAGTTCGGCTTGCTGATCTGGCATGATTTCATGTTTACCTGCGGGAAATATCCCGATCATCTATCTTGGTTCAGGGAAGAAGTATCTAAGGAGATGGATTACCAAACTCGACGACTGCGGAACCATCCCTCCTTAGCTTTATGGTGCGGAAACAATGAGAACCATTGGGGGTTTGCCGAGTGGTGGACGGATTCCCGGCACCCGCACTTTTATGGGGGGGCCTTCCTCTATAACGAGCTTGCCCCTCAAATTGTTCATCGCAACTCCCCGTCAATCCCTTATTGGAATAGCTCTCCCTATGGCGGCACGCATCCGAACGAGAATGCCATGGGGGATCGACATCATTGGGGTGAAGCGACCATGAGTCCCGACATGGTAAGACGAATAACACCGGAGGTTTATGATGAAGTAACGTCAAAGTTCGTATCGGAATATGGCTATATCGGACCTAGCACGTTTTCAAGTGTCGCCCAATATTTGGGGAGCGAAACGATCCGTACGGAAGGAAGCGTATGGTCACTTCATACCAATACGTTCGAGAAAGATACTGTAATTGCAGGGATCCGCAAACATTATAAAGCGGACGGCGAATTAAGCTTAGAGGCGTATCTCTTGTACGCCGGACTGTGTCAGGGACTTATGTATGGGTATTCGTTAGAATCACTGCGAAGGAATAGCCAATGCTCCGGCGCTTTATTCTGGATGTTTAATGATTGTTGGGGGGAAGTCGGCTGGAGTGTCGTAGATTATTACCTTCGTCGGAAGATCGCCTACTATGCGGTTAAACGGGCTTTTCAGCCGATAAAGTTAGTTGTAAGGCAACATGCGGGATACGTTGAAGTGACGGCGATCAACGAAACCTCTCTGCCCATCCTTGAGAAATTGGAATGTGGCTTCTTATCATACGATGGCCGTATTCGAAACACGGAGTATGCAGATGTCGTCATTCCAGCACGTTCCCGGGGAATCATCCATCGATTTCTTCTTCCCACCGCCGAAGACGGCGTGATAGCGGTTATCCCTGAATCTTGTGGGGATCCTCGCGGTATTCTTCCTGCGATTCTTAGGCAAGCCGATTTTCGAAGTCTTTCGCTTCCAGAAGCCCAAGTAGGCATTCAAGAAATTGTTCCACAAAAAGATTCTATCCTTGTACACCTCAAAGCAGAAACGTATTGTCATGCCGTACATCTTCTCGTACCGGACGATATTCGTTTAAGTGACCATTACTTTGATCTTCTCCCTGGTGAAACAAGAATCGTTACAATTTATTCCCCTCCTTACAAATTACCTTTAGGAGAAATCGAAGTGAAATGTGTTCGGACTTCAACATAAACCGAAAAATGACCCGCTCACCCATGATGAGCGGGTTATTTTATTGTCTATGCGGATTATTCCTGCTGAATTGCATCCATGATCATTTGAAAGATCATGAGATCCTGCAAATAATCCTCTGGTGTCGTCTTCGGCGGCATCCTCTTCGTGACGACTTCATGGAAATATTCCAACTCATACACATAAGCATCCTTGTAGGTCGTTCGAGCCGTTGATTGATTAAAATTGTCCCCGCTCGTCTCATTGATATGCAATGTCGTTGGCAGCTGCCGGATATACGGGGTATCGTACTGGATAAGGACGGACTTGTTCTCGCCATAGACCTCGATATGCGCATCGAATCTACCTTGTTGATCGATCCCCGTCTCAAAAGTCACGTTAAAACCCTCATATTCAAAGATGGCATTCTTGAATCTTCCGCCCAGCCAAGAGGAGGCTGCTTTCACCCCGATCGGCATCCCGATTAGCTCTCTCATCGCCGAAATGTCATGGCTGTTTAGTCCGAGCAGCAGGCCATAGGCTGCATACATCTCATCTGACACTTCGCCAATTGCCTCTTTCATGAGTCTGGCGGTCCGCTCCTTGCGTTCCTGTGCAGCTGATGATGGGATATCATCGAAACGAAAGACCGGGCTGGATTGACGCGTGAAGAACTGATTAGGGCCGATGATATCCCGCACGCGGGCATAGATAATCGGTCCCAAGGACTTGACCTCTTCAATCGCCCGCAGATAAGCGGGAGCAAACCGTCTCATATAACCGACCATGACATGTGCGCTTGAAGCGTCACGCGCTTGAATAATCTCATGAACCTCACGTTGGGTACAGCACATCGGCTTCTCTACAAATACGTGTACGTTCCTGTTAAGTGCCGCAATCGTACATTCCGTATGATAATCCATATGATTCAGCACAAAAACAGCATCCAGCTCACACTGTTCAAGCATCTCATTGTAGTTTAGAAATAATTGCTTAACCCGATATTTCTCACCGATCTTGGCTAACAGCTTCGGTGAAATATCACAAAATGCCACCATCTCATACAGCTCAGATAAGGAATCCAGAATCGGCAAATGAACCATTTGCGCGACTTCTCCTACACCGATAATACCTACTTTTATCTTGGTCACCATGCAATCTCCTTTGTTTGTATGATGTGCCTCCCCATAAAGGGGAGGCTTTCCATCTTCTTTTTAGAATTGAAATACAACTGTTGGATCTGTGGATATATCTTTGACGATCTCTCTGTAAGTCCCATTGTAAGTCATGCCAAACGTATAAGAACCCGGCAATAATTCCTTGCTGACGCCTCCGCCTGTTGTAGCGCCAATCGGCTGCCAACTTCCCGCGTAGTAGGATGCCACACCAGCGTCTAACAGATTCCCTTGGCTGTCCTTCAGCTGTAGCGTAACCTTGACCGTCTGAAATACGACAACGGGGTCTGTTCCCGTATTCTGTACGATCTCCTTATATCTTCCCCCATACGTCAGGCCAAAGGTATAGGAGCTAGGCAGAACCTCCTTGCTGATCTCGCCTCCGGTTGTATTGCCAATGGTCCGCCAGCTTCCGGCATAATACTTCACCGTACCAGTGTCGAGCGGATTCCCCAGACTATCCTTCAACTGCACCTTGGCCTTGACGGTCTGAAAGACAACGACAGCGTCTGTTCCCGTATTTTGTACAATCTCTTTATACGTTCCCTCGAACGTGATGCCAAAGGTATAGCTTTTATCCTGCAAGGACTTACTTACAGTTCCCAGGGCATCCGTTACGCCAAAATCTTTCCAACTGCCATCGTAGTATTTGACTACTCCGCCGTTTAACGGATTTCCGGCACTGTCCTTGAGCTGAACCTTCACCGTTGAAGCGGCAAGATTGAAGCTTACGCTCTTGGCTGTCTCGCTATTGCCCGCTACGTCGGTTGCTCGGTATAGGAGCGTATAGGCCCCCTGCTTTTCAAAGGTGAGCGCAGCGGCATAAGGCGTCCATGTCACGCCGTTATTCACGCTATAGACGACCTGCGTAACGCCAGACGCGGTATCCGAAGCGCTTAATGTGACCATAACAGGGCTGACGTAGGTACCGCTTGGTCCGTCCGGCGTTGACGGCTGGACGACAGCCGTCGTGACTGGCGCCGTTCCGTCGATACGGACGCTTACCGTTTGCGTCGCTTCCTGATTGCCGGCCACATCCTTGCTGTAGAAATCCAGCGTATGCACGCCTTCCCCTGCAATCGACACGGTAGTTCCGCTTGTATAGCCCCCATGATCCAAGCTGTAGAACGTCCCAGCGACGCCGCTTTCCCCATCGGTGGCCGTTAGATGAACGACTTGATCCGTCGTTACCCAACCGGAAGTAGCATCATGACTCGTAACGGGCGGGACATTATCCACAGTTAGCGGTCTGACTTCCACATCATCGACATAAAAAGGATTGCCGGCACCTGGAATTTCCGTGTATAAAAACATGGTCGTTTCGGTTACAACACCCGTTTCATTAATCATGAGACTCCCTTGCACTTGCTTCCATTCTGTAGAACTTAGGGGTTGACTGATGAACATAATATACTGCTTAGGCGTAGGATTACCGTCTACCTTATATTGCAAGCCGATCCTAATTGTCTCGGTTGTGGTAGAACCGGATGCGAGTTTCGCCCAGGCTGAATAGGAATAGGGTTTGCCTTTTTCAAGTGGGACAGGAAATTTAACGCCTCCGTATCGATCAGATTTCGTCAGCAGCAAGGATTGCTGGCCCGAATGATATTCCGCCGAAGTCAGCGAAGGCACGGCGAGATAAGCGTAGTTAGGAGCCGCTAATGTACTGCCTTCCATGCCCGGATCTACAATAAGGTTGGTGCCTTTCACCACGTTCGTCGGTGTTGTTACGTTAATCGTTGCGATGGCTTGGATGCCCGAATCGTCCGAGGTTGCTTTAATTTGCGTCGTCCCTGTGCCCACGCCAGTAACCGTTCCGTCGGCAGCGACGACCGCCACAATCGGATTCACGGATTCCCATTTGATGAGCTTATTCGTTGCATTGGCCGGTGTTACCGTCGGGACAAGCGTTTGCTGAGCGCCGAGCGGCAAGCTGAGTGAAGTCGGTGTTAGCGACACCCCCGTAACCGCAACCGTTGAATCGACGGTGACGAGCACGGATGCCACTTTTCCGCCATCTACCGTTGTTGCTGTTACAGTTGCTGTGCCCAAGCTTGCGCCATACACCATGCCATTCACATCCACCGTTGCGACACCCGGATTGCTCGAACGCCAAATTAATTCTTTGTTGCTGACATTCGCTGGTGTGAATACAGGAATCAATGCCTTCGTTTTACCAACGCCTACCGTGAGTGACGTCACACCCAAGCTGACACTCGATGGATGAACCCATGCCGGGCTTCCCGAATCCGTGATCGGTTTAACCGCAACGTCATCGACAAAATAAACGCTGCCCGGATTATTGTACTCCGTGTAGAGGAACATCAGAACGTTCGAGACGACTCCTGATTCCTGAATGGTATAAGTGCCTTCGACCTGCGTCCAATCGCCCGCCTTTAAGCCAGTGCTTGTAAACATAATGAATTGTTTGGGAGGCCCACCGTCCAGATTATACTGAAGCCCGAGTCTCAGCGGTTCGTTCGTTGTCGCACCTCCCGCCAACTTCGCCCATGCAGAGTACGTATAAGGCTTTCCTTTTTCCACATTTACTGGGAATTTAATGCCTCCGTAACGCGTCGTTTTGGTGATTTTTACCGACTGATGACCGCTATGAAACTGACTCGGATCTTTGACAAACGTCGCATCTGACATGGAGAACTGTGATGTTTGACTTCCCTCAAATCCGGGATCAGCAATCAGATTATCTCCCTTGATAGCAACCGTCGGCGTAATTTCCAATTGAACGGAATCCAGATTGAAGGCTCCGGAAGCCGTCGTTGGCACCACTTGAAGCTGTTTAATCGTCCCCGTCCACGCAGCGAGGCTTGACGTATCGAAAACATATTCCCGATAGACGGCATCGTTCGGTAGGATATAAGACGAGAGCATTTTCGCCTCATTCCAAGTGCTATCCGAGGTCGTCGTAAAATAAATTTTCGCCCCGTCTCCGCCTGTCATGTTGTTCATTCGGACGCGAATCCGCCTAATATCCGAAGCTGGAAATTCCAAATTATCCGGTGAAAGAATCGCTGGTTGGACGCTTCCCGAAATCCCGTTTGAAGTTCCGCTGAAGACACCATTCGCAACGACAGGATTCGCGATCTGACTGTTGGCCGTCCAACCGCTGCTCGTCGTAAAATCCCAGGTGATCGCCGTTGGATACACATTCACTATTTGCGTAGCCGCATCCCATTTGGCAATTGCGCCAAAGGCCTGATGAAGATAGCTGAGCGGCGCCATTACGGTTCCGTTCGCAAGCTTGACGGGCGCATGTTCTAACGTAATCGCTTGGCTTCCCTTATAGGCAACGCTAGCGCCAACCTTCAGTCGATAAACAACGTTATCCTTCACGGCAATCAAGGTATCATTCGATGGATCCCATTCCGGCTTCGCCCCGATTTGCAGGTAGGTCTCTTTCATAGGCATCATTACGATGCCGTCCTGCAGAAGAGCCGGTTGGCTGAACGGTTTGTACGTGCCGTCTATAAAAGTCCGAATACCGGGCTGCGGCGAGTAAATCGTTCGAATGTAATCAATACTGATTGGCCCGACGGATGAAGTCGGATCGATGCGTAATTGCCGGATGGTTCCCGTCCAATTCTTGTTTCGCCACGCTTCAATCACGTATTCCGTATACCCGTTATCCAGCGGGTTCACATAAAAGCCGACGGCTTTGGCTTCATTCCAGGTCCCATCCGCCTCTGTCGTAAAGAAGAAGCGGCCGTCGATGTCGTTCGTCCCGTTCTTCATGCGAATAACGAGATAAGGAATATCCTCCGCCTTAATCCCGAGGTGGTCTGCGGAGCGAATGCCGGGATCGGTATTGTTCGTTTGGCCAGAAAAAGTGCCGTCTTGCACAGTCACGCCCACAATCTGCTTCTCGACTGTCCAGCCCTCCGCATCTCCTGGGGTATTGAACTCCCACATGTTCCCGTAGACGTTGGTCATCACCGGCTGGGGTTGGTTTAGATTAGGAACCACTCTCCCCGCGGGATACAGGGTATTAATCCGATCCTTCTGGGCTTGCGTCGGCACGCTATCGGTATGCGACGCGCCGTCGCCAAATACATTGCGAATGGCGTCCACGTAGCCAAAGCCGGCCAGCCCAGCAGGCATAATGAAATGGCCTTCTCCGAACTCATTCCAGTTGTCCAGCATAACCAGCTTTTTGCCCAGGCTGCCTGCCGGCAGCGAAGGCATGAAGCTAATCTTCGTCCACTGCGCCAAGGATTGGAATTCCGACGGCGTCGCATAATAACCGAAGTTCAAGCCCCAAGCTGTATCATCTCTGCCCATGCTTAAACCGGGGATAATATCGATGGCGCCGGCATCCCTCTCTTGCGTCATCTTCAGCTTTTGAAACTCTGGATGTCCGCCAAAGGAGCCCCAGGAATATGCATACACCCCATCAAAACCAGCAGCTTTGCGTTTAGCCAACTGCTGGGGGTCCGTCCCGTTATACACGTTCAGCAGGATAATACCCGGAAGCCCCGCTTTTACCACTTCGCTTCGAAAGTTATCCAGCTCATCCTTCACATGATCGCTGCCATCGCTGCCTTTAAAAGCATTGTATAACTCGTCATAATTGTAGATCGTGAAAACAGGTTTACCATCGATCTTCAAATAACGCGGATCTTTAAAATAATATTCAATCCAGTACGGAATGAGATTCGTTCGGAAATCTTCAGCATCCTTGACCTTGGAATTGAGGTTTTCAAACATAATCGCGAAATTGATCTGATCGCTATATTGGCTATTAAAATATCCGTTATCCAACGCATGCGATAAATACGAATCTTTAATCGGCATCCGATTGGTGTCTCCGCCAAGGGGCCTGAACCAGCAGGACATCTGGAAATTGATGCCATGATCGATCAGCCATTTCGTCTCCCAATCCGCCGTCTCCGGGCTGCCTTCGTCGTAGAACCCTAGCAGAGGCGTCCGATCCGGGTAAGGCTGAATCATATCCCAGCCTAGGTGATGGCCTTCCCGCCACATCGGGCAGCTTTGGACGCCTACAACCGGAGCATTCTCGCCCTTACTGACCGCTTGGGGAGCCGGCACATAGTCGGCGGGGAGCGGTTCCGTTTTATACATGAGAATGTCATCCAGCCACATTTCTCCGCGATACGAAGAGGAGGTGGTGAACTTGAGAGTGTCGACGGAAACCGCGCCCGGGGCCAGCGCCACACCTTGCGCTCTGCGCTTATCATTGATGTAGATATCCGCTGAAGCGGTCGCCCAGTTCACTTTAATCTGAATATGCGTCCACAGATTCGCTAAATACTTGTAATCCAGCGAGACAGGTTGCCCGCTGCCGTTGACATAAGCCAAATCATCGCCAGCCGTCGTTAGTTTGATAACGCTCGTCGTTCCGCTTTTCAGCTCAGCATCCAATCCATCCGCTTTCTGCTTGTATAGAACTTTGAAATCATAGGTAAAGTTATCCGCCATTGGCGATATCGCTTTCGACAGACTCATACTGCCGGTGCTGCTAGCCGCGTTCAGCTTCATGCTGTTGATATCCGGCTGCGGGGAACTAAGCATGCTGGCAACCGTAATTGCGCCGCCTGACGTAACCGCCGTCCAATCCTGCGGAATCGCACCGCCGTCAACGACTGATATGAGCCGCTCATTCACGGCGTACCCTTTATAAATTTTCAAAGGACCAAAATAGAAATCCCCCATGGAGGCATCGCCGGTTTGCACTTGAAACTGGTTCAGATTTGAGACTGTATTCTTGAAAGCAGCCCCGTTCGCCTTTTTTACGCCATTGATGTACACATCTGTGGTATGCGTGTTCAGATTGATGTCGATCTTAATCCCATACTCGATGTTCGCCGCATAGGTTTGCAAGGGAAGCACAGTGGTTGGAGACGTTTCCAGACTAAGCATATTGTTTTGTGTAATTAAGCTCACGCCTGCGACCTCATCGCTGAGCAACTGCCATTTCAAGCCGTCAATGACTGACAAAGGCTTAATCCGAAATTCCATGGTCAGCTGGCCTGCGCTTTGCGAAACAAACTTCTTCTTCATCGAAACGGGCAGTACCGTGCTCGTATCGCTGATTTTGAAATTCGTGTTATACAGGGAGACTAGCGCCCCTCCTGCAGCGCGAACATCCCACCCGGACGGCTGACTGTTCCCTGGCGTCAAGGCTGACAAGAACGAGAAATCCTCGTCCATCACATAACCTACATCCGGAGTGGCGGCATCCGCTCTAACATCGCCCGGCTGAAAGACAAATACGAAAGCGCATACAACGAAAGAGATAAAGATCATGCCCAACAGCTTTTTCCCCATCATCAAACTCCCTTTCCTTCTGAATTTGCATGATTAGAAACAATGACCCTACTTCTCATTCGTAGAGTCATTGTTGTCGTAAGCTTAAGCTTTATTTATTCTCTGCCTTCCAAGCATCATATTGCTTCTGGATTTCTGCCATTACTTTGTCGATGCCAGCGTCCACCAGTTTCTTCTTCGTTTCCTCCACATACTTCGGATAATCCGGCATGGATCCCGTAATAAAGATCGGATTCGCTTCTTTATTGACAGCATTGATTTGCGCAATCTCCGTTTTGACCGGCTCGTTATTGAAAACAAAACCAAGCAGACCGGAAGCCTTACCGTTCTCGTTTGTTTTTCTCATGGCTTCCAAGGCTTTCGTTGAGTTCCAGTTGGAATCCCACTGATCCCAAAGCGGCCCAAGCCAGTTATGCCAAATGGCCCATGTTTGTTCAGCTCCACTTTTAGCCACAATCGTCGGATTGTCATCTTTCACTGTACCTGATTTAACCGTGTAGTTTTTCCCCTCCACGCCATAGGCAAGTGTATTCAATAAGTACTTATCGCTCCAAATATAATCGAGCAGCATCATCGCTCTTTCCGGATTCTTCGATGTTGCACTAATCGCAGTCGCAGCTGCCGTCATGGACGCCGTGGATATCGTCGGTTGCGAGCTGAAGGTTTCAACGGTCGGGAAGCCATACGTGCTTGTCGATTTCGACCCATCCTCGGTATAACCGCCGGAGTCGCGCAGCACGGCATATTTTCCGGATTTCGCTTCTGCGAGATAATCCGTTTTGATCGCCGCGTCTTTGGCAATATAACCTTTTTTATAGAAGTCGTTCATAATGCGATAATTCTCGTAATTCTGAGGAATATCCAGCGTCTTGACGAATTTGCCTTCTTTCTCGCTAAAAGAGATCCCGCCTACAACGGTCGTATAGTCGGGCAATCCTACGCCAGAGGTCGCGCCATTGGCTGTTGCAATAACGGGAATCATGTTCGGCTCATTCTCTTTAATTGTTTTCAGGAATGGCTCTAAGTCGCTGAGACTCTTGACGCTCTTATAATCAAATTTATACTTTTCAACTAAATCTTTTTTGAACACATAGGCAGATGCCGGACTATATGGGGTCTGGGCTGGAATTGCCATAATCTTCCCTTTGTAAGTTACAGCCTTCCACGCGCGCGGATCTACCTTCTTTAAAATATTTTGACCATACTTCTGCAAGAGGTCATCCAGCGGCATAAACGCCCCTTTTTGCACATTGGCATTTAAGTTATTGGACGTATTTGACGTAAATACGAGGTCGTAAGGCTCGCCGGCGGCTGATTTCAGCTTGATCTTATCTTCCCAGCCTGCGTTATCAATCATGTTGAAGTGTAGATTGGCATTCAATTTCTCTTTGATTAATTTGTTCGCTTCCGCTTCAACTGCTTCCTGATCTTTCAAATTGTCGATCGGTTTTGGCATATACCAGCTAATCTCAACAAAATCCTTCGTCAAGCTCGCACTCGTCCCCGTACTCGCAGCGGGACTGGCGCTTTCTTTCGGTTTCTCGGCTGTACTGCACCCGCTAATCACGATCGCAGTTGTAAGCAAGACGGATGCTCCTGATCCAAACCACTTTGCCGCTTTTGTTCTTTGACCTTTCACGTGGATTGCCTCCCTTATATTGTCTTTATATAATTTACAGATGCAGCGTGGTTTTCCTGCATCTAGAAACTATCAACCTTTGACAGAACCAACTGTTAGCCCCTGTACGAAATATCTCTGAAACAGCGGGAAAACCAGCAGCATCGGTCCTGCAGCCAAAATACACATCGCCATACGAGCACTTAAGGAAGGTACTTGCATGCCCGGTTTCACAAGTCCATATTGAATGGCCTCGCTTGAATTCAAATACTCCATATTTTTGAGAACCTTAATCAGTAAGTATTGCAGCTTCATGAGGTGATCTTGGTCCATATAAAGCAAGGTCAGCCACCAGTCATTCCAGTACTGGAGCGCAAAGAACAAACCTAACGTCGCGAGTGCCGGTTTGGATATTTGCAGCACAATCTGCGTAAATATCCGCAGCTCCCCTGCGCCATCCATTTTCGCGGACTCGATGATCGCATCTGGGATGGTCTGCAAGAATCCTTTCATCAGGAGCACGAACCAGCCGCTAATCAGATAGGGCAGGATAAGTGCCAGAATATTGTTGCGGAGTCCCAGCCATTTCACCATGAGGATATAGGAGGGAACCATCCCCCCATGAAAGAGCATTGTGAAGAAGATAAAAAAAGCAAGGAACGAGCGATAGGAATAATCTTTGCGCGAAATCGCGTAGGCATACGACGTCGTGACCCACATGCCAATTAACGACCCTACAACCGTCGTACCGATTGTAACTAAGTAGGAATTGAGCAGAACTTTAGGCTCGTGAAGAATCACCTTGTAGGCATCTAACGTAAAGTTCTTCGGAATCATCGAATAGCCAAATTTGATAATGTCATTCTCCGTTTGAAATGAGGTGCCAATGATCACGAGAAAAGGAAACACGCATACCGCACACAACAAGATAAACAAGATATGAATGATGAGTTTCCCCATCGTGAATGTAGGCTTTAACCGAATTGCTCTTTGAGGATTCATAGTCGAGGCTCCTTAGAAAAGTGAATTTTCCGGGTTGATTCTTCTCACGATATAATTGGTGCACAACACCAGGCAAAATCCGACGATCGACTGAAAAAAGCCTGCTGCCGATGCCATGCCAATATCCCCCATATCAATCAGAGAGCGATAAACGAACGTATCGATGACATCTGTTGTCTCATAGATCAGGGATGAATTCAGCGTCACATTGTAAAAGAGTCCGAAATCACTGTAGCAAATGCTTCCGATTTGCAGGATAACCAACATGATAATCATCGGCTTGATCATTGGAATCGAGATCGAAAAAGCCTGCCTCACTTTGCTCGCACCGTCGATTTTCGCAGCATCATAATACTCGGCATCAATCCCCATCAGAGCGGCATAATAGATGACGGATCCATACCCCAATCCCTTCCAAACGGCAGCCGCCACAAGAATATACGGCCAATACTGCGGTTCGCTGTACCAGAGGATCGGCGCTTTACCCAGAGCAGTCAAAACGCTGTTGATCACACCATGCTCCATATCAAACAGCGCCCTGAAGGCAAAGCCGGCAACAACCCAGGAAATAAAGTAAGGAATAAACAGAATTGTTTGGTAGACCTTTACAAATTTACGGCTGAGCTCAAAAAGCAAAAGGGCAATGACGATGGCGAGAAACGTCCCCAACGTAATGAACACCATGTTATACAGGATCGTATTTCGCAGAACGCGATACAGCACATTGCCATGAAATAAGAAGCCGAAATTGTCTAACCCCACCCAAGGGCTATTCCATATCCCCAGGTTGTATTTGTAATTCTTAAACGGAAGCAGCAGTCCATACAGCGGAACATAATTAAAGAGTAAAATAAGCAGGAAGCCTGGCAATGCCAGCAGCGTCACCCCGAAATTTTTCTTAAAAATTCTTACCATCCATCCAACACATCCTAGCTTAGTAATTTTGACTGCCATCCTTGTCGATACCCCAACTTTAGGGGATGCCCTGGGAATTGTATATTATAAACTAGGTCATTTCCTTCAAAAATGTGTAACTAAGCCGGTTTTCTAAGAGGATAGAAGCCTCCAAATCAAGTGCTTTCCTTTAACTTTGGTCTGAGCGGCGGGTTTTGCGAAGTTCTCAACAAACAAAAAAAGCTTGATTTCTCAAGCTTTCAGCAGCGGGACAAAAGCTTGGAAATAAAGCCAGTGCCCATAATCATTCGGATGATTGATGTTGTTCAAAAGCAGACTTCCCGGCGATTTGCCGGCGGCCAGTTCCTGCTCCCAAATTGCTGTGACGTCAGCTACGCCGACACCGTATTCCCGCCCCAATCGGCGGATAACTTCCGCATACTCGCCAGTTAATCCGCTGGCATACCACCATGTCGGATTCGGCAGGCAAGGCGCCACGAGCACAAGATCGCTATTGTCCAACTCCTTGACAGCCTCAATCATTTGACGAAGATTGCTTTCAAAATCCGCCGGTGGAACGCCAACCCCCTCCCCATATTTGTTCTGATCGTTCATGCCGAATCCGATGATCACGAGATCAGGATTCAAAGCAATGACATCGCGCTGTAAGCGATTCATTCCATCCTTGCTCGTTTCACCACCGACGGATTTGTTCAACAGACGGATTCGGCTGCGCGGATACTCGTCAACAAGAAATTGATGAACCCGGTTGGCGTACCTAAACTTCTCTTCGCTCGCCTCCCCACCTGCACTAATGCTGTCACCAAAAACAACGATCGAACTCTCCTCGCCGCTTCGCAATTTGGCAAGCCAGCGCTCCATCCTGGCTCGATTTCCGCTATCGGGGGCAACGAAGCTTTCAGCCAATGGATCGCTCTCATACACATAATCCCCATACACGGTAAATGCACGATTGCTGCAGTTCGGGAACGCTGCATGGTCAAACGCCGTTTGGCCGTATAATTCGTGATGGGACCAATCCGGGATCCGGCTTTTCTTCGTCCGGCGAATGACACCGCGATCGTAATCGACGACATAGTCGATGCCCTCTGTGTAACTGATCGTGTCCGGATGATCCTCATCCGCATGACTCCGCAATACCATCCCTCCCTTGACTATGGGACGGTATCGGGTAGACATGTTCTCTTCTTGGACAAAAATAAATGCTTCCGCTATCTGTCGGCGGCTCTCTGAATGCATGGGCACCTGCTCCTTCAACTCCACTTTAGGATTCCGAATCGATGAGATCGGTCGTTAAGGGGGAAGCTTTTATATTAATTTCGTCATATTTCTCTGCAAGGCATACTCCTTCGGCGTGACCTTATATTTCTTTTTGAACATGCTGAAAAAGTAGGTTTCATTCAAGATTCCGACTTTTTCAGCGATCTCATACACACTAAGGTCATCTTGGACAAGAAGTTCTGCCGCTTTGGCTAATCTGAACTCGTTGATGAAATCAGGGATCGAGATCTGGGTAGCTGACTTATACGTTTTACTTAAATTTCTTGTGGATATTTTCATGATCGAAGCGATCGAAGTCAGGCTAAGCGAAGGATCTTGATAATGGTTATGAATGTATTCCGTGACCGCCTCCACCAAAAAGTAGTTGAGGTTATTGGCATTTCCCTCGAAATCTTTTTGGAGCGAATCTTGCAGGGCACCCACAATGATCCGATGAATCTCGGCAATGGTCTCTTTCTCCAGGATATTGCGACTAATCGAAGAAATATGCAACGATGGGGCAGCCGTCACTTTCATTGCTTCCAGCGTCTCAATGACCGCATCCACAAGCCTTATGATGGAGACTAAAGCATTGTGATAATTGAGCGTGCCCACCTCTTTGAAAATAGTCCCCAGAACCTCCTCGATCACCGTGGTATTGCTCGACTTCATGGCCTCCACAAGCCGTTCCTCTTGATTTTTGGAATATCCCGTCTTCTTGCTTTCCACATTTTTCCTAACCGCTTCGTAGGTGATGACCGAAGAATGACCGAGTAAAACACGATACATCGCCTGATCGAGCGCCTTATTGTACATGCCGTTCAATTCCTGCATGTGACTCGTCTTTTCACTAATCGATGCCGTAAAAGAAATTTTAAAATATCGGGAAACATGCTCTTGCGCTTCTTGGATCAACGTGTGAATACGCGCTTGAAACTGATCTTCTTCATCCGGAATACTTACAATCAACACCACATGATCGTCCTTCATGTCCAGTCCTTCGTTCGCGTACGATTCGGCCATAATTTCTGAAGCAATATTGATCATAGCAAAGCGAATTGTGTCCCTATCCTTGGCGTGGAACGTATGCTGAAATTCCTTATAGTTATCAATTTTCAATACACATACAGCGTAAGAACCTTCCAACTCTAAAGAAATCCTCATTTCTTTAAAAATGCCTTCCAATTCTGACCTGCCTATCGATAAACTTTCCGTGAGCAGGCGGCTTAACCAATAATGCTTCATGACATCGTGATATTGCATCTTTTCCTTATCATAATGATCGAGCATCTCCATGGATTGTCTGTATACAGTATTCAAATACGAGATCTCATCGACAACCTCGTCTTTGTCCGATCTTCGAATCCGATCCAGCATAATGGAATTGACCAGCGTCCCCACCGGTCGATATAGTTTCCGAGAAATGCCAATCGATACGACGAGCGCCATAACCAGGAAAATAAGCGTAATTATGATAATACTCGTCCTAAGACTGTTGATATACTTGTAGATTTCAAGTACAGGCTGCGTTTTGAGCAGCGTCAATCCCGTGTTGTCGACATTGGTATACGTAACTAAATATTGCGTGCCGTCATGCTTGCTTTGAAAAAAACCGTCGCGATCCGCCAGCGGATGCGCTGTTCGATAGTCCAGAAAATCCGTTTTCAGCCACGTCTTGACTGCAGATTCATCGGTACCATCATCCACGTATTCACCTGACTCATTCAGAATAAATACGTGATCTCCTTTTTGTTTATCGATCATATTGATTTGATTAATATTCTCCAGCAACCACTGCGGCTTTACGTTAATGATAACAACGCCATCCGGCTTTGCCCCGCTCAGGGGTGTTTCGTAGATGAAATAGGAGTAAACATACTCAGGCTCGGTTACCCCGTTGACCAGTTTTTTAATATCACGGAAAATCGGTTTCAGCTTCGGCAGCACTTTATCCGAGTTAATAAAGTCGTAGAGCATCTGATCTTTAAAAAATAAAGGGAACCCCGAACTATACGATTGATCCAGATTTCGATTATAAATGCCGATGGAGTGAATGTAGGGATTCGCTGAAGTGACAGAACTGGCGACCTTCGACAAGTGGCTAGCCACTTCCAGCATGTCTTCCTTCTTCGCATACATAATAGCGGTTACATCACTATTCAGGTAAAGAAATTTCGATAAATTGGAAATCGTTTGATCCATAAACGACATATTATATTTGACTTGATACAGTATTTTTTGATTGGCTTCATATTCATTTTTAACCAAAAGATTTTGCGAATTCACATAAACAACCGTGGAAAGAACAACAACCAGAGCGAGAATAGCCACGCTGATCCAAAGAAACATTTTTACAAAATAGGCTTTAGCTCCAAAAAAAGATTTGATGTTCATGCCTGTATATTCCCCTTTATTTGAAGTGAAAGAGACTGGCATGCCCCCGTCCCATCCCGCCGCGCCATCGGCATTATATCATCTAACTAGAATGTAATTGCTTTAAATTCGAATGTATACTTTAATATAAGTCATTTCCTATGAATATGGTACTTTTAAAGTTTTGTAAAAACGTTAAAAAGACCGCCACAGCCGGATCAACGATCCGCGCAGGGCGATCTGAAATATGAACCTGAATCAGCTATCACTCAGTTGATCCTTGATAAGGCTTTGCTCATCAAGATAAGACTTGAGTCAGCCAAACGTGCTGAAATACAGAGCTTGATAGATACGTTTCGATGCTCAGTTATCGATGTCGGGCCGTCTTCGATAATCGTTCAAATCGTCGGCAATTCGGAGAAAAACGACGCTTTCCTTCAATTGATTCGGTCCTACGGCATTTTGGAGGTGACCCGAACAGGCGAAACGGCAATGAATCGCGGCTAAGCATGCACACCTTTAGGGCCGAATATACGCCAGGTGGAGCAGAGGGAAGGGATTGCCAGAAGAATCAAGTTCAGACCTGCCAATTCTAACAAAACCAAGTCGTTGATAGAAGCCGTATGCGCTGTCATTTTGCTCATTAACATCAACCCGGAGATTTGCTCCCTTTAGTGCTTCTACATGTTTAATTAACCGGCGGCCTGTACCGCACCCGTGATAGTCAGGATCTACGAATAACATTTCGATTTTCGATCCGTCCATCCCGATAAATCCAATCGGTTCTAGATCTTCATTTAATTCAATCCAAATTTCAACCTCTTCCAAAGCGCCATTTCGAACGATCTGATGGTAAAATTCAATTTCCGCGCTAGTCAGGAAGGTATGGGTACGGACGACAGCTCGGTACCAAATATTGACTAATTTATCATGATAGTGAGTTTGATACTGTACGATCGATTTTAACACTTTTCGTCCTCCATTATTTAAAGTTTATCAAAGTATCGTGCCTTCCCGCTAAAATCCTATGAGTATCGTATAAAAATCGTTTTAAATTGCCGAGTATAAATTAATCTTATGCTACATGCCCCGAAAACTCAACGGAAACAATAAGTATCATCGATGGTTAGGCTCGAAAAATATGTTCCCGCAGAAAAGAAACACAGGTAAACCTTTCTGAATGAAAGGTTTATCTGTGTTTCCACGATCACTAGTAGATCTAAGGGGAGCCGTTCCAGCCTTAAATGACCTATAGAATATTCCAATTATTCATTATCATGAATAGAAAACATCAATTAGACGCCGCAATAACAAAGTGCTAGAGTAGTTATTAATTAATACCAACTTTTTCAATAGGAATTATAAGATTATACACTAGTCAAAACACGAATCATGGATAGGAGTGAAGTTATGGTCGCTATTAAAGCACCTGCCCAGTATTTCAATGAACCAGGCATTCTAGCCAAGAGCGGTGAACTCATTGCCCCTTACGGAAAAAAAGCACTCATCATAACTGGCCATAAAGCGCTGCACACTGTACGAACGCAATTGTTGCTGAGCCTTCAGCAGGCTGGTGTCGAGTATGCAATCAGTCAATTTGAAGGTAAAGTTACGACGGAGGAAATTGCCACTTACACAAGCGAAGCCATTGCGCATCAAGCCGAATTACTTATTGGAATTGGCGGAGGCAAAGCGTTAGATATTACCAAAGTTGTGGGCGAAAAACTTCGTCTTCCCGTCGTAGCGGTGCCGACGATTGCCGCAACTTGCGCATCCTGGGCTGCGCTCTCCGTCATCTACGACGACCAAGGTCGTTCCTCGGGTTATCTAGGGCTTACAAGCTCCCCCGTTCTAGTGCTAGCGGACACGCAAATACTCGTTGAAGCTCCCCGTAGATACCTGGCAGCGGGCATTGGCGATACGATTGTTAAATGGTACGAAACCGTCGTTAACGTGAATGACGAGCCGGAAGGATTGGATATTCGAATCTCCACGCAAATTTCCAAGCTTGCATTAGACCGTTTGCACACTTACGCGCTGCAAGCCATTCAAACCGCAGGAACAGGCACCATTACACCTGCTTTCAAAGAGGCCGTCGACGCGGTTATTGTACTGGCAGGACTGGCGGGGACGGTGCAAGGCGGAACGGCACGAGCAGGCATTGCCCATTCCTTAGACAGCAGCCTAACACATTTTCCGCAAACATCCGGCACGTTGCACGGTGAAAGAGTCGCTTTTGGCTTGCTTACGCAAACCGTGCTCGAAAAGCGCCCAGCTGAAGAAATTGAACGCTTAGCAAGGCTCCTTATCAGCTTAAAGCTTCCCGTGACTTTGAAACAATTAGGGTTCGAGGATCTACCAGCTACCGTAGCGCCACTTATCGCTGCTGGCGTACCTCTACGTGTGGAAGCTATTCGTAATCTCTCCTTTGAAGTTACCCCCTCACTACTACATGAAGCTATCCTCCAAACGGATCAACTTGGGCTTAACATCCTGCAAGGAACATATATCACACATTAATCACTTAACCAAATGAAAGGTGGAACTCCACTCATGTCTGTCATTGCCAAATATACCAAGCATACGCTTCTTTCGTTATTCATTTTGAGTGTATCAGCCGGCTGCGCCAGCGGTAACGCATCAACTAGCACTTCAAAAAGCACATCTTCGCCTTCTGCCAGCACTAGATCAGCATCGCCGACTGCTGCCAGTACGACAGCAACTCCTTCGGTGGATCTCAGCAAAGTTACACTTCGGGTCGGTCAAACGGGCTGGGGCAATCTCGAAGCCGGCTTCAAGGAAGCAGGGCTTGATAAAACACCTTATAAGCTACAGTTTAGCGTCTTCCAGGGAGGCAATTTGCAATTGGAAGCGATGGCCGCCAACAATCTCGATCTCGGCTCCACGAGTGAAATTCCACCTTTATTCGCTGCTCAGGCTGCTAATGGTGGCAATTTCAAAGTTATTGCATCATTCGAATCCACCACATTAAATCAGGAAATCGTGATTCCCAAAGGCTCAACTCTTAAAACTGTTGCCGATCTGAAAGGCAAAAAAGTCGCCTATGTCAATGCAACAACAGCTCATTATTTTCTTGTGAAAATATTGCAAAACGCTGGATTGACTTGGAACGATATCGAACCTGTTCAGCTGTCGACTTCAGACGGATTAAGCGCACTCCTCAGCGGCAAAGTAGACGCGTTAGCAAGTTATGGTAACGCAATCATCTCAGCAAAACAGAACGGTGCAACGCTACTTGCTAGCGCAAAAGACATTTTATCAGGCAACTTCCTATACGAAGCTACACCTGATGCTATCAATGATCCCGCCAAACATGCAGCGATTGTCGATTTCTTAGGGAGATTGAACAAATTCTATGAATGGACGCGAAACAATCAGCAGAAATGGGCTGAAATTACAGCGACAAATACGAAACAGCCTGTCGAGCAGGCACTGGATACCTTAAGACAAGGCGAGCAACAACGCCCTTCCAAACTGTCAGTTGATTTCTCCAAAGCGATTACTTCCCAGCAAGATGTCGCAGACGCATTAAGCACGGTTGGCTTGCTAAAAGGAAAAGTCGATGTCAGCACGACATGGAGCAAAGCGTTTGAGGCGGAATTACAGCAAATTGTTGCTGCAAAATAAGTAGATTATAACAAGGAGTGTTCCTATGTCCCGTGAAACCAAGAGCCAACGCATATTTTTCCGAGCGGCTCCCTGGATATTCCCGCTTTTAACCGTTATAGCCTGGCATCTGTTGACTACAACCGGAATCATCCCTTCCAATGTATTGCCTCAACCCTTGAAAGTTTTGAACGTATTCATTGATATGTTAAAGTCTGGGGAACTGCTGAAACATATCGGCATCAGTGCAAGGCGAGCATTTAGCGGACTTCTGCTTGGTGGGGGCCTAGGCTTCTTATTCGGACTGCTGAACGGGTTTTTCCGTACAGCGGAGAAGCTGTCCGACTCCTCCATTCAGATGGTCCGGACGATACCACATCTTTCATTAATCCCACTCGTTATTATTTGGTTCGGCATTGAAGAGCCTGCCAAACTCGTGCTAGTCTCGCTGGGGGTCTTCTTCCCCATCTATCTCAACACTTTTCATGGCATCCGATCGATTGATCCAGGACTTATTGAAATGGGAAAGGTATACGGTTTGAGCCGTCTTTCCTTGTATGTCTACATTATTTTGCCTGGCGCACTGCCTTCCATTCTGGTTGGCGTCCGCTACGCGCTCGGCATCATGTGGCTCACACTGATTGTCGCTGAGACCGTAGCTGCCAAGTCAGGATTAGGCTATATGGCCATGAACGCACGGGAATTTTTTCAAATGGATGTGATTGTGCTCAGTATTCTGATCTATGCGCTGCTCGGCAAATTATCGGATACCGCCGCCAAATTGTTGGAACGATGGGGCCTTCAGTGGCATCCGAATTATACAAAGCGTTAATGTGAAGGAGGGTCAGCATGTCGATTGATAAGAAAGGATCCAGCATCCATATTCGTCACATGTCCAAAAAATTTGATCAAACACCTGTACTTTCGGGCATTGATTTCCACATCGAACCAGGGGAATTCGTTGCCATTGTCGGACGCAGCGGGTGCGGCAAAAGTACGTTGCTTCGGTTAATCGCGGGTCTGGAGCAGCCGTCAGATGGCTCAATATCCCTAGATAATCGCACACATGTGCGTACGACTCCAGATACGCGGGTCCTTTTTCAGGAGGCCCGTCTGCTTCCGTGGAAAAAAGTCATAGACAATGTGCGCATCGCCGCCCCTGACAAAAATAAAGCGAGTGCAGAAGCCGCGCTGGAGGAGGTTGGTCTTCTCGAGCGGGCAAAGCAATGGCCAAGCGTACTTTCGGGCGGTCAAAAACAGCGCGTTGCGTTAGCAAGAGCACTCGTTAGTCGTCCTAGATTGCTGTTGTTGGATGAACCATTAGGCGCGTTGGACGCGTTAACACGCATTGAGATGCAACAATTAATTGAACGATTGTGGTCGGAACAGGGCTTCACCACCGTACTCGTTACGCATGATATCAGCGAAGCGGTTGCTTTGGCAGATCGCGTATTACTCATCGAAGATGGTCGCATTGCGCAGGATACCCGTATTACGCTAGCTAGACCTAGAGAGAGGGATAACGGTTTTATTTACTTTGAGAATCTGATTTTGAATCGGGTACTGAAAAAAGAACTTACTGATGCAGGCACAACCCAAGAGCGCAAATTATCTTATTCCATTTAATAGGAAAGGAAAGGTAGGAAAGCCATGTCTACGGAGTTAGAGCCCTTTTCGTTTGCTAAACGAATCCCTACTACACCTTCTATCGGTAGTACAACCGTCACGAAGCCTGATCATATACATCTTTCCTTTGGTTTCGCTGCTCCCCACTTATTCCCCATCGAGCTGCTTTCCTATGCTGCTGCTGAGGCCGTGACGCAACAAGGCCGCAAAGCTCTGCAATATTCAGGCGCACCTGGCCCTGGAAAAGTACTTGCGTGGATACAAAACCGTTCCAAGCTGAACGACATTCATGTGGATACGGATCAAATCCTCGTGACCTACGGCTCCACACAGGGCATTGATTTAACCACACGAATCCTCGTGGAACCAGGCGATCATGTTTGGGTTGAAGCTCCTTCCTTCTTCAGCGCTTTACAAGCATTCCGTGTAGCAGAAGCAACGATAACGTCTTTCCCTATCGATGAAAATGGCGTACGCGTTGATCTCATTGAGGAAGCCCTGATCGATGCGAGATCTAATGGCAAGCGGATTCCCAAATTTTTATATACGATGCCTACTTACCATAACCCAGGCGGCGTGACGCTTTCCATTCCTCGGAGGAAGCAGCTTGTACGCTTAGCGAGAGAATACAACTTTTTCATTCTGGAAGATGATGCGTATTCCGAGCTAAATTTTTCGGGCAAACGTTATCCGTCTCTCTATTCGTTATTTCCAGAGCGTGTGATTTATTTGAATACGTTTTCGAAAATTATTGCTCCAGGTCTGCGGCTCGGCTGGCTGATAGCCGACAAAAGCATACTAACGAAGGCTCGATTATTGAATTTAGGAGGCAGCATCGGTGTTTTCACACAGGAAATTGTGGCAAAACTCCTGGATGAATTCCCTTTTCAGCCTCATATCGAAAGCCTTATCGCCCATTACCGCAGGCAAAGTGATGTAATGGCTGACGCCATTCGAACCGATTTCGGCGACCATGTCACTTTTCATCAGCCAGAAGGTGGTTTCTACATTTGGCTTCGTTTCCAGGATCACGTCAATACGACTGAGTTCCTGCAAGATGCCGCTGACCGGGGAGTCTCCTTTGTCGATGGACGGAGCTTCTACGTTAATGCTGAAGCGGAAGGGCATTCGTACCTTAGACTGTGTTTCAGCTACGTCTCCGAGGATCAAATCGTTCGCGGTGTGCAAAAATTGGCCGATGCTTACTTTGCTTACTTGAGTAAGACTATGTCGTCCACGTAGACAGTGGTAAGCTAAAGAACAAACCCAGACAATTTGCGTCTGGGTTTGTTTTGTATGTAAGACTCATAACAGCCAACTTGTGATTCGTTTCTAGGACTTTATTTGGTTAAAACGGGATAACGAAAAGGTGTCCACCTCGACTGATGTTGGTACCAGTTGAATTAGATCGGCGAGCAGCGATCCGACAGCACTGGCAAATTTGAATCCATGTCCGGAAAAGCCTCCTGCTACGAGGACATTGGCATAAGCTGGATGCCGATCGATAATGAAATTCTCATCGGGCGTCAATTCATACTTGCAAACAGCTCCTTGCAGCAAATCCCCTGCTGCCTGGGGTAAGAAGGCGGCCAGCGTTCGGCGCAAATCACCTTCATCCTGCTCCAGATGGCCGAATGGCGCTGCCTGCTGCCCCGGAGCCCAAGGTAATCCCCCATCATGGCGGCCGATCTTGAGGCCGTTGCCGTTAATGCTCGGAAAGCCGTAATACCCTCCGTGATCAGTTCCGAGTGTAAATCCCGGGAATGCGCCGGCATCGTAAAGTCTGGGCTCAGTCCGAAACCAGCCTACTGTCTTGCGGACAGCGCGGATGGGAAGCGAGACGAAAGGCTCTAAGCTCTTGAACCAAGCTCCAGCGCTTACAATCAGCTGTTCCGCTGTAAATTCACCTGCATGTGTACGCACACGAACGCCTGCCCGGTCTGCTTGGATATGCTGAACCGGGTTATAGGGCAGCAGCGTGGCTCCTTCGGCCAACGCCAACTTGCGATATGCGGCGACACAGCGCTCGCTGTGCAAATAACCAGCGTTCGGCTCATACATCGCTTCATATGACTCAGGGAGCACGATCCCCGGCCAACGTCGATGTACCTCTGTGGCATCCAGCCTTTCAACCTGCACGCCTGCCTCCTCTGCATCGGGAAATCGACTTGCGAATTTGCTAACAGATTGATTAGCCATATTGAGAACGCCGGAACGGACGAGCAATTTCTGCCCGCTGGCCTCCTCGAGCTCTCGCCATAAGCGGTCAGCCTCCAACGCCAAATGGATATAGGGCTTCCCTCCGCTATATGCATGGCGGATAAGCCGTGGTTCGCCATGATGGCTTCCCTGATCATGCGGAGGATCGAATGAATCGATCAGCAATGTGCGAACACCCCGTTTGGCCAGATGATAGCCTGCGCTCATCCCCATAGATCCGGCTCCGACAATGATCACATCATATGAATTTTTCATGACCATACGCTGCTCGAAATCTCCCGACGAAGCACGGGGGCAACTTCAGCGGCAAACCATGACATTTGCTCCCTCTGTTCTGCTTCTGTCAGGCCATCCACACTGATCGACATCACCTGATGGCCATAGGCCGAATGATAGGTAAGTATTTTTTCAATGACGCGCTCCGGACTGCCCACTAATAGCGGTCCATTCGCCAAGTTATCCTCCAGACTCGTAAAAGGGGACTGATTGTGTTTCGCCGAATCCGTGGAATGAAATGCCTCGTAATACGGACGAAAACGCCGAATGGCTTCCTCCGTGGTTTTGGCCAAATATAAAGTACCCGCGCCCGCTCCAACCGTTGCGTGCTGCGGATCATGCCCATAATAGGCCCATCTCTCCCGATAGTGATCGATCAGCGCCTTATACTTAGGAAGCGGATGAAACGTATTGGAGGAAAAAATCGGTTCGCCATATTTGGCTGCTAGCTCTGTAGACAGCGGTGAGGATGCGCTGCCGTGCCATATTGGAATCGTTCGTTGATACGGCCTTGGCAAAATAGTGACATCCTGCAAAGGCGGTCGATATTTGCCCTCCCAGCTGACGTTTTCTTCGCTCCATAATCGTTTGAGCAGGGCATACCTCTCTGCAAGCGATTCCCATTGTTCCTCTTCTTTGATGCCAAAAAGCGGGTAATGGCGCGGATCGTTGCCTTTGCCGATAATAAGCTCCAAGCGGCCACCCGAAAGATGATCCAGCGTCGCATAGTCTTCGGCAACACGCACAGGATCCAGTACGCTGAGCACCGCAACTGTTGTCAACAGACGGATCCGCGAGGTATGAGCCGCTATGGCTGTCAGTAATACAGGCGGTGAAGAAGAAAGAAACGGAGGTCCGTGTCTTTCTCCGATGCCGTAGGCGTCAAAACCCAGCTCTTCGGCATAAATGGCCTGCTTCAGTATGTTCTGAAACTTCTGCTGAGTGGTCAGCGTTTCACCGGTTACGGCATTGGGAATATTCATAACTAAGCTGAACAACGCAAATTTCATCTAGTGCCTCCTATGTGGTGCCCTAACCGCTCCGTGTGATATAAATGAGGATTCACTATTTTTCGCAGTAGATACATCGTGCCGTCACCATTGCCTCTGTCAATGGCATCAATGCGTTCATATCCTTTACGTTCATACATATTCAGCAGCCAAGGATGCTTCTCCGCCGTGGCAAGCGTAACAGCGGAAGCACCAACTTCATCGCGAATGACGACTTCTTCCACCCAAGTGAGCAGCTTGGTTCCGAATCCGCTGCCTTGCGCATCCGGATGTACAGCGAACCATTTGAGAAACGGATACTCGCTGTTCCATCTGTTCGTGGTTTCCTTGGACAAGGTTAGCGTAGCGACAATCTGACCTTCTTTTTCCAAGACGTAACAAGCATTTTTCACGATATTTTCTTCGACCAAAGCCAAATCGGCATGCGCTGCAGGCCATTGCAGCTCTAGCTCACGTATTGTGATATACGCATCATAGATGACATCCACAAGCCGCTCGGCATCACTGGGCTCAGCTAGACGATAGATCTCACTCATGGCGAATTCACCTCTTGCTGAGATGTGGCTGCCAAGGATCGTTTAATGCGTTCGATTTGGTTGAGATGCGTGTTCACATGCTTCGTAAAGCCCTGAATGATATTCGTAATGGTGACAGAGTCACCTTTGGCATTAATGCCGGCCTTCTGCCACTCCTCGTCCGTCAGTCGGTAAAATAGCAGGCTGTTATAGCGGAGTAGTTGATTGAATACAGTCAATATATCAGAAGCATCGCTGTCATTGGCCTTTTGTCCGCTTACCCAAGCGTCCTGATCGAAAGCAGGAAGACGAACCGTCGTCTCGGCTAAAATGTCACGAATCCGGAAGGAAATGACAATGCTATGATCAGCGAGGTGACCTAGCACTTCCGTCACACTCCAGGATGAAGGTGATTCTTTCCATGTCAATTGCTTATGGTTTAATCCCTCTACGGCCTGGATTAATAGATTATGCGTATCCAAATACGCTTGAATATCATGACGACACATCTCGTATCCTCCTAATAATTATAGTACTTTCATAAAATAGGGCTATATTGCCGCTTCAATCCCACTCAACGCTTCCGCTAGCCGTTCATACGAACGAAGTCTTTCGGAGAAATCCTCGATTCTGGTCGTTACAATGAATTCATCAACACCTGTACGCCGCTGCAAATCTAACAATTGCTCACGTACGGTCTCTTTGGAGCCTCGCGTGACTTCCGTCGTTTTTTCTTCGATTGTATAAGACTCTTTCGCTTGTCTGCCAAACTCCTCGGCCTGCTCCAGCGTACCTACGGTCGCCTTTCTCCCGCTGGCCAAATACACCTTGTAGTGCTTCTGTTCGACAGCGAAGGCATGCGCTTCCTGATCCGTTTCTGCCACTATGACAGGCAAGGCAAGTAAAGCTTTTGCCGTACGATTCGAAACGCGCTGGAACGAAGCTCTATACGCTTGTATCGCCTCTATGGCGACTGACCGATCTCCATTAATCGATAAGGAAAATACATAAGGCAGACCTAACGAAGCAGCAAGCTGAGCACTATCCAGACTCGCTCCAAGCAAGTAGATGTCAGCCGGAATGCTTGCTACCGGCGTCACTCTAATGCCGGACAGCGGATGATCCTCCGGAATCTGATTGTTCACGTAAGCTTCAAGCTCAACCAGCTTCTCCGTCAGCGACTGTGGAGCTGTCACTCCATGCTGCAGCGCCTGCGTGCTGCGAGGTAGTCCGCCAGGTGCTCGGCCGACACCCAAATCAACCCTTCCAGGTGCAAGAGAAGCCAGCACATTGAAATTTTCAGCAACTTTATAGGGACTGTAGTGCTGCAGCATAATGCCGCCTGAGCCGACGCGGATTCGCTCTGTTTTGGCCAGCAAGTGCGAAATAAGCACCTCCGGCGAGGAACCAGCGAGGAATTCGGAGTCATGGTGTTCCGACACCCAAAATCTGCGATAGCCGAGCTCCTCAGCTTTTTGAGCTAGCCGAATCGTCTGCGCAAGCGCCTCTGCGGCCGTGCTTCCGGGATAGATCGGACTTTGGTCCAAAATACTAATTGAAATCGTCATCGGGGGTGCCTCCTAGATCGAATATGAAAGTTCTGGACGAATACGGCTAAGAAACTGCTTGGTCCGCTCTTCTTTTGGCCGATTAAAGAGTTCATTCGGCTTGCCTTCCTCGACAATGACGCCTTCGTCCATAAACACTACGTGGCTGGCGACCTCCTGTGCAAAGGTCATCTCATGTGTGACAATAATCATCGTAATGCCTTCTCTGGCAATCTTGCGGATGACCGCGAGCACTTCGCCGACCAATTCAGGATCTAACGCCGACGTTGGCTCATCGAACAAGATGACATCTGGATTTAGCGCAAGTGCCCGTGCGATGCCGACCCGCTGCTGTTGACCGCCGGATAGTTGGGACGGATAAGCATCCAGCTTTCCCCCAAGACCAACCCTTTCCAGCAGTTCGACACTAATCTTACGCGCTTCTTGCTTTGAAAGTTTTTTGACAATCAGCAGTCCTTCCATGACATTTTCAAGCGCTGTCTTGTGGCGGAACAAATTGTACTGCTGAAACACCATCGCCGTCCTTTGGCGCAAAAGATGAATCTCTTTCTTGGACACTTTCTTACAATCCACTCGGAAATTATCAATTGTGATCGCGCCGTCGCTGGGCTTCTCCAGGTAATTTACACATCGAAGCAATGTTGTTTTACCTGAACCACTCGGACCTAAGATAGCGACGACTTCACCTTTGTTAACGGTAAGATCGATGCCTTTCAGCACCTGATTGCGACCAAACGATTTGGTGAGGTTTGCGATCTGAATCATGCTGCACCTCCTTTAGTTTTCTAAGCAACGCCACTGCGGTTGTATACATTCATGCGTTTTTCCAGGAAACTGGAGATATTTTCGGCAATAATGGTCAATATCCAGTAAATTACGGCTGCAGCGATATAAGCCTCAAGATATTTCCAATTCCTCATGGCGACGATATGCGCAGTTCCGTTAATTTCCTGCAGCGATATCATAAAAGCTAGTGAAGAACCGTGCAGCAGGCTGATAAACTTGCTCAGCAAATTTGGCAAGCTTACATGCAACGCCTGTGGGAGGACGATACGCCTCATGCCTTGCCACGTGGTCATGCCAACTGAATAGGCTGATTCGAGTTGATCCTTGGAAACAGACAAAATACCCGATCGGATCGTCTCCGACATATAGGCGCCGACATTCAGGGTGAACGCTACGAAGATGAATAAAATCAGCGGGATGGCGCTGGAGCGCATGCTCCAGCCATTCTTCACAGCAATGGCATCGAAGATCATGGGGATCGCAAAATAAACGAGCATAATATGAAGCAGGAGTGGTGTTCCCCGGAAGAAAGATACGTAAAATTGTGCAATTCGGTGAAGGTACTTGACCCTGTACATGCGGATAAAGGCAACCAGGCCACCAACGATGAATCCCGTAAACAAAGGGACGATCGCGATGACGAGCGTGAGCGGCAGTGCCTTCAGCATGGCCCTGAAAGCTTCAAGCATAAATTCGAAATCAATGTGGATGACTGCTCCCTCCCTTCCTACGAATTGAGAGCTGTGACTGCTTTTTCAAAACGGTTCACCTTGCGCTCAAATCGATGATATATTTGTTCAAGAATGAGGACGATTGCGTAGTAAATGATGGAAAGCGCAATCCATATCTCAAGGAAGTGGTATGTCGTACCCAGCATTTCGGCACGTCCGACAAGATCCATTACGCCCAGCGTGTAGGCAAGCGATGTGTCCTTCAGTGTACCAATCGTCAGATTGGCCACATTCGGCAGCGCCACTTTCCATGCTTGAGGCAGAACAATTCTCATCAACACGGCATAGCTGGTCATGCCGATCGCGTAGCCCGCCTCTGCCTGACCGCGGTCTACGGCATTCACAGATGCCCTGACAATCTCAGAGAAATAAGCCGCAAAATGAAGCGCATAAGTCAGAATAACGAAAACTAACGGCTGAACATCACTGACGTCGATTCCGATCGCTTTAAGCAGTTCTGGCACGCCGTAATATACGAGGAACAGCTGGATGAGAATCGGCGTGCCTCTTGTATAGGAAATATAAATAATGACCAATCGGTTAAGCACCGGTATTCGGTACAGCCTAGGCAAAGCAATGATGAGACCAAGCAGTATGCCGCATACAACCGAAGCCAGCACGATGAACAACGTGACGTGCAGGTAGGACAACAGCTTCGGCAAATACACCCAGATCAATGAATAATCAAACGGTTTTCCCATTGGGTCCCTTCCGCCTTTCTATGACTCCTTTCATTATTGTGTCACTGTAAAATCTTCTCCCAACCATTTCTTGCTGAGGCTCGCCAGTGTTCCGTCTTTTTTAATTTCTTTGAGCGCCTCATCAATTTTGCTTTTCAATTCGGTTTCATCTTTACGTAAAACATAGTAAATTTTCGAGGTATACAGTACAGGACCTACAACTTTTTGCTGAGCATCCGCGTCCCTATTGCGGCCCGCTACTTGAAACGCCGTTGAGATTGTAGCATCTACACGGCCTGTTTTGATCTGATTAATCACATCGTTCGTTCCTCCACTTCCGGAGTAGACCAATTCAAAAGGATTCCCGTTGTTTTTATTGTAATCCTGCAGCCAGACGGCGCCGTTGCTTCCCGGAGAGGTAATGACCTTTTTGCCTTTGAGATCTTCAATCGACTTCACCGTGTTGTTGTCTTTGTTAACAACAACTCTACTTGGCCAGACGTTATAGGCTTCGTCGTTGAATAGGAACTTGGCTTGCCGTTCGCTGTTTACTTCGTATTGATTGACAGCCAAATCAACTTTCCCCGCTTCCAGACTCAAAAGGATGTTGGCAAATTCCATTGTTTTAAATTCGAACTCGTAATCGGGTAGACGTTTGTCGATTTCCTTGGTCAGTTCGATATCATAGCCAGTTAAGTTCCCCTTATCATCAAGGAAAGTCACGTCTTTGAATGTCCCGCTCGTTCCGACCACGATTTTCTTCACCTTCTGCGGCGCTGCGGCAACTGGTGCTGCTGCCGATGTGGCTGCGGATGTGGCTGCGGATGTGGCTGCCGATGTAGCTCCGCCTGCTGCGGGCGAGCCCGCTGTTTTCGTTTCTTCTTTGGCTCCGCAGCCTGCGAACAGTAGAGCAGAAGTTATAATTAGGGTGGTTGATTTTAATATTTTCATAGATGGATATCCTCCAATTTATTGTTTATGTATGGTTTGCAGTATGAAGCGGTAGTCGATAGGCTTCAACCACCGTTGTATTGTCAGCTGCAAAGAAATCGTACCTGGGCTCACGTTCGAACCCCAGACTTAGGTAAAGCCGGACCGCATCAGGCATACGGTTCGATGTGTGCAATCCGAGATAAGCCGCTCCTGATTGCCTAGCGCGCCGGGCGCTTTCGCCGATCAAGGCGGTAGCGACGCCTTTGCCTCTAGCAGATGAGTGAACACCTAGAAGGCGGATTTCCGGATAGGGAATCGTCTCCTTCAGCTTCTCATACAAGCCTTCTTGGGGCGGGTATAGCAGCAAGGCGCCTATAAGCTCGCCCTCTTGCTCTGCGACAATTCGCCATGAATCCCCCTTTCGCTCCCATTGTGACTTGATATTGCTTATGTAGGATTCCCAGAACGTTGGACCGAAGTCCGGCTCATATTGCCGGTATGCCTCCAACGTTAACTCGATAGCCTTCCCACATTCACTCGGGTAGGCATCCCGTACAATGAAGTTAATGGCGGTTGACATCCTACTCCCCTCCCACCGCTTCAGGCTGCCGCAAATAACGGTTTGCGGGAACTTTAAGACCGAGGTTGCCCCGCAGTGTATCACTTTCATACTCCTTCCGAAAAATACCGCGCGCTTGCAGAATAGGTACAACCAAATCGACGAAGTCAGCGAGTCCATTCGGTACGACAGTCCGAACGTTGAAGCCGTCGGCTGCACCACCCTCGAACCATTGCTGAATGAGATCAGCCACTTTCTCCGGTGTTCCGATGAAATTGCTTCTCGGCGTCGAAGCCCTTAGCGCGACCTGACGAAGTGTCAGCCCCTCCTCTTTAGCCTCCCGCTTTATGCGGTCTGTTGTGCTGCGGAAGCTATTGCTGCCGAAATCGCCAAGTTCCGGAAACGGTTCATCCAGTGCATGCTGCGAAAAGTCATAATGCTCGAAATATCGCCCCAAATAATTCAGCGCCTGTTCGATGGTGACGAGTTCAGCAATTTCCTGATATTTGCGTTCTGCTTCCTCTTCTGTTTTGCCGACAATCGGACCGATACCGGGGAAAATCAGAATCTCATCCGGATTGCGTCCGTAAGCGGCCGCTCTGGCTTTCACATCCTGGTAAAACTCGCGTGCTTGCTCGAATGTCTCGTGCCCAGTATAGACCGCATCTGCCGACTTTGCGGCAAGCTCTTTGCCCGAATCCGAAGAACCGGCTTGAAACACAACTGGGTAGCCTTGTTTGGAGCGCGCCACATTGAGCGGCCCCTGAACGGCAAAATGTTTGCCCTTGTGGTGCAGCGTATGGAGCTTAGCGGGATCGAAAAACACCCCGCTAGATTTGTCTCTGACAAATGCATCGTCCTCCCACGAGTCCCACAGTCCTTTCACAACCTCGAGATGCTCCTCCGCAATCTCATATCGCAGAGAATGATGCGGGTGTTCACCCTTGCCGAAATTCAGCGCTGAGCCTTCAAGCGGGGACGTGACGACGTTCCAGCCCGCTCTTCCGCCACTAAGATGGTCGATCGAAGCAAATTGCCTAGCCACTGTAAACGGCTCGCTGTAGGAAGTAGACAAGGTTGCGACTAGACCGATATGCGATGTCGCTTCACTCAAAGCGGAAAGCAGAGTCAACGGCTCAAAACGGTTCAGAAAATGCGGATTGGATTTCTCATTAATAAACAAGCCGTCGGCAATAAACAGAAGATCAAATTTACCCTGCTCGGCCTTCTTGGCCTGAGCTTTGTAGAAAGCTAGATCCACGCTTGCATCTGTCGGCACGTCGGGATGCCGCCAGAAGGAGATACTATTGCCGACACCATTTAAATTAGCTCCCAGCTTTAATTGTCGCTTTGACATTGAAATCTCTCCTTTATCAATTTTACCAATAGGTATAGTCGGAATTAACTATGAGAATATCATATCTCAATATTGGGTAAGAGTGTTTATCGCAATTTTCTATTCATGAATAAAAATTTCTATAAGGACATCGTCAAAGGAAAGAGTTAATTTGAATCAACTTGCAGCAGCTTTCTAGCATTGTTTCCAAAAATCAACTCGATATCTGACTCCGTGAAACGAAGGTCTCTGCATACCCGTACTTGATCTTGTAAATATCGGTAAACAAACTCTCTAGGAAACGTGCTTGAATCCGTGTAATGTCATGGCGACGTTATCCATTAACAAGGACTTGCTTGAAGCAAGGGCCGAGGAAAGCTTTTCCACGGTTACAGAACTGGCTGATACGATAGTACGTGAAGAGCAGCTTTCATTCCGAACGGCACAAACCATTAGCAAGCAACCGGTAAACCGATTCAAGCACAGCAAGGCTTCTCCATGCGTAGGGCTGCATATCATCCTCCGTAACGACAATGTCTCCAAACGGTGTATTATGAATCATGCTGAGTACGGTCTGCGTGAGATGGCATAAGCGGATTGAAAGCGTCGAACATCCCGACTAAGCGAGTCCGAAACTGCCGCCACATAGTGTCCTAACGTCGTTGGTTGCGCTTGTTGCGTATGCGTATAGCCAATCATAATCGTTTCGACGTGAGAACGCGCAAACTGCAACAGGTGCTTCTCTAGGAACAATGCGGATTCTAACGTATCCAAAAGTTTCTCCCTCAATGTAAGACGATAGATAGCAATACCCATATCGTTACGGCTGCGCCCTAGATGCAAATTTCCTGCAGCTTCTCCAGCTAACAATTGCAAATGCTGCTCAACCTCAAAAAAAAGATCTTCAAACTCCCCCGTATAAGAAGCTTCCCGCAATCGGTTCTCATCAATCGCCTTTAAAGAAACGGCCAAAAGGTTAGCATCTCGATCACTAATTAATGATTGCTCCGACAGCATGATCAGATGCGCTTTATGAATCGTCATCATGGGAGTCAACAATTCTTTCTTAGCCATTGTAAGAGTTCCTTATTGGGGCCATGATATCACTCACTCCTCCGCGATTGATCATCTTGGGCATTCACATACCAGAATTCAGAATGAAGGTCGGATTCGCTCGTCGAGCCATGTACCTTGGTAAAAAATTCCACACTATGAAATACATGTTCCGACATCGACTGTGAATAGGATTTTCTGTTTTTGAGCAACTCTACGAGATTCAGTAACAAACCCATGGACGCATCTCCTCTCGCAATGATGAATACCTTCTTAATTATTAATGAAAAAAAGCATGGATTTCAGCATCCATGCTTCCGGTTTTCCGGTCAGAACAAGATTTTATTTTATTCCAATATGTTTACTAGGTATTTATTTAAATATAACACTGTATCCCAAAATTTGTCAATGAAAATCCATCAATTCATACAAACCTCGGTATGCTCACTATAGCCCCCCACATTTTGAAGCAGCCGTCTGTTGTTATTATCGTAACTCATTGTACTTAAAGGTCAATAGGTTTAGTCGGAATTAATACCATCCATGACATCCTAAATTTTCTAGATATATTCCCCACTTGAATTATCGGAATAACGATGCTACGATGTCTATCAACAATATGAATTACAAGCCGATTGGATAACCAAAGGCTCCCGGAATGTCGCTGTAGCATTACTCGACATGTCCGGGGGTCTTTTATACTTTGATGGAAAAGGAGAATGTCTTCATGAGTAAAGCGAAACGACAAATGCATTTAAATCTGTTTTTGATCCCGGCAGGTCATCATGAAGGGGCATGGAGGCATCCGAATACGGATGTGAGTCAACTAATGGATTTCGACTACTTCCTCAGACTTGCCCAGAAAGCGGAGGATGCCAAGTTCGATTCCTTATTTATGGCGGACCGTTACTCCGTCTCTAAGAAAGCTGTCGCCTACAACGGGATGCTTGGATTGGAGCCGCTTACTTTGCTCTCTGCGCTAGCGGTTGCTACGAACCGTATTGGGCTGATCGCTACGGTCTCCACCAGCTTTAACGAACCGTTCAACGTAGCGCGGCGTTTCGCATCGATTGATCATCTCAGCAAAGGCCGAGCAGGATGGAATATTATCACTTCGGGCACCGACGTTGAAGCGCAAAATTTTAATTTTGATGAAATTCCGGAACATGCAGAGCGGTACGAGCGTGCAAAGGAATTTGTCGACGTTACGACCGGTCTATGGGACAGCTGGGAAGATGATGCGCTGGTCCTCGATCAGCATGAAGGCATTTATGCTGACAGCAGCAAAGTGCATGAGCTGAATCATCGTGGCCAGCACTTTTCCGTACGCGGACCGCTAAATGTACCGCGTTCTCCGCAAGGGCGTCCGGTTCTCGTTCAGGCGGGGTCTTCCGAGGACGGGCGTCATTTCGCTGCGCACGTTGCAGAAGCGATTTTTACCGCTCAACAGACCTTATCGGATGCGCAGGCCTTTTATTCGGATGTAAAAGCGCGGGCTGCACAGTATGGTCGAAATCCAGAGCAGGTGAAGATTTTGCCGGGCATCTGCCCGATTATCGGGGAAACCGAGTCCATTGCAAAGGAAAAGGAAGCCAACCTCCACGAGTTGGCCAATCCGCACTATAGCCTGCTGCAGCTGTCCAACCGCATCGGTTTCGATCTCACTTCATATCCACTCGATGGCCCGCTGCCTGATCTGCCAGTGAGTGAACAAACGCGGGGACACCAAAGCCGAACACGACTTATTACTGATCTTGCACAAAGAGAAAACCTAACTCTCCGCCAATTGCTTCTAAGGCTTGCTGGTGGACGCGGTCACCGTACAATCGCAGGCACGGTGAAGCAAGTCACCGATGAATTAGAAGCTTGGTTCACAGAAGGTGCGGCTGATGGCTTTAACATTATGCCGCAGCTGATGAATGATGGATTGGATGAATTTATTGACCTCGTTGTCCCAGAGCTGAGACGCCGAGGACTGTTCCGGAAAGAGTATGCGGGAAGCACGCTCCGCGATCATTATGAATTGCCCTATCCGGCTAATTCGTTCGTTAAGGCACCTCAATCTCAACGAGCTGTCCGTTGACCAGATCGCTAAGACACAAAGCCAAGAGGCTTTGTTTTTTTTGTTTTGCGTGAAAAACAAAACGCTGATAAAAGCATTTCACCATCGTATGAATCATGTATTGGGCATATTCATAAAAAGAAAGAGCCCGGTACAATACCAGACTCATACATCTTACCGCTTCGTCTTATAAAACTCATGATACAGCTTCATCTGAGCCCGCTTCTCAATCCGCGACACATAGCTCCGCGAAATCCCGAGCTCCTTCGCGATCTCCCGCTGCGCGATGATTACTTTTCGCCGGAAGGGACGTCAAATTCAACCTCTGTCGGTATCGGAGCGCCAAAGTCTGGGTTCCCGTCCGCCGTCCAACCGAATTTCTGCATTCTTGCGCTTCTTCGTTTACTGCCGCCTTCAGATATCGGTATGGCATGATAAACGATCCAGTCTTCCGTTCCGTCTGGGGATACGGTAAAGCTGTTATGACCAGGGCCGAAGACGGAGTTTTCAATCGATTTACAGAATACGGGTTCCTCGCTCTTGGTCCATGAAGCTGGATTCAGGAGATCGCTGTCTTCCTTCGCTGTCAGCATCCCCAGTGCGTAGTCATCGGACCAGCATGTGCTTGCGGAATAAATCAGGAATACTTTGCCGAAACGCTTAAGGAAACAAGGCCCCTCATTAATGGCCATTCCGCCTTGATGCTCCCAATCGTATTCCGGCTTGGTGAGCAGCGATTCCTCCCCCTTGATTGTCCAAGGGTTTTCCATCTCGGCGGCGTAGATCGCCGATCCATATTTAGGAAAATGTCCGTAGCCCGCGTACATGAAAAAGAGCTTCCCCTTGTGCTCCAGCACCGTTCCGTCCAATCCGGGCAAGACTGTATTCACGGCCCCCTTCATCCGCCATGTGCCTTCTAGAGGATCGGCATGCTCATTTTCCAGCACGTAGATTTTGCGGGCATCGTCTCCACCGCCATTGTTGTCTGTGAAATAAACGTACCATTTGTCACCGAGATGATGGATTTCCGGAGCCCACAGTTTCCTGCGATCCAGCCCTTCCGCTGGAGGAGTCCAGATGGTCTTCATCGCGCCGTTCGAAATTCCGCTCATCGATTCGGATTTCCATAAATCCAACCGGTCGCCTCGTGTCACCATAAAATAATAATGACCGTCCGTATGCCGATATATCCAAGGGTCGGGGCCAACTTCCATTATCGGGTTTCGAAATTTTTTCATAGTGCTCCTATAAAGACTCCTTCCAAAACTAAAACTTCTGGCTTGTGAATCAAAATTGGACTCCGCCTGGCCGCGGTCAAGCTTGAATTTGTACGTCCAAGTCTTCTATATTCCATAGTCAACACCGCCTCTTAACTTTTATGCGAGGTTAATTTCTTTGATAAGCGCTAGTGGAATCTTCGGACTCCGATCTTCAGTGAGAAGGCCGTTCATTTCCTGTTGGACATCAGTCACTTGCGTATAGCAATACCCGCAAATGTAATCGATATCCTTAATCGCTTGGGTAATGCTTCGGAAACGTTCAATAAAGGCCTCTTCCGTCACCACTTGCTTCCCGTACCCCCAGCCTTTATCCGTTTGGAAAGCGATCCCGCCAAATTCGCTAATGATGATGGGTTGGCCACGATACGTGTATCCTTGGGCTAGGGCATACTTCCCTTTGTTGAACGCCCAGTCATTGCTAACAATAGGAGATTGATCCGCGTAACGCTTGAGGAATTCCGAACCAGATTCCACATAATCATGTAAAGTCAAAATGTCTGAGACGGTATGTTCCCATCCATCATTTGTGATGACAGGACGATTCGGGTCTATCGATTTGGTCAGATGATAGATGCCCTCAGTGAACTTCTGCTGCTTACGGTCAGTCAAAATTTGCATAATGCCCCAAGACTCATTAAAAGGAACCCACGTGATGATGCTCGGATGATTATACTGCTGCCTTACAATTTCGACCCATTCCTTGGTGAAAGTCTCAACGGCCTCATCATTAAATTCAAAAGTGGCTGCCATCTCTGACCATACCAAAAGCCCTTTGACATCGCACCAATATAGAAACCGCGCATCTTCAATTTTCATGTGCTTCCTCACCCCATTGTAACCCATGGCGAGAATAGCATCGATATCGTCTATTAATGCCTGCTCCGAAGGCGGCGTCAAATGACTGTCGGACCAGTACCCTTGGTCCAAAATTAACCGCTGATAAATAGGCGTATTATTGAGAAGAACTTTTCCTTTTTCTATGGAAATCTTCCTCATGCCGAAGTAAGAATACACGTGGTCGATCACCACGTCATCTTGAAATAAAACAAATTCCACATCATATAAGTTCGGTTTTTGCGGAGACCATCTATTTACCTTCCACGGACCATTAACTTCATGCAGCAAATCTACTTCCAATTGAAGCCAAGGCCGATCCACGATCAAAGCAGTTTGTTTGAGGATCTTCCCTTTAAAACTGATTCGAGTCTCTAAGCGAAGCCGCCCCTGCTTTAATTCACCATGCGTTTGGTATTCGAATCGTACGGATTGACTGTCAAGATCAGGTGTCATTTTCACAGATTTGATATAAGATTCCGCCACATATTCCAACCATACACTTTGCCAAATTCCAGTTGTCTGAACATAGAAGCATTCAAAATTGTCTTTCACCCAACGCTGCTTGCCGCGTGGCTGCGTGCAGCTCTGGCTGTCTTCCACCTTCATGACTAGGCTGTTTGACTGACCAAATAGAATATAGGGTGTAATATCAAATGAAAACGCAGCATATCCACCTTGATGTTGACCTACATACGTTCCGTTCACCCATAATTTAGCGAGATAGTCCACCGCTTGGAAATGCAGGATGATCCGTTTACTTTCCTGTTCCTTCGGAACTTCCAGCGGTCGGTGATACCATATATGAGGGTGAAATGCCTCTTCACCAATGCCGCTCGCTTTCGTTTCATAGGTGAACGGAACCATGATCTTGAGGTCCCCAGCAAACTCCTCATACCACTTTTCTTTCTCTCCAACATTCTCGTCATCGAAACGAAAATCCCACTCACCGTTTAAACTCTTCCATAATTCTCGTACAAACTGAGGCCTTGGATAGTCCTTTATATACATTTTTGTCGTCATCTCGTGATGATCACTCCTGTTTCATATGATTGTGTTAAGCTGGCCCGTGCACAAACCATCATGTGGGCGGGAAATGCACTCAGTCGATTAATTACAACTTAGTTGTTTATATTCACATGATAATCCAGTAAAATCCATCCGTCAACGTTTTCATACATATTTCATGTTTATTTAAGCGAAATATAGTTGCAAAACCCATTTGTTACATTTAACATGTAACAAATGGGCCTTAAGAGCATTACCTTTTCTATATTTCATTGACGCGAGAAATGCATTCAGTTAATTGGTTCGGAAAAATTCAACATTATCGATATCTGCCCATTGGCTGCTGCTGCTATTCGAGGCGAAAAAACCGATGGTCGCTTGACCATTAGTCACGCTAATGCCGGAGATCGTCACCTGCGTCCATGTCGAAGTAACCGGAAAATTGGTTTGGCGAGTAGTCCCACCATAGTCTTTCACTTCCATATAGTTACTAGTCTGACCGCCACTGCTCCTTAAATAAGCTCGCATCGTATATGTTCCGTTTTGCAGACCTGTAATGGTCTGGCCAACATAAGCTGTAGCTGGAGAGCTAATGCCAGCAAGACCGATGAAGTAGTTCCCTCCTCCAGGTGCACGCGTGATCCCGTCGTTAATACCATGAATGTGAATCCGATCTGGATAGTCTGCCCCATATGTCGTCCATCCGTTTACATTTGCCGTTTCAAATCCCCAGTTATTCGTGAGATTGTCATTCAGCGGCGTGGTCGAAGCTGTTTTGATAAATTCAACATTGTCAATATCCGCCCATTGGCTATCGCTTGTATTCGCAGTGTAAAAACCGATAGTTGCCTGTGCGTTTGTTACACTAATACCAGAGATGGTTACCTGTGTCCAAGTTCCTGTAACGGGAAAATTAGTTTGCAGTGTAGCTCCACCATAGTCTTTCACTTCCATGTAGTTACTGGTCTGGCCGCCGCTGCTCCTCAAATACGCTCGCATTGTGTAGATACCGCTATCCAAACCAGTGATTGTCTGACCGATATAAGCAGTACCAGGAGAACTGGTTCCAGCAAGACCGATAAAGTAGTTTCCTCCCCCCGGTGCACGCGCAATACCGTCATTTAGCCCATGAATATGAATCCGGTTTGGATAATCTGCCCCATATGTCGTCCATCCGTTTACATTGGCCGTTTCAAATCCCCAATTATCGGCAAGATTCACGTTCGAGGGAGTACCTGCATTTCCCGTCCGCAAGTAAATGCCAGTACTAGGAAAGTTGGCGGATGTGACTGCCATAACGCGAGTCGTATCAACAGCCATTAATGAATTCCAGTTGGAGAACTTCGTGTCCGATACAGGGAATACATTATATAAATACCCCCATGTCGCTCCGTTATCGGAGCTGATCATCGTTCGCATCGAAGAATAACCGTCTCCTGTATTGGCGCTGGAATCGTCTGTTTGAAAGCTAGCCATTAATCTGCCGTCGCCCAGTTTGACGACAAACGGCGCTCCGGCTTTTTTCCCTGCATTCGTTGGAATAAACATGGTTTGCCGTGGGCCTGACCAATCTACGCCATTGGAGGAAATTTTATATTTGATTCCAAATGGATGCCCGCTAATGTCCGTAGCTTCGAATACCACAATGTACCTGCCGTCTGCCATTTTTGTGAAAACCGGCATGCCGTCTCTGGAGTTATTAGCGACACCGTCGCTGACAACTGTCGCACTGCTCCAACCGCTTCCGCTCCATGTTTTCATCAATATTTTCTGCTTTCCCGATGAACCGACAACGGCTGAGCTATCGTCCGCATACATGACGGTAATCGTGCTTCCCACATAACCGAGGAATGGCTCCCATACGCCATTGAAGGAGCCTTCAGATTCGGTCGCTATTTGCCCGTTTCCCAGATCCGACCAGGTACTGCCCCCATCGCTGCTCTTGCGAACTTTCAAATAAGTGGTATACGTGCTGCCAGAATGTATGACCACGCGATAAGCCAACCAAATGTCTCCATTGGTTAATAGAAGCATCTGACCATTGCCGACATCCCCATTCGCATCAGAAGCGGCTGTAATAGGCGTCCCCCATGTAAGGCCACCATCCGTGCTTTTCGCTACTTTAACCTTCGTAAAACCTCCGTCCGCATTTGTATCAAAGGAAACTAGCATATTACCGCTGCTCACCTGAAGCATCCGCGGATACCAGACTCCACCTGAACCAGTAGTGTAAACTGTCGTGTTTGACGTTGGCCAAGCCATCCCGCTCGTTGCCGCTTGAGCCATATTAAATGGCATAATAAGCGTAGCCACCATCATCACAACCATCATGAATATCCCCAAGCGCAAACGACTTTTAGCTTTCATCTTACCATTTCCTCCTTTGAAAAAATGTTAACCGAATAGCTTATTCATTGCGTGCTTGTGTTGGATCTAGGAGTAATCTAACGTCATTTAACTATGAAATCACCTCCTTACTAAGGATAAATTGGTAAATAGCCAAGATGGCGACGCTGAACGAATACCGATTTTCCCATGCATCCACGCATTGGCATCTGTCCATTCCAGGGCAGGCTGCTTCGAATCGTTTACATATACCTTCATTGTCGCTCCATTTACGTCAACAGCGATATGTACGATTGATCCAGTTGCAAAACTGATCGGAGCTGAATCTACCTCATCCTGGTCATAATTCATTTTCTTCAAAATCATACGTCCGTTGCGGAAGGTGAGTTGATAGCCCATAAATGAATCCCTTACTTGCTCAGGAAATTCAGATTCGTTCGTGACACGAAACAAGAGCCCTGCCTCTTCAATCGAATCCGCAGTGGATTTCAAATCAACTTCCACTCGATAGTCCGTCCATTCATCGCTGCCCGCATACATTTTGGCATCCGAGCCTTCCGTTTGTACGGCATAGCCTTCTTCATGCTTTACCCATTTGCCATACATATCTTCAGGCAATATTTGATTAAACATGTTTGAAAGCTTTTCTGTCGGCAGTTCAGTGACTCTGTATATATCTAAAAAGCGGTAATTCAATTTTCCTTTGACTAGTTTTACTGTCAAAATATGCTCGCCTTGCGTTAGCTTTATTTGTCCTAAGTGCTTTTTAACCCACAGGTTTCCTTCGCTCTGACTATCATCTAGTACGAAACGTTGGGGCTTCCCATCCACTTGCAGTTCCACCACATTATCGTTACCGTCTTCCTTCAACATGGCATCGAAACCATAGATTCCGTCTGACTCCACATTAATCCTATAGGCGAGCCAATCGCCCTTTCCCATCATATTAACGGCATTACTGCCGTCTTCGCTCGATTGGATGGGAACACCATCGTCTTCACGCATTACAGATCCTTTAACGGGATGCCCAACATGGAAACCTTGATCTTTTCCAGCCATATAATGGACCGCTTCAATACTTCCGGGAACCGGTTTGGCCGTCTCAAAGTCGCTGCTGCCGTCGGCTTCATTAGAAAATGCCGTGAATTCCAATGTCGGCTTCACATTTCGATAGGCATACCCGATTTTCCCCGATTTCGCAGTGATATCTGTAACAGTCAGCTTGTTCATTTGATCAAAATAGATTTTTGTGCTTCGAACATCACTTTCAACTCGAATGGTATGCAGTTTAGCGAAGTCCATCGATTGGGGAAGCTCAGCGATTGCAATCTGATTCTTCTTCCCATCCTTCATTTCCAACAAGGATATACTTCGCAACACGGGATCAACACGAACTGAGTTAAAATGATTGTCATCCGTGTAGGAAAAGATGATCTCGAAAGAGGCCTCCCCCTCCCGTGTATTCTCCATATTCATGCGAAAATTAAATTCAGCTGTAAACCGGTTCTTATCGGTAGATTTACTGCTCAACCACTTCGTTTCATCTGCTTTGACACGAACATCCCAGAGTCCCTTTTCCAGCGGTTTATTGACGCCATCATAGAAATCCGGCATTCGTGGAACCGGTTGAGGAAAATGAGTACCATCGCCAAGAACTCCCATTTTCTCACCGTTAAAAACGATTCGATCCATATTTAGCATACGAACCGGAGGCCCTTCCTTCGAATGACCAATTAAATTATGATAAAACATATAATAAGCATCGAGGTTGGGACCTATCACACTGGAACTGTGGCCGAGCCCATTAAAATTTTGTTTCGTGCTGATGACGATCGGGTTATTTTCCATCACCTTGTAGGTTCCGATTGGCGAGTCTGTCGCTACAGCGTAATTGATCCGATATCCTTTACTAAACACGTGATTTCCTGTATACGTTATGAAATATTTGCCGTCGCGTTTAATAATCATTGACCCTTCGGTCCAATGACCCAAATAAGCGTTAAGCGTCTTTTCCGCAGTCATGGTGTAGGGATCCGGCATTTCGTGTCCAATAATACCTTTATCGCTCGCATGGGTAAAATACCATTTACCGTCATCATCAATAAATACAGAACCATCAATGGATAAGCCCAAATTTCCAGTTTGAATCGTGAACGGTCCAATCGGGCTCTCGCTGCGAAGCACATAATGGCCTTTTCCTGCAGGCGAGGTATACATATAGAAAAAACCATTCCAGTAAACGACTTCCGGTGCGTAAGCCCCTTCGGTCAGTGGCTCATCCGTAACTAGCCCCTCATATTTCCAATGAATCAAATCGCTTGAGCTCCAAGCTTTAATACCCACACGAAAATCCTTCGTACTGCAATATAAATAATAGAGTCCGTTATATCGCATCACGTAGGGATCGCCTATCCCGTAATCAGGCCATTCCTGCTCAAGCGCCAATGAATTCTGATACGACTCCCCAAGCGTAGAATTCAACATAGGACCTCTTCTTTTTCCGCTAAATGACATTATAATCACTATGGCTAATAGGCATAAGATACCTAACCCCATCAATATTCTTTTCGTTCGTATTCTGCGTTTTGTCATTTTAATCCACTGATGCTTAAGGATTCAATAAAGTACCGCTGGCAGAAAAAAAACACGATAACAACCGGCACTAAGGCGATCAAGGCAGCAGCCATCATATTGGGATAGTTGGCTTGCGATATATAGTTAGCTTGCAAACTCGCAATAATAACTTGAATCGTTTGTTTTTCAGTCGAATGCAAATAGATCACCGGTCCAAGAAAATCATTCCATATCCCCATGAATCCAAGTGCAGCCTGTGCGGCAATGGCCGGCTTAACGATGGGAATCGCCACAGTGGCAAAGGTTCGGAAATAGCTCGCACCATCGATTTTGGATGCATCAATTAAGTCCGAAGGAATGCTCCCTTGCATGAATTGCCTGAAAAAAAAGATCGTCACGATATTGCCGAACAAGCCGGGTACAATGAGAGGAAGCAGCGTATCCACCCAGTTCAAATAAGAAAAACCGATAAATTGAGGAATCATCACCACGGAGTAGGGAATCATCATCGTGCCGAGCAAACAAAGAAAAATAGTCTCTTTAAACGGAAAATTAAATTTGGAAAACGCATAAGCAGCCATCGTGGAAACAAACAATCCCACGCTCAAAACACAAATCACAATAATAAGACTATTCATAAAGCCGGTTAGCAACGGGGCTTTATTCCAAACCTCCACAAAGTTAAGCCATGTAAATGGATCCGGTATCCATTTCGGCGGGAAATCAAACACATGCTCTTGCGTTTTAAATGCTGTCGAAACCGTCCATACAAATGGCGCCAGCATAATAAAAGAACCGAGAAACAGAATAACGTAGATCGTCACATTCATGGAACGCTCACTTCTATTCATCAAGCAGCCTCCCTTTCTCTAGTCGTTATATACCCAACGTTTGGATAATTTAAATTGAATTAGTGTGATGATGAAGATTAAGATACCTAATACCCAAGCGACCGCACTCGCGTAACCCATATTGAAATACTTAAAAGCTTCATTAAAGATATAGAAGACGATCGTTGCCCCACTGTATTCCGGTCCACCATCTGAAGCCATAATGTACACTTGGCTAAACGATTGGAAGGTACCGATAATCCCCATGACAATAACAAAGAAATGAATCGGTGAGAGTAACGGAAATGTAATATAACGAAATAGATTCCAACGGTTCGCACCATCAACGGTTGCCGCCTCATAATAATCGGGAGCAATGGCTTGCAGCCCCGCCAAATATAAAACCATAGTTCTGCCAACTCCCCCCCATAAGCCCATAAGGATGAAAGAAGGCTTTACCCAATGAGGATCACCTAACCAATTAGGTCCCTGGATTCCAAATAAACTATAAATCCAATCATTGATCAACCCATAATCATTATTCAAGATCCATTTCCATAGCAAAGAAACTGCAATAATTGGGGAAATGACAGGAATATAGTATATCGTTCTCAGGAAAGAAACACCTTTAAGTTTGCGATTCATCAGAATGGCAATAAAAAGAGAAAAGACCATTCCTATCGGTATTTCAATAAGTAAATATAAGGTGTTATACAACGATTTATAAAACTTTTCATCTACTATCATTTCTTTATAATTTCCAGTACCATTCCATTGCGCAGGACTGACCATGTCCCAATCCATAAAACTTAACACAAACGATGATACTAGAGGTGCAAGCCCAAAGATGATAAACCCGAGAACCGGAATAGCTACAAATAGGTACGACCATACGATTTCACGCCGTCTAAAACCTGGAATTTTCCTTGCCGTTATCATACTCATCCCACCTGTTTTAGGACGAAGGACGAAACTGGAAGCCATCGGCTTCTATTTTCGTCCTTCTGTATCCTTATTTATTATTTCTTATTTCCTTTATCGTAGAGTTCTTGAAGTTTAGGTTTCATTTCTTTCACCCATTCCTCAGCAGTTTGTTTCCCTTCCCATACGCGGCTTACTTCTTGGTTAAAGGTATCGAGCCATTTCGTATCTACGGATCCTACAGCAATCGGCGGATGACCGTAATCTTCTATGATGTCTAAGAATACTTGACGATTTGCCGGAGCCTTCTCCATCTTTAAGAACTCACCTTTCGCCATGTCGACCAGATTCGGAACCGCTTGACCCAGTTGGTAGTTTTCTTTCTGTGAGTCACGATCTAGACTTAAATAAGCAGCCAAATTAAATGCATCTTCAGGGAATTTGGTTTTGCTGGAAATCACGAAACCGGCAGAGCCTAACCAAGTTGCCGTTTTCCCTGTTTTCGGACTTGCTGGCCATGCCGCAATGTCCCATCCGAAAGGCAGTTTCCAAAAACCAGGCTGATCCCATGGTCCCATTGGGAACATGCCTATTTTGCCTGCAACAAAGCGGGCATAGCCACCTTGCGCTTTTTCATCGGTTGGTGAAGGACTAACTTTATATTTCAATTTTAAATCAGCTACGAATTGTAAGGCTTCAATGAAAGCAGGCTCGTCAATTTTAATGGTTCCTGTATTGTAATCAATATAGTCGCCGCCGTTCGCCCATACGGCTGATTCCAATGAAAAACCGGCTACCCCGAATACATCTGTCTTCCCATTTGCACCTTGTGTTGTGATTTTTTTGGCTGCTTCAATCATATCATTCCAAGTCCATTCGCCAGCTTTTGCACTTGGATATTTGACGCCCGCTTTATCAAACAGATCTTTGTTGTAAGCGAATGCCCATGGACCTACATCTTTAGGCAAACCGTACAGGCTTCCTTTTCCTAAAACTTTACCATCGAAGCGATAACGGTCTAATCCCTTTTTCCACACATTTTTTTCATCAAAAGAGGCTGACTTTGCAATTAAATCATCCATCTTTAGTAGCGTTCCACTGCCAGCAAGCTTTTGAAACAGAGGCTCATTCGCATAGAAAACATCCGGCGCTTTACCCGAAGCAATTAAGGTTTCCAACTTTTGAGAATACTCAGCAGGTGGTACAATGGTATATTTCACTTTCTTTGTAGGATACTTCTGCATATAAGAATCAGTTAATTTTTGAAAAACAGCCTTTTCCGTATCGCCGCCCCAGCCCATAAAGGAAATCTCGGAATTCTCTGCAGGTTTGGCTGATGCAGCAGCAGTTGTAGGTGCTGCTTGGTCAGAAGGTTGCGTAGAGGATTTATCTGTCGATTGCATTGTGCTTTTTGAGCATCCCGTTACAACCATAGCAAAACTTAGCATTAGAGGTACAGAAAGCTTAGCCACCTTACTTTTCAATACGTTCATTTAAACTCCCCCAAATCAGATTTTGGTTTAAAACGGCATAAATTTGAAAAGTATTGATAAGAATCAGCCAAACATTTAATTTGTTTTGTTTCAATTTAAATGTTTATATTCACATGCTAACCCAGTATAATCCATTTGTCAACGCTTTCTTTCATATATTATGTTTATTTCGGCGTAATATAGCTATAAAGCCTGTTTGTTANNTAACAAACAGGCTTTATAGGCATTACCTTTTCTATCTATCTACACATATTGAATTTTCATCACAATTGCTTGGGCATAATCGCCGAAGCCGCGACCAAATAAGTTGATTCCTCCATGGTGCAAAGCATCAGGCTTAACCCCAATTTTGAATTCAATGAAAGGATATTTCTCAAGATGAAGATCCGCAAGCGAGGTAGAGGATGATTTTTCATTATCGATAGAACTCCGCTTTTCATCCACTCTCCATGTTTTCAGAATACCGTACTGCGTACTGCTGTCATTCCACCACAAAGGGTTATGTTTGCCTCTATGGTCACCGAAATCGCCTGGTGAAGTCCAGGTTCCTATCTCTATGCCATTGACCCATACAGTGATGTCTGAAGGCCACTCATTGTTATAGTTAGGCGCTTCAGAACAAATTTCCAACGAAAACTCGATGGATGTGATCGTTGCATGCTGTGGTATCACTTTAGGAAACCGATATTCGATCCATCCCTGCCGCAACCATATAATTTCAGCTGTTTTACTCTCAGGGTGATAAAAGCTAACCGGATCATCCTCCGGAATAACCATTCCATTTAGATTGGCCATACCGCAAGTCGGAAATACCTCGAAGTTCGTAAAATGACCGATGGGCATCTCGATCTCATAAAATTTGTTAGGGTTTTTATACATGGCAATTGGGTTCAAACACATGTGCACGTCATCAAAATTACGGCTGCAGACCTTCATTGCTCCTCGAGATGCAGGCTGTAATTCCGTTAAGATAAGCCCTGATTCCTCCAAAACTTTGACATTAAGCGCAGTCGTCGAAACCGGAATTTTAAGCATTTCGGCAATTTCAATGATATTCAGTTTATGATGTTGCAAGAGGAGCTTGATTATATTGATTCTGGTATGTGAAGAAAGTGCATGAGCAACCGCGACTAATTGATCTGGTTCATTAATTGATAATTCCAACATACGTAATCCCCCCATAAACAAACTAAATTTTCGAGCTTGTAAACGTTTTTTACAATATATTAACGAATATTCTCATCTCTTGTCCACTTATTATATAACAGCAAAAGATCCATCGTTGTAAGTTTATTTCATCTTCCATTCAAAAGGAGAAAGCCTTCGTTCACAATCATGAACGTATACGAAGCAAGGTAAAATAAATAACCCGGAAGCTCAGAGAGCCTACCGGGGGATGATCGTTTTCAATTGAATGTGAGAATGTTAAGTTGCGAGCAAATCACGGTGAATCTTAACAACGATCTTAACCAGATCAACACTCCCAGCTAGATGACAATTTGGGCGGTGAATTTCACCAGGCCAATAGACGGTAAAATCGCCCGGTAGAAGCCGAATGCGTCCTTCGTTCTCAACATGTTGGAACAGGATGTAATCCCTTTTTTCCAATTGGTCTTCAACAGCCTGGTTCTTATCTGAAGGAGAGGCGAAGCCTTGCCACTCTTCCCCTGCTAACACGAGATGGATATCGGCATAACAGGCATGAGCTTCGGCCAGTTGTTCCTCGAACAGCTTGGTCGTCGGTTTCTGCTTCATCAAGTACATGTTCTTTCCTTCTAATTCAACTGTAGACCGCATATCGTTCGGATTCAAATGAATGATATATTCGAGTGCACGACATACAGCCTCACCATATGGGTAATGATGATCCCGGCGATAACGGATCGTATCGATAATCATGGCAAGCACCTCCTAATGACCGGTACCTATACCATTCCGGTGACGACACAGCACGTCACTTCCCTCGTAGAATGCCTTGATTTGTTCGCGTTCTTTCTCAGTAAACTGTTTAAGCGGCTGGCGGACGGTCCAAGATGAGATAACGCCCTGCAAGTAAAGCATATATTTCTCATATGGAATGACATCGAATTGGATCATATGCGCGATCACTTCGTTTGCCTCGGATTGCAACGCCTGCAGCGTCGGCATATGAGGCCGTTCTTCCGCCGCAATCAGCTTATACATCTGCGCGAACAAGCCTGGCATCATATTAAACGTGCTGCCGATCGCGCCGTCCGCTCCCGCAAAAGCGCCTCCTGAATAAATTTCGTCGTGTCCATTGAAAATTAGGAACTCGCGGCCGCATCTCGCCCGAATCTGCTGCATTTCGAACAAATTCAGCGACGTGAATTTTACCCCGATACATTGAGGATTGCGACTCATCAGCTCGTAGAAGTCCATGGACAGGCTGACCCCCGTCGCTCCTGGGAAATGGTAGATGATCATCGGCAGAGAAGTCGCAGCCATAATGGCTTCATAGTGCTCGCGGATTTCTTGCATCGACACCTTGTAGTAGAAAGGAACAACAGCCGATGCTGCGTCGACGCCTTGTTGCTCGGCATGCTTAGCAAGCCGGATCGATTCCATCGTGGAGATGCAGCCAATGTGTGCAATGATCTTAACGCGCCCAGCCGCCGTCCGGACTACCGTCTCCAATACGTGTTCCCGCTCATCGGTTGTCAAAATAAATCCTTCGCCGGTGCTCCCCCCCACATAAAACCCATGGATACCCTGACTAATTTGATGCTCTACGAGATTTGCCAAAGAGTCGAAATCGATCGTTCCATCCTTATGCAATGGTGTAAGCAGCGCCGTAAAAATACCGCGGAACGCGGATCGTTTGTCATGGTTTGCAGTTTCATTCGTTGTCGTCATACCTTATCTCTCCCTTGGCGCCATCGCGCATGATGTGAATCATGATGATTGTATTGTAGCCCCTGGCACGGCGAATCTTCTCTCACTTTTTTATTAATTCTCTCATTTCTTTATTAAATCGCCTCATTTATAATGAAACTAGATCGAAGGGAGGAAAAGGCGCCATGTATCCGCAGTACTTGTTCGAATACCCGAACGTCCAAACAGACTTTCCTTTTTATATGAAAAAAAAGAAGTATATCTCGGTCCCATCGCATCGCCATGACTTTATTGAATTATCATTGGTGCTTGAAGGGACAGGCAAGGAACGCATCAATGGTGCCGAGCATCATTTGCAGCCCGGCACTATCGTTCTTTTGCTGCCTTACCAGATTCACGAATATGATGCTACCCCGGGCGAGACACTGCAGATGTATATTTGTAATTTCGACATGAAGCTGCTTACCGCGGGCCCTGAATCGGCCTGGGGAATGAACGAGTTTCTATTTGGCAGCGAGAATCCCAGATCTTCGCATATCCAATTAAAGGATCACGATTTCCAGGAAGGACTTTTGCTATGGGAACGGATGTACCGGGAATACGAATCGTTGAAAGCCTGGAAGCCCATTATGCTCCGGGCGCTGCTGCTCGAAGCGTTAGCCATGTTCGTTCGGGGCAGCGACAAGCCAAATGGAAAGCGGATCGAAAAACAACACCAAAAAAATTCCAAGGGTGTTTGGCCCATCGTCCAGTATGTTTACGAACATTATCTCGAAGCGTTATCGCTAACATCCTTATCCGAACAGTTTCACATCCATCCTACACAACTCAGCACACAGTTTGGCAGCGAATTCGGCATCCATTTCATCGAATTCCTTCATGAGCTTCGGGTCCGTCACGCTTGCAGCCTGCTCATTTCCTCCGATTTGCCCATCTCTCAGATCGGCTACGAATCGGGTTTTTCTTCCTATCCCACGTTCTCGCGCGCTTTTCATCGCATGAAGGGAATGTCGCCGCGCGATTACCGGGAGCAGCATTTAAGAAAGCTGCAATGAAAAATCACTTGATTACTTCCACCGACCGAATGTATTCGACACTTCCGTCGTAATCATTGCCGATACGAAAATCGTTGGCATTATTCTGCAAGTTTCTAAAATTCGCATCTGTTATCGTAAATGCAGCTTCCTTCCAAGTATTCGTTCCTGTTTTAACAATATGCAATGGTTTATATATGGCGTTAAGCGCATTGTATTGGATCAATATGGTGTCGGTTCCGGAATCGTAATACGAAACTTTAATCGTCAACTGTGCATCACCTGTTCGGGCGAATCCGTCAGATACCTGAAAATAGAAATATTTGTTGTCGCCTGATATTTTGCGCGCTTCCACACCACCGATTGTCTCCACCGTCGTATACGGTTCTTTCGTTGGATCACTCGATTGAACTTGCTCGATCAAGGTGTAGTTGTTGACATTTTTCAATATAACTTTCGCGTGGTTGCTTTGTTTTCTCACCGTTACCTTGCTGAATGATTTCAATCCATTGTTATCGGCATAAATACGAAAATCGGAAGAACTATTTTGCCTGTTGTCGAATTTAATGTCGTTTAAGGTATACGTTTGGGTTTTCCACCCACCTGTGTTGCCTACATACACTTTAGCCATTGTTGTATAGGCTCCCCCCTGCCCATCGTATTGAAGCTGCCATGAGCCGGACCCGCTGTCTAGATAGGTCACTTCTATCGTAGCCGTTGTATCAAGCCCGTCGTTCGTGTCATAAAGCCATTGGTCGTTCAATCGAAAATATGCATATTTATTGGGGGAACCTGGATATAAGATCCATAGCTCGTTACTCCGCTGTCTGCCGGAGACGTGTTCATAAATAACGTGAGCGCATTTTCCACTTGCGCGCCGAAGAAGCTTTCGGCACCGTTCAACGCTTGGAAATGGTACAAAGCCTTTAGCGGTGATAAATTTTTAGCAACCAGACCAAAATTGTCCTCCTTAACATTGCTCGTGTCCGTGTCTCTATAATTATACCAAAATGTCTTGGCGATATTTGGCCACCGTTTGTTCATCGCATACACTTGATCCGCGTAGTCAGCTTTTTGATATTCATTCGTTCCCATCGAAGAAGAGCCGGTTTCCGTTATCCAGATCGGCTTGCTTCCCAAGGTCGCACTGTACTTATTTACGATGTCCATCATCCCGTTATATTTACTGACCAGAAGCGGTGATGCCCCGTATGCATGGTAATTAATGATGTCAAAATAATTCCCTGCCCCCTTGCTCATCAACGTATCGAACCATGTGCCGAGACCCTAACTTGATAAAGCCAATCCCCCCAATAATACGGTATTGGATGAGTCCGTTGCTTTGACACCGGTATAAGCTTTCTGCAGAAGGGTATTGTAATCGTCGATACTGCTCTTCCAGAATCCTAACGAATCCTGCTCGTTCCAAACCTCCCAATACTGAATTTTCCCTTGATACCTTGTGGTTATAAAATTGACATAGCTTTCCCAATCCACCCAATTGGCTGGTTTATATCTGGCTATATCCGGTGAAGGTGCCCCTGGCATGGAGGAAGCCCAAGGTGCGGTATAACATAAAATCCAGACAATATGAATGCCCTTTGCGGTCAATTGATTGACCATATTATCCAATTGATTCAAGTAGGCCGTGTCATACACGCCTTTGGCCGTTTCAATCCTGCCCCATTCCGGGGAAATGCGGATCCATTGAATTTGGGAATCGGCGATTTGATTGATTTCCGTCGTGTAATCCGTCGTGTAGCGTTGCAAGGGGTCATTCACCCCAAAGTAGTCGGAATCGATGGCGTTGGCTTGGTTAAGCGGTAAACCGATGATGCCTGCAAGACAAATCATCAAGAAAATCCCCATCTTCCTCAGAAACATATAAAGTCCCTCCATTCAATTTGAAAATGCATGTTGGATCGCCATGTATAAGGAAAGCCCCGGTCAGATTTACTTTCTAACCGGGGCAGACCATCATTCTAGCGCGTGGGCAAGTTCAATCAAGATGTCTGCCAACTCGTTCCCAATCCGTTTTCCTTTTTGCGCTGATATCTCGTTCACATAAGCGCCATACTGGGAATGTTCCAGCTTTTTGACAAGCGAGTTGACCACTCCTTTCGATCCTTCTCCGGTTACGAAACGCTCCGTTAATGCTGCTAAGCTGTCCCCTGTCACTTGAATTAAGTAACTTGATGTTTCGATTGTCATGTGGCCTGCCGCATCCTCAGCAGTGGCCAATACCTGGTGTGTGCCTAATCCGAGCATATAGGCAGGACTATCAACCAGCAGCCCGTTGCAATTGCTGTACACGATGCCAGACACGCTATCTGCTGCCGAACATGCGATCTTCACGTGTTGATCGACTGTAAACGTGCCAACGCCGGAAATTTGCACAATCGGGGAAGTCTGATCAATTTGGAATGTAACCGACTTCGTTTGTTCTACATTTCCTACAGCGTCGGTTGAGCGGTATAACAACGTATGTGCTCCATCTTCGGCAAAAATAAGTTCATGCGTGTATGGCTGCCATGTGGCGCCGCCATTCAAACTATACACGGACTCTGTCACGCCGGACCGATCATCCGTGGCGCTAAGTTTAACTTTGACATCAGACGCATACCATTCGTTATGCTTCGTTCCGGCAAGTGCAGCTGCTGTAGTAGGCGGGGTATCATCCGTTACGATCCACTGCATAGCACGGAATTTATTGGATAATTTACCGTCACCTATACCGGCCCCCCATTCAATCCAACCTTTTCTGCCGTTACCATCATTGTCATTCACTAATAATGAGAAGCTGATGACTCCGTTTCTTTCTGCTTTGATCGGTGTTAATTCCGACCAAGGAAGCGTCAATTCGTAAATTGTCTCGTGCTGATCTTCATCTCTTGTCACGACAAGATTGCCATTGGTCACCAACCCTTTACTTACTCCCGGAGGTGTAATCCAGCGATAAATTTGCGGACCGTTTGGTGTTTGGGAAATCCCGTATTCATACCAACTGAGACTCTCTCCCGGGAGGCCGTTCGAAATTGCGAATTGAAAGCTGTCATTTTTATAAATGTCCGCTCCAGAAAAAGGTGCCGACATGGTGTCATCTTTGACTCTTGCTGTGATATACAGACGATTTGAATCGAAGTTAAGCCAAAATTTCCCGCTCAAATCATTTGATCCTTGATAACCTGTCATCTTGACCGTCCCCTTGGACAGGTCGATTGTGGAGGAAGCGGCTGCCGTTTCTGGATCGAGCGCTCCATCAACGCTAACCGTCCCTTGCATAATGGGATTGAATTCAGCCGTTCCTTCATAAGTGAATGGGTCGTAGTCATCAAAGTAAACCGTGACTTTAAGCGTATTCGTTACCCCTAGACCGTACCCGGTAAGCGGAATATCAAATACATCTGCAGAACTGGACTGTACCACAGCATGCAATTCCTTCGTTCCCGATTTCGTACCGAACTTCCATTCGACTTTTCTAACTTGCAATCCTTTGGTGGCAGAAAGATTGCTGATCTGAATTTGAAGCGTTTTGCTCATCGTATCTACGTCGGCAATAATGGGACGAACCTTGACTTCATAAGACTGAAGAGCTGTAACCGCGCTCCTTATTATGCCGATCTTGTCATTCCCTTTCATCAAGAAGCCCTTAACCAAGCGGGTTCCGGGTTCATTCAAATTGGTGACGGTCAGCATTTGGGTAACCTTATGACCACCCTCGGCAAATACCGGATGTGACTCACCTTCAACCTTCAAGTTAAATGAGTATGGTGCAGATGTTGTATTATCGGTTTCCAATGTCAGCTGGATCGGATCACCAACCCGGGCGGGATTTCCATGCAGGGAGAACGTGGAATCCTTCTCGACTCCGGAAATATGCCCTTTAATAAAATACGGCTCATCGTTTAAGGTCACATATACGTTCCCATTATGAGGGACATACGTATCTGTATTTCCCATCATATCCGTGATTTGGATCGGATTGGCGGTATGAATAACAGCCGGAACCGACGAACCTGCTGCCCACATAGCTCTTATTTGTTCACCGTCCTTTTGGAAAACGTAACTTCGGATGTCAGTATCCGTCGAATCCTTACTTACAAACTGTGCGCCGCCAAGCGCTCTTGACATGGTCGCATAAGCTGCGTATGCAGGCTTAGGCGTGTAAGCGCCCAGTTTATCATTGGTATTACGGATGATGCCGAAATTATCTTCGTTATAATTGAGTTGAACGCCATCGTTCATAAAATCGTACCAGATGACTTTGTCGATACCGTTCGCGATTGAAACGACATAACTGCGAATTAGATAGTCCGCCTGCTTCTGTTCATCCACTCCGCGACTGTCCCGTTGCGTCGGCCAGCCTGTTTCAGAGATCCAGATCGGTTTCAGCTGCCCGTTATTGTATTGCCGGATCAAGTTCTGCAAACCTATTATTTGACTTTCCAACCGCTCCGGCTCACCTGGATATACATAAGGATGAACGGAAATCACATCCAAATATTGCATGCCCCCAAGTTGGAATACTTTTTCCATCCAATTCAGGTCAATCGCCATGACCATGCCTACGACAGGCAAGTCGGGATGCGCAGCCTTGACGGTTTCATATGTTTTTTTCAGCAATGGAAAATAGTATTCCGGCTTCGAATCTGCCGGGCCGTTTCCTCTGTCCCCGAAGCTTCCGTTGAATTCATTGAAAACTTCAATAGCATCAAGCTGCCCGTCATAATGATCCGCGTACGCCTTCACATAATTGGCGAATCCTTCGCGGCCCTCATTGGTATAAGGGGTGCTATTGTTGTCGTAATAAGGGTTGTTGAACCCGGAAACAAACATGAAATCAAAATGATCATCATTCAACTTTGCCATGTAATCATCGGGAGAAGGAGAAAAGGTGTATGAACCCTTCTGCTTTTCAATACTGTTCCATTCTCTGCCGTCTCGAACCATACCGACACCGGCATAGTTCATCATGTCGATCATATTAGCAGCATCCGCTGGCGGGATACGGTGCAGATGGGTAGCCATCCCAAACGGTGAATTCTCATTCACCGATTGACCTAAGGGAGAAAGCACGGCAAACGGAGTTTTGATGGAAATGGGATCACTAACGTTAGAATCGACCTTGATTTGTAAGGTGAAATAACCGAACGTTGTAAAAGGAACCGTCACTATCGCCTCGCCCTGAGCAACCGGGCTGATCCCCTCGGAAACCGCAGCGCCTTGATAATCAAAGACTTCCCACGCTACGCTTGGTCTTGTGGTTATTACCTTAAATTGAATAGCTTCATTATTGATAAACACATTACCCGGACGAAGCTGAACCAGTTTCGTGGGTGGCAGCGCCGCTGTAACAAAGGGGCCATCCGTGCTCCATTGATTCAAGGCGTTCCCAGCCTCGACCTTAAACGTATACTTTTGATCGATTTGCAGCCCCGTAACTGTAAATGAGCTTGCAGTACCGGCTACTGTCCCTAGCTCGATGCCGTTTTGATAAATTTTATAAGCGGTCACGCCTACAGGATCCGCGGCAGCCGACCAGTTTAATTGCAAGCCTGTTTCGTTGAAATTCGAAATGGTGAGGCTTCCTCCAGACGGCCAATTGGGAGCGTTTGCATTTACGCGATCGGTAGAAAGTTCCAGATACGGACGGTTCACCGTGTTTTCCATGCTGTTAATTTGCACAGCATGCCCTTGTGCAGCTTGCTCTATGAACGCGAAACTGACCGTCTGATCCAACGCCTTTTGCCGTTTCACAAAAGCAGTCACATCGATTTCATACCAGCCCGCTGTTTTGCCTACATTGATATTGGCTATGTAAGTATCGAGAGCTGGCTTCGTATTCCAAGTTACCATGTTTGCTTTCCATGCATCATTCTCCATGCCAAATACTTGGACACCAATCGTCGAATTCTCGGTATCAATGGCATAGATCTTTAATTTAGCCGAAGCGATCTCGCTGGCAAAATAACTTAAATCATATTTCATATACGTTTGCCGGTTTAAATTGGCATCTGCATCAAAATTCTTCACGCCTAGCAACGCAGATGTTCCATAGTTATCATTCGCGTTCCCGCCGCCCCGAACATAAGTGTCCTCGAGTGGCAGCAAAACCGTCTGTTTAGGGTTGGGCAACGTTATGGTCACATAGGGCCCGTCGTTACTCCATTGATTCAGGGCATTACCGGCTTCAACCTTGAACGTAACCTTCTGTCCGACCTGCAATCCTGTCACCGTATACGAGGTTACCGATCCGCCAACCGTTCCGATGACATTTTCGTTTTGATAAATGTTATAGCTAGTCACGCCTGCAGGGTCTGCCGCCGCAGACCAGTTCAGCTGCAGGCTTGTTGCGCTCACGTTAGAAATGTTGACGGATCCCCCAGATGGCCAATTGGGAGAGCTTGCATTTATTCGATCAGCGGAAATCTCCAAATACGGACGGTTCTCCACATTCTCCACACTGTTGATGTTCACAGCATGACCTATTGCCGCCTGCTCCAAGAACGCGAAACTTGCCGTCTGATCCAACGCCTTTTGCTTTTTCACAAATGCCGTCACATCGATTTCATACCAGCTCGCTGTTTTGCCTACATTGATATTGGCTATGTAATGTTCGGGAATAGGCTTGGTATTCCAGGTTACCGTGTTTCCTTTCCATGCGTCGTCTTCCATGCCAAATACTTGAACGCCGATCGTTGAATTCTCCGTGTCAATAGCATATATCTTTAACTTGGCGGATCCGATCTCACCTGCAAAAGAACTTAAATCATATTTCATGAAAGCTTGTCGGTTAATATTAATATCTGCAGCAAAACTCTTTACACCTAGTGTTGTAGTGGATCCAAAATTCGTATTCGCGTTCCCTCCATTTCTGACATAGGTGTCTTCGCTCGGATATAACTGGGAGCTAACTGGATCGGCTGACGCTGCAAAAGCTGACATGTTATCATTTGCAAAGGGAACAAGCGGAGCAACAAAACCTTGGAGCAAAGCGGCTGTCATTGAAAAGGCTAAAACCATGCTTGTTACTTTCAATTGCATTTTTTTTAACACGAACTCACCTCTTCTCGTTATTTTTAACTTATAAGCCAAGCTCTTCTCCCGGACATCACGGACATCCGGAAAAAGAGTTTGCCAATTTCGTTACCGATTGTTATTTAAAATTGTTCTTGTTCTTCTGGTACCAATCCTGAACCTGTTTGTCGACGCTATCTCCGCCTAGGCGCTTCCATTCTTTGCGAAGATCATTCATTCCATCCTGGGCTGTTATCGACTTCCCGCCGGTAACCACTTTCGTTTCAATCTGAACGGCGATCGGTGAGAACGTAGCGATCAACTGGGTTAATTCAGGAATATCCGGGCTATACGGAATATCTCTCCGGTACACATTCTTCATTGCCAATTCAAGCGACTTCGCCTTCAACTTGGCATAGTTCTGGGATAGCTCATCCTTCGCCGCCGTGTCTATAATCAATTTAGGTGTCATAATCGAATCGATCATAAGCGCGTACTCGCCGGCATAACTGACTTCCTTGACAAATTTGTCTTGATTGATGGTCTGCCTAGCGCCATCAACCGTTTTATAATGGACGTTCTCCTCCCCATACTTGAGAGGCACCCATCCATCCTTCAGCATCCAGTCTAAAAATTGAATGGCTGATTTGATTTGATCTTCCTTCATTTTACTGTTGAATACCGTAAATACACTCGGAGGCGCTTCCTGGTATAAGCCGCTCTTGCCATACTTGGTGCTGATCGATTCAAGCGGAACCAACTTCGCATCCGGCACATTTTTCAGTAAATCGCGATAGGCGTTATCGATATTTACCGTACCCCATTGTCCCAAATATATGCCTGCTTTACCGGTCGTCAACAACTGACTTGAACGCTGAAAGTTGGTGTCTGTAATATATTCCTTGTCGATCAATCCCTCGTCAAAAAGCTGCTTCTGGAACGCAAGCGAATCCGTAAAACGGTCAAGGAGCCTGCCGTATTCCAGCTTGCCGCCTTCCACATACCACTGATTTTCTTGGGTGAAAAATAAAGCTCGCAAAATACCGGTGCCGCTACCGCTTAATGAGATCGGTACGGTGTCCGCTTTACCGTTGCCATCCGGATCGCCATCTCTGAATTTGCGAGCGACTTCTATAAATTCTTCAGCCGTAGTCGGAGCTTTCAGTCCTAGCTTATCCAACCAGTCCTGACGAATCCACATGCCGTGATTGGCGACTGTTTCTCGCGCGAACGAAACCGCATACGTTTGACCGTTGACGTTCAAATAAGGCTTGAGCTCCGGGTGTTTCTCCAGATATGCTTTGTACGTTGTGCTGTACTTGTTGATATAATCGCCGATCGGCTGAATAACGCCTTGGTTGGCCAATTGGCTAATATAATTTCGGTCGTATTCCCAGATTAAATCAGGCGCTTCACCGGAAGCGATAAGAGCATTCAATTTGGGCTGCGCTTGGCTCCTGGTAACGGGAACCCATTTGACATTCACAGGCGACTTCTCATTGATCCACTTTGTCCACCGATTGTTTTCATAAGTGCCTTCCTCCGTCGGTACCGTACCGCGATCGAACATCGATATGCTGATTTCTTTCTTAGGTCCCGAACTGGGTGCTGAGGAGGAAGCCGGCGAACTGCTTGTTGGTACCGAAGAAGTCTGATTGGAGCTGCATGCGACAAGTAATGACAAAGCCATGGTTACAGCGAGAACGGCATTTCCTGCGTATTTGAACTTGCTCATTCAATTTATCCCCTTTATCTGTATGAAATGGAAATCTAGCGTCAGTTCGCTTTGGAGATCAACCTTTGACCGAACCGATCAAAACGCCTTTGACAAAATATTTCTGAAGGAATGGATATACGCAAAGAATCGGCATCACAGCGATGACAACAGCAGCTGCTTTTATCGCTTCCGGAGTAAGCAGAATTCGTTCCGCCGCATCATTTCCTCCAATATTGTTTAATAAATTCTCATCTACCTTGTTAACCATCTGATAAACCTTTACCATAACGGTCAGTTTGGCCGACTTTGTGATGTAGAGCATCACGTTAAAGTAGCTGTTCCACCAACTAACGGCATAGAACAAGGATAATGCAGCCAAAATAGGCTTACAGAGCGGGATAAAGATCTGCATTAATTTTAGCCAATCGCCGGCACCATCCATAGATGCAGACTCCTCAATTTCCTCAGGCAGCCCTTCCATAAATGTTTTCATCACAAACATATTGTAGGTGCTGATTAATCCAGGCAGCCAAACAGCCCAGTACGAGTTCATTAAACCTAACGTTTTGATGAGGATAAAGTTAGGAATGATGCCAGCAACAAACAACATCGTAACCGTGATCATCATGAGCAGCGTGTTTCGACCGAGGAGTCTTCTTTTTGAGAGCGGATAAGCTGCCAGAATGGTCATGACCATATTAAGCGCCGTTCCGACAACCGTGACAACAACTGTGTTGCGCATGGCTACAAATAACTGGCCATCGTCAAACAAACGTTCATAGGCAACTACATTGAACTCGACTGGCCATAAGAAAACTTCTCCGGAATTAATCGCTCTGCTGCTGCTGAAAGATGCCGCAATTTCGTACCAGAATGGGAATAGAGTCAATAATGAGAAACAGCCAAGGAGTATGTAAACACTTATTCTTGCAAATCCATTTAGCATCTTTTTGTTAGTCCTATACATGGCTTACCATAACCCCCGTTCTCCGGACATTCGAATCATCCGGTTAACGCCAACGATCAGGATCAGGCCGACAGCCGATTGGAACAAACCTATCGCTGTTGTATAGCTGTAACTCATATTCTGCAAACCTACCCGATACACATAGGTGCTAATTACATCTGCAACATCAAGTACCGAGTTATTTTGCAGAACAAGTGTTTGTTCCAACCCCACATCCATCATTTGCCCCATTCTAAGAATAAGCAGTATGGCAATCGTACTGCGAATGCCTGGTAATGTAATGTGCCATATCTGTCGTAGCTTGTTGGCACCGTCCATCTTCGCTGCATCATAGAGCTGCGGATCAATCGAGACGATTGCCGCCATATACAGAATCGTCCCCCACCCTGCTTCCCTCCAGGTACTCGATAACGTATAGACAATCGGCCACCAGAACGAGTCGGCCATGAAGTAAACGGAGTCCCATGCAGTTAATTTCTTGATGACCATATTCACAACTCCCGTGCTTGGTGATAACACGGCAACCACAATTCCGCCGAGCACTGCCCATGACATGAAGTGAGGAACGTACAGCATATTTTGCACCATGCTCTTATACCATTTCCGCCTTGCTTCATTGAGCAAAAGTGCAAGGACAATCGGGACGGGGAATCCGAGAATGAGACTGTACAGGTTAAGTACGAGTGTGTTTCTCAAAATCCGCCAAAAGTCCGGGCTTGTGAAAATCATTTGAAAATGCTTGAATCCAACCCATTGGCTTCCGAAAATGCCGTCCACAAACCGATAATTCTTAAATGCTATGATCTCACCGAGCATCGGAGCGTACTTGAACAGAATGTAAAAGCTGATGACAGGCAGGAGCATCAAATATAAATGTTTATCCTGCATCAGCCTTCTCCATACCGTTTGCCTGAACTTTCCGATACCAACCGTTTGTGTCCCGGTCCGTAATTCTGTTGCCGGGAGCCTACCCTTCATATCGTATCACCCTCTCGTTATGTCATTTGTCAAACCTTCGTTCGCTTACGGTTTGATTGTAGGTTAGGCGATAAGAGAAGGAAATAGACTTGTTATGTGCTTCGTATCTATTTTTTGTATTTGGTCTGGTTACATTTCTTTAGGGTGGTACCTTAATCTTAGGTTTTGCTCGTTGAAGCTTACTCCGACGCTGATTTTTCTTCAGACATGAGCACCCACTCCCGATATTCGGTTGGTGTCATGCCCGTATATTTTTTAAAAGCGCGAAGATAGCTGCGTGTATTCGTGTATCCAACCCCTTCCGCTATATCGTTAATCTTGCGGTTCTTAACAGCAAGGAGCTCCTTGGAAGCATTAATCCGGATCTCAATCAAATAATCAATGAAGTTTTTCTCCGTATATTCTTTGAACAACTTGCTAACGTAGGTCGGATTTAACTGAAACCTTTCGGACAGCAACTCGAGAGAAAATTCACTGTCACGATAATGATCTTGAATGTAAGGCAATAACCTATCTATGGTTTTATTGCTTCCCCGTTGACTTCGTTTTTCTTCAATTTTCCCCGCAAGTCCTTCAAGTACGGTTTGGACAATCCGTTGTGCATCCTGCCAATTGTCGCATTGATGAATCCGTTGGTGGAGATTCCCCATCTCTCTAAGCGTTTCCTCTGTATTTATGCCGACCGAAGCAACGACCTGCAATGATTTCATGATCAATTCGTAGGAGAGTTGCCTTATCAAATCGGGAGATAAGCTGCCGTTGACCGCTTCTATAAACAATTCGGATATGTATCCCTCTAATATCCCGTTCTCTGTCTGCTTTACCGCTTCCACAATTCGATCCGTCATCGTTATCAAGCGGTAATAGTCCTGATTATCATGCCCCAGCACATCTTCGATAGAAATAACGGAATGACTGCCGATGACCATTTTATATTGCAGAGCCTTTTGCGACTCCTCGTACGATACGGGAATATCCTTCATTTCCTGATAACATCTTCCTACACCGATGGTCACTTGAAGCTCGAATTGCCTCTTCATGACATCCAAGACCAAATCGAGGACGGCCAATGCACGCAGATGGTTTTGTTCCCTATCTCCTTCTGCAAAACTAAAAACGATGGCAGCGAACCCCGCTCCTAAATCGACTGCGGCCCCCGAGTTCTCCATATTCATCAACTCTTCCGCAACGTTGCATAACGCATACGTATACAAGGTTACATCTTTCGGGCTAACGCTGCCTTCCTTAGCGATCTCGGCCGTACACACGACAAACCTATGAGCATACAAGCGGATTCCGGTGAATTCCAGGTGATGGCGCACAGAGGCGTACTCCGTTCTATACCCGGACAGCATGTCTAAGATGATTCTCCATTTCAATACGGGTTTGGAATCCCGGACCTGCTTCTCTAGGTGCTCACGGTCTACAAACATTTGGTCGAATACCGTTTCTAGGTAACCCAGTCCAACGGAACCTCTCACTGATTCATGCTCCGGATGGACTGGCTTGAACGCTCCTGACATTTTCCCGACTAATCGGTCCAAGGGCTTAAAGGTCCGACGGTTTACGTAAAAAAGAACTGTAAGAGCTAGAAGAACCATGCCGACGGCAAACGCAATCATCAAACTCCGTGTAGATTCCAAAGGCTGATACATGTTAGATTTGGGAATTACGCTGACAATTCGCCACCCTGTATAATTTGAGGCCGTATAAAATATCGATTGCTCAATCCCCTCTATTTTCACTGTGAAATGTCCGCTACCGCTGCGGCTCAAAACCTGCCCAATATAAGGAATATTCGCCAAGTTTTTATACAATTGCGTTGAGTCATCATGCGTCACTATATTGGCCTGATCATCAATGATGAAGGTATGTCCATCTTGCTCTTTTTCATACACATTCTTGATCATTCGATAAAGAACATCTTCATTGATATTGATGGCAACAAGTCCTTTTCGATATTCAGGGCTGCTGATGGAAGGATAGGAGCGGATCAGCGTGATGACATCCTGTTCTTTTTCGCCGTCCCATACTTTATGTGTTGCCAACCATTTTGAATGACCTTTCATCTTTATGTAGTTAGCCAACCAGGTGTCTTGTGAGACATCCCCCTTCATATAGATTTTATCGGTTAGCATATCACCGCTTACCTCTGAATAAAGGAATATAGATGAAAACAGTTCATTCGTATGTACAAGCGTTTTCAGCTTGTTGGACAATCCAAAAAAATTCGCATATTTCTGAGCCGCATCATCATAACTGTCATACATGAAATAAACATACTCTAACTCCTGCGACATATTCAGCAAATCTTTCTCCGTTTGGCGGAAAACGATTTCGATCTTATCATCAATCTGCTTTAACAAGGCAAGATGGGTAGTCTGCAGATCCTGTTCCAATCGTCCAACGGTTCCTGCATAAGATAACCAAAAGGTTAAAAAAATGATCGCAATAAAGACCAAGCTGTAAATAAACATGACCTTGCCAGAAATACTCAACTTCATAGACATCTCTCCCTGCTACAATCGCTCACTTGATCTCGCTGGTCTTATTGACGGAATTCAGTAGGGGTCATCCCGATTCTCTTTTTGAAGAGTCTACTGAAATATTTCTCGTCTTGGTACCCCACGCGATTCGCGATTTCATACGTTTTGAGATTAGAGCCCAGCAGCAGTTGCTTGGCCTTATCCATCCGAACCTGGGTTATATAATCGGTTAAATTTATGCCCTCGACCTGCTTAAATAAAAAGCTCAAATAGACAGGCGATACAAATACTTCTTTAGCAATGATATCCAGCGAAAGGTTGCTGGCAAATTGAGTCTCCAGCATAGCCTTCACGTTCTCCACAACGTTATTCCTGCCAGATTTGCGCAACTCAACGGTCAGGTGGAGCAAATAGCGAAGGAACGACTTGCAGATTTGACTCAGCTCCTGCAAGGTAGCGGCGGCTACAACACATTGAATCTGTTCAGCGGTCAACAACTGATCCAATTGCATCTTGGGATGCAGCTCGGATATCACATTGGCGCCATAGATCATGGCTTGCAGACTTTCTGTTTTCGTCAATGGAATCGCGATCTCTTTCTCCTGCAGTTCGGTGAAAAAGTATTGCATCCACGCCTCCAATTCCTGAAGATTGCCGATCTTGAGCGCCATTCGCAGCCGTTCATAAGCCGTTGATAGGTCTTCCGCGGCAGGCGCTTCCGTTATCAGTGAATCCTGTCCATCGCTCTTTTTCCTGCTCTTGGACATTTCCCAGTCTACATCGTCAATAAAAATAACTTCATTCGGCCCGGTATAATATTTGTATTCCAAGGCCATCTTGGCTTGTCCATAGGCCATCTTTCCTTCGTGAAGCAACTGTCCGTTATGGGCAGAGACGCCGACGGTAACAAAGTATTTTAAGGTCATCTTTATATTCATCACCAACTGCCGCAGGTCACGGCGAAGTTCCTCCAGGGAGCATGTCATATGCATAATCAGTACAAACTTACCCGATGTCTCCAGAAAAATGCATTTCTTTTCCCATTGCTGCAACGTTTCCTCCGCAATGTTCTGAATAGCAAAATTCATCAGCTGTTGATCTTCATAATTAAAATCTCTGAGCATTTCAGGATCCTGTTCGATTTGCAGCAAGACGATTCGGAAAGGCTCCAAGGTTAAAGGAACGTTCAGATAGGCCGTTTTCTCTATAAACAGCTTCTCGGGGAGCCTGGCTCCTTCCAGTAAGCTTCTCAGAAACCTGTCACGGATTAGCGGCATATTTTCCTGCAGCTGGCGGTATCGTTGATTTTCTTCCTCCCATTCCTTTTTGATCTTAACGAGCACTTCTAACAGCATATCCGTGTCCGGCGGCTTCAGCAGATAATCAGAGGCGCCAAGCTGAAGCGCTTGTCTGACATAATCGAATTCATCATGACCGCTGAGAATGACGGATTTCATTGCCCATTCCCGATTGCGAATTTCGGCAAGCAGCTCCACGCCCCCCATGACGGGCATCTGGCAATCTACGATAATCAAATTGGGCATGGTGCAGGCCATTTGCTCCAAGGCTTTCCTTCCGTTTTCCGCCGGCGGCAGCCACTCGAAGCCGTATTCTTCCCAGGGAATGATCATCCTTAATCCTTTTATAACGATCGCTTCATCATCAATGACCATGACTTTCATATAGTTTCCCCCATTGTGCTTCATTCTCGATCATTGGAATTCGTACAATTACCGTGGTTCCGACATCAGGCGTGCTGTTGATTTGCAGCGCATAGGCAGGGCCGAACATCATCTGCAGCCTTTCATTCACATTGCGCAAGCCATACCCGCCTTTGCTTCGTACTGGAATATACAACAGTTGTTTCACCTGGTCAGGATCCATGCCCTTGCCATTGTCCTGCACGATGCAAACAATATCGTTTCCTTGAACATAGGAACGAAGCAGAAGAACACCTTGGCGCTCCATTTCCGGTTCGAAGGCATGCAGGATGGCATTTTCCACAATAGGTTGGAGCAGAAGCTTCATCGTAATAAAATGGCCAATTGCAGCATCAATATCCCAAATGGGCGTGAATCGACTAGGGAAACGTGCATGCTGAATACTGATGTAGGCTTTGATTTGATTGATTTCATTTTCCAATTTGTAGTAATCTTCACCCTTATTCAGCGAGAGCCGAAATAATTCGCTTAACGATTGAACGACTTTCGCCGTGTGATTATCTCCGTTAATTTTGGAGCTAAAGAAAATGTAATCCAACGTATTGTAGAGAAAATGCGGCTCAATCTGGGCTTGCAGCGTCCTCAATTCAATCATCTTCTGATTCGTTTGACTGATATACACTTTCTGAATTAACTCATTCAATTGGGCGACCATTTCATTGTACTTTTGCGTGAGCAGCCCGATTTCATCCTTCGACTCCACGGGAACCTTTTGATTAAAGTCCCCTCGTTTAAAATTATTCATAGACCGCAGCAATTTCTTAATCGGCAAGGTAATGCCTTTGGAAAGCAAGATTGACATCACAATCGCCACGAGCAGGAGCGAGAATGACAGGATAATCGTGCTGCTGAGCACAATGCCATATTGCTTTTGGATGTCTTCCATGGGAGTTAGGCTCACAATATGCCAGCCATAAGCCTCAATGGACGTGTTCGCGGCTAAATATTTTTTATTCTCGATTTCATACATCCAGGTTTGATTGGGCTGCAGCAGTTGTTTAATTCCGTTTACATTGTCTTTAAAATGCTTGCTCATTTCTTTATCATCCAGTTTGCTGGCAACGAGATGATAATTATCGTCGAACAGAAGCAGATTGGTCGTCCGGCTGATCTGCACGTCCTGGATGGCCTCACGGATCGCATCCCGATTCATGCCCAGAAAAAACATGCCCAGCTTTTTGTCGGCATCATACAAGCTTACAATCCGCCGGCCTAGCACGATATCATTGTAATTATGTGCATATATAAACAGCGAGGAGCCTGAATAATCCAAGTGAGGCTGGCCGTCAAGCGCTGCTGTCGCCATATACAAGGGGGAATCTTTAAATTCCTCATAGGGCACCACCTGCCTATAAAACCCGGAGAAATCCTTAAATATAAAATCATTTTCGCCATACAAGATAATAAGTGAGATATACTTTTTCGCTATTTTCAAATTAGATAAATAATTAAAAATCGTCTTTTGCGGATCGCCTGCAGACGGAGGGCTGACCTCGCTTAGCAGCGATTGAATGGTTTCGTTCCCCACAATAAAGGAAGAGAGGTCCGTTGCATCATCCAGCATATGTTTCACATTGTCTGCAATCAACCGGATGATTTGCACTTGATTCTGCATCGTCTGTTTCTCCAAAGAGCGGGTTGCTATGCTATACGAGAAGCTGCCAAGGCCAATGACGGGAATCAGCACGAGCAAAATGAAGGAAACCAGCATTTTGGTTTGTAAGGTTTGGAACTGAAACATCCTGTTTTCTCCTCACTTCTGGTAATTAATTGCATTATAAAGCTTTATAACCGTCTGCGGTATAGTCATCCCGCACTTGCATGAATAAGTCCACCAATCCTTAAAATCGTCACATTGTAATACAATTCGAGAACATTTACGATAAATTTGTAAGCAAATCATCAAGGAGGGGTAAACATGAAACAAGTAAAAAAGCCTGCAGCGGTTCTCATCAGTCTATTGTTACTGGCAGGAGCAGCGCTGACCGGCTGCAGTTCGAAACCAGCGGACAATAGCGGACAAGCGTCAACACCAGCCGCAGCCTCGAAAGAAATCGATTGGAAAACCGTGAAAGCGGATATCCGGTTCGTCTATCCGGGGACATCCGAGGCAGAGAAAGAGTTAGCCGATCAATTTAAAACAAAAATGAAAGAAAAGTATCCGAACGTCAACATTGAGTATATGTTCTTGTCCTGGCAGGATATGGATAAGAAATTGCCTATTATGCTTTCTTCTGCTGACTTTCCGGATATCACGATGACCCAAGACGTCACCAACCTTGTCCAGCTGAATGGCTTGGAGGATCTTTCCCCCTATTTCAATAAAAAAGGAGCCGCATTGAAAAAAGAAGATTTTCTCCCAGGCACACTGGAGTATGCGTCCCAAGGAGATAAAATCTATTCCGTTCCGAACCTTGCCAACTCCTTCACTCTCATGGTCAATGAACAAATGTTGAATGAAGTCGGCATGAAAATCGAAGACTTGAAAACGTGGGACAGCGTAGAGAAAGCAGCGCAGCTCATGACCAAAGGCGATAAGTACGGCTTCGGATACCCGCTGGGCGTAGCTCGCTTCGCTTTCAGAGTTCCCTTTACGGCTGCTTACAGCAATGGCCTAGTGCTGGACGATACGTCGGAAGCATCCAAGAAGAAATATATCGAGACGCTGGATCATTTCAAACGGCTGGAAGCCTATGAACCGAAAGCACATTTCACTTGGGGTTATCCGGAAATGTGGCGCTCATTCAGCAACGGAGAAGTAGGCATGGTTGCTGCAGGAACCTACTTTTCCGCGAATGTCTACAGCATCAATCCAGACATCATTAAGGTTACCCGAGCGATTCCTTATCCGAAGGGACCTTCCGGGCCCAATGCGCAAGCCCCTGTCTCGAGCGTTGGCGTAGGCATGTTCAAAGGCAGCAAAAATAAAGATGTCGCTTGGAGGCTAATCGAAGAGTGGTCGTCCTCCGAGTTTAATACGACAGAAGCTGCCGTCGTCAACGTCACCGCAGTCAAAAATGCCAATTTGGATGAAATCGTCAAGAAGGCTGAAAAGGTTTATCCCAAAGCCATCGATGGACACAAGCGAATTTTGCAAGACTTTAACCAAATTCTTGTCAACAACGGCGTACCCATGGCAACTATCCTAGGACAGCCGGAGATCGAGACCCTTGTGCAAGATAATATGACGAAGCTTCTTATGGGTAAACTGAGTACGGAAGAATCGTATACAGCGATCAAAGACGGGATCAATAAAATTAAAGATAAGTTTAAATAACTTTCGTCATGCTTCATCGGGGAACTGACAAGGATTATACAGTCGCGGTTCCCCTTTTTTATTTCGCTTACAGAGGAGGAAGTTCATCTATGAACACCCCAATCAAACGGTATGCTTTCGGCTATATGCTGCTTGCGCCAGTCGTATTATACGTTGCTATCTTTCAGTTCTATCCTTTGTTCGATACGGTTCGTCTCAGCTTCTTCAAATACTCGCTTCTTCATGGCGGTGGCATGCAATTTACGGGCTTGAACAACTATAAAGAGTTGACGATGCATGATGAACATTTCTGGACTATTCTTAGAAATAGTCTTGTTTGGGTCCTTGGTTCCACGCTGCTGCAATTTCTCATTGCCGTTCCTGCTGCGCTCATCCTGAATCAGAAGCTTCGACTTCGAGGCCTTTGGCGCGGGTTAGTGATGGTTCCCTGGGTTTCTCCTGTTGTTGTCATCGGCATCATTTGGAAATGGATTTACGACGGACAATATGGGCTGCTCAATTACTACTTAAAGCTGCTGCATCTGCTTCAAGACAACATTGTCTGGCTTGGACACGAATTTTGGGTGTGGCCGTCCTTGCTGCTCACTTCCACATGGAAAGGATTTCCCTATGTCACGTTGATGCTGCTTTCCGCCCTACAGGGAATTTCCAGTGAGATGAAGGAAGCGGCAGAAATAGACGGAGCAACCACTTGGCAAAAATTCCTTTATGTCACCCTACCTTCGTTAAAACCGATCATGTATGTCACCGGTATGGTTTCCATCATCGCTTCTTGGACGAAGTTCGAAATGATCTGGGCACTAACCAACGGTGGGCCGGGTTACACAACCAGCATTCTGCCGACCTATTTATACACGCACGCGTTCGTTTATTTGGACTTGGGTAAGGGTGCTGCTATTGGAACTTTATCGATGCTGATTGTGTTGATGATGGTATTTGTTTACGCACGATTGTTTGGTAAAGATAATAGTTAAGGGGCGAGAACATGAGAGAAACTTACTTGATGAGATGTTGGAAATATACGATTCTGTTCCTATTATTAGTTTTTACCTTAGTCCCTTTTCTCTGGCTATTGGATACGTCATTCAAGAGCGACGAAGCCATATTTGCCTCTAAACCGACTTGGTTGGTGTCGCCTTTTACCTTGGATAGTTATTCATGGGCTCTCGGAAAAAAAGGGATACAGCTCGGCAAACTGTTGTCCAACTCCCTGATCACCTGCGCGATTACTGCGTTGATAACCGGTTTGATCGCATGTATCAGCGGTTATGGTTTAGCCAGATATAAAGTTCCAGGGATCAAGCTGATCTTCGTCCTGCTCGTATTGGCCCAAATGATTCAAGGCCCCATGATTATGATTCCATGGTATAAGTTTGCCTCCATGGTATCGCTTTTGAATACGAAAACCATTCTCGTCATGATTTACGGTACAATGACCATTCCTGTTGGCGTCTGGATCATGAGCGGTTTTTTCAAAACCATCCCGATCGATCTGGAAGAAGCGGCCTACATGGATGGAGCTACGAAATTCAAAACATTATTTGCTGTCGTGATTCCACTTGCTTTGCCAGGCTTAGTTGCGATTAGCCTCTATTCCTTTATTCTCGGTTGGAACGATTACCAATACTCGCTAATTCTAACGAACTCTCTATCTGCCAAAACCGTTCAAGTCGGCATCGCCGAAGTGATGGAAAGCATGGGCTCTACCAATTGGGGAGGCATCCTGGCTAGCGGTGTGATTATCATCCTTCCGATTATCGTGATCTTTGCTATCATTCAGAAATTTCTCATTGAAGGTTTAACCGCCGGCAGTGTTAAAGGATAATTTCAACACAGTAACGAGTGTTAAGAAGGTTCGCCTCCTTTAACACTCGTTTGTACGTTTCTATATTAACCACTTTCGCAGCATACTTGATTTCACACGACCAACCTTTTGGTTTCGCCCGGTTGGATTTCAACAGCTTGCCCTTCCACGCTCAGCCATACAGATAGGGCGCTTGCATTATGAACCCATTCACCTGAAACAGCAAACCGCAATTGACGCAATGCCGTCATGTACAGCACGATTTCAATATTGGTCGCATACCACACATCAGGTCGGCGACCGATCCTTTCGCCAAATTGCTCTAGCTGATCCCAGTTGTTATTGTTGTTAAACTCATAGCTGTGACCCCACACATAGAGCAGTGACAGGCGTGGATGACGCGGTTGATCATCGATAAACTTCTGACCGAACTCCAGCATATCGCGATGATGGCAAGTCGGCGACCATAATAAAAAATCGTCCGGCATATGAAAGCCGCCATGATGATTCGTGGTTCGGGCATATTCCACGCCAAGGGCAGGAAGCAGCGCCACAACCTCCTTGTTCCAAGCGCCGTACGGGAATGACAACCCCTTTACGGGATATTCGGCAAGTTGCTCCAACGCGCTGCGATCCTGCAAAATCTCATCGGCGATCCTTTCCTTTGGCGACATATTCAAAAACGGATGGTTAACTGTATGCCCGGACACCTCATGCCCGCTGAATAATTCTTTCACTTCCGAACGTTCCAAATACCCTGGCTTGCCCAAGAAGCCAGAGTTCAAGTGAAACGTCGCCCGGATGCCGTAACGATTTAAGATCCGAACCATTTCCCGGTCAAATTCCCGTCCGTCATCGTAACTTAATGTCAGAGCTTTGCTCTTTCCGCCGGGAAATAAATCAAAACGAATACGCATAGGTTCCCTCCCGATTTCAACCTTTTACGGAGCCAATCATAGCTCCCTTAATGAAATATTTTTGCATCCATGGATAGATGAATATGATTGGTCCAATCGAAAGCAGCGCAATCCCCGAGCGGACATTGCTCATCGCAAGCTGCGCTTGCTGCGCATTATTGCTAAGCATCACCTCGTTGCTTTGCTCGCTGACCGATGCCAGCATCTCACGCATAATCACTTGAATTACCGTCAAGTTGCGGTCGCGAATATAGATCATGGCATCAAACCAGGCGTTCCAATGCTCAACAGCTCCCCAAAGCGCGATCGTAGCCAGTACTGGTGTCGACACCGGCAAAATGATTCGAAACAGAAGCGTCAAATAACCCGCTCCGTCGATCACGGCGGATTCCTCCATCGCTGTATCCAATGACATAAAATAGTTCCGCATGATGATAATACTGAAGATGGCAACGGCCCCCGGAATAATGAGAACTAAAAAGTTGTCGAGGAGCCCCAAACTGCGAATAATCAGATACGTAGGAATTAACCCCCCGCTGAAAAACATCGGGATGATGAAGTATGTGGTCAGCCCTCCGCGAAAAGGCAGTTCTTTCTTGGCAAGCGGGTAAGCAGCCAGAATGGTAAATAAAACCTCAAGTAGAGTCCCTAGAACTGTACGTACAATGGAGTTGATGTAGGGTCGAACGATCTCCCCGGAGGAAAGCAAATACCGATAGGCTTCAAAGGACCAATGTTTCGGCCAAAAATGAAAACCGAGCGTCGTAGCTTCTCTTCCGTCGGAAAAAGAGAGCACGACCACCTGCCAGAACGGATAGAGGATGACCAATGAAAAAAGAATCATAAACATGCTGTTTAGACCAACAAACCACCAACCGGGTTGGAGCCTGATGCCGATTCTGCCTGCTCTTTGCTGCACTTGCCTCATGTTCACCACACCCCATAGTCGTTGAATTTGCGTACAATCTGATTCACTGTGACGAGAAGAACAACCCCCACCAGGTTTTTGAACAGTCCGACTGCAGCGGAATAATCCAATCGAAATTCGACGAGACCCGCGCGATACACATAGGTATCCACGATATCTCCAACTTCATAGACCAACGGACTATACAAATTAAGGATTTGATCAAACCCGCCGGACAAGATGTGACCCAAACGAAGTAGAAATAGAATCGTGATCACAGGAATAAGCGATGGCAGTGTAATATAAATCATTTTGTGAAAACGGTTAGCCCCATCTGATTCTGCCGCTTCATAAATCTCCGGTGAAATTGAAGATATCGAAGCCAGATATAGAATCGACGCCCAGCCCACCTCTTTCCAGGCATCGGAAATCAATAGAAGAGGAACGAAAAAAGTTTTACTGGATAAAAAATTGATCGGTGTGCCGCCGAATAACGTAATGAGGTAATTGACAATCCCCCGCTGTGGCGAGAAGACCTCTACGACCATGCTGGCAATAATGACCCACGACATAAAATGGGGTAAGTACGAGATACTTTGCACGGTTCTCTTGAATTTATTGTGCATGATTTCGTTGATCAGCAGCGCAAAGATAATCGGGAACGTAAAGCCTACCACAAGCCGCAGCACGCTGATGATGACCGTATTTCGAAGTGCTCGTATAAATACAAAATCGTGAAACATATTTTTAAAATGTTCGAAATTGTTCCAAGGACTGTCCCAAATGCCAAGCCCCGCTTTAAAATCCTTAAAAGCAATGATAACGCCATACATCGGCGCATAATGAAAAATTGCGAGATGAATCACAGGCAAAAGTAAAAGCACATATAACATTTTCATTTTTTTGGCTTTTTTCCACTTCAGAGCTCGGTCTGATTTCGCTTTCATGATGGGAGTTTCAACTGAGATTGCCATCTTTCTACCGCCTTTCCAGCAAGCGGGTAGATTTGCCACTGACAAATCTACCCCACTTTAGTGCATATTCGCTTTACCTAACGTTACTTCTTGCGGAGATCGGCGACTTTCGGCGCTTTTTCCAGTTCGGCAAGAAGTTCATCACCGCCGCTGCTGCGCCAATTTTTCACGTAGGCATCCCAGGCAGAATCGACGTTAAGCTCGCCTGTAATAGCCTTAAACAAGAATTCATCCGTTATCGTTTTTAATTTCGCAGCATATTTGGTATTCAGTTCGTTGTATTTGGTTTGATTGAAATAATCCCACTTAAACGGCCGATAGGCAATGTTCCTGCCTGCTTCAACACCGAAATAGAGATCGGTCAATTTCGAAACAGCCGCATTGCTGTAATACGCATTCACATTTCCTAATTGGATCGGTAAATTATAGTAACCTATCCCGTCTTTTTCGCGATCGGCTTCCGCTGTCTGTTTAGGAATGACAGCCGACTTATAAGGCTCAGCTTCCCATGTATAATCTTTGCCTTCTTCACCGAACGCGGAGAGCATGAGCCCGTCTTTATCCAAGTTCAAATAATCAAAGATCTGAAGAATACGCGCTAATTTTTCATCCGAGACGTCCTTTTTAATGACCATTGCGTAGCCAAGTCCGTCTACAGGCGTGTAGGCAGCCGAACCCTGCTGACCTTTAGGACCGATCGGCGGCGGGGTGAACAGGAATTTCGCAGTCGGATCCTTCAGGACGAGATTTCCGGGCGGACGATTGAACGTAAAAGGCACCATGCCCGCAGCTTGTACTTGCACCTGCGCTGCGCCGTATTTCCCGGCAGCGAACTTTTCCCAGCTTTTAGCGCGGTTTAAGGTAGTGAATTCCGGATCGATATACCCCTTTTTATTCAGAGAGGCCATATAGGTTAGAAACTCTTTATAGTTTTGGGAGATCGCATAACCGACTACTTTTCCGTTTTCCTCAAGATTATAATCCCAACCAAAGCCAAACGCCCCCGCTTCCGTATTTAAAGCCCAGGAAGCATCGCTGTTGTTCAGAAGCAAACCGTACGTATCCTTTTTACCGTTACCGTCAGGATCATTGTTGGCAAACGCTTCGAACATTTTCTGCTCTTCCTCTAGCGTAAACGCTTGCTTGGAAAAGAAAATTCGTTCGGCACCGCCGGAAGTAGCCACAGGAATGATGTCATCTTTAGGTTTAAATCCGAGTTTCTCCATCCAATCCAGTCGGTACACCTGACCCCAAGTGAGATTATCCCAATCTTGTTTATAGCCGGTAAGGGCATAATATTCACCCTGCTTACCGGGGACTTGATTCACTTTCCATCCCGTTGGCAGGTCGTTTAATACTTTGGCGTAATTGGGTGCGTACTTCGTGATCATATCCTTAGATATGCTGCGGGTCACAGCATCCGAATATAGCTTTTCCGGGGAATCCATGAAGGCGATATCCGGCAATTCTCCCGACGCAACCATTAGATTTTTTTGTTCCTTGTTGTTGACATCCAGCTTCCGATTTTTCAATTTCACATTGAATTTCTTTTCAATCATCTGTTGAACCTTGTTGTTGTCTTCAATCTTGCCTCTTGCCCCTTGGCCAACCCAACTGATTTCCAGCGTTTTCGAGGTATCCGCCGGCTTGTCTGAAGCCTGTGTAGGCTTCGCGTCACTCGCTGCCTTCTCCCCCGAGCATCCTGAAGCCGTCAAGATCACGGCCAAACCAAGTGCGGCAGCGCTTACTTTTTTACTTTTCATATCCTTCCCCCTACGCTTATCGTTTGCCTTACCTCTTCATTATAAATAGGAAGCCCCTGAGATCCGTAACACAATCGTCAGGGGTTTATAATACGAATCTCACACATGTGAGGACGCTTCCATAGGATTAACGTGCTCGTACGGAAGCCGGATTGTCACCGTCGTTCCAACACCAGCACTATCGATCGATAAGCCATAGGCATCGCCGAAATGGAGCTTGATTCGACTATTGACATTGTATAACCCTACATTTCCTCGCTCTCTATTGTCCAAGCGAAGTCGGATTTCATCCAACTTTTGGGGCTCAATGCCTGGACCGTTATCCGTTACGACCACCTCAAGCTGATGAACATTTTTCCTGCAACTGACCCAAATCTTAATTTCGTTGTTGTTCATCTTAAGGGTATGCCTAATGGCATTCTCAATAATGGGCTGGAGGATCATCTTATTCACGATACACGCGTTCAGCGATTCGTCCATCTGCCACTCGAAATGAATTCTGTTCTTATACCGGTAACTCATGATCTTCGAATAGGACTGGCAGTAGACCATCTCATCTCTAAGCGTCGTCAGCGGGCTGTCTTTCCCCATGGCGTATCGAAACAGACGACTTAGTAATCCGATCATATCTACGGCCAAATGACGCTCTCCCTTTTCAATCATATAGATGATATTTTCCAATGTATTGTACAGGAAATGGGGATTAATTTGTGCCTGCAGCGCCTCGATGTGCAGCTCCTTTTTCTCAAATTCAAGGGTCAGCCTTTCTTCATTTGCCTGGAGTGTATCCTGTACGAGCCCGTTAATTCTCTCCAGCATATGGTTGAAAGAGACTCGCAACTGTTCAACTTCATCGATTGCAAAGCTTCTGTGGAGCGTCAATTGATCAACATGCTCGAGATCAATGTTTAGATAACGGTTTTGAATGGAAGCTAGCGGTTGCACTAAATACTGTGACATCAGATAGGAAAATAGGAGGATCAGCAATAAAAGAATGACCAACAAATAAATGTCATCGAAAAATAAACGTATCACTTGATCCCTGATCGCCGAAGCATCGTACTTTGAAATCACATACCAAGGTAAAGCGGCAATTTTCTTAGAAAAATAAATGGCGCTATCGGTGCGGATTCGAGTCCCCTCCGATTGATACAATGAGGCTGGAATGTCGGCTTTCTGCGCGATTCTTCCCATATCCGGATGGGAGATTATGCGGCCATTCTCATCCACGATGAACGCTTCACTGCCATTACCGTTCAGATCGGCATACAGATTCGTAAAGAAAACACCGTTGATATCTGTTTTCATATAAGCAATCGGGCTGGAATAACGATTAATATCGACGATGCCGATGCCCAAACTTACCGTAGATGAGGCTGTATCTGTCGATGGAAGCCAATAAAAAATAGGCTTTCGGCTAGCAAGCATGTGTTCGAAGAAAATCGGATCGATTTGGTTGGCATGCTTATAGCGATTGCTGTAGATCAATTGATTATTGATATTGTAGATACCGATGGCATCCTCGCTGAGAACGGGCAAAAAACTGTCAAAAATGAGTTGATCCATATGTTGTTGAAGATTATCGGACGGTTGATCCACGTAGGATGCAACGAAAGCGTCATAAGCCAAACGGGTCATGGCAGACTCTTTTTGATCGGCAAATAACTCTACCCGGTGAGCTGTCTTATCAAACAACGTATAGAAAGTTTGTTCCAATTCCTGCGTAATGATTTTGGACGATTGCACATAAAACCCCGTTACAAAAAGACAGATTGGCAGCAAGATCGTAATTAAGAAATAGACAAATAAACGGTCTCGCATCGTGAATCTTTTGTAGCTATGCCGCACAACATCTATAGGTTGCCATCTTTCCTCCAAGCTGCGCTGCCTGCCGATCCAACTGATCAAACTGTGCAAGGGGAACAAAATTTTGCGGCCGATCACATACGATAGAAAAAAAGTAAGCAGTGCGCTGCCGCCTAAAATAATGAGCGCATATCCCCCAAGCGCCAGAAATTGCCTTTTATGAAACCCCGATTCCGTTTCGGCCAACGCGATGCGGATGTCATGAAATCCGATATCTCGAAAGAAATAACGTTTGCCCGAGAATGAAATGCCATCCATTTGCTGCGTATTTCCCGCACTTTTCAACAGTTCATTGATTGCTTGCGTTACTTCGATTCCCTTAAACAACACCTGATCCTTCGCATCCACAACCGCCAGCGATTCGCCATATGGGAGGATATGGTTAAACGAGCCAATATTTAAATTGATCGTGAGGATTCCGAGTGTTCCCTCTGGACCTTTGATCGGACACATAAAATAACTCGATTTGTTCCACGTATCCAGTAGATTTCTCAGTGCATCCTCTTGAATCTCCAAGGGTGTCAAACCGAATACTTGATATGTCTGGTTTAAGGAGACAAACGTGATCTGATTCTCCAGGCTGGCCAGCGTCAATTGATTGCCTTCAAAATAATAAGAGGAATATTTGGCATTTGAACTGTACTGGCCTCCCTTTGTCCAAATCGTAATGCCACTGATCAGCTCATTTCCTTTATTCAAATTAAATAGGGAGGACTCTATATTTTGAGATAGGTTCACCTTTTCATACGATTTTGCGTTTGGCCGCTCTAGTTTGTCCAGCGATTGAATTAACACTGTGTTATTCCGCAAACTATCGATGGTTTGGTAAATATCTTCGAATTGCTTGCGCACATCCGCGGCTGTTTGATTTAACTTCATCGCTTGCATCATATCGGTCTTCTCGTCAATATAATGTACCGTTCGCACGTAGAGCACATTGCCGATAATGATGAGCATTAGCGAAACGATCGTAAGGGAGAACAGCAGCAAAAAACGATTCAACCTGATCTCTTTGCGCTTCATTACGTATCTTCCTTGAACCGATAGGCCGAGCCGCCCGATTCTCTATAGGCTTGCGGCGTTACACCGCTTAATCGTTTGAATATTTTGTTGAAATACGAAAAGTTGCCGTAACCGACACTCATCGAAATTTCAAAAACTTTGTAATCCGTGTGCAGCAGCAGATTCATCGACTCCTTGATTCTAACTTCGTTCAGGTAATCGATAAAATTTTTTCCCGTTTCCCGCTTGAACAACGTGCTGAAGTAGTTCGAATTGACGTGCAGCCGCTCTGCGACGTCTTCAAGCTTGATTCGCTCCGTATAGTTCTCTGCAATATATTGCTTAGCAACAGCAACGTAAGCATTGCGATCTCCATTCGTCTTTACAGCCAAAGGATTAACGGAAGAAGTCGACCTCCCGGCCTCTTGCTTCAAATCATTAGCGACACCTTGGAACAGCTCGATGAATTCATCACGAATGATTGGCTTAAGCAGATAGCCTTTCACCCCAAAACGGATCGCTTCCTTCGCATATTGAAAATCATCATAAGCGCTCATCAGCGCGACCTTGATATGCGGAAATTCACCTTTCAAACACTGTGCAAGCTCAAGTCCGGTCATATTCGGCATTAAGATATCCGTCAAAATGACATCCGGATGACTTTCCCGCGCCATTTGTAACGCTATTTCGCCATCTGAAGCGCACCCCGCCACTTCAAATCCAATTTCTTCCCACGGCATGTTATTGACGACTCTTTCCCGAATAAACGCCTCATCGTCAGCGATTAACACCTTGAACATCGGAATCCTCCCCCCTGCTATAAGCGCTTACAAATAGAGAAGACTGTATCTCCTTACCTAGATGTTACCTTGCTAAGTATGAAAAAACAACTACCGTCTTTCGACGATAGTTGCCTTACTTACACCATTCTTTCGGTGTCTAACACAGCCGCCATTAAATCGATCCCCGTTCGTTTGAAGGGCGGATCCATTTCCAGCTCCTGAAAGGCCGGATCCTCAACCTGCATATACGTAATAATCGCTTTACCCGATTTCGTGAACATACAATTCAGATTCGTATATTCATTCGGCCCCTCCGCAATATTCCCCAGCCTTCGCCATGATTCCCCGCCATCCTTAGAAATCGCTGCACTTAAAGGTGTGCGTCGGCCAAAATGATGCTTACCGGGTTCGTACTGGCTATCGTTCCATAACAGAAACAGGGCATCGGTCCCGGGAATCCGCCGTAAGCACGTGCAGGATTCCGGCGATTTCAAACCGCTTGTTTGCGGTAAGCTCCACGTGTTGCCCCCATCTGTTGAATGGCACATAAACACGGAGCCCAATTGAGATCTGATGGACATCAGAAGACGTCCGCCGCTCATTTCAGCAACGGAGGATTCCATCGCGCCACGCATAGGCAGATCTACGGTGCCTGCGGCACGCGTCCACGTAAATCCGTCATCATCGCTATAGTAGCATCCGATCTCATTATGCTGACCGCCTTGATGGCCCGTGCCGAAGTGGAAGGGAAGCAGCAATCGGCCACTGGACAACCGATTGAGGTGATTCGCGCCGCCTTGCAGCCATTGGCCCCCCGAACGTTCCCAAATGTGTGTCAACAGTTCCCACGTTTCGCCTCCATCCTTCGAGGCATGGACTTCCATCGTGGAGCTGGCTCCCCCCTGATGGCCCCTTAAACAATGGAGTATTAACGTTCCGTTCGGAAGAAGACAAAGACCCGGAGCCTGGACATTATGATCTCCCGGATGGACATCGATCAGCATCCGCTCGCGTCCCCAGGTTATTCCGCCATCCATGGAGGTTTTGGCATAAATGCGGCATAGATCGAAATCGCTTCCAAATGTACCGTCATACTTGTGCCAAACCGCTAACAATGTGCCGTCTTTCAGCTCAGCAATGGAGGCCGTATCGTTCCTTGGGTTATGGGCGGAGGATTTGGCAATTGTCGCATATTGGATAGTATTTATCATGACATTTCACCTCGTATAGGGCCATGGCTAACTTTCCCTTTTATAATTGACTTGATTGAGAAACGATTTTCCGTCACGGTAATTCATCAGATTGTTCAAGAGCAACTGGCAGAACCGATCGAATTCTTTCACCGAGCGTCCTCCAGCATGCGGTGAAATAATCACATTATCCAATTCCCATAACGGACTTCCCTGCGGAAGCGGCTCTATCTCAAAGACATCAAGCCCCGCTCCCTTCAGCCTACCGCTAGTCAATGCCGCATGAAGAACATTCTCGTCGACAATACTTCCGCGGGCCAGATTATAGAAATAGGCTCCATTCTTCATTGAAGCGAACATGTTATAGTTAAACAATTTCTCAGTTGATGCGTTGCCTGGTAAAATCAGGATCACATGATCAGCTTGGGCTAAAGCTTCGTTCATTCGAGAGATCGGGTACATGTCATCCATGTAAGGATGCAACTCTCCGATTTCACGTCGCACGCCAATCGTGCGAACGCCCAGAGCGCGCAGACGTCGCGCGATTTCTGTCCCTATGTCGCCAACGCCGACAATGCATGCCGTGCTGCCAAACACCTCTTCATATTCGAATTGACGACGCCATTTATGTTCATGCATATCGCGTATATGATGTGAAATACGTCGTGTCAGTGCGAACATCATAGCAATTAAATGTTCTGCCACTGCAACCGACATGACACCGCTAGCGTTACAAAGTGTAAACGAGGCATGATCTTGCGTCGTACTGCCCAAGAAAGCGTCATAACCAACACTTCCTAATTGGACAAGCCGAACCGGGCTTCCTGCAAGCCATTCCGCTTTGGGCCAACCAACCACGATGTGAGACCTTCCTATCTTTTCACGGTAAACAGATTCCGAGGTTTCTTCGTTAATTTGCTCCAACGTTGCCCAACCAGACACGACTTGCTGGATACGCTCCATGTGTTTTTCCGTAAATCCATTGACTGCCACTAGGACGTGAGGTTTCATCGTTTATTCGTTCATCTCCCTATTAAGAAACCGTCAGCGGAACTCGATATACGGAACCTGGAAGGTATGGATATTTCTCTTCCAGTCCATCTGGCAAGTGTACGCCCAACCCAGGGGTCGATGGAACCTGTATGTATCCATTCACCATTTTCAAAGGCTCAACCATCATTTCCTCACGCAGGGGATTCGGCACACTGGAAAGCTCCAGAATCGTACAGTTCCTAGAAGCGAACGCCGCGTGGAAATTCCCCATGATGCCTACGCCTCCACACCATGCATGAACGGCAATTGGAATGGACTTGCGTTCACACATTTGCGCCACACGGCGGAACACGCTCAATCCCCCGATAACGGCCGCATCCGGCTGAAACAGGTCGAGCGAATTGGCTTTCAAATAAGATTCAGCTTCTACCAAGCTCGTTACCGTCTCCCCTCCTGCAACCGGAATGCTGACGTTGCGCCGAATTTCCGCAAATCCTTCATAGTTTGTTACCTCTGCCGGCTCTTCAATCCACAGTAGGTTGTATTTCTCAATACGCTTTGCAATCTCAATGGCCTTTTTGACAGACCATGGATATTTCGCCAAGCCTTGTGCGGCATCAACAGCCACTCCGATATATGGTCCAAGCGCTTCACGGCATACAGCTACCTTCTCTTCAATCGCGTCGATATCCGGGAGCAGGTTGATGCGAATTTTCACCGCCCGGAATCCTTGTTTCGCATAGTCATGCATTTCTTGTTTAAGCTCGTCCATCGGCTTATTATTACCACCGCTCGCATACGCCATTATTTCATTATGCACCTTACCCCCGAGCAATTCGTACACAGGAACGCCAAGCGCCTTGCCTTTGAGATCCCAAAGCGCCATTTCGATGCCGCCGATCACGCATTGTGTTAATCCCATCCGACCCAGGTAGTAATTAGCAACCCGCATTCGATCGGACATCTCAAGGACGGACATCGGATTTTGTCCAATTAGATCGTGTTCCATCTGTTCTGCGATCCCTCTGACTGCTTCGGGCGCATAAGTGCCCGCGTAGGTTTCACCTAAACCGTAAATGCCTGCATCGGTTTCCACTTTCAGAAAGGCTGTGGGACGATATCCCGTTTTCAGGCAAATTTCCCGCTCTGCATCCCCTTTATTTGCGTACGGAGCGCTGACAAGGATACATTTAACTGATGTAATTTTCATTACGCTTTCCCCCTCGATGCTCAATTTCACCAAACACGGTGGCTCCGCTATTCATTATATAAAAGAAGCATCTGAGGTCCGTAACACAATCATTAGAGGTATCTAATACAATCTTCACAAAATTGGAGACGTTCTTTTGTCGTGGATGACAGGGTGTAAAATCAGCAGCATATTCCTTTATTTAGTCCACTAAATCTAAATTTCATCCGTTATCGTACAGCATTCATAGTGATAGGATAAGATCAAGCTTTTAAATCCGATAGGGGAGGAGAATCATGGGGACCTATTTTTGAATGCGCTTACCGAATACTGGGATTCATGGCAGTTGAATGTTGAGAGGAGACTTTATGATGAAAGAAATGCAAAGAATACTTCTGTATAGCCTCAGTTTTACTTTAATATTTACCTTGATGCTTGGGTGTTTCATCGTTGTAAATTCATCTGTTGCTCATGCTTCTTCGCCACCTTCTTATACACTTGATGAAAAGGTAGTTTATCAAAATGACGGTTCAAATAACTTTTGGTGGACTCACTTGCGGTGCGCAACCATACCTAACGGTGCTAGTCCACAAATCATGTGCACCGTATCCAAAGATAAAAATGAAAGCCCTACCAATTTGTCTGACGTTTTCTATGATATCGCCTATACGTTCAGTACAGATCTTGGGGAGACTTGGTCCTCCCTTACAACCATCCCACAATATCAATGGAAGACACTGCCTGATGGCTACCAGGGGATGTTAATTGATCCCGTACCCGTTTATCACGAAAAAACAGGAAAGATCATCCTTTACGGCATGGCCCAATCGTACGACCTTAATTTCAACAAGAAACATAATTACCCCGCTTATGCGGTATATGATCCTGCCAGTTCAACTTGGAGCAGCGACTGGTATTTATTCGACTGGCCTAATGTTTACGGCCATACCGGCAGCGTTTATCCTTATGAAGTAGGCGATGGTTCAGGTGATATTCTTTGGCCAATCAATTTATTGGACGGAACAGGCAATGTAAAGGTTGTTAAAGCCTCCTTTAACGGGACTGCGCTATCCTACATCAGCCAAGGTACATCGGTCCCCGATACAGGAGGCAACGGGAATCGTTCCGGCATTGAAACCTCCCTTACCAAATACAATAACGAATACTTTATGACCCTTCGCGATGATATTCAGAACAGGTTGGCCAAAAGCAGTGACGGCTTGACCTGGCAGTCTGCGGTGCCCTTACAATGGGAGGACGGAACCGCTGTAACCGGAAGTATGAATACGCAGATGCATTGGGTGACACAACCGAATACACTCTATCTGGTTTATACTCGTCAAGACGCTTCCAACACCGATATACTTAGATATCGGGCTCCTTTGTGGATGGCCGAAGTCGATCCGGTTACGCTTCGGCTCAAAAAAAACACGGAACAAATCGTGATGTCGATCACGGATAACCGTGCACAATTAGGCAATTTTGGAACCACTGCAGTTACACCAGAATTGAGCATCGTGACAAGCAACGAATGGAGATCCCTCGTTCCGAATCGGGCCATCGTCTCGAGAATTTGGTGGAATAAGTCGATGGTCGGCAACTGGCAATTAGATGAAACCTCAGGAACTACTGTTGTGGATTCCGCGACCGGTCTATATCCCGGAACCATTGTAAATGCGACACGAAACTCGAACGGCAAATTCGGCAGCGCTTTAAACTTTAACGGCAGTGGCGACTATGTGAACTTAGGCAATCCCTCCAGCGGTGCGTTTAATTTCGGAACCTCACAAAGCTTCTCGGTTTCCGCTTGGGTGAAAACCAGTGTAACGGGCACAACAAAGTACATTCTGAATAAAGGAGACACGAACGCTTCGTACTGGTTACGTTTTGAGGCCAACAATACGATTAAATTTCTTCTCGACTACGGCAGCACCTTCGATTCCGCTCAATCGACAGCTACCTTCACAGACGGACAATGGCATCATGTTGTTGGTGTAGCCGATAGAGCAACAGGTCTTAAGCTTTACGTGGACGGAGTATTAGTAGGTCAAGATACCAACCCTACGAGCGGGTCCATCTCCAACTCCCTGCCATTGACGCTTGGCAACAGCTCTGCAAACACAATGAATGGTTCCATTGATGAAGTACGACTTTACAACTACGCTTTAAATGCTACGGAAATAGGACATTTATACGGGTTGAGCGGATATTGGAAGTTCGATGAAACCACAGGGAGTACCGTGCTCGATTCTACCTTAAACGGTTATCATGGAACTATTACGAATGCCGTCCGGAGTACAAACGGTATGTTTGGCGGTGCTTTAAGCTTTGACGGAAATGGCGATTATGCCACGTTGGGAGATCCCTTCAGTAATGATTTTGATTTCGGAACCACAGGAAATTTCTCCATTTCCGCCTGGGTGAAGACGAGTATACCGGGAACCGTTAAATACATTGTGAATAAAGGTGATACCAACGCGGCGTATTGGTTACGATTTGAAACAAACAATACGATTCGATTTTTGTTGGATTATGGGAGTACCAGTGATGCGGTTCAATCCACAGCGACCTTTGCAGACGGGCAATGGCATCATGTCGTGGCTGTTGCTGATCGAGCTTCGGGTCTTAAGCTATACGTCGATTCCGTTTTGGTCGGCCAAAACACTGCACTTACGGGAGGAAATATTTCAAATGCGTTTCCGTTGACCGTAGGCGTCAATTCCGCTAGTACGATGAACGGCCTGATCGACCAAGTTAGCATATTCGCTTATCCTTTAAGTGCTGCTGATGTGCAAAGCTTGCAATAGAATGAAAACAATTACAGTCCAAAAAGGTAGGTACTGCGTTCTAGCAGCACCTACCTTTTTAACATCTCCAATGATAAACCAAGCCCATTCGCGCGATTTGTATGAAGCACATGCCTCCATCGTCTCCGTGACTCAGCAATCATGGCATCTCTCCGTCTCTTATCGCTTCGCCTTATAAAACTCATGATACAACTTCATGAGCGCCCTTTTCTCTATCCGAGACACGTAGCTGCGGCTGATCCCCAGCTCCTTCGCGATCTCCCGCTGCGTCCGCTCCTCCCCGCCGAGTTCGAGCCCGAATCGGCCAACCACGACTTCTTTCTCACGGTCATCCAATATATCCAAGTTCTTATAGATCTTGCTCTTCTCGATCTTCAGCTGCACTGCATCCACGACATCGTCCGCTTCGCTGCCGAGGATGTCGATCAGCGTGATTTCGTTCCCCTCTTTATCCGTTCCGATCGGGTCATGCAGGGATACGTCTTTACGTGTTTTCTTCAATGAACGCAAATGCATTAAGATCTCGTTCTCGATACAGCGCGCCGCGAATGTGGCGAGCTTCGTGCCTTTGTTCGGCGAGAACGATTCGATCGCTTTAATCAGACCGATGGTCCCGATCGAGATCAAGACCTCGAGATCTTCGCCGGTATTGTCGAATTTTTTGACGTTGTGAACACGAAGCAAGGTAGATTACTACAGTAATCTTCGCGTTCACCTTCGGCACAGCACGATTCGTCTGCGCTTCAACGGAACGTCAGCTCCAGTCGCAGCTGAGCGGCGTATGAAGGCGCATCCAATGTATGAAGGGATTACCCTAGAAATATTACATTATCTGTCCTTATCCCCTACTTTTCTTGGCTTGTTCGAATAAATGTAATGCATAATCAGCTTTTTCATCCAAATAAGACAACAGTGTAGTATATCCTTTATTTAAGGCGTCTAGGTTTCTTTCACAATATTGCGGGGCTACTTTATTATATTATTGTGTTTACTTTATAAGGGTTTTCGTTCCGTTCATAAACCGTGCCGTAATATTCGTATTGTCCGAGACGGATATTACGGCACGCAACCTGCTCAAGCTGCGTAGCGAGCGACGCCGTCTCATCTTCTTCCCAATCCGTTACAAAATCCGGGAGAAAGTGCGCGATGTCGCGCTCATACGGCGTCCGGCTCCGTCTTTTGACCTTGTGGATCGTCCACCCTTGAAATAACAGCAGGCTGTTCGGCTCGATGGAAACACGCGATCCTCTAGGATGTACCATGTCTTTCCACTGCGCACCCACACCAGCGCATAGCCGATATGGAAATGTAAAGCGAGCGGATAGTTGTCTATGTTTTTTCGTTCCAATATAAAAGCCCTCTGGTGAAGCTGATCAAGCTGATCAAGCAAGTCTGTCTGGCATTGACGCCCCCTCCAAAATCCTTATCCTAAATTATAGCTCATTTCCCTCATCCACGATTGTCCCCCGAATGTTCGGAAATTGTTCTTTCATTTCCATTTCCTCTGGCAGATTATAGACCAAAAGACCGCCGGCAACGGCGGTCCTCCTAATCAATTATTCGGAAGCTGCGACTCCCGGTATTGCCCTGGCGATAAGCCGACGCACTTCTTGAAAATACGGCTGAACGAGATTGAATTCGTATACCCTACTTTGACCGAAATATCCTGGACCGTTTCCATCGTTTCGACTAGCAGTTTCTGGGCATACGCCATTCGCAGCGAAATCAAGACATCGCTGAAATTTTCGCCGAGTTCTTCTTTAAACAATTGGCTCAAGTATTTCGAATTCACTTGGAAGCGATCGCTAAGCAGCGTCAGCGAAAGGTTCGGATCCGTGAAGTTCTCCGCCACATAGCTGCGGATTTCCTTCATCAAGGCATGGTGCTTCCGGTTTTGCGAAAGGTCTTGAATTTGATCTACCACGCTCTCCAACAACGTGCGATAACGGGATTCCAGTTCCTGAAGCGTCTCCATTTCTTCCAAGCCATGCAGCATGTCTAGCTTCAAATTATTTCTCCAAAACGTATCGATTTCCGGCTGAATGCCGTCCAGCTCCCGCTCCAATTGAAAAATGAAGTATTCCAGAAGTCTTGCGATCTCTTCTCTAGGCAGCTGCCCGACGCGCATTTCATGGAATAGCCTGGCATAATTCTCTAGCCAGCCATTCTCCGTCATGCGAACCTGCCGTACGACAGCTTGAATCAGCTGCAGATACGTAAACCACTCGTCTGTCAGTCTGTCGCCGCTTTCAATGGAATCAATAATTTGATTCGTGCCCAGCGTCACTTTACGGTTGACCGCCTGACCCGCTTCCTGATAAGAACGGCGGATTAACGCCACGTCCTCCGCCACAGTCCCTACGCCTAACGTCACGGTAAAATCCAACTGCCCCTCAATCCAAGCGCGGATCTGTTCGGCCAATTTCAGCAGATGGTGTTCGACATCCTGATCCTCATGAGAGATGTAAAGAAGCACGAGCCGATTCTTCGACACCCACTCCATCAAAACCTGCTGTCCATTCTGTTCCGCGAATTCTTCCGCCACTGAGCTGATCACAAATTTGAACAGCGACTGATCCTTCTGATTATATGTTAGGCAAAATTGTACATAATGGTCGATCTCGAGCAGCGCCACGATATATCGGCAGTCTTCCCGAAGCGCATAACGTTCGCTTTCCAGCTTCCATACTTCCTGATCTTCCGCGTATTCTCCGTTCAACAGGTTCTGCAAAAACTGCTGCCTGCGAACCGTCAGATGCTCAACCTGCTTTTCTTGAAACGCCATATTGTTCGTAATGAGCCGTTCAATCGCGTGATCAATGAAGGCAAATTCATTCGTCCCATTTTTAAGATCATTCGACATGAATGAATTAGAGAATCGGTCGATCCGGTGTAGAATCGCCTCAATCGGACGATAACTCCGGCGCGTCACATAAAATGTAGAACCGATGGCCAAAGCGATCGCACCAAGCGCCGCAACGATCCAGATCGTATTACCGTGCAGCAAAATACTGTACAGCCGGCTCCCTTTTATCCCGGTTTGATACGTCCAGCCTGAATAATCCGAGGTGACTTCGGCCAGTACACTATTGTCTTTTTCGCTATGGCTGACAGCCGAGAAAAAGGGCTGATGCTGCGCATCGTAGATCTGCGCATTGGTCACCGTACGGTCGATCATCGTATCCACGAATTTGGACATCGCATCCATATTCACATTAATGATCATGTACCCCAGACTGCCTGAATCCAGCGGGATTTTTCGCCCGAGCGTGACCACCTTTTGATTCATCTTGGTGTCCCCGTTTTTGATCCGCGGAGACGACCAATTGACCGGATACGGCTGCTGAATGATCTCCTGGATCGCCTCACGGTCCTGAAATAAGTCAATCGACCGAATCGCGCTTTGATCGAGAACAAACTTATCTTTAGCTCGGTAGAAATAGACGGAATCGATAAAATTATGCTGGACCATCATGTCGCTTAAAATTTTGGAGGCCGTATAGCTAAGTAGACGATCCGAGGGCGTTTCGAGAAACGCTTGCAAGTCCGTGTTCGTTTGAATCACTTTACGGGCGTCGGCATCAATCGTTTTTAATGAGTTATCGACCATGTTGCTGATATATTCCGTCGTGACTTTGTTGGCTTGAATCGCATTGCGAACGTTGAGTTCATTGATCACCGTTACGAAGATCGAAATCAGAATCGAAATCGTTAGGAACAGGATCGGTAAATAGGAGAACATCATGCGCCGAATATACGTGTTATTTTTCATCGTTTGCTCACCCTGTTTGCAGCCTTGGTTGTTTCCTTACTATAACACACACGAGTGTAGCATGAGTACGCTTCCACATTTTTTCAGATCGCCGTTTAGGGCTTGCTCTCACTATAAGTGCCTATTCCGATTCCTGCAATAAACCGATTTCCGTTTGGTTAACTTATTTCCGAAAGTCCATAGAGTGGGTACTCTCTCCAATCTGCCCGACACACACAAGGTGTAGAAAGTACATCTAATTTTATAAATTCTAAGGTATTACATGCGTTGATACAATCGATACAGTACCATTGCCGCTTGCGCTCTTGTCGACGCGCCCTTCGGATCAAAGAAGCCCTCGGTTACGCCGTTCATAAGTCCCTCATACTGCAAGGCTGCGACGGCTTCTTTAGCGTAATCCGACGTCAGCTTCTGATCCTGGAACACTGTGATTCCCGCACCGCTGTTCAGCGTACCCGCGCCGAGCAGCTGCCAGGCACGATAGATCAGCACCGCCATGTCCTCCCGGGTGATCCGGTCGTTCACGCCGAAGCTCCCGTCCGCTTTGCCTTGGACGAGGCCGGCTTGCTGCGCCGATGCGATGGCGCCATAATACCAGGTGCCAGTCGTAACGTCGGTGAACGGAGCAGACTTCGCCGTGTTTTGCAAATCAAACAGCTGCGCTAGCATTTGTACGAATTCAGCCCTGGTCACGTCTCCGCCAGGCACAAAGCTCCCCTCGCTGCGTCCCTGAATCACTTCACGAGCAGCCAGCCCGAGCACCGCTTCTTTTGCCCATACTGCTCCATCCATGTCTCGGAAGGCAATCGACGCATAATTTGCCGTATACTTGCTAAAGTGCTTCGGTTTAAATTCCACCATGCCTGTTGAGGCATTGTAGCGCCCATTTTTAACAACCTCTAGCGTACCGTCATCTGCGAGATAGTAAATGACTACCTGATTCGGCTTCTCTCCAGGAGCGAGCGTATACGGGAGTTCAACTTTAATTTCTCCATTAAATTTGGTGATCTTCTGCCCATCGAGACTCAGGCTAAAATCATATACAGTCTGTGAGCCAGTCGTTTGTCTAATATCTGCCGGGAGAGTCGTTGGTTCAACTTTCGCGACCGTTAACTGAAGCTTCGAATTTAAGCCGACAGCAGGCGATTTTTCGATTAGCTTGGTATCAATTGAGACATTCGCGATTCCTGTTTCAAAGGTGATTGATTTTACTTTGCCTGTTGCAGCTCCTGCTTGATTCCACGCTCCGGCAGGCAGCGTAACGCTCAATGCCTTCGTTCCAGCAGTATTGCCGAGTTGAATCAGTACAGTTTTATTCAGCGAGGATACCGCCGCTGCCAGCAAAACCTTTGAGTCGACGTCGATGTTGACGACGCCTTTACCTGACAGCGTTGCTTCGACCGAGACTACGCCAGGCACAGGCGCCGGGGGTGTTGACGGTGTGGCTGGGTTACTGGGTGGTGGAGTACTCGTACTTCCTCCGTTTGGTAACGAAGTGCTCGTGCTGTCACCGGAGGTTATTGACACGTTGGCGGAACCACCCGAGATACCAGACATAAGCTGGCTCTGACTGTTTAGAACAGTTGTAGGAGTAATGCTAACCGCAGCAGCACCTGTCCCTACTGACTGAAAGGTTACTGTGAATAAATTGCGATCCCCGGTCAGCCCTGCCACAGGTTTCGTTCGTGTATAGACAAGTTCAATCTTATTGCCGTCTAAGGTCGGCGCCATCACAAACTCATCTGTTCCGAGGCCTCTTACACCGGTGTACTTCAGTTTCGCTGGGTCATAGAAAAATTCAAACTCTGCGCCATAAACGTCCGCGAGTGATTTACCCGCGACTGTAAACGTTACGCTTTCGCCAGCTTTCACACTTGCCGTAGAAGGAACCAATTGAAAGTTGCTTCCTTCTTGTGCTGCGGCTGAAAATGGAACTAGTGAAATTAGTAGTAACGATGTCATACCTAACCATTGTAAAAACCGTTTCATCCTTATATTCCCCCATGTTGCGATGGATGGGAGATGACAACGTCATCTCCCATCTAACCGCAAAAGTATTAGTTCAGAATTCGTTGAGCCATGGAGACAAGGTCGTAGAGATCCAACTTCCCGTCATTGTTTAGATCATAAAGCCGGAGCACTTGCCAATTCGCATGGCTGCTGTTCGCATGATAGTTTGCAGCAATTATGGCCAAATCGCCAACACCAGCCGACTGACTCGCAGTTGCTCGGAACAGTGTCAAAGCCTGCGTAAGCGTCGCAGCAGCAGCATCAACTTGGACTTGTGTTGCTGAGTCTAGAGCTAGAACTGTATTCGCTGCAGTTAGCGCAGCTTTAATCGCATCTATCGCGCTTTGAGGGTAGTAACCATAACGCGGTGATGCAGCGTTTAGCACTTTGGCCCCAGCTACAACCGAATTCACATCAGCGACCATCGAAGCGAGAGTAGATTTGTTGACATGAACAGTTATGGCAACTGTCAGCCAATGACCAGTTCCGCTACCGCTTGCCACGGTCACTTCATTGCCGAACTGATCTCCCAGCACGATACCTGTCATATACACGTTCGTACTTACCGATGGGGCAAGCGCCTTGAAGGTAAGTGCAAGTAGATCCAGCGTACCCGTCACTGGACTTGTAGATCCGGTGTTCGCTTCTACGATTTTCACACTACCTGGGGCTGTCGTGCTTCCTACAACCATAAAGCCATTTAATAAGGAGCTCATATCCACAAACTCCAGTACAGCAGGATCGTAATTCACAGTGACCGATTTAGCATAAACACTTTCAGTTACATTGGACAAACCGTATGTTAATTGGAAGGACTGATCAACATTCACAGCGCTTGGTCCGGTTAAAGAATAAGCCGTTGTATTAACTGGCGGAGCAGCACTTGTCGTCGCAGATACCGCAGCAGATTGCGCCGATTCACCCGCAGCATTAACAGCCAACACCTTGTAGTAGTAGGTCGTTGATGCAGATAGCCCATTGTCTGTATAAGCCGCCGTTGTCACAAGCGAAGCATTTCGTTTCGTATACGTGCCATTCTCCGAATCCGAACGATACACATTGTAGCTGACAGCATCTTTGGCAGGATTCCACCCCACAACGATCGAACTCGCACTTGCTGCCGTTACGCTCACATTCTGAGGAACGGAAGGTAGACCGATGACGCTCACCGCTTCCCAAATCGCATAAAGCGTCAGATTGTCAGCCGGCATGGTCACTTCCGCGCCCGCGGTATATGCCGTACCATTTCCGTCTCGATTCGTATTCCATTCTTTGAAACGTTTACCTTGTGGTGCAGTTACGCCAGCAACTTCTGCTGCAGCAAACGTATCGCCTGCTGCTTTAGCTATCTCAACTGGCATTGCTCCCGAACCACCGTTTATGTCATAAGTAACCTGATGTGTTGTTAGGTCTTTAATATTAAATTCTAGCGTTCGAACCTCTTGCTTCCGGAATACATCAATTGTAAATGTAACGATGACTTTTCCAGGTGCAGATGCGGATAATCGACCATTTGCATCAATTTGGGCATTACCATAAGTTACTTTCCAGTTATACGCGTAAATATCTGATACCCCGTCCCCACCAGAAGCAGCGAAGGTTAACTTTGAAGTTGCATTTGCAGCCAATGTCACAGGTAGGAGATACTCCTTGCCGTCAACATATACCTGGAGAATTTCAGATGCATTTGGACTACCTACAGTAACTTGCACATCGGTGTATACGCTAGGTGTACTGACAGAGGATACTCGGACATAACCACTAACACTTTGAATGGCTTCATAATTCCCATAGTTGACCAATGCAGCTGGATTTACAGTTATGTTCCCATTTGCATCTACAGTCACAACCCCCACTAAATCACCTAGCGGCGTAAATACCATATTCTGATTGGCATCGGTTGGAGTTACACGCGCATTAATCTTCGCGGTAGAACTCAAAGCATCTTTTACGGGTACCAGCTTAATTCCTTGACTCGCATTCACATTAATAGCATCCACTTTATATTCAATCTTCTCTGGCTGAATTGTTGTCGGATAAACGGACAAATTATCTATCGCCGTAGTCCATGATGCAACGGAGTTGAAATAATGTGAAAAGGCAATTGCACCGAAGCCATTTGAATAACTAATCCTGGGATCCATGGCTAAATTGGTAACTGTGGATGTGATGCTTGGGCTACTCTTATCTGTCACTGTAAAGCTGATCTTTTTGTTTTTAAAATCCAGATTTACTCTTACATTGTAATCTTTGTTTGCTCCTTTAAAGCCTATACCTACATCTTTCGTATCTGCATAACTCCCGACAGTCCCGCTGGTCCCTGTGAAGCCACCATGGATGTAGTTAAAATCTCCATTTACGGTTCCATTTTTTGCGGGAAATGCCGTCGAATTGTATGTTTTATTATAGTAATACGTCATTTCAGGATAGATCCCAGAATTGGCCCCTGCAGTTGGTGCCGGGTATGTGGCTAATGCCAAATACGTATTTCCGTTTGTATCTTCAATTGAAATATGTCCGCCTCTGTAACGGTTATCTGCTGTAAAGGAACCTACATTCCAGTCAAAATCAACAACCACTAGATCGTCACTTACCGGAGTGAAGGTTCTACGGCTTAGTGAAGTGCTACTGCCAGCTTTACTAGCTACAGATGCCTGAAGTTTTTTATTGCCAGACGCGTCCACTACTTGGTAAGTAAACGTGTTGCCATCTGTAAAGCCACCTTTGGTGCCTAAACTGTAGTTTTCCCAATCCTCACTGATTTGAGGGACATAGATGGTCGCTTTATCCGTAAAACCGCCATCTATAGATGTCGCAGTAATCACGGCTACACCTGTCTTATGTGCTGTAATAATGCCATTTGCATCTACAGATGCCACCGCATCATTGTTAGAGGACCAAATGACGCCAGTATTCGTGGCTTCCTCTGGTGTAAATATCGCTTCCAGCTTATTTGCAGGCTTGCTATCACCCTTTACAGTTGAATCGGGTGAAAAATAATTGGATTTAACCCATACTTCATTTTTGGATAACTTCATACTCGTTGAAGCTATCGATCCTTCTACCACTTGTACAATACATTCTGCGGTCACATGACTGCCATCAGCCGAAGTAACAAAAACGGTTCCAGTACCAGTCTTCAGCCCCGTCACTACACCATTTTGATTTACAGTGATAGTCCCCTCATCCCCTGATTTAATACTCCATATAGCGGCCTTATTCACTGCATTATCTGGAAGTGCTAAATAGACGAGTGCCTTGCTGCTTCCAACAGGCAACCCTATCTTGCTACTTGAGAGCAGTAGTTTTTCAACGAGTACATCAGTAACAGTTAGCGTTATGGATGCCGTTATTGCAGGATTGGAATCAGATATGACTCTAATTGTTGTGCTGCCAGGTTTAATGGCCGTAATCCATCCTGTCGAATCCACTTTCGCAATACTTTCGTTATCACTGCTCCAGTTCACCTTGTAAAAGGATGCGTCACTTGGGGTTATAGCAGCAGTTAGTTGCAAGCTCTTACCAGCGAGAACAGAACGATTTCCACCATTAATGGATATACCGGTAACATTTGTTTGAGTGACGGCCACATTGAAGTTCACACTGCTTGCTCCGTCTGCTGATGCAACAGTGATCGCAGCTGTTCCGCCTTTAATCGGATTAAGCTGTACAACTGGTTCATAATTGGCCGTTGAAAGCTTATCCGAAAGTGTACGAATTGTTTTGTCATCGGTCTGCCAAGTATCTCCATACCACCATGCAATCTTGGGATCGGATACTGTATATACCACTGCTTTATTGGTGGGCGTACCCGAAACCGCACTTTTAAACTTCATCTTATCAAAAGGTTTGGCATTAATTGTACTTCCTGGCGTTATTGTCCCTGAGCCAACGCTGATTCCGGCTCTTATAATGTCATAGGTAATCGAAATTCCGCTTGTCGCAACCGTATCAGTAACCGTCACATTCACTGTTGTAGTGACTGTTCCAATTGTTGCAGTGATGACGGCTGTTCCAGCAGATCTTCCTGTAACAAGACCAGCGTTAGATACTTCAGCCACACTAGGGTTATTAGAACTGTAACGAATTTTATAATCAGTAAGCAACTTATCCATTGGCGCAATTGTAGGCTGCAAACGGCTGACCTTGCCTACACTAAGGGTCAAGTTATTATTCATAAATGTTAAGCTGGTAGCCTCACCTACATCATAATTGACTCCGTTGTATCGCAATGGGCTATAGACGGTATCCGATGATTTCTTAACATGTCCCCTGATCAGGTAGGCATACATACTATCCATCATATCGCCTGATTTACCGACCTGCGTACTGCCCATTTCTTTAATGCTTTCTGCGCCATTGTTAAACATGCCACGCTTGCTAGGTCCTGGACCTTCTCCTGCCTTAGCGCCAGCTCCATAGATCGCTAATGACTCCGTGTTCCAATAGTAGAATCCTCTTGTTGTGCCATAAGGATTAGGTAAATCAAGAGGCGCCTGCATATAATCCAGCAGGTAATTGTACTGCCCATTTGGACTAGCGCTATAATATTGTGACAACCCCAAGGTACTCTCCGTGTCAACAATCTGAGAAGAAGTCGTGAATGAGAATCCCGTTTCTACATTAATATAATCATAGTATTTTGTGGCACTATTCTGCATGGCGGTATTCATCATGCCAAATTGGCCCGTAACTTCACGCCCGCCATAGAGTGAGAAAGCCATCCCGTCATATTCAGCTCCGCGATTAGCAAAAGCCTGGAAAAAGCCTGAGATTTGCGCAGGATCGTATCCGGTATTTGTGTGTATCGTGTTGATTGCACTAGGATAAATTTCTTTTACCGCACGTGAAGAAGCGGTTATGATTGCTGCATGCTGCGTATAATTTGAACCCATGGCTACCGGGAATAATAGTCCGCCATCCTGTTCATTTCCATTCTTCACAGAGATAACATTGACACCTTGAGACTTCATCTCAGAAAGGGTATCATGCACATAGTTATACACTGCCGTTTCAAGCATCTGAATATCAGGGTTCGACAGCTTCCCATTGTAATCTTTTTCAATCCATTCATACGGGATATGTGCTTTAGCCGCACTAATCCATGTATCGCTATAGTGGAAACTCGGTGTATATGTCATATTTAATTCGTTAGCGCGTTTGCCAATCGCAACACTATGTTTTTTATCGAAATATCCTGGTATCGTTTGACGTCCGGTAACCGTTTCTCCATCATAACCTGTGGTTGCTGTTTTTAATGGCGTTAAAGTGATCCAGTCATAAACTGGATTTCCAGCCTTGACCCATAGCGTAGTCAATATGGAATTCACGCCATGGTTGGAAAGAATCCTCAATGCATCCTGCTGCACACCATTTGCAAAATATTTTCCTCCAGCATCCTCCATTGCCTGAAGAAAAGTCATGTCTGCCCCTTTAATGTAATCATTGGATACTTCGAACACATTCAGATTATCAACATAAGCAAACTGGCTGCCATTTGAAGTCCATCCATCTGCCGGGTGAGTATTGTCCATTTCATCATATTTGGGTCTTTGCCACCCATTTGGAAAAGGATGGTCTGTATCTTTATTTTCATGCACGGTGACAGAATTGATATAGTTTTGATCAAATATGGTGTTTGCGTACAACTCAACCTCAGTTTGATTTACGCCAGTGTGAAACGCGATTGTGACCAATGCATACCCTTCAGTACTGGCAGGAGCCTGACGCAGAACAACTCCATCCAAGCCTCTAACACCAAGATTAACGCGATTGCCCAGCGTTACCCTCTCAACCAATAGACCCAAAACAGATGTATTGGTTAGGTCGTACTGTTTGGTTGTTTTGTACGTGTCTTGCTGATCTACTTTCATGCGAACAGTCGCAATATAATCTGTATTAGGCTTTACAGACACTTTTTGACTTACTTCAGAATGATCCGCCAGTTTAACTGCATTTACACCTGTATCGGCATTTGCTGTGTCAAGATTAACTCCACCTTTGGTGACCCAGTTTTGAAGTCCCCCTTCAAAATCCCAGTTTTTCACCGGATTGTTATCATTTGAATCTAGCGTTATTGTAACCTCATCAATCTGCAGCCCGCTTGACGTTCCTGCATCAATATTAATCGTCATTTGCCCGTTATAGACCAGTACATTTCTATGAGCAATTTGCCGCCATGTGCTCGCGTCTAAGAAGGTATCCACTTTAAGTACGGAATCAGGGCCCCCTGTATCTTTCATCGTTACTTTAGCGGAGTTGCTGCTAGTTGCACCTTTTACCCACATGCTTACCGTATAGCTTCCCTGGGGAATCCCTTTGACCGTCTTGCTTAAAGAAGAGCCGGATTTCATTAACGCATAGTTACCGCTTTTTCCTCCCGTAGCTTGTATCGTTACATTACCATTTACTTTCCACTCATCAAAATTAGATTCAAATCCTAAGTTTCCTCCCCCTACATCTTCCTGTGCATATACAGTCACAACTGGTCTCGTAGATACAATTGAAAATAAAATCAACACTGAGAGCAGACTAGAAAGTATCTTTTTTAGCATCGAGACATCTCCCTCCTCTTGAACTAAAGAGGGAGACGGCGTTCGGTCAGAACGTGCTTCCATCTCCCCCGTATGCAAACCTAGTTATTTCTTCTTCATATCCTTATAAGCTGCCCGTTTCTCATCGATCATGGCCTGTCCACCGATTTTCAAATATTCGGCTGTGATTGCGTCGAATGTTTTGCTGAACTCTTCCGGCTTCGCCAAGACGCTCTTAACAACGGCTTCCTGTGCTTTGTCCGACAGCGTTTTGGCGTTCTTAATCTCAGCATCAATCGGACGATCGAAGCGCGGGTTTGTATAGCCGTCATTTAACGCATTGATGATCGTTTGCTTCGCCAACTCTTTGTAGTTCGGGAATTGAATAGCAGCAGCATCGATATTCTTATCCTTGGAACCGAAGTCTTTGCCGTTGCTGATCATAGCAATGTCAGTGTTATTGTAGAACGTTTTCTTCGCTTCATCTGTCGTAATCGCTTTCGGAAAGCCGTTCTCCAGCGTGTAGTGCTGGCCTTCGATGCCGTTCTGCAACGTGAAGAGCACGTCCGGTTTCGACATCCAGTCCAGATACTTCACGACTTCCGCCGCATGCTTGCTCGTTTTCGGAACGATGATGTAGGCGCCGATCGGATCGTAAATCCCCTTCGGATGCTTGCCTTCTTCATTCGTGAACGGATCCATCGCGACGAATTCCGCACCTGGAACATTCTTTTTGAGCGTGTCGAGCACGCCGCCGTTGCCCATCAGATTTGGATGAGCAGCTAATGCCGTGAAGGCTCCGACCAGGCCGTTCGCAACATCTTTCTCGAATGTTTTTCCGTCTTTATCCAAAGCAAAATCGGGATTGATGAGGCCCTCTTGGTTCATTTTGTTCAAGAATTGCACGCCTTCTTTGTACCCCGGCTTCAGCAGCTCAGGCACAGCGTAGAAATCCTCTTCCGAGATTTTCTTCACAAAAGAACTGATTAACAGTCCCGCCGTCGTAATGTTCGTGCCGTTCATCGCGCTGAAATCATAAGGAATCACTTTGCCGCCCGTCTGCCCCGGATCCTTCTCTTTAAACGCTTTCATTGTTTTGTAAAATTCATCCGTCGTCTTTGGAACCGGCATGCCCAGCTTGTCCAGCCAATCCTTGCGGATATAAGAGGATTGCGTGAATTGCAGCGGTCGCTTCGCCGGAATCGTATACTGCTTGCCGCTGAATATGCCGTAGTTTAACACATCCTGACCGAGAAACTTCTTCAGGTTCGGTCCATTATCGTCGATCAGCTTGCCAAGGTCGGTGAGCCCTCCGTTTTTGACATAATTGTTGATCGTAGGCTGGTCGTACGTGAACACCATATCCGGTGCGTCGCCGGAAGCCATCAGCACGTTAAGTTTATCCACCTCTTGATTGCGGGGAACCGGAATGAATTGCAGCTTGATGTTGTTTGGGTCGCCAAAATTTTTCTGAATCCACTGCGTCCAAAAGTTATTATCCACCGGACCTGCGCCAGCCGGCGCATTGCCACGATCGAACACCTCGATCTTCAGCGTAACTGGCTCTTTACTTGCGCTGCTTGTTGCCGCTGTTGCGGATGAGCTTGCCGACGTCGTTTCCTTGGAGCCGTTCGAGCATGCAGAAAGCATACTTGTTAGGACAAGTAGTACTGCCGATGCTCCCAACCATTTGCGTTGTGTTACATTCATCTTTTGTTATCCCCTTTCGCCGTGAACATCATCGTTTTGTATATGTTAACCTCCCTAACAGGGAGGGATTAACCGACCATTAGGAGAAACCTTTGAGCTAGCAAACGCTTCCAAAGTCTCATTGTCGGTGACGGTAATCACACTATACGCGGACGGCGAATCGTTGCACAATAAACTCTTTTCAGGGCATAAACTAATTTCAGAAACGTTGATGCGGCGGGCTTTTTCGGCTGTTTAGCACAAAAAAAGGAATGTCGGTCACTACCGGCATTCCCTCATCTTGTACGCCAGCATCGGCATACAAAACTAGACGGACCCCATTGCAGCAATGGGGTCCGTCTTTCGTCTTTCGTCTTTCGTCTTTCGTCTTTCGTCTTTCGTCTTTCGCATAACCATGTCTTACTTTTTCATTTCCTTATAAGCCGCTCTGCGCTCATCAATCACGGTTTGACCGCCGATTTTCAAATATTCCTGCGTTCCAGCTTCATACGTCTTGGAGAAGTCTTCCGGCTTCGCCAGAATGCTCTTCACGACCGTCTCCATCGCTTTATCCTTGATCGTTTTGCCGAATTTAATCTCGGAATCAATCGGACGATCGAAGCGCGGCAGTGTGAAGCCGTCTTTTAACCCATTGATAATCGTTTGTTTCGCCAATTCCGCATAGTTCGGGAACGCTAGTGTAGCTGCTTGAATATTTTTCTCCGTAGATCCAAAATCCTTACCGTTGCTGATAATCGCGATATCAATGTTGTTATAGAAAGTCTTCTTCGCCTCGTCCGTCGTAATCGCTTTCGGGAAGCCGTTCTCCATCGTATAGTGCTGACCTTCGATCCCGTTCTGCAATGTAAAAAGCACATCCGGCTTCGACATCCAATCAAGGTACTTAACCGCTTCCGCTGCATGCTTGCTGGATTTCGGAATCATGATGTAAGCGCCGATCGGATCATAGATCGATTTGATCGACTTGCCTTCTTCATTCGTAAACGGATCCATCGCCACATATTCCGCGCCCGGCACATTCTTTTTCAACGTATCGAACACTTGGCCGTTCCCCATCAAATCGTTATGTGCAGCTAAGGCTGTGAATGCGCCAACTAGACCGTTGGAGACATCTTTTTGGAACGCTTTGCCGTCTTTATCCAGGGCAAAATCAGAATTAATCAGGCCCTCGGCATTCAGTTTATTCATAAACTGCACGCCTTCCTTGAAGCCCGGCTTCGTGAGCTCAGGAATAAAGTTGGACGTGGAAAGTGCATAGTTATCTTCTTCGGACACTTTCTTCTCGAACGAGTTCATCAACACGAAGGCCGAGGTGATGCCGTTGCTGTCCAGTGTGCTGAAATCATAAGGAATGACTTTACCGCCGGTTTGGCCCGGATCTTTTTCTTTAAATGCTTTCATCGTTTTATAAAATTCATCGGTCGTCTTTGGCACCGGCATACCGAGTTTATCTAGCCAATCTTTACGAATGTAAGAGGATTGGGTGAATTGAAGCGTTCTTTTCGCAGGGATCGTGAATTGCTTTCCGCTGAAAATGCCGTACTTCAAGACATCTGGACCCAGGAATTTCTTTAGATTCGGGCCATTCTCGTCGAGCACCTTGGTCAGATCGGTTAGGCCGCCGCTTTTGACATAGTTATTGATTGTCGTCGTGTCATACGTAAACACGAGATCCGGAGCATCGCCGGAGGCCATCAGAACGTTCAGCTTATCGACCTCTTGGTTCCGCGGAACCGGGACGAATTGCAGCTTGATGTTGTTCGGGTCGCCGAAGTTTTTCTGGATCCACTGCGTCCAGAAGTTATTGTCCACCGGACCTGCACCAGCAGGCGCATTTCCACGATCGAATACCTCCACCTTCAGCGTGACAGGCTCCTTGCTTGCATTGCTGGTTGCCGTGGCTCCTGCGGACGCGCTTGGCGCAGCTTCTTTGGTATTGCCGGAACATGCGGACAGAATACCAGCGAGCAGCAGTACAACGGTTGAAGCCCCCAATACTTTACGTTGCATCATTTTCATAAGACGAACTCCCCTTTGCATGTATTGTATCATGACTGGATGTACAATCCTCAATAACAGGGTAAAACCGCGACTACCAGTTTACCCCTTCACCGCGCCGATCATAACTCCTGACACAAAATAACGCTGCAGCCAAGGATACACAATCAGAATCGGCGTCGTCGCGAACATAATACTCGCTGCCTTCAGGCTTTCTGGCACAGACTCAATCTGTGAAGCCCCTTCCTGAGCCGTCAAATCCGTCACCATGCTATTCATCACAACCTGATACAGCTTCAATTGGATCGGGTACATTTCAGCATGCGTGATATAGAAGAGCGCATCCATGAAACCATTCCAGCGGGATACCGCATAGAACAAGCACAGTGTTGCCAGTGCCGGCATGGAAAGCGGCAAAATAATCCGGGTCAACGTCCCGATATGGGAGCTCCCGTCCAAATACGCCGACTCCTCCAACGAGGCGGGTATCGAAGAAAAGAAAGACCGTAGAATAATCAGATTGAACGCGGAGATCATGCCAGGCACGATCAAAGCCCACAGACTATCCAACATGCCCAGTTGCTTCACCAGCAAATACTCGGGAATCAAGCCTCCGCTGAAAAACATCGTGAAAACGATGAGCAGCATGAAAAATTTCCTGCCTTTGAGACGTTCCTTCGTTAACGGATACGCCGCACAAATACTCATGATCATACTCAAAGTCGTATACGTAACAGTCAGGACAATCGTCAGTCCCATTGACCAAAGCATTCTCGTATCTTGAAATACAATACCATAAGCGTTAAAGTCCCATCCCCGCGGGAAAATTGTCACCAAATCAGACAAGATCGCATGTTTGGAGCTTAGCGAGATCGAGATAATGTGTAGAAAAGGCAGCAGACAAACCAGCAGGGCTGCTCCGACAACCAGCATGATGACAGCGTCGGTTATCCGAAAGCTCTTTGATTTTTTCAATACAGCGTTGTTCATGTGGGTTCCTCCTACCATAAGCCTTGCTCGCCAAATCGCTTGGCAATCGAATTTGCGGTGACGACGAAAATAAGCCCAACCAGCGCTTGGAACAAGCCCATCGCCGTTGCCAGCGAGAATTGAGCCGACTGCAAGCCAGCTTTATATACGAAGGTCGAGATCACTTCAGCGTAGTCCATCACAAGAGGGTTGCTCATGACAAACGGTCGCTCGAAGCCAATTGTCATAATGTGCCCGAGTTGCATGATCAGCATCACCACAATCGTTGACCGGATGCCCGGGAGCGTAATGTGCCATACCTTCTTCCAACGGCCTGCGCCGTCCACTTCAGCGGCTTCATATAGCTCTTTGTTAATGCCGGTGAGTGCAGCCAAATAGATGATCGTTCCCCAGCCCGCGCTTTGCCAAATACCAGTACCGAGGTAGACGAGCAGCCAATGATTTTTCTCCGTTAAAAATGGAACCGCCGGCAGCCCAATGCTCTCGATGAGATTGTTCACGAGACCGCTTTTGGTCGCAAACATCTGATAGACGAGACCACCGATAATGATCCACGAAATAAAGTGCGGCAGGTAGAGAATCGTTTGCGCCAGCTTTTTGAACCAGACAACCCGCAGTTCGTTAAGCAACAGCGCGAACACAATCGGTGCCGGAAACGAGAACACCAAATCCAAGAAGTTCAAGATCAACGTGTTCCGCACAACTTGGTAGAACTGGCTCATCGCGAACAGCTCGCGGAAGTTATCGAACCCGATCCACTCGCTGCCGGTTACGCCTTGAAAAATACTATAGTTCTGAAACGCGATCGCCGCGCCGTACATGGGCACATACTTGAATAATAAAAAGTACGCGATTGGAAGTACGAGTAACAAATAAAGCTGATAATCTCTCACAAATCCTGCAATCCGTCGACGCCTCACGGCCACCTGCATGGATGGTTGCGACTTCGTCTGTGTAACGCTTTGGTCCATGTGCATCCCTTCCTTCTTTCTGTCGTTCGTGAATACTCACACTATACGGGGAGCACGTCAACATGCACAATAAACTAAATTCAGGACACAAACCGATTTCCGAAACCCTTGCTGTGACGGGCTTTGCAGCGTCTTCGACTGACTTTGGTTTAGGAGGAAATGGGGTTGGCCGACAAAAAAAGAGCCCCTCAGCCGCCGGCTTCAGGACACCTTGTTTAACTTCATCTTCCTTCGATCGCCTTCGTCAACAGCATCAGCATAATGCCGTTAGTATACTGCGAGAGGCATGAAGCACTGAGCCATCCTCGCTCAGATGGTGCGTAAATAATTCATTCGTGATCTGCTCACCACCAGCTCGGAACTTCGCATCCAAATAGCCAAGTCGATGCCCCTTAAGCGTTGCATACGCAACCAAGGCGGAGGCGCTGATTTCCAGATAGGACGTTTCTCCTTTCAAAAGCGTGCAAAGTAAGCCGTCTTCCCTTTTCAGCTTATACGTACTTTCCATGTGTCACTTGAATAAGCTTACATAACGCTCTATCTCATAAGGCTGATCTTGCAGTAGCCCCAGCAGTTCGATTACACTCACAGCCGCCCAGCCGTTGCCACGCTCCCAATGCTCGCCAAGTGTCATCTCATCCAGACAATGTTAGCCATGGTAAAAGAGGTCGCACGAAGATCGAATTGGCACGCGATATGGATATGAATTGCTTCAGCGCCTTCTCGATGCAAGCCTCATTGTGGTCATAGAGAGCGAAGCGGAGCATGAAGATGCCGGCCATAATCAGCGTATCGATCCAAATCTGGTTTTTGTAATCGTCCGGGCCTCCTGCTCCTTCAGACGACGGAGTTCCACTTTCGCTTGCGTACTCATCCATGTCCTCATTAATAGATAAATCCTTTTCGTTCTATCTCAAGTATAGCGCTGTCAAGCGAGCGCACGATTGCTCCCGCCTGTTCTGGAATTGCTGTGATACACTTTCAAAAAGACACCGCCGGTGAACACACTCACCGACGGGGCCTGTAACGTTATTGTGGCGTCCCATACACCTTAAACTCGTAGATTCCCGTCCACTGTTGGGTTGTGCCAACTTTCTGTACAGTGTTCACCGTTAAGCGGACATAACGCCCATACACGCCTGCTGGTAACGTATCGTATGTCGTTACCTTGTAAGCCTTCGTTGTATCGTACGCGCTAACGATGTCGTCATGCGTTAATACATTCGTATACGTTACCCCGTCGTCCGATACGCTAACGGCAAAATCGCTCGCTGCCCACGTATACACTGAAGTTGCATTAAGTAGCGCCCGCTGCCCTAAATCAACCGTCAGGGTAGCACCATAGTGATAGCCACCTGTTGACCAGGCTGTTGTATTGCTGCCGTCCACCGCATAGGCGGCCGGATTGGAAGCGCCTGATCGACTCGCCGTTACGGATTTCCCCTGGGAGATCGGGGTATTCACGACATTTACAGAAATGCTAGATGCATACTCTACGCCGCCCGGAAGGTTTTTGTAGGAATCAACCGTCAACGTAATGGTTGCGCTTCCCTCCCCAACAGCTGTAACCAGACCTGTTGCCGGATTAACCGAAGCGACAGCCAGATTACTGGATGACCAAATCTTGGACTTATAATCTGCATTTCCTTGGAAAATGCTCGCTTGCAACTGTGCCGTCTGCCCTAGCAAAACACCCAGCTGATCACCAGGCACTGTGGTGCCATTATAAAGAATCGTGATGCCTTCCACAATAATCGGTATCTTCACCCCAATCGACTGATTGGCATTAACACCAGATTTGGCTGAAACCGTGATTAGCGCGTTATCAACGATCTCCCCTTGCGCCCCTGATAACAAGGCAGCTGTAACCACGCCATTCTGATCGACCGTGATGGCAGCAGGATTGGAGCTGCTCCACGTCAAGCGCGGGTCCGCATTCACTGGCATAATCACCGCACTTAGCTGGGTCGAATCAGTAATCACCAGCTTCGTCGGCGGATTCTGCAATGTGATGGACTGCACTGGCGCAACGAATTTACCATTCACCTTAAAATCGTAGATGCCGGTCCATTGCTGGGCAGTCCCTACTTTTTGCACCGTGTTCACCGTTAGTTTCACATAGCGCGCATACGCATTTGCCGGGAAGGTATCCGTAGTGTCTACCTTGTAGGCCTTTGTTGTATCATAGGCACTGACAATATCGTTATGCGTGATCACGTTGGTAAAGTTCGTGCCGTCTTCCGATACACTCACCGCGAAGTCGCTCGCCGCCCAGCTATATACTCGGGTGGAGTCGATTAAAGCCGTCTGCCCCAAGTCAATGGTCAGCGTCGCTCCAGGATGATAGCCGCCTGTGGACCAAGCCGTCGTATCGCTGGCGTCCACGGCGTACGTCGCCGGGTTGGAGGCGCCGGAACGGCTGGCGGTCACGCTTTTGCCTTGCGAGAGCACTTGCGTTGCTGTCACCGTGGACGAGGCTGCATAGCCACCATCCTCGGTCGTCGCCGTTATCACAGCAGTTCCCGCTTTCAGCGTCGTTACCAGACCGGTTGCGCTGACAACCGCCACGGCCTGATCGCTGGAACGCCAGCTGACGTTCGTGTTATCCGCTCCACTCGGCGTCACGGCGGCAGTCAGTTGCGCCGTTTTACCTGCTTCAACAGTCCTAGATGTCGGAGCTATGGTGACACCCGTCACATTTACGAAGTTCGCCACTGTAATCGGGATGGTGACCGGTGCGGCTCCGCCGTCTTGCGCAGCGACGGTTAGCGTCGTCGTCCCGTTAGCCACTGCTGTAACCGTTCCGGAGCTGTTCACGGTAACGACAGCATTGCTGCCTGTCGTCCAGATCAGCGTTTTATCCTTGGCGTCATCCGGCAGGACTGTCGCCGTAAGCGTTTCGCTGTCGCCTGCTTTTAAGCGGAGCGAGCCTTTATTCAGCGTAATCGAAGCCGTTCTAACATCCGTCACCGTTACGGTTGCCTGGGCTGTTTTGCCCAAATCATCTGTTGTCACAGTGATCGCCGCGCTTCCCGGAGCAATCGCCGTCACCAATCCCGTGCTGCTCACCGTCGCCACACTCGAGTTGGACGATGTCCATGACATGCCTTGATAGGAAGCATCGCTCGGAGAAATCGTTGCCGTCAACTGCTGGGTCCTGCCTACCTCCAGGTTCACACTTGTTGTATCCAGCGTAACGGATGATACCGGGACCTTCGAAACGGTCAGCAGGAACGATTGGGAAGCCGATCCGTCATTTGCGGATACGGTAATCGTCGCCGTGCCAGTCGACTTGGCAACGACCGTGACATCCGTCGTGATGTCGGTTTGCTGATACAGCGTGCCCGGATGAGCCGTCTGCACCGGTTCGCCGAGAAATCCGGCTACACTCGGATTCGACGAAGTAATCTTCACGACCTTGTTGGTCGCAGCAGTAGGCAATGCAGCGGTAAGCGTGGCCGTTTGCCCGATGTTGAGCCCCATGGCGCCGCCCGAAAGCTTGCTGCTGCTTAGCGTAATACTGCCTGCCAATGTTGCCGGTGTGACGGTTACGACACTCGTATCCGTGAATCCGCCGTCAACCGTTTGGACCGTTATGGTCGCTGTTCCAGCTGCAACCCCAGTAACGATGCCCGCTGCATTCACTTTAGCGACAGCAGGGTTGGAGGATGTCCAAGTCATGTTGGAATTCGTAATCTGATCGGCTGGCGCAACGGTCGCGAGAAGCTGTTTGCTCGTGCCTGCCACAACCTGAAGCGTATTATCCCTCATCGTAACGCCGGTTACGCTTGTCGAAGTGATGTCATACGAGGCTGAGCTGTCCCAGAACGCGACTTCTCCGCCAAGTGGTTTGGCTACAGCCTTTCCTCTCCACAAATACGCATAGGTCGCATCCAAAGCATTGCCGTCATACGTAAAGAGCGTCCGGTCACCTACATCATTGCTCCATTGGTGTCCTTTTGGCCCAGGGAGCCACGGACTATTCGCACCGTCATAGCCATCGCCTTTTTCAATCCATTCGTCCGCCCAATAAAAGAAACCAATCTGCTGATTCGTTGGATTAGGCGCATCTCTTAACGCCTGCATATAATCGATAAGCCAGTTATATTGGCCACGCTCCGATTTTTCATAATAGCCGTTCGTCAGATTCGAGCCATTAGCAAGTGGCCCGTAGTCAGCTGAGGTATTGCTGAAACCCGTCTCAACAAAATTGACATCCTTATCTGGCCATTTTGCCAGATTGTTTCTAAGCATGCTGGGGAGCGAGCCTGTTGGTCTTCCGCCATACAAAGAATAAGCTTGACCATCCCAAGTAATACCTGCCGATGTATTTGCATCGAACCAGGCATTCGTCGAGGAGGTATCATAACCATTATTAAGGTGCAAGTAACCTCGCATAGACGGTGATACAGCCTTCATGGCCTGGTACGCGGCATTGATCAGCTTCGCATAACCGGCCCGACCCGTTGAATAAATTTTCCCATCATCCCATACGATCCCTGCGTTTTCCTCGTTGCCGATTTTCACCCATGCAGGCTCGACACCGGCATCCTTCATGCTTTGCAGAAAATCATAGTTATAGTTGTACATCGTAGTTTGAAGCTGCTGTGTGCTTTGACTCAGCCAGGCCAGCGGCTTCCATGCCTTGGACGCACTCATCCAGCCATCGCTGTATTGGAACGAAGCGACGAACTTCATGTTGTGCACCTTTGCCCGTTGCGCTAACGCAATCGTATGTGTTTTATCAAAATACCCAGGGAGCATCGAGTACGTACCGCCGACTAGATTGCCCGCTTCTACAAAAATCATTGGCAGTACAGCGTTAACCCCCCGATTCTGCATAATGTCGAAGAAATCTTGGCGCACGCCATTGGCGGAATAATGTCCGTTGTAATCCTCGACCAGCGGTAAGTAGGAAATATCGACACCTTTCATGATCGTATTATCCAACTCAAAAAGATCTACACTGTCAACGTAAGCCCCCACGTTACCAGCGTTCTCGAGATACAGGGTGCCTTGCGTTTCATTTGCCCCTGTCGCGAAGCCCACAGTCAGCAAGGAATAGCTGGTGGTCGCAGAAGGAGCACTCCTTGCGTTCGCGATGCCGGAGATCCCGATTTTGACGAGCCCTGCGGAATCGACCTTCCCTCTGACTGAAGCGATATAACTCGTATTCGGCTTCAGCGTCACTGCTTGCGCGACTTTGGCGCCTGCTGCAAGATTCAGCATCTTCACCCCGGAGTCCGCACCTGTGGACTGTATCACAGCACTGCCTGTTGCCGTCCAACCCGTCAAATTGGACTCAAAGCCCCAATTCTGAACCGGGTTCTGGTCACTCAGTTCAAGTGTGAATGACGCGTCGTCCATAGAAACCGTCATGCCGGCCGTTGCGTTTTGCAAGTACAGACCGATCGTCGCTTGCCCATTGTAAGAAATGACGTTGCGAAGTACGATTTGTACCCAGCCGCTCGCGTTGGGGAAACCGTTGAGATAGGCGCGCATGGCCGGCGATCCTGTATTTTTCGCTTCTAAATAGGCTGTCGTATCCGGCCCCGACGATGCCGCAGCACTGTAAGCGCTCGTCTTGATCCATGCCGAGAAGGTGTAGGTCCCCTGCTCAAGTCCGGTGAAAGTTTGGTAAACGCCTACAGCAGGCGAATCAAAAGAGCCTGTTTTCGTTGTTGATGTCAATTTGACCGAATAGGTTCCGACGTGTCCGGTGTTTTGCGTCGTGACGGTCCCCGCAGTCGTGATCCGCTGCCAGCCCGTCGGTGTGGCGGTTACGGCGCTGTCTGCTTCGAAACCGGGATTGGCCAACAGATTGGCGCCGGAAGCTTCGGCTACACGCGTTCCTACCGCTTCGGTCACTCCGAAGCTTATCATCATTAGCGCTGTGATAAGAAACAAAATGATACTGTTTCTCATGGTTTTTTTTCCCATTCATTTCCCTCCCTTGTAATCGTAAAACGCTTTCAATTCGTTTCAAGAATGATACTTCTATTAGAAGCCGCCTGAGCTTCTCCCCTGTCTCTTATACA
>NZ_RXHU01000023.1 GCF_003955665.1 Paenibacillus whitsoniae
TTTGCTGCCGACGTTATGGCCGATCGTCATCTCTGTTGCGCTTGGCGCAGATAAAGGCACTTTCGCTTCGTGAGCGAGATCGCGGCGGTTCCAAAGTGCCAGCTTCAGACCCGGCTGCAGATCAAAAAAGACAACGGCGCCATGCTCGAATTCCTGACCGATAATGCCTTCCGTGGGCAGTCCAAGCCCATCGCGGTAGAAGCGGAGCGACCGCTCCAAATCGTCCACACCTAGCGTAAGCACGGTGATACGTGGTTTCATCAAACGTACGCCTCCTACGTTTCTATTTTTTACCATTCTAGCATAAGGGCCAAAATTCCGCCAAGAAGAAAGCCTCCTGCACCCGTGAATCTAGGAGGGATACATGCCGATCACCGCATGGGCTTGTTGAACGAGGAGAGCAATTAATCGCTCGGGTTCTATCAGTTTCACGGCCCCTCCAAAACCAAGTACATATTGGACGGCTTCCTGCTCCGTATTGAAGTTCAACGTGATGTCCAGCATCCCGTCGTCCGGCCTAGCCTGTTCCGCAACCTTCACGACGAACTTATCGGTAAACGTCATCCGGCTGACGACTTCGGGGGCGGCTGCAACTTTCACTTGGAAGGCAGGCAGCGATTCCGAAAAAGCGAGCTTGCTCCTCTTCCAATATTCAGCCAGATGAAAGTCTTTCGGCCTTGTAAAACCTTCGCCCGCAGGTTCAGCCTGAACAATTCGCGATAAACGATAATTGCGATATGCTTCTTGTTCATTCAGCGCGACGAGGTACCACACGCTCCCTTTCACGACTAACCCGAGCGGGCATACGGTGATGGAGGAAGAGGTGCCGTCGGCTTTCTGGTAGACAAGCTTGAGCTTGCGGTCTGCCCATAGCGCTTCCTGGATGATGGTTAAAGCTTTGTTTTTATCTGCGACGGGCTTCCATGTACCGGTATCGATATAAATTTTTTCTAAAAAATGGCGTGCTTCCGACTTTGTTGCACTCGGCAAGGCGGCCAGCAGCTTCTGCCGGGTGTCCGTACCGAAGGTTCGAACGCCGAGATCCTCCAGCATGCTCTCCGAAGGGAGAATGAACAAGGTTTTCATCTCGTCCAGCTTCAGACCGCTCAGTTGACTTCGAAAATGGTCCATCAACCGCCATCCGCCAGTTTTGCCGCGGTCGGCTACGACAGGAATGCCCGACAAGCTGAGCGCATCCATATCGCGCAGAATCGTCCGATGGGACACTTCCAGCGTGCGAGACAGCTCCCGTGTTGTCATTCGCCCGTTATTCTGAAGCAGTACCATGATGCGAACGAGCCGATCAGCTCTCATAAGGATCACCTTTTCACTCATTTCATATATGACAAAAGATGACGTCATTATAGCGTACAATGAGATAAGATTCAAAAGAGGAGGCGTTAATGGAATGAAACCACTACAGGGGAAAATCGCTTTGGTTGCAGGCGCGACGCGGGGAGCCGGACGAGGCATTGCCATCGAACTGGGAGCAGCCGGGGCAACGGTCTATGTCACGGGAAGGACGACACGCGAGGCGCGCTCCGAGTACAATCGGCCGGAGACGATTGAAGAGACCGCAGAGCTTGTTACGCAAGCGGGCGGGCAAGGGGTTGCCGTTCAGGTCGACCATCTGGTGCCAGAGCAGGTGGAAGCTTTGGTGAAGCGGATCGAGCAGGAGCAGGGGCGACTCGACGTTCTCGTCAACGATATTTGGGGGGCAGAGTATTTGGCGGAGTGGAACGTCCCGATTTGGGAGCACTCGCTGGAGAAGGGCTTGCGCATGCTGAGACTGGCTATTGATACGCATATCATCACAAGCCACTATGCGCTGCCGCTGCTCATCAAGAACAAGAACGGGCTCATCGTCGAAATGACGGACGGCACCGCCGAGTACAATCAGACGCATTACCGGATTTCGGTGTTCTACGATCAAGCGAAAACGTCCATTACGCGCATGGCCTGGGCCTTGGCCCAAGAAGTGCAGCCTCATGGCTGCACGGCGGTTGCCTTAACGCCGGGATGGATGCGCTCGGAGATCATGCTCGAGCACTTCAAGGTGACGGAGGCCACTTGGCGGGATGCGACGGCCGATGAGCCGCATTTCGTGATCTCGGAGACGCCGCGTTTTGTCGGTCGCGCCGTCGCCGCACTTGCCGGGGATCCGGAAGTCGGGCGCTGGAACGGCCAATCTCTGTCCAGCGGCGGGCTTGCACAGGTATACGGCTTCACGGATGTCGACGGCTCTCGGCCGGATTGCATGCGGTATCTGGTCGAGGTTGTCGAGGCGGACAAACCTGCGGACGTTCGCGGGTACAAGTGATAAAAGACGAGCCCGCGGGATGTCTCCCTGCGGGCTTTCTGTGTACGCCGCGTTACATCGCCAGCCAGACAATCGCAAGTACCACAAGAGCAGGGACTGCTTGTATGAACAGAATGGACCTTTTAGCCGTGAAGCTTCCATACAGGCCTGCAACTAGCACGCATAGCAAGAAGAAGATGAGAATATGTTTGCTGACTGTCGGATCGGGGTACAGCAGCCCCCAGAATATCCCTGCAGCCAGAAACCCGTTGTACAGGCCTTGATTGCCCGCTAAAGAACGGGAAGCCTTTGCGAATTCCGGCGTCAAACCGAACGCTTTGAGACCTCTCGGTGTGGTCCACAAAAACATCTCCAAGCACAAAATATAAATGTGCAGCAAGCCAATTAATCCAGCCCCGATGTAAACCGCGATCATGCGATGGCCACCTCTCTTCGTTTACTTTTTTAACGACTCCTTATAAAAACCGGACAAAAACTGGAAAAACAGTTGCTCCGTAGGGAGCAGCTTGCGCTGCGTCGGGCAGATGATGCCGATCGTTCTCGTCACGGCGGGATCAACGATCGGTATTTTCACCGTCGAGTGCGGAATGTTATCCACCAAGGTGACCTCGGGCATGAGCGCTACGCCAAGTCCCGCTGAAACCAACCCTTTCAAAGCGTCAATATCGTCGCCTTCGAAAGCGATGTGCGGTGAAATCCCAAGTGCCTTGCAAGCATTAAGCACGATTTCCCGAAAAATCGTCCCCTCAGGCAGTGTAACAAACGAATCCTCTTTGAGCTCTTGCAGCTGGATGCTGGTGCGCCCGGCAAGCGGATGATGCTGGGGCAGCAGCGCGACAATATTTTCGGTGAACAATAACTTTTGCTTAATTTTCCTTTCGTCCGGAGGTAAGGGAGCGATCATCGCAAGATTGAATTCACCGTTGATCACCCCATCAATCAAATCCCGATAGGAGGCTTGCCTCATCTGGAATTTGGCTTCCGGATATTTTTTACGAAAGGCGTAGATCGCCGTCGGCAGCACGTGGGCAGCCAGGCTGATGGGAAACGCAATGCGGACGACGCCTTTTTCCGGCTCCAAATATTCCTTCACTTCGATCTCAGCCTCGTTGATCATCTTCAACACTTGTTCGACCCGTGCTAGAAATACCCTTCCGATTGGCGTTAATTTGACCCTCCGTCCTTCGCGAATAAAAAGATCGACCCCCAGCTCACTTTCCAAATTGAACAATTGCCGACTCACTGACGACTGTGCGACATGCAAGGCGTTGGCGGCTTCCGTCACATGTTCCCGCTTCGCAACCTCCAAAAAGTACCGCATTTGCCTAATTTCCAAGGGACTCACCTCCTATTCATGCGTAAAACGCATTAACTTTATCTTATCTGAATATTGAAGCGATCAATTATTAAATAATAATATTAAACTATTAGGCAGAAAAAGAGAAATGGTTATTCGCAATTTTAACATATAAAGGAGTCTACCCATGAGTCTACTACAAGAAATCGAACAAACGCACGCGGAAGATGCACAGAAGTACGTCAATGACTTGTTTGAGACAGTCAAAAAGCGCAACCCCCATGAAATTGAGTTTCATCAAGCCGTTCAAGAAGTATTCATCTCGCTGGTTCCTGCACTTGCCCAAAATCCTAAGTACATTCAGCACGCCATTCTCGATCGTTTGGTCGAGCCAGACCGCATCATCTCGTTCCGGGTTCCATGGACGGATGATCAAGGAAAGGTTAGAGTCAATCGTGGGTTTCGTGTTCAATTTAGCAACGCGATCGGTCCATACAAAGGCGGCTTAAGATTCCATCCTTCGGTTAACGCGAGTATTGTTAAATTTCTAGGATTCGAACAAATCCTTAAAAATTCATTGACCGGACAGGCGATCGGCGGCGGAAAAGGCGGTTCCGATTTTGATCCGAAAGGCAAATCAGACCTGGAAATCATGCGGTTTTGCCAAAGCTTTATGACAGAGCTCAGCAAGCACATTGGACCGGATACTGACGTTCCTGCCGGCGATATTGGTGTCGGGGCCAGAGAAATCGGCTTTATGTTCGGACAGTATAAAAAGATGGTCGGCGCCCATGAAGCAGGCGTTCTGACCGGAAAAGGCATCGGATATGGCGGAAGCTTGGGCCGTAAAGAGGCAACGGGCTATGGCGCCGTTTATTTTGTTGAAGAAATGCTCAAGAACGCAGGGCACCGCGGTTTTGAAGGCAGCACGGTCGTCGTATCCGGCTCCGGCAACGTATCGATCTATGCGATTGAAAAAGCGCAGCAGCTTGGCGCTAAAGTCGTGGCTTGCAGCGATTCCAGCGGCTATATTTATCACAAATCCGGCATTAATCTGGAAACGCTGAAACGTTTGAAAGAAGTTGAAAACAAACGCTGCAGCGATTATGTGCTTGAACATCCGGATGCCGTCTATACGGCAGGTTGTTCCGGGATCTGGACAATTCCTTGCGATATTGCGCTGCCATGCGCAACCCAAAACGAGATCGATAAAGCTTCCGCTGAACTGCTTGTCCGCAATGGCGTAAAAGCTGTAGGCGAGGGAGCTAACATGCCTTCAACTTTAGAAGCGATCGATATTTTCCTGGAAAATCAGGTGCTGTTTGCTCCTGCGAAAGCGGCCAATGCCGGCGGTGTAGCCGTCTCCGCTTTGGAAATGGCACAAAACAGCGCACGGCTGTCCTGGACGATGGAAGAAGTCGATGCGAAGCTGCATACGATTATGCACAATATTTATCGGGAGTGTGTCGAAGCCTCTGAAAAATACGGCATTCCCGGCAACCTGGTTGTCGGCGCCAACATTGCCGGCTTTGTCCGTGTTGCGGATGCGATGATCGCACAGGGAATTTAAGACTTACCTATACCGCTTTGATATGCCCTTGTTCACAAGAACAATGACATATTGAGGCGGTTTTTTTGCATAAAAGGAACGTTTGTTTGTATTCGTTCGATTCTATGTTAAAATAAGGAAGAAATTTAATTCCAAAGGAGGAACTGTTTTGACGACTGAAGTCCAACATGGCAAGCCGGCGATCATGCCGCACCTGTGGTTTGACAAAGAAGCGAAGGAAGCCGCGGAGTTCTATTGCAATGTTTTTCCGAATTCCCACATCATCAGCCAGACGGTTTTGTATGAGACACCTTCGGGGGAGTGTGACTTGGTAGCGTTCGAAGTCTGGGGTCAGCCGTTTATGGCGATCTCTGCCGGTCCGCACTTCAAAATCAATCCAACAATCTCCTTTATCGTCAATTTCGATCCGTCTCGGGACAGCCATGCGGCGGAAATGCTCGATGAAGTATGGAACAAGCTGTCCGATGGCGGGTTCGCTCTGATGCCGCTTGGCGAGTATCCGTTCAGCAAAAAGTACGGCTGGATTCAGGACAAATACGGTGTCTCCTGGCAGCTGATGCTGACGAATCCGGAAGGAGAGCCTCGCCCCGCAATCATTCCTTCCATGCTGTTTGTGGGCAGCAACTGTGGAAAAGCCGAGTCGGCCCGTGAGTTCTATCTGTCGGTTTTCCGGATTTCCAAGCCTGGCACTCTCCTGCGGTATGGCCCTGGTTCGGGACCGGATCAAGAAGGAACGGTGATGTTCTCCGACTTCATGCTGGAGCATACTTGGTTTACGGCAATGGACAGCGCGTACGAACACAAGTTTCAATTCAACGAAGCGGTTTCGCTTCTCGTTCAATGTGAGACGCAGGAGGAGATTGACTACTATTGGGACAAGCTCTCCCACGTGCCAGAGGCGGAGCAATGCGGCTGGGTCAAAGATCAGTTCGGCGTTTCCTGGCAGATTTCTCATGTCGCCATGGACAAGATGTTGACGGAAGGTTCCCAAGAACAGCGTGCCCGCGTCACGGAAGCGTTCTTGAAGATGAAGAAGTTCGACATCGCGGAATTGCAAAAGGTGTATCTGGGAAATTGATCATAACGCGAAAGAAGCCTAGCGAACAGGACTCGCTAGGCTTTCTTTTGTGAGCGCTGATCGAGAGACTTGAGGCGGAAGGCTAGCGCGCCTGATTCATCCAAGCATGCAGTTCGGCAATCATTTGCGGATATGGCGCAACAGGATAAGTAAAGTCAGTGCGGGTGGAGACAAGGCACTTGTCTGACTTTATATCGGAGCTTTCGTGAATGGTAACCGCATCGTGCTGGAACTGCTTCTGCAGGAGAAGCAGCAGCTCGTGTTTGGACAGCTTCGGCTGGCCGGCCAGATGGACGAGGCCGTGAATGGGGCGCTCCAAGCACCATGCGATCGCTTTGGCTAGCTCCAGTGTCGTGACGCCGTTCCAGAACACCTGGCTGTACCCTTGAATATCGCCTTTTTGCTGCATGAACCAGTGAAAAAGGCCGATGCCGCCGGTCTTGAGCTCAGGCCCGATGATGGAGGTGCGGATGGTAAGCGCATGGGGGGCGGTTACTTCCCCGAGGCTTTTGGTTTTCCCGTAGACGGATAAAGCGTCAGCAATATCCCATTCCGTGTAATCTCCGCGCGAGCCCGAGAAGACGCAGTCCGTTGAAATGTGGATGAGACGAAATCCGAACAGCTGCCCATATTCGGCCAGCAGATGAGGAAGCAAGCTGTTGACATAAATGCCCTCGGTCTGCCGGCTTCTGGCTTCGTCATTCAGCAGGCCGACCGCGTTAATGACCGTATCGGGCTGGATCTGGCCAAGCAGCTGCTTCAGATGGGCGTCGTCCCGGACGTCGAGGGATACCGAGCGAGGGTCGAACGGATCGGAAGTCCGTGCCGTCGACCATAGTTCATAGCCGGCTTGACGGGAGAAGTAGTCTTTGAGCATATGTCCAGCCATGCCCTGGCTCCCGATGATAAGCAATTTCAAGAGAGAAATCCTCCTTTTTGAAGCATTTCCAGAATGTCGGATTTCGTCATTAAGGAATCGTTAGAGGCATACTGCGTGAAGTCGGCTTTGGGCAGATGGCTGTAATGGCGGGTGAGCGTGTGGGCTGCATTGGCAGGGAGGATGACATAATACGTTTCATTATATTGATACGTGAAGGGGACTTCGTGGGCGGAAATAAGTACCTCATGCAGCTTCTCGCCGGGGCGGATGCCGACGTCCCTGACTGTGAACGGACCGTCGGACAGCTGTTCCATCAACACTTCGGCCAAGTCGAGGATGCCGCAGGCGTTCATTTTCATGACGAACGTTTCGCCGCCGATCGCCGCTTTGGCAGCGCGCAGAAGCAAGCCGATGGCCTCTGAAAGCGTAAGGAAGAAGCGGGTCATCTCCATATGGGTGAGGGGAATGTCCTCGCCTTGCAGGATGCGGCTTTTAAAGAAAGGCACTACGCTTCCGTTGGTGCCTAACACGTTGCCGCCTCGAATGCAAACGAACCGGGTCGTCTGGCTGAGATCGTTGGCTCTGACCATCAGCTTCTCGCCTAGCGCCTTCGTCATGCCGTAGAAGTTGATCGGATCGACGGCTTTATCCGTAGAGACATCTATCACTTTCTTGACGCCGCTGCGAATGCTGGCGCGGATGACATTTTCCGTTCCTTGCACATTCGTTTTGAGCGCTTCGTCCGGTTGGGCTTCACAGATCGGGACGTGCTTCAAGGCGGCCAAATGGAAGACGTAATCGACGTCTCGGCACGCATCTTCAAGGGCTTGCAGATCCCGGACATCGCCGATGAGAAAGGTAAGCGCCGGATGGAAACCAAAGTCCCGCTGCATTTTGACTTGCGCATATTCATTCCGTGAAAATATACGGATTTCCTTCGGTTCCTCCAGCAGGAGGCTGCGGGTTAGCTCCTGCCCCCAAGAACCTGTTCCTCCCGTAATGAGAATGGTTTGGTTATGAAACATAACTCTGACCTCCTAATACAATTTTGACCACTTTGCTGGATACATGGGGATCCAGATAACCTTCGGGATGCGTCCATTTGTGCTGAGACTGCATCATCAGTTTCACGCAGGCAGCAATGCGCTGCGGTTCCAGACCTGAGAGCAGGTTGCTGCCGCACAGCAGCGTCTCGGGCCGTTCAGTGCTTTGACGGATCGTCACGGCCGGCACGCCGAGAATGCAGCTTTCTTCCTGCACGGTACCGCTGTCGGTAATGACGCAGGCGGCTTCCTGCTGCAGCTTCAGAAAGTCGAAAAATCCGAAAGGGGGCAGGAAGCGGATAAGCGGATCGGCGGCTGCGATGCCAAGCTTCTTCAGACGATCTTTCGTGCGGGGATGCGTGCTGCAGATGATTGGGAGCCCTGTATGCTGGGCAACGAGCCCTAGACCCTCAATAATTTGCTGCAACCGGCCTTCATGATCGACATTCTCGGCCCGGTGCGTAGTGACGAGAATATAGTCTTTGGCCTGCAGGCCGAGTTCATCCAAGATGCGGCTCGCTAAAGCTTGCCCCTTATAATGCTCCATCACTTCATAGATCGGATTGCCGGTCATCCATATTCGCTGAGCGGGAACGCCATCGCGCAGCAAGTTCTCACGCGCGCCCGGCGTATAGGGCATGTTGCACGTCGAGATCGCATCGATAGCTTTACGGTTAATTTCTTCCGGCACGCGAGTATCGTAGCAGCGGTTTCCGGCCTCCATATGATAGACGGGAATTCCGTGCCGTTCGCCGATCAGGGCGGTCAGAGCGCTGTTGGTATCGCCGAGCACGAGCATGCGATCCGGTTTCTCGCGCAGGATAACCTTCTCGACTTCAACGAACATTTGAGCGATTTGCTCACCGATCGTATTCGCATTCAGGCGGATGTGAACATCCGGAGGGCGTATACCCATCTCATCGAAGAAAACGTCGCTGAGCGATCGGTCATAATTTTGACCGGAGTGAACGAGAATATGGGAATCGGCCAAAAGGTCCAGTTTGGCAATAACTAAGCTTAGCCGGATAATTTCGGGACGCGTTCCAAGAACCGTCATGATCTTCATGGCGTAAAACTCCTTTTCATACCAAGCTTCGGTAGTAGTTCAACGTATCGAGCACCGTCTGGGCGAGCGGGATGCCAGGCTGCCAAGTTGTCGCTTGGCGCAGTTTTGAATAATCGCCTTGAACGATCGCTGCTTCCGAAGGGCGGATCAAACGTTTGTCGATGGTTACTTCAAACGGAACGTTTGCGCAGCGTTTGAGCAACTCGATGATGGCGCTGATAGGAACAGCCTTGCCGCTGCAAACGTTGTAGACGCTGCCGGGGGCGGACGAGGCTAATGGTAGCAGGGTAAGGTAGGCTTCCACCGCATCCCGTACGTCGAGAAAATCCCGTCGAACAGTCGTATTGCCGACATGCAATTTGGGGGGGAGGAGCCCCTTTTCCATCTGCGCCACCTGTTTGGCAAGGACAGCGCAGACCCCGGTCGCAGGGCCGGGCCCGATTAAATTAAACGTTCGCGCCAGCAGCGCGGGAATGCCATACACACGGCCGTACATCTGGACAACGGCGCCCATGACCAGCTTGCTCCAGGCATACGGGCTGCCGGGCAGCAACGGCGCTGTTTCCGCGAGCGGAGCAGCAGGCACAGCTTCCAAGTCATACTCATAGGCGGTCCCTATGGCCAGAAATCCTTTCAGTCCGGCAGCGGAGTCTGTTCGTACCGCCTCCAACAGCTGCAGGGTACTCCATGCGTTCGCTTCCATCACGGAAACAGGATCTTTGTACGAAGTACTTACATCGTTGGCCCCGGCCAAATGAATGATATACGTAAACGAATGCGCAGAAATCAACTGCTTGATAAAGCTTTCTTGCGCCATATCCCCTGAGATGTAGGCAAGGCGCGGATGCTGCAGCCCGCAGAAAGCCCGGCGTCCGATGCCTACCACATCCATGCCGTGTTCGAGCAAGCAGGCGGCCATATGCTGTCCAACGAACCCGTTAACCCCCGTGAGGAGGACGAGCGGGGAAGCTTGCGTCATACCGATTCACCGGGCAGCAGGAGGCTCTTCAACTTGCCGAACTCTTCGTTCGCTCGTGTATAGTCCGATGGACGGCCAATATCGAGCCAGAAGTCATTGTTTTCGTAATGGCGCACCTTTTCACCCGCAGCTAACAGCTTATGAATCAAATCTGGGATGTCAAAATAGCTGCCTGCCGGAATATAATCGGCGATTTCCGGGTTCATCATATAAATACCCATACTGACATAAGCGGAGCGGGTTGGCTTTTCTATGAAATTGGTGACATATTCCTCCTGGGTTTCCAGCACGCCAAGCTCAATGGGAATGCCTCTTTTCTGCGATGCGATGGTAAGTATGCTGCCTCCCGTCATGTGAAAATCCCGGAACCCGGCAAAATCCAGCGTCGTTAAGACATCGCAATTAATGAGCAGAAAGGGGCCGGATCTTCGTTGGATCAATCGAATGGGCCCTACGGTGCCGAGAGGTTCTTTTTCTACATAATAAGAGATAGAAATACCACGAGAGCTGCCGTCCCCGAAATACGTCTGGATGAGCCCAGATAAATAACCACATGCCATGGTGATTGACGTAAACCCATAATTTCGGAGCTGCTTGACAATAATTTCGAGAATGGGCTGTTCACCGACGGGCAATAGCCCTTTTGGAAGCACCTTTGTATAAGGTGCCATGCGCATTCCCTTGCCTCCCGTCATAATTACGGCTTCCACAGAATCCACTCCTTATACAACATATTCATTCGGACGATACAGCTCAGGGTGATCTTTCATCCACGCAATCGTCCGCTCTAATCCTTGCGACAGCGAAATGGAAGGTTGCCATCCAATTAAAGCAGCGGCCTTGCTGCTGTCCGAGAAGAGTCGATCCACTTCGCTTTTCTCCGGCCGTACCCGCTCGCTCGCAAGCCGCACGGGGATATCTCTGCCAATGATGTGTTTAATCTTCTGAGCAAGCTCGCCAATGGAAATTTCGGCGCCGGACCCGGCGTTAATCGTCTGACCGATGGCGGCCTCATGTGAAGCTGCGCAAATAAAAGCCCGGGCGGTATCTTCCACGAATGTGAAATCGCGGGTCGCAGTGAGGTTGCCAAGCGCAATTTCAGGCTGGTGCAGCGCTTGATTAATAATAGTAGGGATGACGGCGCGCATGGATTGGCGGGGACCATAAGCATTAAAGGGTCTGACGGTGACGACCGGCAGCGAATAGGAGCAGTAGAAACTTTCTATGATTTTATCTGCACCGATCTTGCTGGCCGAATAAGGGGATTGCCCTTGCAGAGGATGTGTTTCATCCATCGGCACATAGCGCGCGCTGCCATATACCTCGCTGGTGGAGGTGTGGATCAATCGTGGGATGCCTAATTCGAGGACGGCTTGGGCTACATTCAGCGTGCCGATCACATTAGTCTGAACGACATCTGTCGGATGCTGATATGAGTAGGGAATCGCAATCAATGCGCCTAGATGGAAGACAGTATCGGTCCCTTTAACCGCACGGTGGACGCCATGCGGATCTCGCAAATCACCTTTAATGACCTCGATTTCTTGCTGTACATCTGCAGGCAGTTGATCGAGAAATCCGCGAGTATTCGTTGAATTATATCGGATGAACGCTTTGACGCTTGCTCCCTCCGCAACCAGTTGATGAACGAGATGACTGCCTATAAATCCGGCAGCGCCTGTAACTAGAACCTGCTTTCCTTGCATCATGAAAATAATCACTCCTTCCAACATATGGTTACAGTCTATTCTCGAAGAATTGGGAAGTAGTGGACTATCCCCCACTCAGGAATTGTAATCGTTGAAAATAGGTAATCATTATGTACTTGAAAAGGCTGCCTCTAAAGATCTCAATGAATCTTTCGGGGCAGCCGGTTGAATGACACAATTGGCTATGGGTACGTGTAGGAAACGCCGGAGAAAGTGATTGGACCTGTAACTGTTGCGCCGGTCAACAGCCCCGCTTCCAACTGAACATTTAATGTGTAGCCTTGGTTGGATGTTGCGGGAACGTTCATATCAATCGCTTGAAAGGAGACCGTAAGCTCTTGCCCTGCATTTAAGAGGACTTCCTCTCTGCACGAGAAAATAACGGCATTGCCGCGCAGTACGTTAAACAACAAGACGGGTGCCAATAACGTGGAGGTCACGCCTACTGTGGCGTTAAGGATAACTCGGTTGGCACCTTGCGGAATCGCCAGACCGAATTGGGCAAGTGTGATAGGCGATGTTGTAACCGTCCGGGAAAGTGAACCGCTTGTTGTACCCGGAACGCTTGTCCCAATACTAAAAATCTGTGTCATAGAATCACCTCCTTTTGCTACATGCTATTAAAATATGAAATTTTCGCTTGTGTGGGAGCTGTTTTTTCTGAAAAAGGGGCGAAGTAAATGGATGGTTTTCCCAATTTCTTGATGGGAAATAGACACATTGAGGGGTCAAATTGGTACAGCGGCACATAATCTATTTTTAAATAAATACTGGGAGGTACCGCCCTGCATGGACATACACAATGCCAGTCCTACGATCTTTCTGAACACAGTTCCGAAGAGCGGAACGAATCTCCTCAATCAGTTGTTGTTAGGATTGCCGGGAACTAGCATGAATCCCTACGTATTCTATGAAGGATTAGCTCAGGATTTGCCTGCGCATGCCGCCATATTGAGCAAGGCAGCTCCGGGCGAACTGTATATGGGGCATGTGTACTACTCGGCAGAATGGGCTTCGCTGCTGCGCCAATCCGGATTGAAGACGATTTTTATGAGCAGAGACTTACGGGATGTGCTCGTGTCGCTGACGTATTTCATTCTCGAGAAGCTGCCGCATTATCCACTGTATGAGCAGTTGCGTGCGCTCAAGAGTCAGAAGGAGCGCTATTTGCTGCTTATTCACGGTTATGGCCAGTATCCAAACATCCGGAATTGGTTCCGTGTATTCCAGGGCTGGTTGTATGAATCGGGTGTGCATACAGTCACGTACGAAGAATTAATGACTTCACAAGAGCTCAGAAAGGAAAAGATCGCTGGCATCGCCGCATTTCTATGGAAGGACCGCGTACCGCCGCTGCCGCTCGACCAGCTCGCGCTTCAAATGGAAGCAAACATAAGCAGCGATCGCTCATTTACGTTCCGCAAAGGACTTGTTGGAGGCTGGAGAGATGAATTCGATGACGAAGTGACGGCGGCTTTCAAACGCGTGGCCGGCGAGGTATTAATTCAAACGGGTTATGAAAAAAATATGGATTGGTCATAACCGGCAGAAGTGGAGGTTGGACATGAAAGTCGTAATCCTTGCTGCAGATCTTCATATTGGCGGTGGTTGTAAAGTATTGATTGACATTGCCGGTGCGCTGACGAGCAAAGGGCATGAAGTCGAGATTGTCATTCCGCAAACCGCCACCGTAAAGTACAACATTCCCTGCAAGCTGACGATTGTTCCGAAATTGGACAGGGCATATATCCCTTATGGTGATATTGTGTTGACGAATTTCTATACGACGTTCCAACCGGCTTTCGAAGCTTGGCCGGAGCAAACGGTTCGATTAAGCCTCGGATTCGAGCCGCTCTGGGCACCCGACCGTCAAGCGGCTTTATGGACGTATTGCCAAGGTGTGCCGGTCATCACGATTTCCAACTGGATGGACCAATTAATTTATGAACACTCTGGCCGCCGCAGCACCGTCGTTTCGCTTGGCGTGGACCCCCAAGTGTTCCGTCCGCGCGGGCCAAAGATTGCACCGCTCCCTGACAAGTCATCATCTAAAGTGATCTTGTACATTGCAAGGGATGCGAACGATTACGCATTAAAAGGCTTCAGCGATTTCTTCGGAGCTATGGAAATTATCAAGAATGAATATCAAGGAGACTATGTCGTCTATCTGATTTGTCCGGACGGCAGGATGTCGCTGAGTCAGCTTGATATTCCCGAACGCATTTTCCATCCAAAAGATGAGTTCGAGATGGCGAAGCTGTATCGCACGGCGGATGTGTTCGTCGCTTCCTCGTGGTTCGAAGCATTCTCCCTGCCTCCGCTGGAGGCGATGGCTTGCGGCACACCTGTCGTGACAACGAATTCCGGCGGTGTTATGGACTTTTGCGCGCATATGGAAAGCGCCTATGTGACAGCGCCGAAAGATGCCCGCGGGCTTGCCCAAGGCATATGCGCCATTTTATCGGATCCGCCGCTTGCAAATAAGCTTGCTCGAGGAGGCAGCGTGAGTGCGGCACGATTAACGAAAGCCCTTTTTGAAAGAAATATGGTGAATGCCCTGGAGGAAATCGTGAAGAAGCGTCACACTGCGGGTTAACCTACCAAAGGAGGTGTTCGAAGAATGAATACAACTGCGAAGGTCTCTATTGTCATTCCTTTCTACAACTGCGCTTATGTCGACAAAGCCATTGAAAGCGCACTTGGACAGACGTATCCCAACATTGAGATCATCGTTGTCAATGACGGCTCAACCAAGTATGTGGAGAAGCTGGATCCATACATGGGGCGAATCCGTTATGTTGAAAAAGGAAATGGCGGTACAGCCAGTGCGCTGAATGCCGGCATCAAACGTGCCACTGGCGACTATTTTGCTTGGCTGAGCTCCGATGACATGTTCGAACCGCGTAAAGTGGAGAGACAACTGGCTTTTATGCAGGAGAGAGGGGCTAAAGTCAGCTATACGTCGTATGTGCATATGGATGAGCAGGGGCATATTTTTGGCGGTCCTTCCGGCATCGGCTGCCCCACGAAGTTGGAATTTTTCTCAACGATGCAAAAAGGCTGCATTATTAACGGCTGTACGGTTATGCTGCACATGAGTGTTTTTCGAAAAGTGGGCTATTTCAATGAGTCCCGCAAATATACGCAGGATTATGACCTATGGATGCGAGTGATGAAAATTTTTGATTTTCACTATTTGGACGAAAGTCTCGTCCGCTATCGAGTTCATCAGGAAATGGGCACGCGCAAGCATGAAAGTGAAATCGTCAAAGAAATTCATCTTGTGCAGTCTACCTATCGGAGGGATCTGGACGCTTTGATTAATAAAGAGAAACTGACTATCACTTTCCCGATTATCACACTTAGTATTGGCGGGGCTCAGCGCATGCTGGCAGAGATGGTTAACGGACTTTCGGCCAAAGGGCATAACGTCATTGTTTTGATGCCTCCGACCGGCACTTTGAGCTACAGCGTCAATGCTCAAATTATTCGCACCAAACAGCCTTATGCCGTCCAAGAAAGCGATTATCCCAAAGCTGACGTCATTGTTTCCAACTTTTATACGATTGTCCCCTCCGCGCATCAAGCCAGCTTAAACGGGAAAGGCGTGCATGTCCGCTTAAGCCTGTGCTATGAACCTTCCTTTTTGCCTGAGAACCATATCTCCTTTCCGACTTACCATATTTCCAAGCATATTGTGGTGCTCTCCGAATGGCAGAAGCAGCTGATTGCGCTGAATCACGGGCATCAGGCACACATTGTGCCGGTAGGTGTCGGTGCGGCGTTTAGAAACATGCATATTCGAGGCGCACAGGGGCAATTGCAAATTGCTGCCATTCTGCGCAGGCCGGAAGGCGGCTATTCCTGGCACAGGGAGCAAGACTATTTGATTCAGCAGTTGGAGCTTGTGCAAGCTCGATATCCGCATGTACGGATCTCGCTGATGTCTCCACCTGAGGAGTTTCAGAGTTCGCCTATGCTGCAGGAGATTAAAGCGAGCCATCCGAACTTCCGGTATTTGACCCCTGGTCATGATGGGGCTATGGCCTATCATTACAACGAAACGGATATATTCGTCAATTCCTCGACCTATGATTCGGCTTCTCTGCCGGGACTCGAGGCGATGCGCTGCGGTGCTGCGCTTGTTACCACGTATAACGGCGGCAATATGGATTACTGCCGTCACGAGCAGAACGGCTTGATGTCTTACCGGTATGAGAATCGCTTGGCGTCGGATGTTGGCAGGTTGATTGAAGACGGGGAGCTTAGACGCCGATTGGCTGCTGCAGGGGAAGCGGAGGCTGCGAAATGGACGTGGGAGCGCAGTGTAAACGCCTTTGAAAAAGCTATTAACGAGATCCGATCATCGCGATAGAAACCCAGTTTTATATTTTTAGGTGAGCGTCTAGGACGAGGGTCTACCCCTATGAGTAGTATAGCTATGTAGTCTAAACCAATTATAATGGTGAAATGGAAAAACTTGGAGGTGCGCTATGTCTCGTTCAGGAAAAGGCTGCGAGGTAAAGAAAACTCGCGTCAGTTGTAAAGAGGTTTGCTTTCCAAAGAAGAGAGGCAAAAGAAAGCATTGTAAAGTTGTGAAGAAAAGAATAAGAAGAACGGTTAAAGTCATTTGCAAGCCGCAGAAAGCTCCCGATGTTTTTGTAACCACTCCTCCTCCAACTGTCAATGTTCAAACCAATCCGCCAGATGTCCACGTTACAACGCCTGCACCGGAAGTGCACGTTACAACGCCTGCACCGGATGTCCACGTTACAACACCTCCGCCTATCGTCAACGTAGAAACACCTGCACCTATCGTTAACGTAGAGACACCTGCACCTGATGTTCATGTCAAAGTGGAAGCGCCTAAAGCGGAAGTTAAGGTGAAAGTCGAATTTCCCGATGACAATTGTGTCGAAGAGCTGAAAGAAATGCTTCTGGAGTTCAGAGGGAATGAAGTTGAATTGTTCACATCAAGCGGTGACTCAGGGGGATCTCCGGCTAACCGAATTGGCATCGTGGAGAGAGTCGGTGAAACGACATTGACTTTGCGTCCGACAACAGGGAATGCAGAGGGTCAAGTTGCCATTTACTCGATTTGCCACCTTATCGGCTTTAGACCTTTCCTACCTGTTGAACCAGTGGTGTAGGTAGTCTTGAATCATGACATCAACCTTGTAGAAGGTTAGAAGGAGGCAATACTAGATGGATATTGTAGTCATTATAGCTGGCAACAGCTATGCTACGCGTTGCGCTGTCATTAACTGTTATGACGCGACGATGGAGTTCCCTGGACTTGAAGTTGGAGCCAAGCTGACACCGGTTCTGGCGTCCTTGATGGAAGCGGGATTCCATGTTAGGGATTACGAAGGGAACTCGAACGTGACAACTTATTTTCTTATCCGCGGTTCAGCAGACGATGGCGGATGCCATCCTTTGGCTGCATTAGATGGGCGGTTGAACACGCAGGTAACGATCCAGACAAGTGCGGGCACTGTAAGCGGGTTGGTACTTCTTATCGGTTCCGATGTCGTTGAGCTTCTAGAGCCGTCAGGAGATATCCTCCTCATTCCGGCACACAGTATCCAGACGGTGATATAAGGAGGAGAAACCATGTCATTCGCAGATTTACTGGCGAGTTTTATCGGTCGAACGGTTGAAATTTATTTTGCAATGAATCCTCCGATTGTGGGGCAATTAATGTCAGTAGATGGTTGTATTTTTACAATACAAATCAACAACACGTACTATTACAGCCCGCCGGTGACGGTAACGATCGTAGAGGAAGAGATAGCATTTGTGCGTATCATTGCGTAAGCAAATCAAGGGATAGGATCAGGAGGACGGCGGTACGTCTCCTCTGTCCCCCTGACGATTGGCGGCGCCAAGCGCCATCCATTTCATCCAATCGGCATACTTCTCCGCATGCAGATGCGTAATGCTCGATGCGCGAATCCTTCGATGGTAGAGTGGTTGGGCAACGTAGCGAAAGGCGGAAGATTGGGAAAGCCGGATAATGATTTCAAAATCCTCATATAGTCTACCCTCGTAAGGCGCGTCCACGAGCCAACCGCCGATCTTCTGAAGCGTCGCAACGCGGTAGCAGCGGGGAGCGACAGGAAGGGCTCTGCGCAGCAAATCGTTCGCCTCGATGGTCGCCGGCGCTTTGCGGATTCCTCCGAAGATGAGCCCTTTGCGGGCTCGTTCCGTCCACTCATAGTAGTCGCCATAGAGAAGCGACGTTTCCGGTGCTGCCTGCTGCGCGCTGTCAAGCAGAGCCCGGACCCCCTCCGGTGGTAGCCAATCGTCGGCGTCAAGCTCCACAAGCCATGGAGCCCGGCAGACGGACAGCGCAAGGTTTAAGCAATGAGACTTGCCAAGATTCACGGGATTCGTAAATATGCGAATGCGTGGATCTTGCCGCAAGTCTGTTAATTTGGTCTGCGTGAGATCTGTGGATGCATCATCAATAAGAATAAGCTCCCAATCGTCGGCTGTTTGCGCAAGAATGCTTCGAACCGACCAAAGTAAATAATCCGCATTATTATACGTACATAGTGCAATACTGATTTGGGGTGAAGTTTGTGCTTTTTTCTGGGGCTCGACCAAATCGTTAGAGGAGAGTGAAGTCTCCAGAATCGGTCTGACTAATTCCCATTCTTCCTGCTTCTTCTGCCATTTCGGCACATAGGGGATATGCGGCTTCCACCATGAGCTGGAGACGGACTGCCAGGTCCAGCGAGTTCTCAGTGCAAACATTGCATCGTGCAGCATGTAGGTATCAAAAGGTAATCGATCGCTTGCAGGGAAAAAGGGGAAGCCCATCGATTGTACAGCGCGCGTTCGCCAAACGAGCGGTGCGTCAGGGAATTCGGGGTTCCCGCGTTCATAGATTAAGCCGGCACTGTCTTCAGGCAGCGCTTCGAGGCGTTCGGCAAGCTCCGGGAGGAACGATTCATGAAGCAAATCCCCAGCCTGCAGCGTAATACAAAAAGGAAGATCATAGTCGCGCAGATGCTCATTCAAAGCTTCAGCATTTCCGGCCGCCACGAATTGGACGTTCCATTCCGGTGCGACATACGCAAGATTGGCTTTCGTCGCATGGGCACGGGCCAGATCGGAAGATTCGAATACAAACACGAGCATAGACCCAGCCCCCACCCTCCACAATGATATTGGTATACTATGCGAATGATGAGGGACTGGTGCCTGCGTTAGATCAATTGATGCTCGATTAGAAAGCGTTGGATCTGGGAGATGGATTCTTGCAGGGATTGCCTGGAGGAGGGAATCGTCAACTCCGGCTTAAGCGGCTCCTCGTAAGGCGCTGTAACGCCGGTAAAGCTCTCGATCGCGCCGGTCCTGGCTTTCAGGTACAATCCTTTCGGATCGCGTTCTTCGCAAATTTGCAGAGGGCAGTCGACAAAAATTTCGATGAATTCGCCGGGGGCGAACAAGGCGCGTGCTCGATCCCGATCGGCCCGGTATGGCGAAATCAAGGCAACGATGGCGATAATCCCCGCCTCGACAAGGAGCTTAGCCGCTTCTGCCGTTCTCCGAATATTCTCGCTGCGATCTTCGGGAGAAAATCCTAAGTTGCTGTTCAAGCCATGACGAAGATTATCCCCGTCCAGTACGTAAGCACGCACATTTCGGGAAAATAGCATGCGTTCCACTTCATAGGCGAGCGTGGATTTGCCTGAGGCGGAAAGCCCCGTCAGCCACAGCACACAGCTTCCGTGCGCGTTCAGCCCTTGCCTTTCCTGCTTAGAAAGTTTGGAAGGCTGCCACTTAATATGTTTGTTGGACAAGAGGTTTCCCCCTTAGCTTGTTTTAGTTCATTATATGTTTGATAGGAATATGAGGTTCTGGTCAGATTTCCCTATGATCTTGGATTAGTAGATAAAGGTGCTAGATTTTGTGCGTTTTTTCTGTGTTTGTCGATTTTTGTTAAAAAGGTTCGATAAACCTTGAAAAAATTACTGGGATATTTTACAATTTAATAGGTAAATATAACTAAGGAGTCGAAAATGAAAAAAACTGCTGTTATTGCAATTGTATCTTTATTACTAGTCGCATGCATCACGGGGATCATCGTTTGGAAGGTGAAAGATGATAAAGCCAAAAAAGAACTGGCTGCGTTAGCCACCATTGCAACCATTCAAGAAAAAGTAAACGCCCTTTACAAGGACAACCAGAAACTAAATCTTGCCGATTCGATCAACAATGAGATGATAAAAAACTCACAAGACGTAGTGGCTCAACTGAGTGAGGAAGGACTTTCCGCAAAAGCTGCAGCTTTGTTCAAGCAAGCATCTCTAGATCTGAATACCGCGGTGAACATGTTCGCCTTAAAACAGAATATCGAAAAGCTTTTCGATAAAAATGGTGCGTTGGTTGAATCGGCTGATCTAAAGCCTTTCAAAGACCAGTTAGAGGCGCTAAAGACAGATAAGCCAGCTTTTGTAAGTGATATGATGGTCAAACTTAATGATGCCGAAGCACAAAAGGAAAAAATTTCAACTGCAACTAAGTTGGTCGAAGGTTTATTTACATCTTCGGAAAAGTCTACGGTAAAAGAGAACATTACTCGTGCAGAAATTGATGAAGCAAAAGCAAAAGTAAACGAGATTAAACAAGACAAAGCAAAAGAAAGCTTGCTGACCTCTATACAAACAACGGATGCGTTCTTAGAATCAAAAATCAAAGCGGAAGCTGAGGCAAAGGCTGTTGCTGAAGCCAAAGCGAAGGCTGAGGCGGATGCAAAAGCAAAGGCTGTAGCTGATGCAAATAAAGCAAAAAGTAATCAATCTACTGCATCCGCCAATAAATCTAACGGCACTCCGGATTTAACAGGTTGGGTACCCTATAACACAGGGGATCCAGCGACATTGTTGAAATACTTGGCATCAGGTGACGTCATTAAATATAATGGCAAGTATTATGCATCTCCAGATTTGGTAGATATGATCTCCAATGAAAACGTGGTGAAGGTTATAGAAATTTCAAAATAATAAACATAGGCTCATGTAAAAACAACCATCGCATTTGATGGTTGTTTTTTGATTGAAGATCATTACTGAGAATATTGTCTTTAACCCTTACGAAGCCGTAGCTCAAAAAAATATTGCACGGCCGGATGCTTTAGCTTGATTTTTTCGGACATACTTACAATCCGCTTTCTTCCAACTCGCCTGTCCATTAATGCCAAAATATTCAACAATATATCCTTGCTTTCCAGGCTCTCCTCAATCGATGAGGATAAAAATTTAGTTGCAGCAGCCGTAAAATTGGATTTGCTGAGGGAAGCTTGTGCTGCTAAGAGCTCCTTGGCCAAATCGGAGATTACTCGGCTTCGCGCAATTACGATTAAACGATCTTCCGGAATCTTCCCCTCCGTATTCATTCTTACAGCTTCGATTTGTTGAGGGCTGATCGGAATGTCGATACTTGAGTCATTTTTTATTTCTTGCTCCGACTGATACCATTTGATGAGAGTGGTCGCATCACTCATATTCAGTATATTTTTTTTATCCACCGCGATATAGCAGATCCCTGCTTTATCGGGTAAATAACGATAGCCGGTTGCACGGTATTCCACTTTCCCTTGTAACGCAGGACTGAGAAAGCCCTCCAATTGCTGCTTCAACTTGCTCCAGGACATGATAATCTCCTATTGTTTAATAACCCTTATTGTCTATTTCTCAAACCAATTTTCTCATAACAACGAATATAATCGATCTCAAACTCACTAGGATATACGGGCGCAGTACTCGAACCACTTTTCGATGAGGGAATCTCATAAATGTTCAGCATCAATTGCATCGGATATTGCGGTGATTGCTTGGAACGATGAATGAGTTTGTTATCGATATAAAAATCTACGCCGTGATCTGTCCAATCGACAGCATATATATGATATTTTGTCGGATCGATATCAAACGGTTTTTCGAAAAACTCTTCTTCCAACATCGGATCGCCGAATGGATGGATGCCAAAGCCTAGCGTACACGTGCCATTTTCAACATGCCAGCCCTTTAATTCAAATGGACAGATTTCACCAGATCGATTCGGAAGATCCTCAAAACCGATCATCCAAAACGCGCAAACATTATTAGGGTTCCCAACACCTTTTGCCCGTAATTCAAAATACCCATACTGCGGAGTAAATAACTGTATAACGGGTTGTTCTTCTCGAACAAGACAGTCATTTGAGAATCTGTGCTGACCATGCCTACTACCTAAGGGCCCAGAAAAAACACCGGTTTGGAGGCTGCTTGCTTTCACATCTCCGTCGAATTCAGGGCACCACGGTAGTTGGTCTTCCGTTATTTGAAGAATGAGTCGACTATCTTTTATTGTATAGTTGGCTGCTGAACGCTTTCGATTGCTCCACTGAGGCAAATAGCAAGACAGCCACTTCGTTCGGTCGAGTTCGTCCGTATCAAAATCATCATGAAACACTAAGTTATAGCCAACCTTTTCTAGATCGTTTCTTGGAAAATCATAACTGCTCATCGATCATGCCTCCAACTCATCCATCTGTTCTTTAAAATATTATATCATGCCTATTGAAGGAAAGGGAACAAATGTTCTATAATTATTGGAAACGGCTGGAGGAGTGGTAAGCAATGAAAATAGTCAAGCTGGAAGGTCTTACATTATTAGCTGATGATGTTTCTCGATTGGCCCAGTTTTATCAAGAAGTCTTAGGATTTGAAATTGTTATCGAAGAGGAACATTATGTTGAATTTAACAATGCTGGTGTGAGATTGGCCATTTGCTCCAAATCATTAATGGCGGACAATACTAATGGCTACACTTCTTTTACGGAAAGTCGCAAAGGACAAGCGTTCGAGCTGAACTTCCAATGTGATTCACCCGATCAAGTATACGCCTTGTACAATGAGTTCGTTTCGGAGGGAGCCATTGCCGTGACAGCTCCTCAAATCAAGCCTTGGGGTCATACGACTGGCTTCTTCGGCGATCCGGAAGGAAATGTTCATTCTATTTTTGCGGTGAATCCTGCATGATTGGTACGGGGGTGAGCCCTGAGCGCATCGCTGGCAGCGATGCGCTTTCGCACTATTAGCAATTTCACTGCTGTAAACGACTCTGCAAAGATTTGACGTTATTGATATTGCCGAAATTTAGATTCATCCATTTCATGAATTGTTCTTTTTCTTCGAACTGTGGATAGTGAGCGGACTTTTCAAACCTAATGAAGTGCTTTTCTGGCGCCTCTATTGCCTCAAAATATGTTTTCGCCGCTTTCAATGAAGTCATATAATCGTATTCCCCCATAACAAAGTAGACAGGAATATCCAAATGGTCAACGATGCGAGGAATATTATTTTTACGCTCCTCTTCCAACAAAACATTCTGCGAAACCGAAACCCCTCTGAAATAACGAATCGCATCCAGACCATTGTATTCAGGACTAACTAAAAATCCTAAAAAATAATCCTTGTTTTCATTGATAAGTCTAGCTGCTCCTCCGTACTTACGAACAAGACTTCTGGGTGTAGTATCCTCGCCTCGTTCAATCGACTTTTGGAGAGAATCTAATTTTTCCGCGTCATCCCAATTCCCTGCTTGTTTCGCCTGTTCGACAATGTATACCAAACTATCTAATTCGCTCTGAACCGTATTAGCCACTTGTCCAATCCCAACGTAAGCATCATATTTTTCCGGTGCCTTAGCCGCAGCCTTTATCCCAATATACGTTCCGAACGAATGACCAATCAGCAAAACCTTATCTTGATTTAGTTTCTTTGTTACGTAATCGGTTAATTCCAACAAATCCTCCACCAACAAATCCGAGGTCAAGTTTGAATAATTATTAAAAAAATGATAAGATTTCCCGCTTCCGCGTTGATCGTAGTGAACAATAGTAAATTTCCGTTCCAGCTCTTTCTGGTATTTTCTCACGTATGGAATCTCAGAGCAGCCTGGCCCGCCATGAACAAAGATGATGATCGGATTGTTCCGATCTGCTCCCCTGATCATGACCTCGTGTCCTGCCCCATTGAGCTCTACTTGTCCAAGCTCGCTAATGCTATTCTCACTTTTAATGTGAGGCGTCCATGTGGGCATAAACATTTTGACAGCAATAATCAAAATAATGATCATCAAACTACGTCTACATATTTTTAAAATTCTCATATTAATTTCCCGCTTTCCAATGTATATCCAAAACAAACTGTATCATTCCTGTTACTTCCAGCGCCAGTTATCCTTCCAGAATATCGGCAGCAAAATATTCACCCGCCTCGATATGGAGCCTAGCGGGATGTCCGAATCCTGATTTAATGGCTGACGAAGTGAAGTCGACGAGGACTTTTAGCGGTAGATTCAGACGCCGTGCTCCTTCGCCTACGGCTCCGTCCGCGCGGGCGAACCCTCCAGGGGTTCTCACCCCATGATCCATACAAAAAACCACGATCTCGAAGGATCGTGGTTTAAGTTTGTATGGAGCCTAGGGGGATCGAACCCCTGACCTCATCGCTGCCAGCGATGCGCTCTCCCAGCTGAGCTAAGGCCCCGTATCGTTGTCGTGATGCCGACTTTTTGTATTATACAGGCACGCTTGAAGACAAGTCAAGTCTGTTTTTGCAGACGTTGTTTTCCGGCGCCGATTCATGCTAACCTAGTAACATAAACTATCGTTTTCGTAGGAGTGAAGATAAGGTGTCAAATGCAGTGTGGTACTGGGTTTTCTTGGGGATCGCTTTCGTAGTTCCGTTCGTATTGGGCGTGGGCCTCATGCGTAAAACGAATCGGCTGGGCTTCTCCTTTTGGGTGACGACAGCCTTGAATATTGTACTGACGTTGGCGGCGGCGTTCTGGTGGAAGTCGGTGACGACGGACAAGTTCCAAATGATGTTCGGGATGGCGTTCTATGGGGTATCAGCGGTGAATGTGATGGTGATTGAGTTTTTCGCGCTGTTCAGCATTCGCAAGAAATTGAACAGCTAGATGGAGGTACGAACATGACGAAGAAAGTCGGATCCAAAGCGGTGTTCTATGTGTTTCTGGCAGCCGCGCTCTTATGGATGGCGTTTATTTATATGAAGTCTGCGGAAACGTACCAGCAGCAAAGCCTTCGGCCTTTCCTCGAATCCAAGCTCTCCGAGCAGCAGCTCCAACATTTTCCTCATCTGTCTTTTTATTATGACGGCCAATGGATTTCCTGGCAGGATCCGATCAACGCGATTGAATTTATCATAAGAAAAGCAGGGCATGTCAGCGAATATGCGCTTCTGGCCCTGCTGTGGTCCATTGCCTGGCTGGCGAAGCCGATGAGACTGAACATGGCGTTAGGCACCTCCTTTCTAATCTCTATCGTCTATGCGGCGACGGATGAGTGGCATCAGACGTTCGTAAAAGATCGAACGGGGCACCCGATCGATGTCGCGGTGGATGCGGTGGGCATTCTCCTGGCGGTTGTCATCGTGTGGCTTGTCATGCGCCACAAAACAAGGCTTATAACCAAAAGAAAAGGCTAGCTAAGAGGACGTATACTTTTCTTTTGCGGACGGCTTTCCATTTCCAGTGCTCGGCGGCTGTGCTCGCCAAATCCTGCTGCTGCCACTCCATTAATTTTTCCGATACATAAAGATCTGTTGGTTGCATGCGATCTCAACTTCCTTTCATTTCCTGATGTGTTTAGTTTACAACTAGAATAAGGGGAACAAAAAGTGTATAATTCACTTCAATGATTTCCCCTTTTAGTCAGGAGGCTGAGCGATGCAAATACTGAATCATTTTCTTGAGCTGAGAGCGGGATTTGAACATGGCATCGAGCACAAACCGCAGGCCATTACGCTGGAAGAAATCGCAGCCAGATTGTATTGTTCTACACGCAATGTGAAGCTTGTACTGAAAAAAATGTGTGAGATGCAATGGATTTCCTGGAAACCCGGACGCGGGAGGGGCAATGTGTCGGAGCTGACGTTCCTCGTATCCGCAGAAGATATGATTGCCAAGCAAGCGATGGAATTGGCCGGGAGCGGCGACTATAAAGGATCGATCGAGCTGATCCACCAACTCGGCAAGGGAGAGGCATTGCAGGATTCCTTTGTGGAGTGGTTGTTCGGCTTTTTCGGCTATAAAACGGTAGAGCATGAGACGAGACTCAAGGACACACTGCGTTTTCCCGTATACAAATGGATCGTGACGCTGGACCCGGCGCAGTGTTTCTATGCGTTTGATTTTCATATGATGAACCAAATCTTCGATACATTAGTGCAATACAACTCGCAAAAGAAAGTGATCGAGCCCCATTTGGCGCATTATTGGCAAGTTAGCAGGGATGGCCTGCATTACACGTTTTACTTACGCAAAGGGGTACTGTTTCATCATGGCCGGGAAATGACGGCACAGGACGTGCTGTACTCGCTGGAGCGTTTGCAGAAAATGGGCGAAGCCGCTTGCCAAGGCTGGATGACGGCAGGGATCGAGTCCCTGACAATGCTGAATCGGTATGCGCTCACCATTGAGCTGAAGCAGCCCAATGAGCTGTTTTTGCAGCAATTGGCGCATTCCTCCATGGCGGTTGTCCCTGAGGAGATTTACAAAGATCATGTGGACATTTTCGGGCGCATGCCGATCGGGACAGGACCGTTCCGCCTGGAGCGCAACGACGACTACATCTGTAAGCTGAGCGCATTCGACAGCTATTTTGGCGTCAGGCCGCAGATTGATCAAATTGAGCTCTGGCGGCTCCCCATGGAGTTATCCGAGGCGCAGCAAAGCTGGGAGCCCGTGCAGGTGCTGGTCAATATGGATACGAATCAGAAGCCTGTCGGAGCCGTCGGCAAAGACGCGGAGTGGCATCAGATCAAACAGTCGATTATGGGCTGCAGTCTGCTCACCTTTAATCAGAATCGGCCAGGGCTGCAGCGGCAATTGGCATTCCGTCAAGCGATCGATCTGATTTTGGATCGGGAAGGGATGATTCAAGAGCTGGGCGGCTTTCGGGAGGCGCCGGCGAGAAGCTTTTTGCCTGATCGGAACATGGGTTTCGGGACTGCCCTACGGACGGATGTTGAACGGGCGAAGCAGTTGCTAGCTGAGATCGGTTACGAAGGAGAACGACTCCGGATGTATGTATATGGGAATAACACGGAGGATGCGGCATGGATCGGCCGGCAATGCGGCAAAGCAGGGATTCCCGTCGACATCGTGGTTCGCAGCGAAGAAGAGATGATGAAATTGGACGTGGTGAACGAAGCAGATATGATCTTTTACCACATTTGTATGGAGAGCCATTATGACTTGCATATCATCCAAACGCTCAAAGAAGCGAACAGTTACGTGCGCGCACATTTAGATCCAGCGGAGAAGAAGCGGGTGGATGAGGCGATCGACCGCATAATGGCAATCCCTGACGAGGAAAAGCGCATTGTGCTGCTGCACGAGCTGGTAGAGGAGCTTCAGGCGAACAAATCGTTCCTTTTTGTCCTGCACCGCTCGCAGCAAACGACGTACCACGATTCGATCAAAGGGCTCAGCATTAACGATTTGGGATGGGTGGATTTTCGGAAAATTTGGTTTATGCCGACAAGCTGATATGTACAAAAAAACGACCCTAAGGTCGTTGTTGCGAATCGGATTCAAAACGGTTTTCCATGGCTTGCCAGCGGGCGTTGGCGACAAAAAAGCCGATAAAGAAGAACAAGACCAAACGCGCCGGCACCCAGACGGGATTAATTTGTTGAAAGCTGATGAGTTCAATGAGGCTTGTAATCACGGTTAGCCCAAGGCCCCAAGGCAGTAGCCCGAAAAGGACCAAATATCTGGATCTGCCTAGCTGTTTTCTTTTTAGCCAAATGTCCTTGTGTGATTCTTTCATGTGGTGAAGACTCCCTTTTTTTCTTTCTATTATAGCACTCCGCAAGAAAGATGAACATCACCCGAATAATATGGTAGTATTAGGAAGTTGAAAGGAGGAATTGTCAATGCTGCTCAAAGTTTTACTATTCGGCTTGCTCTGGCGCATCGTCGGGAATCCGTTTCTTGCCCTTTTGATTCTTCTCGTGATTCTGTACTTTCTGGATCGAAGATACGTTGGACTGACGCCGAATCTCACGAAACCTTTTCAGTTAAGCCGCCGTGCTGCGAGGCTGAGAGCGGATCTGCATGCCAATCCGCATAACACTTCGGCGAAGCTGGAGCTGGCAAGAATTCTGATTGAACGCAAAAAATATCAGGAAGCGCTCCCGTACTTGCAGGACGCGCTGCCGATGATGCAGGACTCCGCGGATGTCCATTATGAAATCGGGCTGTGCCTGCTCAAAACAGGCGATCTCGCGCAAGGCGAGACCTACATGCTGGAAGCGGTCAACCTGAATCCGCGCGTCAAATACGGCGAAGCCTATCTCCAGCTTGGCGAGGCGCTGGCGAAGCAAGCGCCGGAGCGGGCTGTGCGGTTGCTCGAGCAGTTCCGCGACGTGCACTCCTCGTCCGTCGAGGCGTACTACCGGCTCGGGCAGCTGTACCAACAGCTCGGCCGTCAGGATGACGCGAAGCGCGCCTTCGGCGAAGCGCTTGAGATTTATCGCGGCTTGCCACGCTACAGCCGCCGCCAGCAGCGCCGCTGGGCCTGGCTCGCGCGACTTAAATAGCATAGCTATACGACACATGCACAAGGCGAAGAAGCCGGCAAACGAATAGGGTTGCCGGCTTTTCCTATGATTTACATATCCAGAAATATCCAGTACGATAGAGGGAAAAGGATGTCGCGAGCTGTGCATGTGTGCGACCGGTAAAATGGAGGTTCTTACGTGATCGGACATGCTGAGAGTTCTAGAAAGCTAACAGGTCGTAAGCAAGAAGAGGAGTGCAAATCGGGGGAGTCTTTGACAAGCCCTTTCGCGGAACGCAGCGGCCGAACCCTTTCTGCTCAAAGCGGTATGTACCTGCAACGAACCATTGGCAATCGGGCGGTGGGGCAGCTGCTGCAAGCCAACAAGCCGGTCATTCAGCGGGACCTCGTCAAGTATGACGAAATCTTGCCGCCCGAAACCCACCGGCGGTGGATGCCGCTTAAAACCGAGATTGATGGCGACAACGAGGCATTTGGGCATGAAGCAAAAGTTGAGGGGGCTGGCGGCAAGTGGCAAACGAAGGTGGAATGGGACGCCGCCGACCATGACGACGGTGTAAAGATGGTAGCGGATCCGCTTGGCCCCGATCATCCGCTCGGAAGCACACCAGGAGCGAAGGGCAAGTGGGCGGATAAGCGGAAAAAGATGGAGCGCAATTCAGGTAAGATGGATTACGTGGCCGGCCATTTGCTAAACGAAAATTTGGGAGGACCGGGAAATGATGTTCGCAACTTAGCCGCCATTCCCCAGGTCGCTAACAAGAAACATTCCGATGAAGTGGAGGAAAAAATAAAAGATATCGTCAACAATCAGCATGGCTGGGTGCGATACGAGGTGAAAACCAAACAGGCACAGGACGCAAGCTCCAGAAATTTATGGTATACGTCCGCGTTTGAATGTGATTGGTACCAGTTGGATCCCAAAACCAAAGGGAAGGTGCCGGGGACGCATGGTCATGTGGATATTGACATCCCGCCTCCCTCCTACTTTAAATCGGGCAATGACAGTTTGCAGAATGCTCCTGACAAATCCGGAAAAGGCGTCGACAGATGGGACCGCGACCACGCGGCCGCCTGGTCCAAAGTTGCCCGTAAAGAGGTGGTGCTGACCAACACCGACGACCTCAGCTCTGCAGCAGCCGTGATGAAGCCAATTCAAGCGGTATTGGATAAAATGGGGATCTCCGATACGATTTTGGATGTACCGCAGGATCAATTGTCCAAGAGTCTTGTTTCGATTATGAAGTCGGCCAGCGTGAGCGACAATGAAAAGAAAGCGAATGAAGTGATTAAGACGGAAAGCGCAATACTGAAAGATCTCAATACAAAGAATCAGTTAGCTGATTATGTCATTGCCAAGGATTTGGACTGGGCACTGGAGAACGCTCCGAAAGAGCGTCATCTCCGGTTACTCGGTATTTTCGCAGAGGCTCAAAAATTATTCGAACTGATTCATCAGGCACCCGCTGCGGCCAATTTATTGTCCGATGTTAATGAATCGCTTAAGAAAGAACACCAACAGCGGCAAGCGGTTGAGGAAACAGCGAGGCATTTGCTGAAGCTGGTCATCATAGCACGGGAGGAGCGGGATCGAGCGCTGCAGAGTTCCATTGGTTTTGCAAATAACGAACGCAGTGCCTTCGGTCTGGAGCCGCTTCCCACGGATCAGCCATACGGCAAATCGATGGAGCAGCTGCAGAGTACGGAAATGTTCAATCATACTGACTTTGATTATTATGAGAACATGCCTATGACTCCGTATCGGCAGGAAGTGATGGAAGAAGAGATGCGAAGCGAGACGGAGTACAAAGATTTTAAAACCCGCGGCAAGCTTACCGTTCATAAGCATCTGCGTGAAAATCAGAAGAAGTATAAAAGCAGCAGGTTTATGAAGGAATACGGACCGCGCGTTGAAAAGTTTAGTAAAATGTCTGCGTCGAATTACGATAAGAAGATTATTCAATTGTTGTCTGAGTATCAGGATCATCAAAATGCCTTGGTTCAGCTAAGAATTTTAAAATTCGCTATGGGCGATACGGTTGTCCAGCCGATTATCGATATGGTTGAAGCGAAGCGCGACAGCGACTGGGGGAAATTTGGAACGGCTTGCGGGATAATTTCAGACAACTATGCAGACAACGGAAAAAAATATAAAGAAATTTATCGTCACATGCATGATGTGATCAAAGGGTAAAGCGGCATGGTGCAGCCCTTCTAGCGCCGGGCTGCTTTGCGCATCGCGCTCGCGTAGCCACGCGCGAGCGCATACGCACCCGCCAGGCCGACGAGAATCGCGGCCGCGGTGTGCGCGCTGTAGAGCCAGCGCTGCGCGTCCGGCTCCGGCGCCAGGCGATCCCACAGGGTGAGGATCGCCGGGTGCGCCAAGTACACGCCAAAGGACGCGGCGCCGAGCGCCGCCCCGCCCTTGGCGACAAACCCTGTGCACGCCGCGAGCGCGCGCGCAGCCGGCAGGCACGCCATCGGCACGGCCATGGCGTACAGCACGAGATCAAGCTCGTACCACGCGCTTGATAGAGCAACCCGGCCGAGCTGCTGGAGCAGCAGCCCGCCGGCGAACAGGACGCCCGCGAGCACGGCCGCGGCGCGCACCCACACGTGCCGCCGCTTCGCCCAGGCGGCCACCGCGCCATAGCGGAGGCCCGCATAGGCGCCGAAGCAAAAATACGCGCTGTAGCCGAGCAGCAGCGAGTCGTACTCAGGCAGCGGATGCACCCAATGGTGGCAGCCGTAAGCGGCAGCTTGAATCCCGAGGCCAAGCGGGATCAAAGCTTTTTGCACCCAGGGATAGGCCTTGACAAGGCTGATCAGCAGCGGGAAGACGAGATAGAACTGAAGGATGATCACCATGTAGTACAAATGATAGCTGGCGTTTCCCGAGAGCAGCAGCTTGACGAAATACCACGGATCGAACCGGACCGTACCATGGTAGAGCCACTGATTCCACAGATAGTAAAACAGCGACCACAGGACGTACGGAACCGCGATTTTGCGCAGCCGCTTCCACCAGAATTCACGCGCCATACCTGGCTTCCAGCGGTCGCCATACGTATAAAACAACACCAACCCGCTAATCCAGATAAAGAGAGGTACAGTGAACAAGGACGCTTTGTTGATCATGAAAAATACAGCCTGGGGTACGCTTCCTGTGGGAAGCAGCGTTGCGGCAGCGGTGCCGTGAATGACAAGCACAGCGACAATCGCGAGTGCGCGCAAATAATCGATTTCAGTCAGTTTCGGCTTGGCAGCCATGCAGGGCAATCTCCTTTTGTACAACTTCGGCAGACAAGCTGTGCAGTCGAGTCGTTTCTAGCAATCTCTTAAAAATGTATCACGAACCTGTGAACAGAACAACGCCGGAAAGTGCTGAAGATTGCCGGAGTGAACTTGACGCTCCCAGCCGCCCACGCTAAACTGAGAAAAGAATATGGAGAGAGTCAAGGTGAATGCAAAATGAGCTATGAATATGTCATGCAAGCGATTTTACTCATATTTTTAGTCATTGTGACATTTTTTGCGATGATGGTATGGACGAAATGGCGGAAAAGAGGACGGAGATAGGCCATGTATTTTATTAACCATGAACAAATTAATGATCGGCTCGCTTTTTTGAACGTACTGGCGGAGACAAGCCGCGAGATCGTCGCCCAATGGCAGCAAGGCACGCCTAGTCTGGCTTGGCAGATGGCTCAGGAGCGCGTGCTTCATTTGGCCATCGAGACGGTAACGGATGTCGGCAGCCTGCTGATCGACGCGTTTATTTTACGGGATGCGAGCTCGTATGAAGATATTGTGGAAATCGTCCACGGCGAAGGGGCATACTCGGAGTCGTTGACCGCTACGCTGTTGCAGTTGGTGAAGCTGAGAAAGCCGCTGGTGCAAGACTTCGTGGACCTGGAGCGCGGGGAGCTTCATCCGTTAATGGCGGTGCTGCCGGGCGCATTTGAAGAGTTTAAAGCAAGTGTAGCTGCGTTTATTAAGAGTGAATTGGCGTAGCGAAACAGAACGGATACGAATTGTGAAAATATACGCTGGCGCGGCAAGCGCCTGTCAGTGGCCGGGTTCAATGGAACCCGGCTATTTCTTCACCAGCTATCGTTCCCAGTGATCCTCGATTTACATATCCCGCGCGATACGGTAAAATGAGACCAACACAAATTCCGAGGCAGGTGAGAGCATGAGTGAAACATTAGAAATGTCTACGCGCCAAATGATTCTCTCCATGCTCAAAACGCAAGGCTCATTAAGCGTCCAGGAGCTTGCCAAGCAGCTCGGAATTACTGAAATGGCGGTCAGGCGGCACATTCATGCACTGGAAAAAGACGACTTACTTGAAGCGAAGCTGATTCGTCAAGCGATGGGACGTCCGACGAATGTGTACACGCTCGCCCCGCAGGCGGATGATTTATTTCCCAAGAAATACTTGCAGCTTACGCTGGATTTACTGGATGAGCTGCTTGAGGGAGAAGGACACGATAAAATCGAAAGGCTGTTCGAAGGCCGTCAAGGGAAGCTGGAGGCGCGTTATCTCCCCCGTATGTCCGGGAAGTCGCTCGATGAGCGAGTGGAGGAATTGGCTGCTATCCAGAACGAGAACGGTTATATGGTCGAGTGGTCGAAGCGAGAGGACGAAACGTTCGAGTTTAATGAGCATAATTGCCCGATTTCCAAAGTGGCTGGTTCGTTTCAGCAAGCGTGTCAATGCGAACTGTCCTTGTTTCAAAATTTGCTAGACGCCTCCGTTGAGCGGACGTCCTGTCTGGCCAAGGGCGCTAATAAATGCGTCTACATTATTCGCCCTAATTCATAAAGACCATCTTCCGTCATGCGGAGGATGGTCTTTATTCAGCGTATCAGCATGTAAATCCTCGAAGTGGCTATGTTCCATCAAATAAACGCTACCGTCCTTGAAAGGATGGCAGCGTTTATCTTTGTGTGGCGGAAAGGAAAGTATTTCTCGAAGCAGCGCCGTGTCACTCTTAGACGCCACGATCCACTTTCCTGCACGACATACAGCTAATTTTCATTAAATGGGTCCATATATGCAAAAAACATGTAAAACTTACATGAAATTTTAGTTCTGGACCCATAATCGGTGAAAATCAGGAGCCAAGCGGAGATTTTCCTGTATAAAATACAGGATTCTTCGCAAAAACGCCTGATTTTTCCGAATTTGATGTAGGAAATACATCTTCCCGCAACCTAACCCCTCGCAGCTCCAAGCAAACTCGCCGCCTTCTCCTTGACCCAGGCGAAGTTTCCGGCTTCGATCTCTTTGAGGTTGATTAATGAGCCGCCGATGCCAAGGCCGTAGCAGCCGATGTCCAGAAACTGCTTGATGTTGCCTTCCGTCACACCGCCGACTGCCATCATCGGAATGTGGTCCAGCGGCCCCATCAATTCTTTGATATACGGCAGCCCGAGGCTTGCGCTTGGGAATACTTTGACCGCAGTGGCGCCAGCTTTCCAGGCTTTCACGATTTCGGTCGGCGTCATCGCACCTGGAAAAATCGGAATCTCCTCTGCTTTGCACCAGCGAATGACTTCTTCGTCGAGATTCGGCGTCACGATGAAGGAAGCGCCTGCGGCAACCGCTCTCTTGGCGTCGTCCAGATCGAGCACCGTGCCGGCGCCGATGTACATTCGCTCCCCGCAGTGGGATTGCAAGCCTGCAATCATGTCTAGCGCCCCAGGTGTATTCAGGGTAACCTCCATGACGGTGACGCCGCCTTCAAACAGGGCATCCGCTACGCCCACAATGTGCTGCTCCTTAACGCCCCGTACAATCGCGATGATTCGCGTACGTTCGATTTCTTTGATTCCTTGCTCGCGCTGCATTGTTGCCATTGTGCATTCCCCCATGCTTGTGTCAGATTGTCCTTCGTCTATTATGACAGGTTCCTGAATTTTTTCCAATTCGGTTGTGTCAAAACAAGCTACTCTTACCTATACTGTAGTAATTCATAGGCATTCGTCTAGAAGCTATTGTTCAAAAAGGTCGTCTTGTGATCAAGCGTCGAATCTTGCGTTCACCTGCGAAGGAAGGTAGCCATGTAGGTTTTGCCTACACTCCGCTCCGCTTTCTCCAGGTTCTCGCAACCTTCTCGGTGCTGACAATCCGACTTTTCGTGGCCCTCATCATTCACAGCTTGCAGGAGGTGTCTGTCATGTCTTGGATCGAGTTCAGTGTGGTCAGTGTGGCTGCTGCGTTTATCGTGCTTGCGGTGTTCGCGGTTCGCCTGCTTATTACGGCAAGGAGCACGTTGCAGCACTTAGGCCGTACAGCGGATAACGTTCAAACGTCCGTAACCGCTGCGACCGCACAAGCCGAACAGTTGATGCAGCAGGTCGGCAAACTGGCGCAGGACGTCGATCGGCAGTTACAGGCCATAGAACCGGCGGTAAAGGCCACGGAGAAAGCAGGGCAGGCGATGGGCGACATGGCTGCTGCACTGGGGTATACGGCGAAGAAGCTCCGAACGTCGATTGGGGGGGCGGAGAGAGTCGTCAGCGACCACCAACGGCGGATTCAAGACGCGATGGAATGGGCAACGACCGGCTACGAGCTGTGGCAGAGGTGGCAAAGCTATCGGAATGCGAAAAACGACACTAAGGAGTGAATCTCACATGTCCACTGAGAAAAAAGGTAAAGAGCTTCTGATCGGCGCAGTTGTAGGCGGGGTACTCGGAGCGGCAGCGGCCTTGCTGTTTGCGCCAAAATCGGGGCGCGAGCTCCGCAGCGATATTGCGGAAGGCGCTCAATCTGTCAGCCAAAAAACGCAAGCTACGGCGAAGGCCGTCTCCACGACAACCGTCGATTTGGTCGGCAAAGCGAAAGATACGGCGGTTAACGTTGTGGAAACTGTTCGTTCATGGAGAGGCGCCTCCACGGAAGAAGCGGAAGAAATCGATGACATCGAGGCGTCTGAGGCAGCGGAGGATTTGGTTATTCTGGGGCGTTAATGGGCCCCTTAAACACACAAAAAAGGGAAGTCCGCATGCAGCGCTCAGGCTTGCACGGACTTCCCTTTTCTCAGCTTTTTACCATTTGGACGGGTCAATCTTGGAGATGTCCAGCCCTTCCCACACGTTCTTGATTGGAGCGGTCTCCGGATGATCGAACAGCAGCCATGCGGTCGGTAAGTAACGCTCGCCGTACTCGCTGGATGGTTTGTTGATGATCTCGTTATTGTGGACGAGCACCGTCGAGGAACCGCCGTCCAGGTTCGCAGCCGTAATCGCGCCGTGTGCGAGGAAAATCTCCTGGATATCGTAGAGTGTCGCCCCGATACTGTGCTTCTGCCTGCCGTCGATCACGGCGAACAGGATCGAACCGTCCTCCGTCTGCGCCATGCAAGTGCGCGGTGCGATGCCCCAACCGTCGGCCTGGTTCTTGATCTGACCGACACCGTTGACGATGAAGCGCGGAGAGAAGGAGACGGCTTCCTGCACGCCCATCTTGACGAGTTCGGAAACTTTGTACTTGCCGGCGATCATGCGGCCTTCCTTGTCGATACCGACCACGTTCACGGTGCCGTTCATGCCCCGGTCGTTATAGAAGATTTTGCCGCCGGACATGACAACGCCCTCCGGCTGAAAGCCATTGCCCTCCCAGTTCGGGTCGATGAAGCCGCCGCCGTTCACGCCGAGAATGGCACCGGTTCGTTTGACCATGGAGGACACTTTCTCGCCTTTGCCGGCTTTATCCGGAACGGCGATGCGGAGCTTCTTCGGGTCGGAGATCGTGACCAGCTGGCCTTTAAAATTGGGGCCGGAAATCGGCTCGATCGTCACCAGTTCTTTCTTGGGCGGATGTTCTACCGTCGAAACCGCCGAAACGGGAGGATCCGTTTCGAGCTTTACGAGCCCTTTATCCTTTTCCACGCCCATTTCATCAAATCTTTTCCAGTACGCCTCAACGCGCTTCTGCAGCTCATCGGAGCCGATTAAATATTTGGCCCAGTCGCGGTGCTGTGTCGTGATCAGCGTATCCGCCATCATATATCGAACGTTCGAGCCTGACGAGCTTAGAAAAAACCACCCCAACCCGGCAATGCCTATCACCGTCAAGGTGATCAGCGTATACATGAAAAAGAGCAGGCCTTTGGAACGCTTAGGCCGACCTCTTGCGGGCAGCGAGGCTTGCCGGGCGGTTGTTTGTTGTACTGCCATGTATCCAATCGTTCCTCTCATTCAAAAAATAACTGCGCCTTTCCTATACTAGACGGAAAAGAAGGAGGAAAGTTTCAGTTTTTGACTGAATTTTCCTCCTTCTGGGATGCATGGGCGGCAGTCGCCTTTAGGTAGGACGCATACCCGAGCAGTCAGCGGAGCTGACGACCAGGGCGACCCAGGGCGAACGACTAGCCCTCAGTTAATTTTGCGACAGATTACGGGACGACGATTGGAAAAACGTGTCTAAGGTACCACGATCGTTCGGCAGGGGAATGGCTCCGCCTGTGTTAACGGCAACGCTGCGAACGAGAAGGTCATGGTATTTTTTTTGGCGGGAGGCTGCAATCGTTACGCTTTTGTGAATGCCGAGCGGATCGAAGTACAGCTTGCCTTCCTTTTCCACATACTTCTGAACCTGCGTCAAGTTGACGAATAAATCCGTATCCATCTTCTTAAACCCGTGCTCTTCAAGCTTGTCCAGAAAATGCACAAAATCCAGCAGCGACTTCATATTGACCACTTGATGCCCAAGCCGGGTATGAAACTTCAACTCCGTTGGGCTGATTTCAATATAAACGATATCCGAAAGCGGAATATGGTCGAGTTTTTCGTTGGTCGGTGTATCCGACAGCTCTGTATGCTCAAGGTAGCCTGCCTTTTCCATCAGCTCGGTGTAGGAAAATTTATAGGCTTCAGACAGTTTTTTTAAAGTAACGGGTGAAGGTTTAATTTTTTCATTTGTTGAACGATTGCGCTCCAGCTCCAAGTCTCTGATGTAGGCGTGTGAAAGTCCGCTTTTATTCGCGGCCTCGCGCAAGGACATTTTCCCCCGCAAGCTTTCTAAAAATTTTCCGAATCCTTCAAATTGCTTCATCATTATCCCTCCGTATATCAGTATTGTAATAGAAATTCAGAAAAATAGAAACGGTTGCTTTGATGAATGGCGGCACTTTCCTCGTTTGCCGGCGGTTCCCCTCATTAGTGCATATTTCCATAAGTCCGATGAGACATTAAGTGTACGCAGATGGAAAAGAAGGGGCGGTCCTATGGCAAGAGATTTACCGATCGGCAACGGCAATGTGCTGATGAATTTCGATAACGTTTATAATATTCGTGACATCTATTATCCTTTAGTAGGGCAGGAGAATCAATCCAGCGATCAAATTTCACATTTTGGTGTATGGAGTGCGGAAGGCTTCTTCTGGATCGACGATCCGGAGGTCTTCACAACGCCGGCTTATGAGGAAGATTCTCTGGTTACCCGGGTTACTTGCGCCCACAAACGTTACGGACTCCAGTTTGTCATTCAGGATGGGGTAGGGCATAGCGACGATATCTTTGTGCGGAAAATTATGCTGGAGAACAGCCTCGACAAGGAGCGGGAGCTGCGCTTATACTTTCATCTCGACCTGCAGCTGTATGGGAACGGCGTCGGGGATACGATCTACTATGATCCGGAGCTGCGCTCGCTGATTTTCTATAAAGGACACCGTTATCTGTCATTGTCCTGCCAGAGCGGAGGCGCGAAGCAGGCGGCACCGAGCGGCTATGCGACGGGGCAAAAGCGGATTCACGGCCTGGAGGGCACGTGGCGGGATGCCGAGGACGGCAGGCTCGAGGGCAATTCGATCGCGCAAGGATCGGTCGACGGCGTGATCGAGCTGACGGTGACACTGCCGCCGAATGGCACAGCGGAGGGCTGGTTCTGGATTTGCTTCGGCGCATCCCGCGAAGACATCGGCAGTTCCGAGCAGCTGGTACGTGACCGCACACCGGGCCGGATCTTGGAAGAGACGCGCCTCTATTGGGTCGGCTGGGCCAACCGGGATGCGCATGAGCTGTCGCGGCTTGCACCGGAACTTGCGGCTTTTTACAAACGCTGCTTGCTGACGATCCGCACGAATATCGATAACCGCGGGGCGATCGTCGCCGCCAACGACTCCGATATTTTAAAATTCGCCCGCGACACGTATTCCTATATGTGGCCGAGGGACGGCGCGTTGGTGTCGCATGCGCTGGACCGCGCGGGGGTTCATGAGCTATCCCGGACGTTTTTTGACTTTTGCGTGAAGGCGGTGACGCCCGAAGGCTACTTGATGCACAAGTACAATCCGGACGGCTCGGCGGGCTCCAGCTGGCACCCGTGGGTCGACGGTCAGGGGAAAAAGCAATTGGCGATTCAGGAGGACGAAACCGCGCTCGTCCTGTATACGCTGTGGCACCACCATCGCATGGCAGGCACGCTTGCACAATCGGCGCACGATTACGAGGCGTTTGTGAAGCCGGCTGGGGATTTTCTCGCGCATTACCGGGATGCTTCGGGCTTGCCGCTGCCGTCCTACGACCTCTGGGAAGAGCGTTACGGCGTGATGGCGTTTACGGTGTCCGCGGTGTATGCAGGACTCAAAGCAGCCGCGCAATTCGCCGATTATCACGGCGACAGCGTCCGCGCGCTGTACTATGGCGATGTTGCCGCGCAGGTGAGAAAGGCGGCAGACGCGTATCTGTACGACGGCACGCAAGGAAGGTTTGTGCGCGCGCTGTACTGGAACTACGAGCGGCAAACGTACGAGCCGGATTACACGCTCGATATGAGCATGTACGGGCTGTTCGATTTTGGCCTCGTGGATCGGGAAGATCCGCGGATGAGCGCTACGATGGAGCTTCTGCGTGAGAAGCTGTGGGTGCAAACGCCTATCGGCGGGATCGCCCGCTACGAGAACGATTATTACCATCAGGTGACGCAGGATACCGGGCAGGTGCCGGGCAATCCCTGGTTCATCTGCACGCTCTGGTATGCGGAGTGGATCATCGCCTGCGCAGCGACGCCGCAGATGCTGGAAGAAGCGGAAGCGCTGATGCGCTGGGCGATGAAGCATGCGCTGCCGACGGGCATCCTGGCGGAGCAGGTTCATCCGTTCTCAGGCGCACCGTTGTCTGTGTCGCCGCTCACGTGGTCGCATGCGTCATTCGTCAAAGTGACGCAGGAATATTTGGCGGCGCTAAAGCGGCTTGAAGGCGCGGAGGCGGGGGATGCGATGACGGATGCGAGCGAGGATGCCGTGCTACGGACGTAGACTTCTCTTCCCTATACTTTTATAATGAAAGGGACGAGGAGGACGATGATTCATGTCGAAAAATTGGCTGCGCAGCAACGGGCTGCACCTATCCTGGCTGGTCGCGCTCGTTGCGATGCTCGGAAGCTTGTATTTTTCTGAAATTATGCACTTGGCACCTTGCAAGTTGTGTTGGTACCAACGCATTTTGATGTACCCGCTTGCCATTATTCTCGGGATCGCCGCCGTGCGCAAAGATTTCAAAATTGCCATTTACGTGCTGCCACTGGCGATTTGGGGCGCCTGCATCTCGATTTATCATGTGCTGCTGCAGGAAGGCGTCTTCCATGAAACCGGCACGGGCTGCGGACCGATCGCCTGCGACACCGACTATCTGAACTGGCTTGGCTGGATCACGATTCCGATGCTGGCGGGCACTGCTTTTATGCTCATTATTATTTTGCAAATCCTCACGTATCGCGCCGCGAAGTAAAACAAGCCGATTTCCACGAATAGGCAGGGAAAATGTCAGGCGCTGTCGAAAGTAATGGCACAGATCTTATCGAGAGGTGCTGCCATTTATGACCAACCTGGCCAAACAAGCTGCACTGCTGATCGCGTTAAGCCTAACGCTGGTCGGCTGTGCAGACATCTCCATGACTTTACCGAACGCAGAGACTCCTTCCTCCAGTCCTGTACCAACACCGGTTGCTCAGACGCCGCAAGTTACGCCTAAGGCTTCCACGCCGACGCCGCTGCCAACCGCAACGCCTCAGCCGACTGCGACGCCAACACCAACGCCAACGCCAACCCCAGCAACGCCGAAACCGACGGCACCGCCTGCATCGGCCAAGCCAAAAACGGTCTCCGCGGATCGCGAACCGCTCTCTTGGTACTATATGAAGAAAAAAACGGGCCAAGTGCCGGATTTTCCGCATGAAACGAAGACGTTTACCGCCGATCAGAAAGCCGTGTGGGTCGGAACAGGCAAAAAAGTCTATCTGACAATTGACGCAGGCGGGCCGCTCATCGAGGTCGATCTCATGCTCAAGTCGCTCAAAGAGAACAATGTGAAGGCGAATTTTTTTATCACCGGCAATAACATTAAGAAAAATCCCGATTATTTGAAACGAATCGTAGCCGACGGCCATTTTGTGGCGAATCATACGATGACGCATACGGATTTTAATGAAATGTCCGACGATCAGATCCGCAAGGAAATTACCGATTTTGAAACCTTGTATCATCAAATTACGGGACAGAACTTGCAGAAATATTTCCGCTTTCCGTTCGGGAAGTACAACCGACATGTGCTGGATCTCGTCTCGGGCATGGGCTATACGTCTGTCTTCTGGTCCACCGCGATGAGAGACTGGGAACCTCGCGCGAACGGACCTGACGATCCGTTTAACGACATTATGAACAACCTGCACGACGGCAACGTCATTCTGATGCATCAAGGCTCTGAGGAGAACATGCAGGCGCTTGACCGGATCTGCAAAGAGATCAAAAAACGAGGGTACGAGTTCGGCGTCGTCAGCGAGCTTCAGCCAAAATCATGACGCTTGACGCGCAAATCTGGTGAATTACCCGTGGTACCTTTCAGCTTGGCCGCACATATTCTAACCATGTGGTTAACTAATATAACCGGCAAAGGAAGCGGATAGGTGTGCAGCAAGCGATAGCCGTACTGGACTCCGGAGTCGGAGGATTAACTGTAGTCAAAGAAGTGTTGAAACAGCTGCCCCATGAAAAAGTCATCTATTTTGGCGATACGGCTAGAAGTCCATATGGTCCGCGAGAAGCAGGCGAGGTTCGCATGTTCACCAGGCAAATCGTCGATTATTTACTGCAATTCCAGCCTAAAATGATTGTCATTGCCTGCAACACGGCGACGGCCGTCGCTATTGAGGATATTCGCGCGCGTGTCTCCATCCCCGTCATCGGCGTGATCTCGCCGGGGGCCAGAGCTGCGATCAAATCGACGCGAAGCGGCATCGTCGGCGTCATTGGAACGGATGGCACGATCCGCAGCAAAGCGTACGAAAAAGCGCTCAGATCGATTTCGCCGGAGGTTGAAGTCTACAGCGAAGCGTGCCCGCTGCTTGCGCCTTTTGTGGAGCAAGGGCTTTTCAGCGAGGGCAATGCGCGTTCGATCGTAGAGCAATCCTTGTTTCAACTGAGAGATAAACCGATCGATTGTCTGATCTTGGGCTGTACGCATTATCCGTTTCTGTCCGACTCCATCTCATATGTGATGGGACCGGAGGTGACGCTGATTTCATCAGCGGATGAAACGGTGCGGGATATTCAATTGATTCTGCAGCAGAGAAACATGCTTGCGCCCGCCAATCATCTGCCTGTGCATCAGTTTTTCTGCAGCGGGGAACCGACTGTATTCAAGGAAATCGCCCAAAACTGGCTGCGTGAGGAAATGGCGCTGATGCCGTTCGTCTGGCAGGTTCCACAGTTCCTGTAATAGCGGGGTTGGAGATAGCAGCATGGCCGACATCGATGTTGAATTGGATGAAATAGACCCGGAAGGGTCTATTTTCATTTGCGACCACCTGTTTTTCACAGGCGTCACCGCATGTTTTCCAGCGCTGGGGCATATGCATAACTTTACCAAAAGAAAGCCTGTGAGGTGGTCCGAATGCTGGGATACGGATATGAGCGGTTGAGCAACGAGCTCGGTCGGTTGAATAAAATATATCCATTCGTTCAAATCGCAACGATCGGCAAAAGCGTCATGGGCCGGGAGATTTACGTTCTCCGGATCGGATACGGGGCAAGGTGCATTCATGTGAATGCCGGCATGCATGCCAACGAATGGATCACGACGCCGCTGCTGATGCAGTTCGTTGAAGAGACAGCTTGCGCTTATGCGCGGGGAACTGCGCTGCGGGGCAGCAACATCCGGCGGTTGCTGGCCGACAACACCCTTTGGGTCGTTCCAATGGTGAACCCTGACGGTGTGGAGCTCGTGCTGCAAGGGCTTACGCCGGAGCATCCTTATTATGAGCAGCTGCTGGAGTGGAACGGAGGCTCTGCGGATGTTATACATTGGAAGGCGAACATTCGCGGCGTGGACCTGAACGATCAGTTTCCGGCGCACTGGGAGGAGGAGAAAGCGCGGCGGGAGCACGACCGTCCGGGACCGCGCGATTACGGCGGAGAGGCGCCTCTTAGTGAGCCGGAGGCGGCCGCTTTGGCCGCTTTTACGAGCAGTCAAAGCTTTGACTTTGTCATCGCGCTGCATACGCAGGGCCGGGAAATCTATTGGAACTACCGCGATTATGAGCCGGCGGAGTCGGAATGTATGGCGGATCGGCTCGCGCTGGCCAGCGGATATGAGGCGGTGAAATTGACCGGCAGCGACGCGGGCTATAAGGATTGGTTCATCGAGCAATTCCGGCGGCCCGGCTTCACGGTGGAGATCGGTTTCGGCGTCAATCCGCTGCCGATCGAGACGTTTTCCAAGCTGTACGATGAGCTGGCGCCGATCCTGCTGACGGCAATGGAGATATAGAACGCGGCAGCGCCGCCCAAGACAAGATGCAGCAAGTTGCGCCTCAGCCTGATGAACCGTTCAGCCTGGCCTTCATATACTGGAGAAGGAAGCAGAGAGGGAGGCGTAGGCGATGGCACCACCGAAAGGGAAAGGCAAATCGGCGGCGAAGAAGAAAAAGGAACCTTCAAGCCGGATACAGTATACGATGCGTATTGTGGAGTCTGCGACGTGCGCAGTCTGTAAGACGCCTTGTGCAAGAGGCATGAGGTATTTAGAAAAGATGTCGGAGCCCGGCGCCGTGGGCAAAGGCGTTCCTTGCATTTTGACGCGAAAACAGGTTAACTGAGACGGAAGATCCGCACCTTGGCCGAGGGAGCGGATTTTTTGGCATATCCGTGTATCCGTAAATAAAAAAGAAGCCCCGAGTCCAGTGTCTGGAACGGTGCTTCCGTTAATGTGCTGCTCGAGTCCGCTGTTCAACAAATCGAACAATCGAACAATTAATGGTTAGGGGCAATTAATTTATCGGCAATGGATTGTTTCAGTTTCTTGATCGCGTCGGTCTCGAGCTTGTGGTTGGCATTAAATTTGGCACCTGTCAATGCAAGCGCTTCCTTAACCGTCATTTCCACGTGAATAATTTCTTCGCCGTGAGGAATTTGAACGTTGCTATTAGCCATTTTTCATCACTCCTATGTCAACTTTTTGAAGTGAAAACCTTGATTTTACGCACTTTTAATATAACACATCATGTAAGGTTATGCAAGAGAAATACGTGCCTATTTTTGACGTTTGCTCTAATTATTTTCTAGCAAGAACAGACAAGTTCTCCTTTTTATTGTGGTGTTAAAGTCGACGGTTTATACATGCTTGCTGACGGTAGGCAAGTTGAGAAAGAATATGCTTAGGAGCTTGTGCAATCATAAGAAGGAGCAATGTGGTCAGATTAAGGCGTTAGTCTGTGTCACAAACTGCCGACAACAGGTGAGCCAGTCGGTATCAAGCCAAATAAGCGGCTGGGCTGGTAATGGACTGGAAAAGCTCCAGTTCATTTCGTCTGGAAACGGCTTCGATGCCAGCTGAACTGGAAAAACTCCAGTTGATTTAAGCCGTTTTCGGTGAAAGGCAGATAAACGGGCAAATGTAATGGAGGAATTCCAGTTCAGTCCCTCGATTTGGTCGAAAATGCGAAAATGTAATGGAGAAATTCCAGTTCATTGAGGTGCGGCGTGGTGTGGAGGGAAGGGAAGGAAAGGGTAGCTGGTGGAGTAGGATGGAAGAGTCGAGCGCGAAGGGAAGGGTAGCTGGTGGAGCAGGATGGAAGAGTCGAGCACGAAGGGAAGGTAGCTGGTGGAGTAGGATGGAAGAGGCGAGCACGAAGGGACTGAGGGTCGAGAGGCAGGTAGAGTGTCGAGGAAGGAGAAGCCAGAGGGTCGAGCGGGGGCAAGAGTGGCGTCGAGCACAGAGAAGTCAGAAGGTCGAGCAAAGTCATGTATGTGGGGGAGCGCTACTGTGATAATTTTTCCGAATTGCTGGGCATGAACGCCAAAAAAGCTTGCCGCCACCCGAGGAAGACTGGGTAGAGCGGCAAGTTTTGTGAGCGGGATGTTGGCAGGTTAGCGAAAACTATTTATTGAGGGTGGGAAGGGAATCCAGAACTAGCTAGTGACAAACAGGGAAGCTGGTAAGCAACCGAATCCAAAACGAACCTGAGTGTTGCAAGTATGGGCTTACAGTCGTTGAAATATGCACTCTTCGAGTGCTTATGAACGAGATATGGCGCTCCAGCAGCTGAATAAGCACTCCGCGAGTGCTTATTGGCCGAAATCCGGCGCTTAATGGCTGAATAAGCACTCCCCGAGTGCTTATTCAGCTTAGCGCGCAGCTTAACCGGACAACATTGGCGGGAGCCCCACCCGCTTATAATCTTGCTTAGGCGTAGCAGCGCAATTCGACAATCTCGGCCTGCGGCGCGCCATTTGTCGCCGAGACGACGATGCGCAGCTTGCTGGCCGCAACGGCTTGAGGCAGTTCATGCACATGGTGGCGCGTATGGTTGCCGTTCACTTCCACAAGCGTCTGCCACTCGGAGTCTGTCAATGCTTGAACGGCATAGCTTTGCACCAGCTCCGGAATCGCCTCAAACTCAGTGCGATGGTGATGCAGGTTGATCAAATCTTCATTGACGTCATCGTTGAACGTTAAGTGCACTGTACGAATCGTTTGTGGCGCGCTCCAGCTCGCTTCCAGCCACTCTTCGCCCCGGTCCCCGAAGGTTGCCGAAGACCAGAGGTGCGGGCCACCAAATGGGCGTTTAAAGCCGTCTGCTGCTTTGCTCGGAAGGAAAGCAGATGTCGGCGACGCAAGCCGGAAGCAGATCGGCTTCCGAACAAGTCCGCGCTGCGTCCAATCGATGACGGGCTGTGTATGGTGCATATCGCCAAAATCGGCGGTGTCGCCCGCGGCGCTGTATTGGAAGAGCAGCACGCCCGACTGCGGCCTGTCGGAGACGTGTAAAACCACATATGCGTTGCTGCGCACAATAATAAAGGCGTTCTGCGGCACCTCCGGCTGCCACTGGAGATCGGCCTTCACCCATTTGCCGGAACCGGCCTCAATGGCAATATCCACTGCCGCGATTCGCGTATGCGGCACATAGTTTTGCGGCTTGCCGGTGCTCCACAGCTCGACGGTCAACGTCGTCGCCTGCGCTGCGTCAAGCAGCAGCTCAAGGCCGTCGATCGCCGGGTCTGCCGGCACGACGAGGCCGACGTGCTTCTCGAGCGGGAGCGTGCCCGCCGAGTTTTCGAGCGCAAGCCGCGTCAGCGCGCTCGACGCGCTCAGTTCCGCACGAAGCACGAGGTCGGCTTCGTCTTGATTGCGCACGCCGAGGACCGAAGCGTCCTGGCGCAGCAACGTCTGCTGCAGTTCGCCAAGATGCGAGCTGTACAGCTCACGCGGCGTGATGCCCTTCGCCGCGGCGAGGGCTGCACCCGTGCCGGCGGCTTCGCCGATGACTGCGCAGGTCGCCATGACCCGCGTCGTGCCAAACGCCACGTGCGAGGCGGAGATGTTGCGGCCTGCCATCAACATGTTGTTCACGTTGACGGAGTAGAGTGAACGGAACGGAATATGGTAGCTGCCGTCCATATGCATATGTTTGGAGCCGCTCTCTGTGGCGTACATGCCTTGCGGCGGGTGCAGGTCGATCGACCAGCCGCCGAAGGCGACGCGGTCTTCGAATTCACGCTGCGCAATCACATCGTTCTGATTGAGCACGTAGTCGCCGACAAAGCGGCGGTATTCCCGTTTGCCCGGGATGGAACCGATCCATTCCAGGGTCAAGTTCTCGGCGTCGAATTGGCCGGAGTTTTTGATGTAATCCCAAATGCCGTAAATCACGGAGGAGAGCTCGTCGCGAATGCGCTCATTGTCATGCACGGTATCGAGTTCGCCGCCCCATTCGATCCACCAGTAAGCGCAGCCGTTGTCGCCGCTGCGAATCACACGGCGCATCGGAATCGTCGTCTGCGTAATGTCTTTGGCGAAGCTGGGCGGGATGTATTTGACCGGGCGGCCGACATCTTTGGTGTAGAACAGCAGCGTGCTGCCGAGCGTGATGTCGTCCGGGACAAGCGGCGCCCATTCTTCATTGAATTCGGACTGCGCTTCGCGCCCGATCCGGTATTTCGCGCCGGCCAGGAAACCGACGAGCCCGTCACCAGTGCAGTCGAGGAACATCCGGCTTTCGAAACGGATACGGCGCTCGGAGCCCATCATCCAGCCGGTGACCGCATGAATGGTGCGGTTGTCTTCATCGCCGGAGGCATCCACTTCATGGACGTCCGTGTTGAGGAAAAGCGTGATATTGGGCTCCGCTTTCACCTTTTCCAAGACGACGAGATCCCAGAAGTAAGGATTCCCGTCAATGTTCCGATATTGGTTCTCGACGAATAACTCGCCCATGATCCCGGTTTCCCGCGCGTTGCGGTGCACGCCGTGCGACGTTGCGCCGCACACCCAGACGCGCACTTCGCTGGAGGCGTTGCCGCCGAGGACAGGGCGGTTTTGCACAAGGGAGACGGTTTGGCCTAATCGTGCAGCTGCAATGGCTGCGCATACACCGGCAAGGCCTCCGCCAATGACAGTAATATCGGATACAACGGTTTCGTTTCGCATGTTCAGCACCTCGGGAATGAAATAGTAGATATCTATACTTTCATTGTAGAGGAGAAGTTTTTCTTTTAACATGCAGTAAGTTACAAGTGGCATATACTTAATTTCACTTACTTCAAACATAGTGAGCAACAAAAAAAACTCTGACCTCTTTGCCCAAAGGCAAATAAATCAAGAGCTTAAATTAGAAGTATTAAGGTCCTGTATACGGCAGCTTGCCTGGTGTATATTCATTCTCCGGCTTCCGGATCCAACGCTGCAAATAGCCTTGCGTATAGAGCGCCTTAATCAGGATGATCAGCACAGGGGACAGAATAACGCCGGCTACGCCGAAGAGCGACAGCGAGATGATCATGAACGCCAACGTTGTAAAAGCCGACACGCCGAGCGATTCGCCTGTAATTTTCGGCTCCATAATTTGCCGTACGAGAATGACGACGAGCAGCACCGCGCTCAGCCAAATCGCCAACGTCGTGTTGCCGACGATGAACAGGTAGATGATCCAAGGGATGAACAGCGTCGAGACTCCGAGGAGCGGCAGAACGTCGAAAATCGCGGCTAGCAGGGAAATTGAGAACGCATTATTGACGTTCAGCACGAGCAACGCGATGAAAATGACGATGAACGTCAGCGAGATCAGCTTGGCCTGGGCCTTAATATAGGAAACAATGCCTTTGACCACGTTTTCCTTAAGGAAAAAGAAAGCCGCTTTAAAGGTGTTGGGCGTTTTATCACTCGCTAATTTTTTCCAGGACTCAATCTCGATGCTTAAGAAGTAAGCCAGAATGATGCCGACAATGAAGTTGAACATGAATGTGGAGAACGATGTCAGCGAAGCAACCAGGCCCGACAGGAAGGCGATAATCAGCTGCGAAGCTTTCCCGGCAAGCTGCCCCGCGTAATCCTTGGTTTTGGCGATCACATCCGGCGGAAGCGTCTGGAACTGCTCATTGAGTTCACTTAGTCTATGTACGAATTGTTCATTGAAAATAGCCTGATATTCGTTGATCTTGTTCGCTAGGCTCAGGATTTGGCTTGTAAAAATAACCGCAGCGCCGGCGACAGCGCCGAGAATGATGAGAACGAAAAGGAGCGTCGATATCGCCGAAGCGATGGACTTGCGCATTCCTTTCCGATGCAGGAACCGAGCCAAAGGCTCGATCATCATATAGATGACCAGAGCCAAAAAGATCGGCGTCGCAATGGCGTACAAGTAGCTGAATAGCAGCATAAAAAGATAGACCGTGAGAACGATGAGCGCAATGTCAAATACCGTTCGCCAATATTTCTTGTAAAAAGAAATCATCCATGTGCCTCCATTTAGGATTGTTCAGTTAAAATGACCGGACCATTGCTTGTAATGGCGATCGTGTGTTCATATTGCGCCGACAAGGAACCGTCGACCGTGCGGGCAGTCCAGCCGTCCGCGTCCACTTTGGCATGATATTTGCCGACATTCAGCATCGGTTCGATGGTGAACACCATGCCTTCCTTGAGGCGAGGGCCTTTGCCGGCGGGGCCGTAGTGCGGCACCTGCGGCTCTTCATGCATCTCCGAGCCGATGCCATGCCCGATAAAATCCCGGACGACGGAGAACCCTTGCGACTCTGCGTACACTTGGATGGCGTGAGAGACGTCGCCGATTCGGTTGCCCACAACGGCCATCTCGATGCCTTTGTAAAGCGATTCCTTGGTCACGCGCAGCAGCTTCTCCGCCACCGGCGAGATGTTACCTACCGCGTAGGACCATGCGGAGTCCGCCAGCCAGCCGTCGATGCGCACGACCATGTCGATGGTGACGATGTCGCCGTCCTGCAGCGGTTCTTTTTTCGGAAAGCCGTGGCAGATGACGTCATTGACCGATGCGCATGTCGCATACGGGTAGCCGTGATAGCCCTTCTGCTCAGGCGTCGCGCCGTGCTTGGCCAGGAAGCCTTCGACGAACTGATCGATTTCCCAGGAGGTGATGCCTGGACGGATCATTTTCGCGATTTCTTTATGGCAATCCGCCAGAATGCGGCCGGCTTTTCCCATCGCGGCAATTTGTTCTTTCGTTTTAATCGTAATCATGAAGTCCAACTCCTTGTAGATAAGTCCTTAAAAGCTCATTATGTCCATTTGGCGGACCATAGCTTCATCTCTTTAATAATTTGATGCAAATCCTGCCCCTTTGGTGTCAACGTATATTCGACCGTTACAGGTACGGTTGGGAAGGCTGTACGCTCCAATACTCCATGCTCTTCCAGGTGGCGGAGAATGTCAGTCAGCGACTTTGGCGAAATGCCGGCAATTTGCCGCTGCAGCTCACCGAATCGTCTCGTGCCGCAGAACAGTTCGCGCAATACTAAGAAAGCCCATTTGCCGCCGATGACTTCGAGTGTGCGTTCAATGGAGCATTCGATTTCTTTTGGAATTTTGGGCACATAATTGCTCAGCGGCGCTACTTTCTCATTTTCAAGGGTTGACAAGGAAATCGCTTCCTTTCTATTCGAGAGGCAAGGCACTTACGCCAAGGTAAGTAAGTTACCAATCTGAACTTAATTTGGGTTTGTCGTACTACTATGTATTTTATAGTTTGATCCTTGATTTAGCAATGCAATCCCATAGATCGACAAGAGTTGATTTCGGCCTTCGGATTATTTACAATAGAAAATAAAATTTATCGTTCTCAGGAGATGTGTACTATGAATGTCAAAATTTCTCGCAATGCAGCGAAAGTACTTCAAATGGAGCTCGACAAAGAAGAAAACAAAGGCCTGCTGGTTCGTGTGCAAGTGACGCACAAACACGGCGATCATGCGCACTATGGTCTTGGGCTTGACGATAAAACGGATAATGACGTTGTCGTAAGCACGGATAAAGGAATCGACGTTTTGCTGGAGTCAGGCGAGCCGCTGTTGGATGGCATTCGCATCGATTACTTCTATATGCCGGAAGAAGGCTTCATGATTACGAACCCAAGCAAGGGGAACCACGGGGATCACTAATGCGCAATGACATACGGATTTGCGACAAGTGTAAGCACACCAAGGTGAAAACGACGCTGTCCAAGCTGGCGGCTATTGCGCCGGGGACGGAAGTCAAAGTTGGCTGTAAATCGTATTGCGGGCCTTGCCAGAGATATGCATTTATTTTTATTAACGGCCGCTACGTGACCGGCGCAACGGAAGACGAAGCGATTGAGAAAGCGAAGAAATATGTGAAAAAATAAAAAGCTGTCCCAGGTAACGGTGGTTACTGCGGGGACAGCTTTTTTTATTTGGCGTGAACCGCGTTCTTCGCCAGCAATTTGCGAATGTGCGCTTCGATTTTGCGCGGCGGCGTCGTAGGTGAGAAGCGCTTGATCACACGGCCCTCGCCATCCACGAGAAACTTCGTGAAGTTCCATTTGATCCCGGAGCCAAAGAGGCCGGAAGCTTGCTGCTTCAAATACTTGTAGAGCGGATGCGCGTCTGGTCCGTTTACGTCGATTTTGGAAAACAGCGGGAAATTAACGCCAAAATTCAGCTGGCAAGCCTGCTCGACTTGAGCATCGCTGCCCGGCTCCTGCTCCTTGAACTGGTTGCAAGGGAAGCCAAGCACGGAGAAACCTTGCGCCTGGTAGCCGTCATGCAGCTCCTGCAAGCCTTTGAATTGTGGAGCGAACCCGCACTTGGTAGCGGTATTTACAATGAGCAGTACCTGGTTATCGTAATCGGCAAGCGATTTCTCTTCTCCGCGAATCGTTGTCACTTTAAATTGGTGAACACTCATAAATACACATCCTTTTTATTAATTTCGTGTGATTTAATTGTACACAATATTAATGGAAAAAGGAAGCTATTTTTTGAAAATATCAGCGAACGCGGCGTCAATGGTCGTGTAGTTGAAACGGAAGCCATGTTCGAGCAGCACTTTGGGGAGCACACGTTGCCCTTCCAGGAGAAGGACGGACAGCTCGCCGAACGCCAGCTTCATTACAAACGCGGGCAGCGGAAAGGCATTCGGTCTGTGCAGCGCTTTGGCCAGAGCGCGGCTGAAATCGCGGTTCGTCACAGGTTCCGGTGCGGTGGCGTTAACGGGACCCGCGATGGTTTCATCTTCTATACAATGGGCAATTAAACGAACCATATCCGTTATGTGAATCCAGGACATCCACTGCCTGCCGCTGCCGATGGGTCCGCCGACACCAAGCTTGTAGGGAAGCAGCATTTTGGGAAGTGCGCCTTCGGTTCGATCCAGCACGAGTCCGACGCGCACCTTGACGACACGTGTGCCTTGAATGTGGTCCGCCGCTTCTTCCCATGCCTGAACGACGCGCGCTAGGAAATCTGTTTCTTGGTGCGGACTGCTCTCGTCAAAAGAATGCGTCTCCGATGTGCCATATATGGACATGCCGGAGGCGTTCACGACGACCTTTGGCTTCGGGTCCAAGCGCTCGACAAGCGTGGCGATCTGCGCCGCAGCTTGCAGGCGAGACTGTAAGATACGCTCCTTGGCGGCGGCCGTCCAACGCTGGTTAATCGACTCGCCGGCGAGATTGACAATGGCGTCTACGCCTCCAAGAGCCGCTGCAGAGTGTGCCAGCTCGTCCCAAGTTACCGTCTGCACACCTGGGGCGACTGCTGAAGCCGAGCGAGAAATGTTCCAAACTTCATGGCCTTGCTCTTGAAGATACGTGATAAGCCGGCCGCCGATAAAACCGCTGCCTCCTGTAATGGCGATTTTCATGCCAACACCTCCTATGGCCATCATAATGCAATGCACCAGACATTTCCATTCGCAAAAGGGAACATTTTTTGAAATCGTCTGCCATAAAAAATAGGACACGTTCTGCGCATTTTCGTGTATAATTGGACTTCGGTGTTCATTAATTGACCGAAGGTAATTTAAGGCGGCGAGAGGAGTCAGCGTAATGGATCGTGTACGGCTTTTTATAAAATCTTATCATCCCATTGTACATACCTTGATTCTCGGTACGGTCATGGCACGGGCTGCTTCTTCCATGAGCTTGCCTTTTCTGGCTATTTATTTGGGCAAGCACTCGACGATGAGCGCCGGCATGATCGGCATTGTTATCGGGATGGGCGCGCTCGCAGGCACGCTGGGCGGCTTTATCGGCGGCACGTTGTCCGATCGCTTCGGTCGGAGGGTCATCATGCTGGCGGCGCTGTTCGGCTGGGCGGTCGTTTTCCTGGGCTTCGGATTGGTAACGAATCCTGTGCTGTTTATGCTGCTCAACATGCTGAACGGTTTGTGCCGCTCATTTTACGAGCCGGTTTCGCAGGCGCTTATGGCCGATTTGACGGAGCCGGAGAAAAGGCGCCAGGTGTTCTCTCTTCGCTATATGGCGATTAATGTCGGCGTTGCGGTCGGACCGCTGTTAGGTGCGTTTTTTGCGACGATGAACGGTGCGCTTCCTTTCCTCTTAACCGGTATCACGTATTTCGTTTATGCGGTTACGCTGTATATGCTGTTGATCAAATTCGGCATCAAGCAAATCGAAGGTGAGAAAAAAGCGACGGTGACATTCCGCTCCGCTTGGGGGGTCATTCGCAAAGATGTGACGTTCCGCTACTATATTATCGGAGGGATTATTGGGGCAATCGGCTATTCGCAGGTCATGGTGACGTTGTCGCAGTACTTGGAACGGGACTTTGCTAATGGCGTTCAAACGTTCGCTGTACTGATGAGCGTCAACGCGATCGCTGTCATTGCGCTGCAAATTCCGCTGGGTAGATGGGCGGAGAAATATTCGCCGCTTACCGCGGTCGTGGTCGGCAATATGATGTTTGCACTTGGAGACGTCGGTTTTGCTTTCTCGCACAGCTTGATTTGGCTCGGTCTCTCCATGGTCGTGTTTACGTTCGGAGAAATCCTGAACTATCCGGCCGGCAATATGCTCATTGACCAATTAGCGCCGGAACATATGCGCGGCACGTATTACGGGGCTCAAACACTGAACAACCTCGGCCATTTTTTGGGTCCATGGCTAGGCGGCTTTCTGCTCGTAGCGTACGGAGGAAAGAGTTTGTTCCTCATCATGACGATCCTGACATTAAGCGGCAGTTTTTTCTACTATCTAGGCACCAAACGACAAAGAAAAACAAAAATAGCGTCGAAATTAGAGTTTTTATGATAGAATAAGTAAAAAATAGTTCCACTGAACTATTCGATTTCAAATCCACATCCCTTATCCTTAAATGTAGATGAAAACAGCATTAATTTTTTATTATTTTTTTTGCTTGATTCACATGAAAGTCGCGACAAAGGCAAAACTGGCGAAAGCCAGCGACGCAAAGCTACAGGGGCTTCATTCTCCTTCCTGGGGAGGACAGCCAGCCAGCCGCCGAACGATTGGACAACCACATGCAGAACCCTCCAATCGGTTCATTACGGTGGGGTTTTTCGGTTTATAAGCGGACATAAGATGAAGAATGGGAGGTTTAGCTTCATGGAAGCGAAAGGCACGTTGCAAGAAGAACAAAAAGTGACATCCCTCTGCGGGAACCATGTGGCCCGGTTGGTACCGTCGACGGACGGACCGAAACTTATGATCGACCGGGACGAATACTCGCTCAAAGAAGCGTGTTGGGATATCGAAATGTTCCACGGGAGAACGAACAGTATCCTGATTTTCTACTGGAAAGGCGAAGTCAAGCTGTCGGTGAAAATGCCTCCGATGTCGCAGATCGAAGGATTCTTGACGAAGCTGTACCAATGCATGTCCCCTAAAATGAGAGCAGTCCGGCCGGTATAAGGCGGGCTGTTCTTTTTTTCTCATTGTCACCATTCGACATAACCTGTTATAATTGTTCACATGAAAATATAGTTCGAAAGGACTACGTGAGGGGATGCAGGGGCATGAGATTAATTACACGTTCCGATTTTGACGGGCTGGTTTGCGCAATGTTGTTCAAGAAGCTGAACATGGTCGACGAAATGAAGTTTGTACATCCCAAGGATATGCAAGATGGCTTGATTGAAGTGAATGAGAACGACATTTTGGCGAACGTGCCGTACGTCCCAGGTTGCGGACTTTGGTTCGACCATCATTCCAGTGAGCTTAAGCGGATGGGGGAGGCTGTCGTATTTAAAGGCGAGACGCGGATCGCGCCGAGCGCTGCGCGGGTCGTGTACGACTACTACGGCGGCCGCGAGACGTTTGGCGATATTGTCGACATTATGGCGGGTGTGGACAAAGCGGATTCCGCGCAATTTTCTCGGGACGATATTTTGAACCCGAGCGGGTGGGATTTGCTCTCCTTCATTATGGATGCCCGTACAGGCCTTGGGCGTTATCGCGATTACCGGATCAGCAACTATCAGCTGATGGAGGAGCTTGTGGCCCACTGCGCGACGAAGTCGGTGGACGAGATCATGCAGCTGCCGGATGTGCAGGAGCGGGTAAAGCGGTATTTTGAACTGGACAGCCTGTATCGCGATATGCTGCAGACGCACACGCGGACGGAAGGCAACGTCATTATTACGGACCTGCGCGACGTGGAAACGATTTATCCGGGCAACCGTTTCATGGTGTATGCCCTATATCCGGAGCAAAACACATCGATCTGGATCGTCGACGGACGCAATAAACAAAACTGCGTGTTCGCCTGCGGACACAGCATCGTCAATCGGACGGCGAAGACGAATATCGGCGATTTGATGCTGAAGCACGGCGGCGGTGGCCATGAGGCAGCGGGGACGTGCCAGGTCGACTACGAGCGCGCGGAAGAGGTTCTGAAGAATATCGTTGAAACGATGCAGCAAGCAGGCTAAAATAGAACAAAGAAGCCGCAGTCGGGATTGCGCCGGATTGCGGCTTTTCTATTGAAGTGGGGAGGTGCGCGGATGAAGCTGAATCGCATCCATCATGTCGCAATCATTTGCTCCGATTACGCGCGTTCCAAGCATTTTTATGTGGATATACTTGGGCTTGAAGTGGTGAGCGAGACATATCGGGCGGAGCGGGATTCATACAAGCTCGACTTGGCGGTTGGCGATACGTATCAGATTGAACTGTTTTCGTTTCCGGATCCGCCGCAGCGCGTAAACCAGCCGGAAGCCCGCGGTCTGCGTCATCTGGCGTTTGCCGTCGACAACATGGACGAAAGCGTGCGCGAGTTGGAACGCAAAGGTATTTCGGTCGAGCCTGTTCGCATCGATCCCGTTACCGGCGACCGGTATACGTTCTTTGCAGATCCGGACGGATTGCCGTTGGAGCTGGTCGAATATGCCGGTTGACCGGAACGAGCGCACGGAGGATGAGCCCAAGCTTGCGTTTGCCAAAGGCTGCTTATGGAGTCTGCTGATTTCGCTTCCGTTATGGGTGCTCATCGCGTATTGGATATGGAGATAAGGAAGGTGTCCCGGGTGTGGGGCGCCTTTTTATGTTGAATCGGAATGTAGAAGACAGCTGAACAGGATAGGCTCATTACTGAAAGGCTAGGTCCTTAAAAGGATGGCGGAACTGTTCATCTTCAATTGCGAATGTCATTTTTTGGATGAATTCATTGGGGAAATGGGTTATGATTTCTAAAATACCAGTTGAGGTGAATTCTGATGAATGTTAAAGAGACGGGGATTATTCTGTTCTGTCAGGACTATGAGGCTGCCGTGAAGTTTTACGCTGAACAGTTGGGTTTGCCTATTCGTGAACGTGGGGAAAGCTTATCTATCTTGGATTTTGGCGGTAGTTATTTGATGATTGAGGATAAGGGCGTCGCTTCGGATCGTGAGAAAACGAGAGCGCAGAATCCCACGGTGCTTCGCTTTCATGTAGACGACTTCGATGCATCGGTCGAAGAGCTTGAAGCGCGGGGTGTACACGTGCAAGTGCAGCATTTTCGCTGGGGGACGATTGGGGTTGTGATTGATCCTGAAGGGAATCTGATTGAACTCAAGAGGTAGATGTCGGGAACGAAGAAGGTGAATGATGTTGAATAAAAAGAAGCTGTCATTATACACGCTTTGCGTGTGCATCATCCTGATGAATGTGCTGGCCTACTTTCGATGGAGCTACGGAGCTTTGGAAGGTGACTTCCGGTACAAAACGGACCGTTGGATGCATCAAGCGTGGGTTGAATACTATCCACCGCTCGTGCTCAGCAAAGGAATGGAATTTCCGCTGCTCAATCGTTCGAAGTTTAATGACTTTGCAGAGTTGGAAACTTATGTTCACAAGTATGCTGTTTCAGGCTACATCGTCGACCGGTGGCTGGCAAGAACGAAATTGACCTATATTTACGCAGGAGTTAACCTTGTCTTGCTTTTTCATATCGTTCTATTGTTCGTGCTGCTGCTGAGAAGCAGAAAAGTTCTAAGAAGTCGCGGAGGGAATCGACGATGAAGAAGGTGATGATCACGTTCGTTGTTGGGATTGGAATTATCGCAAGCGCTATTTTTCTTTACAGTCAATTTAAAGGGGCTGCAAATTCGCCTGAAGAAGCCGTCCAACAGGCAAGAAAGATATTCCTAGGGCAAGTTGTATACACCTTAGATATTAATAAAGGGGAACTGATTTGCTATCAAAGAAATGCTGGGGCTTTGGAGCTTTCCTGCGATTTTGTCAAGAAAACCGTGTGGGGTTGGAAGTGGGTGAATGGCGGAGGGCATACCTTATCAGCATATACCGGTACAGACCCGCAACAACAGTGGGATTCCTCTTGGAGTTCCCAATACTTTCCTGAAATGAAGGGCACCCCTTTTCCTTTGTTGTTTGGGCTCATTCAGAATACGGAAGCCGTTCAGCATGCTGAGGCAGTTCGGGTCGACATTTCTAGCGTTGAAACAGGAGCAACGGAGCAAGCTGTTGTGGTCCCTTTAAAAAATGGACAGAAGATATGGTTCCGGTTTTTCAAAGCCTCCGATGGCAAGAAATTCAAGATCATGCTAGCCAATAAGAGCGGTCAACAATTAAGCGTCCGAACAGTGGATGAAGAACAAAAATTTTCGGCAGAAACGCGCCCAATGAATTAGAGAAATAGCACTCCTATTAAACTAAACTTTCCCTATATCCTGGACATTCCGACATGCTACCATGGTAACGGATATTTAAAAAAGAACGTTACCGGAGGGATTCTACCGAACATGAGCACGAACTTGTACGATTGGATTTACGAAGCTGATATTCCTACCATACAAAAAGCGATGACAAGGGGAGAATGCACGTCCGAGGATCTTGTTCACGCCTATCTCGAACGCATTCGCAAGTATAACCCGTTGCTTAATGCGGTTTTAGAGATCAATCCGGATGCTCTTGAAATCGCAAGGAAGCTTGATCATGAGCGAAATACCACAGGCATTCGCGGGCCGCTGCACGGCATTCCAATCCTGCTTAAGGATAATATTGATACGCACGACCGCATGCATACGAGCGCGGGTTCACTAGCGTTGGCAGAGTCCATTGCTGGCGAGGACGCTTTCATCGTGGCCAAACTTCGCGCCGCAGGCGTCGTTCTGCTTGGCAAGACGAATATGACCGAATGGTCGAATTTCATGGGGGATCACATGCCGGCAGGGTATAGTTCCCGAGGGGGCCAAGTCTTAAATCCGTATGGCCCTGGCGAGCTCTTTGTCAGCGGGTCAAGTTCAGGATCTGCTGCAGCAGCAGCAGCCGGCTTCGCGGCAGCGGCGATCGGGACGGAGACGGCGGGATCAATTATCGGCCCAGCCTGTCAGCATTACCTCGTCGGGATTAAGCCCACGGTAGGGCTTGCAAGCCGCAGCGGAATTATCCCGATCTCGGTTAGCCAGGATACGCCGGGGCCGCTGGCGAAGAGCGTTGCGGATGCTGCGATTCTTCTGGGGGCCATCGTGGGGAGAGATGATAACGATAAAGCAACAGCGGCAAGCCCCAATCGCACCTTACATGACTATACCTCCTATCTTGACCCTGATTTCCTGAAGCAAGCTCGGATCGGCATTCCTAGGTATTATTACCGGCAGTTGGATTCGGAGCGCCTCGCCATTATGGAAAATGCGATTGGAGTTCTTCGAGCGCAAGGCACGATCGTAATTGATCCTGTGGATCTCTACGTGGAACAACTACCGTGGAACAATGATGTGATAGGCTATGAATTTAAAACGGGCATTAATCAGTATCTTTCTCAGCTGCATCCTGACGTTCCTGTTCATATGCTTCGAGAGCTGATCGCCTACAATGAGGAGAACGCGGCCTCCACGCTCAGGTATGGTCAAGCAAATTTGATTCGATCGGAACAAAATACGTTAAACGAAGTGGACTATTTACTCATGCGGCAGGAATACAACCATCTTGCGATGACACAAGGCATTGATTACGCGCTTGATCTTCATCAATTGGATGCGCTCATGCTGCCCGGTGATGTGGACGGCATGTATATCGCTGCGCGATTAGGGTATCCGCTCATTACGGTGCCTGCCGGTTATTCGGAACAAGGCATTGTTGATGCGGACGGGGACTCCACGCAGGGGCCATTCGGGGTTGTTTTGTCCGGGCGAGCTTGGAGTGAACCGACATTAATCAGTCTGGCGTATAGCTTCGAGCAGGCGACTCTTGTTCGGCGGGCGCCCGAATTGTGAGGAGCCTAAAATAAAACAGCGGTAGTTAAGACTAAGATGATCGAAGTCTTGGCTGCCGCTTTTTAATGAGTGTCTGGCCATTTTCAGGACTTTAGTAACTTTTAATCTAACCTTTATTTAAAATTAACTGCTAACTGTTACTTGTTTCACAGAAATTAGCGACTAAGGTATGCCATAATAATCGACGTAGCACAAAATAATTAGTTCAATGCCAGGCTAACAGAGGCTTTAGACTTATTTTTACGATGTGCAAGTTGATAGAAAAGGCAGGTCGTTATACCAATGCGAATTATTCCGACGATATTGTGTCAACCCGGATATAGACTGGGAAAAACTATTTTTAATGATGAGGGGCAAGTGCTGGTCGGATATCGGGTCGAGCTTACCTCCAGTATGCTGAAGAAGCTTAGTCAGCTCGGTATCGACTATTTATATATTGAAGATCCGCGAACTGACGACATTCACATTGAAGATCCGATCCAGGAAGAAACAAGGATGCAACTGCGTAACTCGCTGGGAAAGGTGTTCGAGAAATTCAGTCCGACCGTTAAGTTTGGGAACGATAGTTTTGTCTCGTACGGCAAGTTGTTTCTTGAGACGATGTCCCGCGTCATCGAAGATCTTCAGTATCGCAAAAAAGATGCCGTCATGCTGACAACATTGAACATGATGCCTGCATCGAACATGGAGCAGCACTTCTGCCAAAATGCGATGAATGTGTGCATGTATGCCACAAAGTTGGCGATCATGCAAGGCACTTACACCAATGACGATCTCATGTCGATCGGGCTCGGCGCTCTCCTCCATGATGTGGGAAGTGTACAACTGCCGCTGCAGTTATTGCAGAAGAAAGCCGGGCTAACGCCCAACGAATACATGGAAATTCAAAAACATGCGCTCTATGGGTTTCAAATGCTGAAAGACGAAGTTGGAATTCCTCTTCTATCCGCGCAATGCGCCCTGCAGCATCATGAACGCCTCGACGGCAGCGGGTATCCGTTCAATTTGAAAGGCAATCAAATTCATCCCTATGCAAGATTGATCGGTATCCTCGATTCGTACGACGCGATGGTTCATACCCGCAACTACCGCAAAGCCATTCCACCGCATCATGCGCTAGAAATTCTTTACGCCAACGCAGGAAAACTGTACGATATAGAAATGGTCAAGCTGTTTCGAAATAACGTCGCCATTTATCCCCTAGGCCTGAGTGTTTCCCTCAGTACAGGAGAATCCGGAATCGTCTCACGCTTAAACTCCCACAGTATGCAGCGGCCTGTCGTCCGCGTACTTAGAACCGCATCTGGCATCGAGCTCAAAGACCCTTATGAAGTCGATCTATCGCGCACGCTGAATGTGATGATCGAGGAAGTCGGCGAACAGCTGGTCGTTTAATTATGACCGAAACGAGTTGAACAACGATGAAAACCATCATTTCATTACTCCAAAATGTCCCTTTATTTCAACAGCTTAATGAGGAAGACTTGCAAGGGCTCGCTCCATTATTTACCGAGAAGCGGGTCAAGAAAGGCAGCATTCTGTTTCTCGAGGGCGATGAGGGGGGCGAATTTTTTCTGATCAAGTCCGGTGTAGTCAAAATATACCGGTTGGACGAATACAAAGAAATCATCCTCGCGTTGTTCCGCGACGGCGACTTTTTTGGTGAAATGTCCCTGATCGGCAAAGTTCAGACCCGCTCGGCAACGGCCGAGACGCTTGAGCCCTGTACGTTTTACGTATTGAAACATTCCGTCTTCAGCCAATATCTTGAGAAAAGCCCGAAGCTGTTGTTCAAGCTGTTGGAAACCACGATGGATCGTCTTCGTCAGGCGAACGAGCAAATCTATGATCTGACGTTTCTCGGCGTTCGTTCGCGCATGATTAAGACGTTCCTCCGACTGTCCGAGCAGCACGGCGTCCCGACGCAGGACGGTCTTCTCATCAATGTCAAACTGACCCATCAGCAAATCGCCAACATGATAGGCACCGTGCGCGAGTCTGTTACGAAAGTCCTGCAGGAGCTGCTCGACGACGAATATATTCAAATAGAGAAAAAGCTGATTACCCTTCGCAACATAGAGGCGATCAAAGGTGAAATTCGGTAAAATGAACCAAAAACAGCAGCAGCCATGACTTCTCGTTTCCGTCGTAGCTGCTGCTGTTTTTAGATAAAGCCGTTATCTCCGCGGAGGGAACGGTCCGAGGTACTGATACAGGTTGCACTCAATCCGCCCGTTAAACAGCTTCCGCTTCTTATCCGCTTGCCGGTTCATGTACTGCTCGAGCTTCGTTTCCGGGCTCAGAATAAATAAGCTCCACGACGGCATCGGCGTCGTGAGCGCCCCGAGCTGGCGCAACGCCAGCTCGGCATCGCGGGCTTCGCCCAGCCGTTCGCCGTACGGCGGGTTCGTGATCAGGCAGCCGTAGTCGCCGCGCGGGCGAGCCTTCTCAATCGGTTCCACGCGCAGCTGGAACTGCTTGGCGAGGCCCGCGGATTTGGCGGCTGCCTCCGCCACTTCAATCGCCGCAGGATCGATGTCGCTGCCGGCAATGTGCAAGGGGACGTTGTCCTTCACAACGTCGAATGCTTCATCCCGCGCCTTGTCCCACAGGCGGCGCGGAATACGGCCCCACGCCTCGCTGGGGAAGCTGCGGCGCAGACCTGGCGCGATGTTCCAGCCGATCATCGCGGCTTCAATCGGGATCGTCCCGGACCCGCAGAACGGGTCATAGAGCGGACGATCGACACTCCAGCGGCTGAGGAGAATCATGGCAGCCGCCATTGTCTCCTTCAGCGGCGCTTCGGTGACGAGCTTGCGGTAGCCGCGCTTGTGCAAGCTCGGCCCCGTCGTATCGAGCGTCAGCGTCGCAATGTCGTTCAGCAGCGCGACCTCGATCACGTAGCGCGCGCCATGCTCGGGAAACCATTCCGTGCCGTATTTGCTCTTCATTTTTTCCACAATGGCCTTCTTCACAATCCCTTGGCAGGCGGGAACGCTGGACAGTTGCGATTTATGGGAGCGCCCTTGCACGGGAAACTCGCCGTCGTTCGGAATCCAGTCCGGCCAAGCGAGTGCTTTGGTGCCTTCAAACAAGTCGTCGAACGTCGTGGCTTTAAATTGGCCCATTAAGATAAGCACACGGTCTGCCGTCCGCAGCCACAGGTTCGCCCGGCAGATCGCCAGCTCGTCCCCCCAGAAGCGAACACGTCCGTTTTCAACCGTAACATCCGTATAGCCGAGGTCCCGGACTTCGCGGGCCACGACGGCTTCGAGTCCCATCGGGCAGGTTGCAATTAATTCAATAAGTGTAGACATTTGTACTTTCCTTCCATCCTGGTTGTGCAACGCGCAGAAAACTCATACAATTAACAAGTATAGGACAAAAAGGTTGCTACATCAAACGAGAGTTACAGCTATCGCGGCTGGACAAGCCATTTTGGAGGAGATACACGATGGAAACGATAACACCTGAAAGTTATATGGAAGGACTTTACGAAGGGGATGCAACATTAGCCCGCGTAGAGGAGACGATTCGCGCCAACAACATGCCGGAGATTTCGATTGCGCCAGGGTACGGCAGACTGTTGACGATGATGGTGCGGATGATCGGAGCGAAGCGGGTGCTCGAAATCGGCGCTCTGGGCGGGTACAGCGGCATTTGTCTGGCTCGCGGCTTAGGGGAGGATGGCAAGCTCGTTTCGTTAGAGCTCAAGCAGGAATTTGCCGACGTGGCGAAGCTGAATGTCACAGAGGCCGGCTTGGGTGGGAAGGTCGAGTACCGCATTGGCGAAGCGCTGACGCATTTGCAGGAGCTGCTCGCGCAGGGAGAGCGATTCGACTTTTTCTTCATCGATGCGGATAAAGTGAACTATCCGAATTATTTGGAGCTCGCCATTTCGCTCGCGAATCCAGGTGCGATTATTGCCGGCGACAATACGCTTATGCGCGGCAAAGTGGTCGATCCGAAACAGACCAAAGCGTCAGTCGAAGCGATGCGCACTTTCAACCAGCGAATCGCGACCGATCCGCGGCTGGAAAGCACCATTTTGCCTGCTTACGATGGATTGGCGCTGGCGCGCGTAAAATAAACAAGAAGCCCTGTTCTCGCCAAAGCATTGGCGATAACGGGGCTTTATTATTAGGAATGCTGTGCAGGCTGCAATGTTGCTGCATCCCAGGTGGGCGCAAGCGGCGTCGTGGCAGGATGAAACTGAGAGACAGGCGGCGCAGCGGGCACCATATTTTTAGTTGTATGGGCCTGCTGCTTCCGAAAGCTGAGCGTCTCAAGAGTGTTCCAATACATAAACAACAGTTCCGCACAAACCACGATCCAAAAGATTTTCCGCCAGTTCAGCTTCATCCAAGACCCTCACTTTAAGATAGTCTTTCTATTCTATCATAATTTGGCAGTATATTCCACAAATGGCTGAATAGCTGTCGGCTATTTATGAACGATCGCGGTTCGAATTTCAAGTTCATAGCGTTCGCAATCCGGCATCTTTGCTTCAACGGCCAGCTGGACCGCCCGCTCAATGTCGTAGGGGACGCGCACGAACTGGA
>NZ_RXHU01000024.1 GCF_003955665.1 Paenibacillus whitsoniae
AACCCGACTTTTTGAACCCATATTTTATTAAATTCGTTGACGAGAAAGAGTACGTTAGCCCCTTGATCCCCAGAGAGTTGGCCTAGAGCTGAAAGCCAATGTTCAAGCGTTAACCGAAAATCCTCTCCGAGAAGGAAGGCTGAAGCATACGAAGTAAGCCGCCCCGGAATCCTGCCGTTACCAAGGACGCGTATGATAGTACGTAGTGGAGTTGCCTGAGGATTGTAATGATTACGATCACGACGGAACAAGGGTGGTATCGCGAGTTCAATCTCGTCCCTTACGGGGCGGGATTTTTTTGTTTTTTCATAAAAAAGAAAGGGATGACTCTCCATGAAAAAAGTCGATGTCAAAGAGAAAGCAAGAACCCGCGAACTGCGCATTCTCGCCCAGTGGAGGCAAGAGGAGACCTTCCCGAAATCCATCCGGAACCGGGAGGGAAAGCCGAATTTCGTCTTTTATGAAGGCCCGCCGACCGCTAACGGGAAACCGCACATTGGGCACGTGCTAGGTCGCGTCATCAAGGATTTTATCGGCCGTTACAAAACGATGTCCGGCTATCGGGTCGTGCGCAAAGCCGGCTGGGATACCCACGGACTGCCCGTTGAACTCGGCGTTGAGAAGCAGCTCGGCATCTCCGGCAAGCCTGAAATTGAGAAATACGGGATCGCGGAATTCGTGGAGAAGTGCAAAAGCAGTGTTTTTGAGTATGAGAAGCAGTGGCGGGAGCTCACCGAAGCCATCGCCTATTGGACGGATATGGACAATCCGTACATCACCTTGACGAACGGGTACATCGAAAGTGTTTGGCACATTTTATCCGTGATCCATGGCAAAGGGCTGCTGTACAAAGGCCATCGGGTGAGCCCCTATTGCCCGGACTGCCAAACGACGCTTAGCTCGCATGAAGTCGCGCAAGGGTATGAAGACATCAAAGATTTAAGCGCGACGGTCAAATTTCGAAGCAAACAGGGCGGGGAATTTTTGCTGGCCTGGACGACGACGCCTTGGACACTTCCGGCCAATGTGGCTTTAGCGGTCAACAAAGATGTGACTTACGTCAAAGTGCGGCAAAACGGCGAAGTCTACATTGTCGCTGAAAAGCTCGCCGCCAAAGTGTTGAAAGAAGGCTACGAAGTCTTGTCCAGGCTTCAAGGTTCTGATCTGGTTGGCCTCTCATATGAGCCGCCTTTCGGGTATTTGCAGCTCGGCAAAGGACACGTCGTCGTAGATGCCGACTATGTCAGCGACGCGAGCGGAACCGGCATCGTCCACTTGGCGCCGGCGCACGGCGAGGACGACTATCGGACCGTCAAGCAGCATGGGCTCGATTTCGTGAACGTCGTCAAGCTGGATGGACGATACAGCGACCAGATCACGGATTTTGCCGGCCGATTCGTCAAAGACTGCGACGTTGACATCGTCCGCAGCTTGGCCGACCGCGGCTTATTATTTGCCAAAGAACGCTATGAGCACAGTTATCCGTTCTGCTGGCGCTGCAAATCTCCGCTGCTGTACTACGCGACGGAGAGCTGGTTCATCAAGACAACGGCGGTCAAAGACCAGCTCATTGCCAATAACAAAAAGATTAACTGGCATCCCTCACACCTTCAGGAAGGCCGTTTTGGAAAATTCCTGGAGGACCTCGTCGATTGGAATATCAGCCGCAACCGCTACTGGGGTACGCCGCTCAATCTATGGGTTTGCGAAGACTGCGGGGCGGAGCATGCGCCGGGCAGCATGAAAGATCTAAGGGCCAGGTCCGTGCAGCCGCTTGACGAGCATTTGGAACTGCATAAGCCTTACGTCGACGACGTGAAGCTGCGCTGTACCTGTGGCGGCGTCATGTCGCGAACACTGGAGGTGATGGACGTATGGTTCGACAGCGGCTCGATGCCTTTTGCCCAGTATCACTATCCGTTCGGCAATGAGCAGCTGTTCCATGAGCAATATCCGGCAGATCTCATCTGCGAGGGCATTGACCAGACGCGGGGCTGGTTCTTCAGTCTGTTAGCCGTCTCCACGCTCTACAACGGGCAAGCGCCGTATAAAGGGGTGATTTCGACGGGGCATGTGCTGGATGAGGGCGGGCAGAAGATGTCCAAAAGCAAAGGCAATGTCATCGACCCTTGGGAAATCATCGAGGCTTATGGGACGGATGCTTTCCGCTGGGCTTTGCTTTCCGACAGCGCCCCATGGAGCAGCAAGAAATTTTCAAAGGCGATCGTGGCCGAAGCCAAATCGAAGGTCATCGACACACTGGTTAACGTCCATTCGTTCTATGCGCTCTACGCGACGATCGACAATTATGAGGCGGCGGCCTATCCGAAAAAGACTTCTGACAACGAATTAGATCGCTGGATGCTGTCTCGGGTACACAGCACGCTGCAGCGTGTGACGAAAGGGCTGGAAACCTACGACTTCCTCAATCCCGCAAAAGAAATCGAGGTGCTCGTGGACGATCTCAGCAACTGGTATGTCCGCCGCTCACGTGATCGCTTCTGGGGAAGCGGCATGACGGAAGATAAAGTCGCCGCCTATCAGACGCTGGAAGAAGCCTTGCGGACGATCGCTTTGATGATGGCGCCGTACACACCGTTCCTGTCGGATGACATCTACGGCAATCTCGGCGGAACGCAGAGCGTTCATCTGGCTGATTTTCCTCAGGTGAGGGAGGACCTCATCGATCAGGCGCTGGAAGCGGATATGGCAACCGTCATGAGGATCGTCGAGCTGGCGCGCAGCGTCCGCAACGAAACCGGCATCAAAACGCGGCAACCTTTGCTAGAGCTGATCGTTGTGGGAAGTGGCGATGTTCACTTGGCCAAATTTGAGGCGATGATTGCGGAAGAGATCAATGTGAAGATGGTCCGGATGGAGCGGCAGGATAGCGGGTTTGTGGATTTTAAAATGAAGCTGAACCTGAAGGCAGCCGGGAAGAAATACGGCAAATTCGTCGGGCCGCTGCAAAACGTTCTGAAAGAGCTTACCGCGCAAGAAGCCCGCGACATTGTCGCTAACGGCTATCTGGAGCTTCAGCTTGAAGGCGAAACGCTTCAGATCGCGCTGGATGAGCTGCTTGTCGACAAGCAGGCCAGAGCAGGGTTCGCCTCCGCGTCCGGATATGGGCTGAGTGTAGCCTTGAACACAATGCTGACGGAAGATTTGCAAAAAGAAGGGCTTGTCCGCGAAGTGATCCGCGCGGTGCAAGACTATCGCAAGAAGCTCGATCTGCCGATTGAGCAGCGCGTGCATCTTGTTCTGGACGTTGATGACGAGTTGAAGGAAGCGATCACGTGTTTTGAGCATGTTTTGCAGGAGCATGTACTGCTGGAGAGTTTCGCTTTCGGCAGCCAGGATAACATGGACGTCGTAACCATCGAAAATAAATCCGTAGGCCTAAGCATCACCTAACTGGCACCGTGACCGGGATTCCTTACTCGTTAAGGAGTGCCGGTTTTTTTCAATCCTTGATGGGCATCCGAAACTGCCTGCAAGGAGAGCTAGGCACCTGCTACGCTGTGTGTTGGGTTTAGAAAAAGAACTTGCATCACTTACTGTATATCATAACAACTCCCATCAGTTCAAATATCTTTTCTCAATTTGTTCTACCCAACCAGGAATTACATCCGTACGATGGGTAATCGCACCACCACTGATTTGAAGCACCATCTCGCCTCCAGCTCTGCTGTTATCAATGACAACGAGATGATCAATTAAATGATGATTTTTAAGTAAATTGCGAATCGAAGTATCATGTCTTCTGATAATATCCTCAGTCGGAATATGATGCCCGCCATTTTTAACTCGTGCTGCAACTCGTTCTATATTTAAATGATAATCGCCCAATCCTACATAGAACATCGTAATCTCAAACTTGTTGTCCTTGGCATCCCGCATGAGACGAATGGCGTTGCCGCCTGCCAATGTAGATTCAACCGAAAAGTCTCTCCCTTGGCGAATACAATCTCTAGCTAATCTAATAGCCTCTTTACCTGCAGATACTTTTCGGCTTTCTGGATGCAAAGAATCAATCCCTCGTGCCAAAGCATCTGGATCAATGTTCACACTGATTCCTAACCGATCAACGATCAGGTTTCGAATGGTACTTTTACCACTGCCATTATTGCCGGCGAATACATACATAATTGGCGTTTGTTCATGCATGAGGGCCATCCGAATTGACGACAGGAACAATATCCCCATTGTTGTATTCCTTTACAATTTGACCTTCTACGGTTTTATAAACGATGTAAGTGTCATTTGCTTTTGCATCTAGCTTGGCGCGATCTCCAGTGAGCTTAATAAGCTTCTCTAAATCTTTGAATTTATTCATAGGTTTCACCTTTCCATCACTAGTATCGACCTTTAACTAAATTATAACACAGCAGACTGCTTCTATATCACATGGTGATTCCATCTCTTCATCCATCCAATATCAATTAAATACTTCTATTTCTTATGAGATCGAAGCAGGCTTACGTTTTCTAAAGTCTAATATAGATATATTTATGAACAACTGTACTGTATCAGTATAAACATGTTCTCTAATAAATCTCTTGCTTTTATCGTACTCATCATCCGTGAAACAAGCAATTAAATAAAATGCATTCTTGTATTTGGTAGATAACATATAATCTGTTAACTGCTTTTCATATCCTTTTTTTAAATAAGAACTGCTCGCAAACCAATAATCCACAATCGCTTTTTTTGAAGTTTTAATATTTTGATTTGCCATATTCATGCTCCTTCTCAGTCTAAATTGCGTCATAGATGTGGCATTTCTACCTTTCGCATTGCAGCAGGCTTACCCCTATGTGTCTGCATCAAGCGACAAGCCAAACCAATATCAGGATTGATCATCGTTGTTATTTCCCATATGCCAGTCCTTCCCATCAGTCGTAAACAATGTATATTTCGCAGAATAACGGTTATCCTAGCGCTTATTTGACGCCAATGGCCCCTTTTCAAAAGCTAACGGTTGCCATAACGCCTATTTGCCCTAAATCCAGTGAAATCTTGTCAAAATCGCATAAATAGCCCCCGTGGCAACCGTTACGTGCTGGAATGGCGCCTTTTGGATGAAATAAGCCCTGCGACAACCGTTAGCATCCATCCACCCATTCGCCCGCTCATCCGTCCCTCACCATGCCGCGTACATTCGTTTTCTTCCAAGCATACGACCGTCGGAGGCAGCCCGACAAAATCAAAAAAGGGTATCCCCTCAGCCATTTGCATGACTGGCGGGATACCCTCTAATTCGCTGAAATTACAGTTTTACAACGTTCTCAGCTTGTGGTCCGCGGTTGCCTTGAACAACGTTGAACTCAACTTGTTGACCTTCGTCAAGCGTTTTGAAGCCTTCGCCTTGGATTGCGGAGAAGTGTACGAATACATCGTTGCCACCTTCTACTTCGATGAAACCAAAACCTTTTTCTGCGTTAAACCATTTTACTGTTCCTACTGCCATGGGGAAATACCTCCAACAAATTATTAACATGTTTTTTTATTCTGCAAAGAGAAAAAATTCACACATTGGATAAGGTTCACAAACAAAAATGAAAACCCTTTACAATGTATGAATTCAGGTTCTTTTTGTCGATTGGATTCATCATATCACAGCCATTTTGAAAACGCAAACCATTTCCAGTGTTTTCTTGTTTGCGCTTCCATTCTGCGGAATAGCAGGGGTTGAAGCGTAACCCCAACTTTGGTCTAGGTACGTTTTAGTCTTCCGACGGTTACTCGCAAAGGGGTTCAAAATCTATACTACCCTTATAGAGAACGTAGGAGGGCTTCATGTGTACGTAATCATCAGTCAAAGCATGCTATCCATTTGTTTATTTTATGTGATTTTCACCTGGATTGGCGGCGTCAAAGCCAGCCGGCTGCTGTACAGCGGCAGTCTTGAGCGGATGAACCGGAAAGCGCGGAAGCTGCTGTTCTGGGCCTGGTTCCCGGCGCTTCTCGCCGCAGCCACTACGGCCGGTGCGGTTTACTTGCAGCGCACGATGGACGCAGCCTTTTGGCAGGATCGCCTTTATGTAGAAGCGCCGCTTGTCGCGCTGCCGGTCATCCTGATCTGGTTCATCGCTGTACCGAAAGTGATAAAGCTTCGCTCCTTATTGAAAAAGGCGATGGCCGAGGAGCAGGAGACCCTGGAACCGGCGATTTTCGGGCGCGCGGCGCAGCCGGGCTTGATCATTCCCTACCAGCTGGCCGCGCTTGGGGCGTTGACCGCGTTATATTTTGCCCTGGTGCCGCCGGTGCCGTTCAAATGGCTGGATGTCGCGATTCCGCTGGGCGTTCTGCTGCTAATCGCTGTGGTGCTGTGGGGACGTCACCAGTTTCGCTATCAGCAAACGATCGGCTTGAAGACGTATACGGTGCCGAACATCTGGAAACGCGTTAGCACCATGTTTGGCGTGTTGGCCGTCGCAGCGGGCTTAATCATCCTGGGCATCAACTTCGCCCTCAAGGCGAGCGAGCTGCCGCCGCAGATCGATATGGCCAGCGGAGCCGCCGATTATGGGGGTCAGACGCCATCTGACGCGAACCTGCATCAACACAGCGGCAGTACCGCCGCCATGGCGCCGGGCATGGTGTCCGTAGCGGACCTTAAAGGCCCGCAGGACGGCGTGGCCGACAAGCATTTTACCCTCGTTGCCCAAAAGAAAACCGTCACCCTCAGCTCCGGCAAAACCGTCGACGCCTGGACGTTTAACGGGCAAATTCCGGGACCTGAACTGCGCGTCCGTGAAGGGGATCTGGTCGAAGTGACGCTGACCAACCAAGATATCGAAGAGGGCGTCACCGCGCACTGGCACGGGCTGGACGTCCCCAATGCGGAAGACGGCGTTGCAGGCGCCACACAGAACGCGGTGATGCCCGGCGAAACGTATACGTACCGATTCCGCGCCGAGCAGGTGGGCACGTTCTGGTATCACTCGCATCAGGATTCCCAGGAAGCTGTCAGCAAAGGGCTGTTCGGCACACTGATCGTCGAGCCCAAGGAAACGCCGGCACAGCCGGTCAAAGACATCACCGTGCTGACCCACCTGTGGAAGAACACGTTTGCCATCGGCGCGTCCGATCAACTCATCCACGAAAAAGTCGAGCCCGGCACCCCAGTTCGCCTGCGTTTGATCAATACGGATGACTGGGTCGATCAAACGTATACCTTGGTAGGTACGCCTTTCCAAGTCGCGGCCATTGACGGGACGGAGCTGAACAAGCCGGATCTGCTCACGAACACACATGTCGTGGTGACAACCGGCGGGCGCTATGATTTAACGTTTGCGATGCCAGATCATCCCGTCTATCTAGCCGTCGGCAACAATAAAAAAATCGGCCTGCTGCTCTCCGCCAGCGATCAAGCCGAGGTGCCGGCCATCCCGCAAACGGTCGCTTTCGATATGCTGAACTACGGCAGGCCTGCGACTACGCCATTCGATGCGAACAGCAAGTTCGATCGGGAATTCAACCTCGTGCTGGATAACAAATTGGGCTTTTATAATCGCACCTTCAACTTCTTGTATACGCTGAACGGGGAAGTATTCCCGAATGCGCCAATGTTCATGGTCAAAGAGGGCGACCTCGTCAAAACGACGATCTCGAACCGCGGCAATGTCGAGCATCCGATGCATCTGCACGGCCATCATGTGCTCGTACTGTCCCACAACGGTAAACCTTCCGCAGGCAGCCCCTGGTGGTCCGACACCCTCGACGTCCTGCCGGGAGACACGTACGAAATCGCTTTTGTCGCGAATAACCCGGGCCTGTGGATGGACCACTGCCACAATCTGACTCATGCCGCCGCAGGTATGTCGATGCACCTCATGTACGAGGGGATTACGACGCCGTACTCGGTGGGCAGCGCAACGAGTAACCATCCGGAGTGAAAAGAGCTTCATTTTCAAAAAAGAGGGAGGGGATGTCAGGTTTAATGACATACACATTGACAAAATCGCCTCTCCCGGTTTACCCTAAGAGTATCTTTTCGTATAACCTTAATAATTGGATTAAGGGTCTCTACTGGAAACCGTAAATTTCTAGCTACGAAAAATGTGCCCGGCCCTGCCTGCATATTTTTCCGGGCTAGTTTTTTTTATGCTTCATTGCCATAAAATGAAGGTAGGAGGTAGCGACCATGTCCACCATTCTCATTAAAAACGCCGAAATCATCACGATGAACCCGGACGGCGACATTTTCACCGGTGATCTGCGCATCGAGGGTGATCGCATCACGGCCATGGGCTCGGAGCTGATCGCCGCGCCGGGCGAGTACGTCATTGACGCTGCACACCGCACGATCATCCCCGGTTTCATCCAAACGCACATTCATCTCTGCCAGACCCTCTTTCGCGGCAAAGGCGACGATCTGGAACTGATGGATTGGCTTAAACAGCGCATTTGGCCCCTTGAGGCGTCCCATGACGAGGAATCGCTCTATTACTCCGCCATGCTCGGCATCGGCGAGCTCATTCAAAGCGGCACGACCACCATCGTCGATATGGAGACGGTTCATCATACGGATTATGCCTTTCAGGCGATTGCCGAGAGCGGCATCCGGGCCTTGTCCGGCAAGGTCATGATGGATAAAGGCGACGAGGTGCCGTTTCCGCTGCAAGAGAAGACTTCAGAGTCTCTACAACAAAGCGTCGATCTGCTGGAAAAATGGCACGGCCACGACGGCGGGCGCATTCAGTACGCGTTTTCGCCGCGTTTTGTTATCTCGTGTACAGAGGAGCTGCTGCGCGAGGTTCAGCAGTTGTCCCAGCGGTACAACGTCAAGGTGCACACCCACGCCTCCGAGAACCGCGGCGAGATCGAGATTGTGCAAGCGGAGACGGGGATGCGCAACATCGTGTACCTCGATCATTTGGGGCTGGCCAATGAGCGGCTCATTCTGGCGCACTGCATCTGGCTCGACGAGGAGGAAAAGCGCATCATCCACGAGCGCGGCGTGCATGTGAGCCATTGCCCGGGCTCGAATCTGAAGCTCGCCTCGGGGATCGCCGAGACGCCCGACTTGCTTGGGAAGGGCATCTCGGTCAGCTTAGGGGCGGACGGCGCGCCGTGCAACAACAATCTCGATATGTTCAATGAGATGCGGCTAGCCGCGCTGATTCAAAAGCCGGCCCACGGGCCGACGACGATGAACGCCCATGCGGTGTTCCGTATGGCGACGATCGGCGGCGCCCGCGCCGTGGGCATGGAACACGAGATCGGCTCGCTCGAAGTCGGCAAAAAAGCCGACCTGGCGATCCTCGATCTCAACAACTTTCACGTCTACCCGTCGTTTGACGTGGACCCGATCTCGCGCATCGTGTACTCCGCGACGCGCGCCGATGTGGAGACGACGATCATCGGGGGCCGGATCGTCATGGAGAACCGCATCATGAAGACGATTGACAAGGCGATCGTCCTGCCCGAAGCGAACCGCGCCATTCAGTGGCTCTTGAAGCGCGCCAACCTCCGCTAACCGCGGAGGTTTTTTCTTTGGACCCGGCGCCCCTCGCAAAACCGTGGGCACCTCTCCCTCCGCTATGGCATAGGGTAAACCATAGATGGAAGTTTAAGGGAAAGGGGCAGCGTCATGCTTCGCAAGCCAAAAGTCATCGCCGCCGTCAAGGTGGACGGCTCGGTCGGGGATATGCAGGTAAACAGCCTGGTCAACCGGCTTTATTTTGCCAATCAGGATACGCGCATCGGGGTGCTGAATGGGGATACACGGCAGATGGAAGGGTATATCCAGGTTGGGGAGGGGACGTTTTTTCTCGCCGTTCATGAGGCGTCGAACCGCATTTATGCAACAAGCTTTCGCGAAGGGAAAGTCACCTTTATCGATGGGAATACCCATCAAATCATCGCCGCGCTAGGTGTGGATGAGCATCCCTACGGTATCGCGGTGCATCAAGGTACGGGCCGCGTCTATGTCGCCTGTACGAGCGGTGCGATCTATGCCATTGACGGCCTCACCGCCGCCATCCTGCATGTCTGGCATGTCGGGGGATCACCGTCGTTGTTGGCCGTTAATGAACGCACAAATCGTATCTATGTGACGAATACCGGCAGCGATTCCGTTCATATCCTGAACGGCGATATGCTTACGCTGATCGCCACGCGCAAAGTCGGCCGCAATCCGCTCATTGCGCCGGCGCTCAATCCGGTGACGAACCGGATTTATCTAGGGAACAACCTCAGCACGTACGGCTCCGTGCTGCAAGGCGGCTCCCTCGCGCCGAGCAAACCGATTCGGCTCGGGCGCAGACAGCACGCGGTCGCGGTCAATCCCCGCTTGAACCGCGTCTACTACGCCTCTGCGCAAGTGAGCGGCAGCGGCAAGCTCTACGTCGTTAGCGGCGCCACCCGCCGCGTGGTCAAATCGCTCCCCGTGCCAACGTTCTCCTCACTGCTTGTGAACCCGGTGACGCACCACATCTTCGTCGGGAACAGCGAAGGAAAAGCGCTGGCCGTCTATAGCGGCCTCAGCTACGCTAAGCTCGCCCTGCTGCCCGTGCGCAACCGCGGCGGCAGCCTCGCGCTTAACCCGCGTACGAATCAGGTGTTCGTCGGCAGTGAAAACGTGATCACTGTCGTACAGGACTGACGAACGTGCGTCTCTCTTAGAAGCTCGCTTACAGAGGGCAACTGCGACTATGATGGTGTCGCTCATCCTATCACAGCCCTCTGTGAAGTGCACCTTGGGGGCTTCCTGCATTTCATACAGCAAATTCAATGAAATCGGCGAAAGTTCAACGGGATCCTGCATTTTTTACAGCAGAACCTCAAGCAAACCCATGTGAAAGCGCTTTCTAACGGTAATACGCTGATTTTAACTGCACATTCTGCAGGAAATTGAGCAAATCTCGCCCGAATCGTTAAATTTGATGTATAATCTGCTGGTTCCCGGCCCGATCACCGCTCTTCCTACGTGCATCACCTTCGATCTCAGCCCTTCAGCCGGCGGTAACGCCCCTCCCACACAACGGTTTCATTCCCCCCCACTTCCGTCACTACGCAAACCTCAGCTACTTTACTCGCCTTACTTCCATCACCATGCAAACGGACTGCTGCTCCACTGTGTTTCTCTTGCCCGGCGCAAAAAAACAGCCCCTAACCAAAGTTAGGGGCTGTTTTATGAACAAGCTTACAGTTTTACAACGTTCTCAGCTTGTGGTCCGCGGTTGCCTTGAACAACGTTGAATTCAACTTGTTGACCTTCGTCAAGTGTTTTGAAGCCTTCGCCTTGAATTGCGGAGAAATGTACGAATACATCGTTGCCGCCTTCAACTTCGATGAAACCAAAACCTTTTTCTGCGTTAAACCATTTTACTGTTCCTACTGCCATGGGGATATTACCTCCAAAATTAAATTAACATGTTCTTTTTCGTAGTTTTCGTACAAAAAAAATTACATATTGAAAAGGGTACCGTCTGCTTAAAAAGATAACCCTTTGCAATATGCAATTCCAGGTTAAACCTCCAAGTCTATACCTACTGTATCACACAAAATTGCATAATGCAATTAACCCTCGGAGGGATTTTTTGCTAGGTCTATCAAGGCATCGCGATCCTCCAGACGGAGGGCAATCGCCAGCGCTAAAGCGACATCTTTCGACGGCAGCGTTCGACCGTTTTCGATGGCATTCAAGACGGAATACGAGATTCCGGCCTTCTCACTGAGCTTGCGAATGGTGAGATTTTGCTGCTGCCGCAGCTCTTTTAACCGAATATGAAAGGCCACGGAGGCCTCACCTCAATCTTTCTTCATTTGTTGTCTATGAATTTCCGCTCTAATTTTGTCGAACGGGTCTTCCCAGTGCGGCGGCTTGATGGTTTTGCCCAGTTCGTTCTTGTGAACGAGACCGTCCGGCCATACCTTGGACATGTTCGCATGCTGCACGATGTCAAAAATCGGCCCAGGCTCCACGCCCATCTCCACCAGCGTCCCCAGCACAAAATACAGCTCGTCGATCATCGCATCGACTTCGTCCTCAAGCGTTGCCGCTTCTTTGAACTCGTCGAGCTCCTCCTGCATCCACGCAAGGCGTGCGGCCTTGCGTTCGTCCGTCAGCCGCTGCGGTGAGCGGCCGATCGGATGCTCGAACGTTTCATGAAATTGTTTAACGGCTTCATAGGCTTTCTTTAGCGGCATACGGTCGTTCAGCTCCCCAAAAATGGTTTCCTTTTATATACCACGTGCAGGGAAGCTTGGTCAATGCAATCGGCCTCTAGCTGCCTTACTTCAGGTGACGACCTTGGATAAACCGGCTGCCCCAGTAGCCCGTGTAGATCGAATTGATCGCGACGCCGGAGCTGGTCGTATTGCTGATAAACTTCCCGCTCCCGATATAGATGCCGACATGATTGATTTTGCCGGGTGTGGATGTGCTGAACATCACCAGATCCCCCTTAACCAGCTTCGACTTGGACGATACTTTCGTCCCGACGGAAGTCTGCGCTTTGGAGCCCCATGGAATCGAAATGCCGTTCTTGCTGAAAACAAGCTGCGTAAAAGCCGAACAGTCCAGTATCAGGCGCTTTGTGTCGCGCGTGCCGTACCGGTATTTGACTTTGCCAAGGTAAGACTTCGCTGTCGCGACTAAGCGGTCTGCACGTGTCGTACTTGTCGCATCCGCGCTAAGCGTCGTCGCATCGGCCGTGACAGATGCAGCCGTCGCTGCCGAAGCCGTATGCGGTTGTATCCAAGCGGAACCCACCATCAGAGATAGACTTAGGCTAAGGCCTACGAAAGTTGCACGAAGGGAGCTTCCTGATCGTTGGCGGTCCTTTATTTCGGAAAGTTTCCAAAGGCGGTTACTGCTCATCCGTTTCATGATTATGGCCTCCTCCAGTAGCAGAAATCATAGGATTGCGTCCTATGCCTATTTACCATAGCATAATCCGCCTATCCTAAAATTTAGCAAAGGAGGGTGCAACCCCCGCCCTATCAACGATTACCGAGCATTCTTAAAATTGTCTGAGAATTCCATGAGAGCTATTCCCTTGACAGCAATGTATCCGCTTTATTGCCAGTATGCTCCTGCCTGAACTCCGATGGCGTGAAACCGAACTTCTTGCGAAATACCTGCGAGAAATGGCGCATGTCCTGATATCCGATGCGCTCGGCCACATCCGCCAGCTTCAGCTTCGGATTCAACAGCAGTTGCTTCGCCTGTTCCAGGCGCAGATTGATGACGAACTCCTTGAACCCCTGGCCCGTCTTCAGTTTGAAAAGCTGACTGAAATAGACCGGGTTCAAGTACACGATTGATGCGACTTTCTCCAAGGAGAGATCGTCGTGGTAATGCGTGCGGATGTACTGGAGGGCTACCTCCACCGAACGGTCGCTGCCGCTTGCGTGATGCTCATACACCTGCGTCGTGGACGCCTGGCGCATGCGCTGCACTTCCGCCGGCACGTCCTGGATATGCTCGATTCGCTCCGTGCTCATAATCTGGAACGGCACCTTCAAATATTTGACGAGATGGCTGCGCAGCTCCTCCACGAGGCCCGCGACAGTCGTCCCTTCGTTTGGCCTCACCAAGCCGAGCAAACTCTTGCTGTCGTGTACGGTGACGAAGCCCTTCCCGTCGCGCTCGATAAGCTCCAGCAGGACATTCTCGATAATGAAGTTTTCGAGATTGACAGGCTTATCGGTCTCCATTTTCACCATGATGAGATAAAAATAAGGATATTGCTCCATAAACGGTGCCATGTCGATACGCCCTGTATCAAGCCCCTGCACCCAGCGCTGGAATACTGCCTCCTGCAGGTACTTGCGGTTAACCTTCAGCAGCTCCGCTTCCTCCATGAGCTCGTTCTCTTTCGCGATTTCTTCACCGAGCTTGCGGATCATATCCGTGAGCACGTCCTTGCCGATCGGCTTGAGCAAATAGTCTTTGGCGCCGAGCCGCACCGCCTCCTGGGCGTAGGAAAACTCCGAATACGCCGAAATCACCACCCATTTGACATGGGGATGGCGGCTCCGGGACATTTTCATGAGTTCAAGTCCGTTCATCCCCGGCATCAGAATGTCGGTCATGACAATATCGATCTCTTCACTGCGCAGCAAAGACACTGCCTGCTCCGCGTTCGCCGCCAAATGGATGGCATGCTCGGGAAAACGATTATGCAGCGTCCGTTGAATCCCTTCCCGGATAACCGTTTCATCGTCTACGATCAATATATTCATGCTAGATGATCCCCCTTACGAGGAAGCGGCATCACAATGGTCACCGTTGTGCCTTCCTCACGTTTACTTGTGATGCGCAGACCGTAACTTTCGCCAAACATCAGCACGATGCGTCTGTGCACATTCGTCAGGCCGATGCCCCGCCGAGGGCGCACGCTTCCTTCCTCCAACTGCTGAGCGGCTCGGGCGCTTCGCAGCCCTTCTCCAGCAACAAAATCTTCCGTCAGCAGCGCCTGCATGCCCTGGAGCTGACCCTCCTCAATGCCGACGCCGTTGTCCGAGACCACGATGTGCAGATCCCCTTCGTGGACCTCTGCCCATACCCGCAGCACGCCCTGCTCCCGCAGCGGCTCGAGGCCGTATTTGACCGCATTTTCAATAATCGGCTGCAGGGTCATCTTCGGCATAATGACCTCCAGCCACTCCGGCTTAACGTCCACAACGGTCTGTACGCGGCCCTCCAGCCGGCTCTCGATAATGGTCATGTAATGACGCATTTGCTCCAGTTCCTGACGGAGCGTCGTTTTCGAGGCCTCCTGCCAGTCGCTGCTATAGCGAAACATTTGGGATAGCGACAGAATCACCTTCCCCAGCCGGTCGTTCTCTTGCTCATCGAGCATCCAGTAGATCATATCCAAGGTGTTATACAAAAAATGCGGGTTCACCTGCGACTGAAGCGCCTGCAGCTCCGCGTTCTTCTCACTCATGGAGGCGAGCGTGATCCGCTCAATCAGCTCCTCCATCCTGTATACCATCCGATTGAAGGAGGACACAAGCGAGTTGATCTCTTCGAATGAATTCACATTCACGGAGCCTTTGAAGTTCCCCATCTCCACCTGCTTCATCTCGCGGATCAGCAGCTTGAGCGGCGATGCAATCGTACGAGACACCAATCCGGCTAGCGCGGTGGCCAGGAAGATGAGAATGACCAGGACGTAGTACAGATATTCACGGGTTTTCACGATCTCCGCGTTAATATCCCCTTTCGGCGTCAAGCCGACGACGGTCCAGTCGGACATTTTCGCACGAGCCGCCACGATTAACTGATCGGTACGGTCGTCGACGATAATTTTATTAACCTCCGGCCGCTGGATCCCGGCAAAAGACGGGATGTTCTGTTTGTCTTCCGCCGTGGTGGCGATGAGTCGATCATTTTGATCTACGATATACACCTTGGAGTTCGGGGAAATCGTCACGTTGGACAGCGCGGCCAGAATCGGCTGCGGATTCGTCTCAATCAGCATGACGCCGATGACGCGATGATCGGACAGATCAAACAGCTTGCGCCCGAAGACGAACATCGATTCCTTCTGGAACTGATTGATGACCGAGCCTTGCAAGAGGCCCAGCCATACCATCTCCCCCGAGGAATCCTGCAGCTTTTGGTACCATTCCGTCGTGGAAAAATTGGCATCGATCACACTGTCGAAGTTGCGGGCATAGTTGTAGTTTTTACCGCCGCTCGAAATCACATGAATGCCGACGATATCGTCCCGCGAATAGTAGATTGCGCCTAAAATATTCGTAATCTGCCGCTCATTGAAAATATTGACAGTCTGCTCTGTGCTGGAATCCCGCTCCTCGATTAAACGGAGCATTTCATAGTTGGAGTTCAGCGATTTCGTAATGCTGTCATACCCTTGCAGCAGGAGGTCGAACAAACCAACGGTTTGGGAAATATTTTTCTGTGCCAGATCGCTGATCTTATTATGGATAATTTGAGTCGTCCGTTGGTAATAAAGAACGCTTACAATACCAACCAACACTAACATACCGGACATAAAGAGGATGAACAGCCGGTTATGGATGGAATTCATTCCGCGTCTCAAGATGGATCGTGCTCCCCTTTCATGGAGGCCATACACGTTAATTGTATCACACAGGCGGAAACGCAAAAAAGAGAGGGGTGAAAGTTAACCCTTCACCGCTCCCGCGACCATGCCTTTGGTAATTTTATCGGCTAATAAGAAGTAAATGATGATGACCGGCAGAGCCCCTAGGACCAGGAACGCACCAATCGCACCGTAGTTGACCGAGTACTGGCTGACGAAGGAATTAACCCCGAAAGGCAGCGTCTTGAGCCGCTCGGACGAAATGAATGTCGCCGCGAGAATGTACTCGTTCCAGATGTTGATAAAGGTCAGGATACAGACTGTCATCATAGGCGGCACCGAAATGGGAAGCATGATGCCTGTGAAAATTTTGAACACGCCCGCCCCGTCGACAACCGCAGACTCTTCAATTTCCGCCGGAATCGACCGCATGAAACCGCTGAGGATAAAGACGGCTACCGGTGTTTGGAACGCGATATACGGCAGAATGAGTGCGAGATGCGTGTTGAGAATGTGCATGTGCTTGAAAATGATCATCAGCGGCAGCAGCGTCGCCTGCATCGGAATCATCATCCCGATCAGGAAAATTACCATGACGATGTTGCCGTACTTCCATTTAAAGCGCGTTATCGCGTAAGCCGCCAGCGAGCTGAGGAACAGCACGCACACCATGGTGACCACGGTGACAAACAACGAGTTTTTCAAGTATTGAAAATAATGTCCCGCATCGATGGCGTCGGTGAAGTTCTTCCACTGCAGCACATGCGGCAGCGCGAAGAACCGGCCTGACAAAATTTCCTCATTCGTTTTGAGCGAGTAAATCGCCAGCCACACCAGCGGATACAATTGGGTGACGACGAGCACGGATAGCAGCAGAAGGACGAGCGTCTTAACGATCGAGAAGCTTTTGCGTCTCCGTATGATAGCAGGTTTGGCCGAAACCGCTTCCCTTGCGTTTAACATGGTGACACTTCCTTCCCTCACGAAAATCTTCTCTCAAGTTTGTTAAAGATGGCATTAATAATGATCGTAGCCGCCAAGCACAGGATAACCAGGAATGCCGCCATCGCACTTCCGTATCCGTATTTCATGGACAGGAACGAGTTGTTGTACATCAGCGTCGAGATGACGTCCGTGGCATGCGCAGGTCCGCCGCCCGTCATGACCATAATCATGTCGAACGCTTGCAAGGAGCCGATAAAAGCCAGGACAATCGATATTTTGAAAATCGGAATATTCATAGGGAAAGTGATATACCAGTCAGCCTTGAGGCCTTCAGCGCCATCGATTCTCGCAGCTTCATACACTTCAGCCGGAATGTTCTGGATACCGGTAAACTGGATCAGTGTGTGGTAACCCAAGTACTGCCACAGGGCTACAAAGTATAGGGAGTACATGGCAATCTTCGGATCTGTCAGCCAGGAATGCGCCCAGCTGTTCAAGTGAAGCATTTCCAGCACTTGGTTGAGCATCCCGCCCATCGCGGCAGGGTTATAAATCGTCTTCCATAGTTGACCGATAATAACAACGGATAAGATAACCGGCATGAAATAGGCCGAGACGAGAAAGTTCGGTTTTTTAACAAAGCGGTTCAGCAGCATAGCCACAGCCAGCGCAACCGGAATTTCCACCATGGAAAACACAGCAAACATCAGCGTCCGTTTAACAGACGGCCAAAACACAGGATCGTGGAACAACATCGTCCGGAAGTTTTCCAAGCCGATGAATTTCGATTCGCCAATTCCGTTCCAGTCCAGCAATCCGCTGTACATCGAAACCAGAATCGGAACGAAGACAAGGCAGACATAGATGATCAGACAGGGCAGAACAAAAGCGGCAATCGTCCACTTGGAGACTCTTAATACATTCACTTGGGTTGCCTCCTTCATGGCATTACCTAACGGGAACTTACCCGGGGCGCCGCGGGGGCGTCCCAGGTAAATCTCCTGCAGGTGTTCATGCGAAATTATTTTTTGTTATTTGCGTCGTAAGCTGCTTGATGTTCTTTCGCTACTTCAGCCGGATCTTTCTTGGCAACGAAGAGGTTTTGGATGCTGGTCAAGTGACCTTGCGCCGTACCAGGGTTCATCGTGTTGTCGAACGCGATGTCGCCGCCTTTCACAGCTTTGAACAGGTTCAGAACGTCCATCGCCATGTCGGAGTAACCAGCAGCTTTGAAGTCGCCGTCTACTTTTTGACCCAGACCAACCGCGCCTTTAACCGCAAACGCTTCTTTCGGGAAGTTCGTCATGAAGTAGTTCAAGAAATCTTTCGTTTCTTTCAGATGCTTGCTGTTTGCCGATACCGCGAATGCAGATCCTGGTGCAAGCATGAACTCGTCAGGGTTACCTTTGCCTTTAACCGTCGGGAATTTGAACACGCCCACTTTACCGTTAACGGAAGACGTTTCGATACCGCCCGTTGCCCAGCTTCCCATGTAGTACATGGCGGCTTTGCCTGTTTTGAACAAGTTCTCGCCTGCGTTGTAGTCGAAAGAGGTTACCCCTTCCTGGAATGCGCCTGCTTGAATCAAATCCTCCAGGGACCCTACTGCGTCGGTAAATGCTGGGTCGTTGAATGTTTTCTTGCCATCCACAACCGCTTGCAGGAACCCAGGACCGCCGTTTGTGCGAAGCAGGATGTTCATGAACAAGAAGGAACCGGTCCACGTATCTTTTTCACCGATCGCCATTGGCTGAATGCCTTTAGCTTTGAGTGTTTTCACATCTTGAATCATTTCTTCAAACGTTTTTGGCACATCGGCGATGCCGGCTTGCTTGAACAGATCTTTGTTGTAGTACACAACGCCGATGTTGTTGCCGTCAGGCAGCGCGTAAACATTGTTGTTGAACGTGTACCAGTTCAGCAGGCCTTCTTGGAACGTCGCTTTCAAACCGTTTTGGTCGAGCATATCGTTCAGCGGCGCGAACAGGCCTGCGTCCACGAAAGGCTTCATTTGTGCGGCCGGGTTCACCACCGTAATGTCCGGCACTTCTTTGGACGCGGCTTGCGTTTTCAGCTTCAGCTTTTGCTGGTCCGTGTTCAAGGAGTCGAGCTCAATCTTGATGTTCGGATTTTTGGATTGGTAGTCATTCACGATCTTTTTCAACATTCCGTTTTTCGGGTCCGTTGGATCCGGATATATGTTCTGGAATGTAATCGTAATGTTTTCTTTTTTCTCTGTGGTGCTGCCGCCTGTGTTAGCCGATGCGCTAGGCGCAGCCGAGCTGGAGTTGTCGGTTTTGCTGGTGCCGCAAGCTGTCAAACTGATGGCAAGAACGCCTGCCGCGACGACTGGAAGTACTTTGAACTTTTTCACAAGTCATATCCCCCTCAAATGAGTGATGTTCTTTATGCTCTTATTATGCCTGCTGATGGATGCACCTTACAATGCAGGAACTTTAGGTATCATGTTTGATTTTTCAAGATTGGCAGACAGGGATAAGTTGCCCGATGGGGGAGGATTTTATGAAGGAATGTGGGGAGGAGAGCAAGCGCCGCACCAGAATGCACTGCATTAACCGCTACAATTTGAAATGACGGATTGGAAGCTATATAAGCACTGTGCCAACCGATACATATCTTCTCCAGCTCCGCCGTCCCCAAAGAAACTGACGTACTTTACTGAAGGAAGCCGCCGCTCCGGGACACACCTTTCGAAATACCAAAAAAACCTCCCCACGCTTGCACGCAGAGAGGTCCTATATTAATACGCTTTCGGCACTTCCACGCGATGTGTGACGCCATCTTCCGTAAAGTAGATATGCACATCAAAGCCCTGATCGTCCATAAAATAGGACACGTACTTCGGTTCGCCATGCTTGATCGGGACGAGCAATGTGGCGATGCGGTGATTCCGCGCAGCCTTCGTTGTCGCCTTGAGATGCCATTGCGGCGGCAATCCTTCAATTTCGGACGGATCGACGTCCGTAAAGCTCTGACGCTGCGAGAGCGACAGCTCGCCGGACGAGCTGTACACGAACCGGCCGTCCATGTCGGCCTTGCGCCCCTGCACCGTGAACGTCTGTCCGCTTACGTTCATCTCGTATAACGTCTGGAACAACCAGTCCACGGTTCCGGCCTGCGCCAAGTCGATGTGATCCACAACAACGACATAGGTACCGAAGAAGTACAACTCACGCACATAGCGCTCCAAATAAGGCACATGCTCCTGATACGCCGCTGTCGCGTTGCTGCGCGAGTAAGCATAGCCTTTGCGCTGTTCCGCAACCTCCACCATACCGCTCGCCGCTATATTCAGCACTTTATCCTTCTCGGCGTACTGCCCCAAACCGTCAATCAAAATATTGTTCGTCGACCGCGTCTGTCTCCGCCATTTCATATGCATCGTGGAGTTGAACGCGACATAATACCCGCTCTCGATTGCCAGGGGTTCGCCGTAGGCATGCAGCAAGAACCCGTTCTGGTCCCCGTGGCTGTGGCTCACAGAGCCGTAAGGGGAGCTCTTCGTCAACAACATAATGTGGCGCTCCGGATCCGCCATATTCGAATGGAACGCGACCCATCCGATATCGCGGAACCATTTGACTCCCTCAATATTCGCATCCGTCGGCGCGACCGCTTCAACCTGCGGATAGTCATGGCGGTACACCATCTCATCGAAACGGAAATCCCACCAGCCATAATTATAAAATTTCATTTCCGAATCGGTATCGATCTCGCGCACGCGCTCAAAGTACCATTGATACAGGCCGTTGCCCGTCAACCCGGCAAATTGGCGGATGTTAAAGCCGGTCTTCAAGCTGACCGGGTCGCCGAGCGTCGATTGGTCGCCGAAGGAGCAGCGCAACGTATCCGGACTAAAGGTATAGAGCGGGAAATCGCCGGTTTTCGTAAAAAACGGCCGCTGATAGAAGTTGATGCCCGTGTACTTCTTCAGCAAATTCATCGCTTCGGTCACAAATGCCATGCCCGTCGTCCAGTACATCGGCCCCTCGGCCCAGCCGCCGTCCGCTCCACCCCAAGGGGAATACAGGCACGCATAGTACTCCATTGTGTAGTCCAGCCATTCCTGCACCTCCGGCTCCTCATGGAGCAGCACGATGCAGCATGGCACCAGGACGCTGGACAACGAGCGCACCGCATGACTGTCAAAAGGCACATGATGAATCTTCGAATGCTCGATGCAGTGCTGGGCGATTTGGCGGGTCCGGGCCAGCAGGACGCGGCGTACCTCACGACGCTCCTCCTCGCTCAGGCGGTCGTAGAGCCAATCATAGCCCCAAGCGATGGCACCCGCCGTCCGGAAGGACGCCTCGTCATTGTAATCCCGGCTCGTTGTGCCGTCCGGGTTCCAGGAGCTCACGTGCAGCAGCCACGCCTTGGCACGGTCCAGCAGGGCCTCGTCGCCGAGCAGTCGGCCCGCAACGGCGAGATGGCGCACACCGTAGAGCGCCTCCTGCGTGTCCATGTACATCTGGCGCCACAGATTCGCAACGCGCTTATTGCCCGGATACGGCAGCGGTTCAGCAACCAGATCGCGCTCTGCCCATGGCTTCACGGATTTCTCGTAAAAGACGTCGAAGCCGCAATAGGTTGGATCGGTCTCGAGCTGAGCGCGGAACGCTTCAACCTCCGAGCCTTGCAGCCAGAGCCGCGGATGCTGCACAGACGTCTCCGCGTAACGCCGTGCCCGGCTGGGCAGCGGCGTCTCGGGCAAGCCGGGCGCTACGTGGAAGCGGCGGACCTTGCTCCAAGCCGTGTGGCCGCCGTCTTCTTCCAGCAGGGCATACCGCCAGTGATACGTGCCCGGTTCCAATGCCTCGTCCGGGGTATATAGGTTATACAGGATTGGCTGGATCGTCCGTGTGTCCGCTTCTTCGAAGGCAGCGGAGCGCGAGATTTGCAATACGTAGCGATCATGTTCCAGCTTGGCCGGAATCCAGGTGAACCTCGGCGGATTCTCCAGCAGGGCCGTTTGTTCATTCGGTTCGTATTGAACGGTTAACACACCGCTCTGCGGCTCATATAAAGGCGACAACGTCATTTTCCATTCCCCCTGGTTATAATCAAACAGCTCTCTTACATATTAGTGAGAGTTCAAAAAGTCGGGTTTTCAGCACCGAGAAGGTTGCGAGAAGCCCAGGATAAACAGCCTCGCCGTCTTGCAAAAGACGGTATCTGTTTACTAAGGTTGATGCGAAGCGATAAGTTGCCACACCTTATCAAGTCTTATCAGCTGAAGAAGGAGGAGCGGAGTGTAGGCAAAACTACATGAGCACCGCACTTCAAAGCTGAACGCAAGATTCGATGTCGAATCCGCTTCCTGACTTGCTTCGTGATCAAAAGACGACTTTTTGAACTACCTCTTAATTACTTGAACAGAAGTCCGTTTTCCTGCGTCAACTGCACCATTTTTTCCTCCGCGCCCGGTACCGTCAAGCTGACCCTGTCGGCGGAAACCCGCTTCACCGCTACCGGGTCCCCAGCGCGGTAGACATGGATGAAATCCGCGCGCGTCCCCATCCGGCGATGAAGCACCGCCGTCAAGGCGCGGCTCGGATCGACGCTGTCGCCCGGCGTTTGCACGGCGACGATTTCGTCGCCCGGCTGCACAAGCGCCGTATGCGCAATCGCACCCGCGCCTGCCGGGTACGTCAGGTTGAGCTGTGCTGCGCCCAGCCCATCGGTTTGGACAGACGGCACATAACGCGCCGTCACCGGCAGTTCCACGACGGTGAAGCTCGTCGCCTCACCGTCGGCATGCTTCGCTCCAGCAATCTGCAGCGGGAACACCTGCCCCTCTACCGGCTCGCTGGCGGCGACAGGCGGCACGACCGGATGCAGCCACCATTCGATGGACTGCGCTTCCCCGGCCAATTCGACCTGAAACCAGTCCAGCAGCCATTCGCCGGTGAGCAGAAGATGCCGGTTCAGCTTGCAGCCGGCATAGGCGTCCGTCGACTGCAGCCAGACCGACACGGCGGCATCCGTCGCTTCATAGCGCAGGCAGCGCCCCTCGTGCTGCGCTTGTGAGTACCCGCCCAGCGACACCGTGTTGTGGCTGGCGGTTTCCGCGAACCACGTCCGTCGCATGGTAGAGCCGTAAGGCACCATGCCGAAGTCTGGTGTGAGCGTCCCGGCAGAATGCATCAGCGTCAGATGCAGCTTGTCGTAGTGGCCATGCGACCCGCCGTGCTCGCCGAAATCGGCGAGGAACGACAGCGGGTTGCCAGCCACCCGGCCGAGGACGAACCCGGACTGCGGCCAAAGCCTTGCACTGCGCGGCTGCGACGGGGCCCCGTCGACGGCAGCCGCCGTGCCTTTGCCGTAGAGCAGCGCTTCGAGCTGCGCCTCGCCCTCGCCGGCAGCGGCTAGCTGCCGGTATGCCTCGCGCCGCACGGGCGCGAGCCCGACGATGCCGTAGATCGCCAGCCCCTGCTCGGCGATCTCGGCGATCTCGCGGGCGTACGGCCCCCGTGCCAGCGGCCCGTCATGCAGGGCGGGCAGCGCGCCCTGGTCGTCCGCGAGATCCGCGACCGCCTCGAGCATGCCGCGCAGCGACTGCCCCTCCGCGCCCGCAGCCGCGTAGAGATCAAGACCAAAGCGCTGCGCCATCTCCGCCACGATCAAATACGCCCGCAGCACGAACACGTGGTAATACGTGCTGCCCTCAAATTCCAACTGGTCCGGCTTCACGCCGATGGACAAGTGATGCAAGAAACCGCCCTGCCCCTCGATCAGGGCCTCCAACAACGCTTGCTCCCCACGTGCCGCATGCACGCAGGACAGCGAAGCATTGAGCCACGCCGTGTAGTTGCTCTCCGCGTTGTTCCGCTCGTGAATCAGGATATGGCGATACTCCGCCATACTCGTCGCGAGCAGCTCGAAGAACACATCCAGCGCCGCCTGTTCCTCGGCGTCAAACAGAACCCCCTGATCGCGCAACAGCAAATAAGCGCGAATCAATGTTGTCGACCAGATCGCCTCCGTCAGCGCCTGATGAAAAGCGCGCCCTTTCAGCATCCAGCCCTGCGCATCCGGATGCACCGGATACAGCGGGAATTGGCGCGCGTAGCCGACGATCAGCTCCTTCGCGACCTCAGCATACCGCACATTCTCCCCTGCGGCATAAACCGCAGCCGCCTGCAAAGCCGCCCGCGCCAAGCTCTGATGCTTGAAAACCAGCCAAGCACCGCGGTAGGCTTCACCTTCCATGCTACAGCCGTGCGGACAGGCAAACACAGTCTCCGAAACGACCTCATCACGGAACACCAGTTCGGTGTGATGGTGCGGACAGACGTACTGGTGCCACCAGCCCCCGGGTTCCTGTGGAATGACCAGACTGCCGGCTGCCAGCAGCCTGTCGAGATCTTGGCGGAGCAGGGCCGCCGTCTCCAGCGCCCCCGCTCCCTCTGCAGCATGTGCGACGTTCTCTCTGCGCGTACTCATCGCATCATCATCCCGCCGTTTACTTCAATCGTTTCGCCTGTAATGTAGGCCCCCAGCTCAGAGGCAAAATACAGGACGGCGCCCGCCACATCGTCCGGTTTGCCTTCGCGGCCGAGCGGAATGCCTTGAATCGTCGCTTGACGCGCTGCATCCGAAGTAAACGTCGCGTGGAACATCGTGCTGCCAATGAAGCCCGGCGATACGTTGTTGACGGTAATGCCGCTTCCCGCCACTTCCTTCGCCAACCCTTTCGTAAACGTCAGCACCGCACCTTTGCTCGCCGCGTAGATGCTGGCACCAGGGCCGCCGCCGTTATGCGCCGCCACCGACGTCAGGTTGATGATGCGGCCAAAGCCTTTTTCCTTCATTCCCGGTAAAACCCGCTTGGAGACGAACACCGTGCTTTTAAAATTCACATTCATAATGCGGTCATACAATTCTTCCGTCATGTCGACGTTCGGCACACGCTGAATCAGGTGACCCGCATTGTTGACCAGAATATCAATCGTACCGCCCAACGCTTCCTCCACTTCGCGAACCAAGCGATCAATTTGTTCCACATCCGTCACATCCGCCTGAACGAGCACCGCTTCCCCGCCGGCTGCGCGAATCGTTTCCACCACTTCCTGACCCTGGGCCACATTGCTCAGGCAGTTCACGCCAACCTTCGCCCCCTGCTCAGCAAGCGCCAAGGCAATACCGCGGCCAATCCCTGCATTCGATCCTGTGACAAGTGCAATTTTCCCCGTTAAGTTGATGTTCATTGTAATTCCTCCCATGTGTTGGTTTAACTGTTAAGCTTCGATGCATAAGACACCGACGATGTCTTATTTTAGGGTTTGGCAAGGGCTTTCATGACATTGGGTGCCTTGCGGATCAACCACTTCATTCGCTAACGGTTGCCCTGGCGCTTATTTGGCACTAAACGCCACTTTTCCAAGGCTAACGGTTGCAGCAGAGGCTATTTAGGTCAAATCGGTCAAATGTTGCTGGTTATTGAGCAAATAAGCGCTGTCGCAACCGTTAGAACTTGAAATGCCGTATTGGAAGCGAAATAAGCTCCATGGCAACCGCTACACATTTTTTTCATAGTAAACAAGATCTTATTTGCTCAAATCGTCATTCCGCAAAGGGATTTACCATAAATAAGCAGCCACGGGTCCTACCCCCGCATCCGCGGCCGATCCGTTTCCGGCATCGTCATCGTCATGCGGGTGCCATGCCCTTGCTCGCTGTCCACAGACAGGCCGTAGGCTTCGCCGAACACCATCTGAATGCGCCGGTGCACATTCATGAGGCCGATGCCGCCGCCCCGCTTCGCGCCGCTCTCCTCGGGCTCCGCGAGCCGGTTCTCCTTGAGCTTCTTCCGCAGCTCCGCGAGCCGTTCCGGTGTCATGCCAACGCCGTTATCCTCCACGAATACCTGGAATAAGCCGCTTTCTTTCTTCGCATCAATACGAATCGTGTGATGATCCTCAATCCCGTCCGGGAACGCATGTTGGAAAATATTTTCGATCAACGGCTGCAGCGTGAGCCGCACCATCTTCTCGAGCAGCAGACCCGGCGGTATCGCCACATCAATTTCAAACTCTCTGTCCGTGCGGTGCTGCAAAATAATCATGTAATTCCGCACATGATTCAGCTCATTTGCCACCGTGATCTCCTCGAGATTCGTCTGCACCGAGTAGCGCAGCATGAAGGCCATTGCCTCGACCATCTCCGTAATCTCGCCGGAATTTTGCACGATGGCGTACATATTGATCGTCTCCAGCGTGTTATATAGAAAATGAGGATTAATCTGCAGCTGCAGCGCCTGGAACTCCGCCCGCTGCCGCTCCAGCTTCGTCTCGCCGAGCTCGAGCAGGTTTTTCTGCTGCTCCAGCTCTGCCTCATACACACGCTCAATCATGCCTTGCAAACGAGTGACCATGAGATTGTAACTGTGAATGAGTCCACCGATCTCATCGGCACGGCCACTCTCCTCGATGTACTGCCAATTCCCCTTCTCCGTCTCGCGCATACTGTCTTTGAGCCAGCGGATCGGCGCGATAATGGAACGACCGAAGCGGATCGCCAGTCCAAGCGACACAACCAATGTCACCAAGCCCACAACAAGTGTCGTCGTGCGAATCGTCTCCGCCGGCTTGCGCAGCTCCGCAACCGGCATGGAGGCGACGAGATTCCAGTCCGAGTAGGCTGATTTGCGAGAGACAAACATCCGATCTTCACCGTTGTATTTGGTAATAAACGTCTGGTTACCGCTTCTCAGCGCTTCAGAAGCCAACTCATCCATGGGCGCCCGCTTCCCCATCGCAGGAGGGTAAATATACTTGCCGGTATCATCGATGATAAAAAAGAATCCGTCCTTGCCCAAACTTACACGATCCCACGTTTTTGCAAGCTCGTCGAGCTTAATTTCAATAGCAACGACGCCCCGGTTCGGCCCGTAGGATGGCCCGCGCACCTTGACAGACATCGTGACGACGGAGCCCTCATCGACGGGACGGATGCTCATGTTGAGCAGGGCGATCTTGCCATCTGAGGGTGTGGAAGTCATCAACTTATCGAATTTCTCCTTCACCAGCACCGGATCGAGATTGAGCACATTTTGATTTTCATAAATGATAGAACGACCGTGCTCGCCTGTGACATAGATCATATTGAGTTGCTTATAAAGCGTCACAATCGACGTCACGGATGTTTGCGCAAAATCCTTGATCCGCCGCGAAAAATCATAATACGCATACGGATCATCCGGATTCAGTTCCATGAACGCCCTGACGTCCGAATTGGACGAAAACGCATTGCTCAGCAGCTCATACGACTGCAGATAGCTGTCCGTCTGATAATTCGCGCTGTCCACCATCTGCTCCATATACAACTTCGCCTGATCATCCAGCTTGCGGGACGACTGAAAATAAGAGAACGCGCCCACCGATACGAGCGACAGCACGATCACAATGAGAAAATACGCATAAATTTGCCGCGACAGGGTTCTGCGTTTCATCTAGCGAATCCCCATCTTATGCCGGTATTCCGAGGGCAGGCAGCCTTCATATTTCTTGAATGTCTTCGTAAAATGCGGATGATCCGCGTACCCGACCTCTCCGGAAATGTCGGTAATCCGCCACTGCGGCTGCTCCAGCAGCTTTTTCGCCTTCTCCATCCGCCGCCGCGTCCGGTACTGGACGAACGTCTCATTCGTGCTTTGCTTGAACAGCTGGCTAAAATAAGAGGGGTTCAGCCCGACATACTCGGCCACCTCTTCCAGGGAGACGTCCTCCGCCAGCCGCTTCTCCATATACTGCTTCGCTTCCTCGATGGGGTCTTTCTGCTTGCCTTTACGCTTCGCGCGCAGCTCTTGCAAAATTCCGCTCACCGCCGCTTCGAAGCGCTCGAGCAGTTCCTCCTCGCTCACCGCGCCCTGCAGGTCAAGCTCATCCTGCACCCCGAACACGTCGCGCGCCTTAAGGCGCTGCTGCACGAGCATGTGCAGCTCCTGCAGCACTTCGCTGAATCGGTTCAGCTTCAGCTTATACCCACACAGCTCTACGCTCATGCTTCCGACCAACCGTGCCAGCTCTTCCTCCTGCAGCAGCCACACCGCCTGCTCCAGCTGCGTCGCCCAGCCTTCCAGCATGGTGACGGCGACGAACGATTCGGAGCTGATCTTGCTTTTATTCTGAATCAGCTTTGCAAGCACTTGTTGAAACGCTTTGATATTAACGGGTTTAAGGAGATACTCCTTGACTCCGTAGGACAGGCACTTCTGCGCATATTCAAAATCGCCGTACCCGGAAATGACGACGACCTGAATGTCGGCATCCATTTCGGCGATCCGCTCGCAGAGCGCGAGCCCGTCCATTTTGGGCATGCGAATGTCTGTAAACAGAAAGTCCGGACGCTCCTCTTGAATCCGCTCCATTGCCTGAGCGCCATTATCAGCCGTTCGGAGGCTTTCAATGGGCAGCTCCGATTGTTCCACTAATTTCTGTAACCCTCGGCGTATCATCGGTTCATCGTCAACAATGAGTATGCGGTACATGAGGAGCTCCTCTCTTCGCGAGTAGACTTTCGGACTGGTGATGAAAAGCATGCTCCCCACGTACACCAGTACGTGAGGAGTGTGCATTGCTCAGTTCCTGAGCTTATTTACGCGGCATCGACACCGTTGTGCCGCCGTCTTTGCTATTGAATTTCTCAGTGGCTTCCTTGATCACATCATTGCCGCCCTTGGATTTCCACTCTTCGAGTACCTTCGGCCAATCGGAGATCGGCTCTTTGCCGTACACCATTTTCACCATGTGCTGCAAAATCACAGGCGGTGCTTGGTCGGAAAGCGGAGCAATATCCGGGTTCTTCGTGAGTGCATCAAGGCGAGGCTCAAATTGGATACCGTCTCGGCCTTCGTTTTTGAGCGTCGTATCATAAATATTCATCAGTTTCTTGCCGTCTTCGGTCAAGCTGAGTGAACCTTTATTATACGTCGTATCTTGGACCAGCCACAAGAAAGATTGACGGTAGCGCTCCTCGTCGACCGCCGCCACTTCTGTCGGCGCCTTGTAGTCGATTTTGCCATCTACAGTCTTATACGTGTCGCCTTCAATACCGAAAGTGAAGAACTTCTCGGCCTCGTCAGACATCATCCAGTCAAAGAATTTAATAATGCCGGCAGGATCTTTCACGCTTTTGTTAATGAAGTACGCACGGGTAACCGGACCGTACAAGTAGTGGCCGCCTTTGCCATCCGGGCCTGTTGGCGCAGAGATAATCTCGATGTCCCCAGTAGGTACAGTCGCTTTCAGCTGAGCTTCCCATTGCAGCACTTCGTTCGCATTCATCGACCACATGCCCGCTTTGCCGGCCAGGATCGTGTTCTTGAACACCGTCGGGTTGATCGTTGCAAATTCTTTGTTGATCAAGCCTTCGTCAAACATCGTTTTGTACGTTTGCAGCGCTTTCGTCATATTCTCGGTGTCAAAAAATTTCGGTACAATTTGATCGCCTTGCTTTTCGAACATCGAGAGATAAGGGAACACGTCATAGGCGCCAAAGAAGGTATCGGAATACTTGAAGTTCTCACGGCCCATGTAAGGGTTCTCGACGCCCATTTCCTTGAACTTGCGAAGCACCGCAAGGTACTCATCTACCGTTTTCGGTACGCCCAGGCCCGTTTTGTCCAGCAAATCTTTACGGATAAACACCGCGCGGCGGGAAGGGTTCGACAAGTATTCCGGAATCGCGTAAATTTTGCCATTGTACGTTACATTGTCCCAAGCTTCCTTCGGCACTTTCTTCAGCAGATTTTGGCCGTATTTTTGAAGCAGCTCGTCAAGTGGTTGGAAAACGCCCGCTTTCACGGAACCGGCCATTTCTTTCCCGTTTACGCCGCCGCTGCCCTGAACCACGTCAGGAATGTCGTTCGTTGCGAACATTTGGATCATTTTCTGCTCATATTCTTTGTGCGGAACCAGCACGATATTCATATCGGTGTTGGTCATGTCTTCGAGCTTTTTCACCCATTTATCCTGGTTGATGTCAGGCGATTTCTCTACGTAGTTAAATGCCAATGTACGCAAGGAAATGGAGAACTTCGTTTTCTCAGCAGGCTTTGCGCTTGCTGCTCCCGCACCTGCCGCGCTGCTGGCAGCCGGTTGTTCGGTTTTCTCGCCGCAAGCAGCCAGCATGCCGGCCATCATCACAACAGCCATCGTTGTCGGAATCCACTTTTTCATTGCTACCCCTCTTTTCTTGTCGCTAGAGTGTCGTGCGCTTTCATGAGTTCATTGTAAAAGCGTTTACATCCATGTACTATGGATAGTCTTTAGTTCGATTTGTCATTTTTTTAGAATTGTGTAAAAAACACAAGAATTTAGGATTTGACCGATCCGACCATCATCCCTTTGACGAAATGACGCTGCAGGAACGGATAGATCAGAATAATCGGCACCGTGGCAATAATGATTGTCGCCATTTTGATACCTTCCGGATCCATATGCGCGAGACCGCTGAATTGCGCGGCGTTCGGATCAATGGAAATGTCATCTGTCTGGATGAGCTGGCGCAGCTTTACTTGCAGCGGCCAAAGCGTCGGCTTAGAAATATAGTACAAGGCGCTTTGGTACGTATTCCAATGGCTCACCGCGTAGAAAATCCCCAGAGACGCCATCACCGGCTTGGACAGCGGAAGAATGATGCTCCAGATCATGCGCAGCTCCGAGCAGCCGTCGATGCGGCCGGAGTCAATAAGCTCACTCGGAATTTGCAGGAAGAACGAACGCATCACGAAAAAATTGAAGGCACTGATTGCGCCAGGCAGCATAAGCGCCCAGAGTGAGTTCGTCAAATGCAGGCTTTTCATCAAAATAAAGTTCGGAATCAGCGGCGCCGTAAAGACCATTGTAATCAGAACCATCACAACGATGACTTTGCTGCCTTTGTACTCCTGCCGTGAAATCGGGTACGCCAGCGATGCTGTTGCGATTAAGTTAATCAACGTTCCGACCACCGTAATATACACCGTGACCCCGAAAGAACGCCAAATCGAAGCGTCACTGAACACATATCGATAGTTAATTGATGTAAATTCGACCGGCGAAAACAGGACCTTCCCGTTCACAATCGCTTCCGAAGAACTGAACGACTGGGCCAGCACGTTTAAGAACGGCAGGAGCATCGCCAGCGATAAAACCGTGAGAAAAATGATATTGAAGCCATTGAACACTTGCCAACCGGCTGTCGGCTTGCGATTCATAATGCGTCCACCTCCGTTAATGTTTAGTACAAGCTTTCACCCGTCGTTTTCTTGCTGAATACGTTGCCGATAACGATGAAGATCACGCCGACAAGTGCTTTAAAGAGGCCAATAGCCGTCGTATAGCTGAATTGTTGACCGAGCAAACCAGCTGTGTAAATGTACGTGTCTAAAATTTCGCCGTTTTCTTTGTTAAGCGGATTCAGGAAAACAAACACGCGCTCGAACCCGAAATCCAGGAACTTGCCGATATGCAGCAGGAACAAAATCATAATCGTCGGCAGCAAAGAAGGCAGTGTAATGGAGATTGTCTGTCTCCAGCGGTTGGCGCCATCCACCTCGGCTGCCTCGTACAGATCGGGGTTAATACCCGCGAGTGCGGCCAAGTAAATAATCGTGCCGTACCCGGAATCCCGCCAGATACCCGACGAAATCAGCACCGTGCGAATCCACGATTCTTCGCCAAGAAAATAAATCGGTTCAAAACCAAGCCATGTCAGCAATTGATTCACCGCGCCTGAGGAAGGGGAGAGAATACCGACCGCGATCCCGCCCACGATGACCCAGGACAAGAAGTGCGGCATGTACACGATCGTTTGCAGCACACGCTTGTACAGCACCACGCGGAGCTCATTGAGCAAGAGCGCGAGGATAATCGGCGCCGGGAACGCAAACACGAGATCGTAGAGCCCGATGAGTACCGTGTTTTTTAATATTTTAAGAAAATCGTAATGCGCGAACATCCGGGTAAAGTTGTCGAACCCGATCCACTTGCTGCCCGTAATCCCGTCAAAAATGTTGTAATCCTGAAACGCGATCACAGATCCTACCAACGGCACATATTTAAAAACGATAAAATATAGGATCCCCGGCAGCGAGATCAAATAGAGCGCCCTATACTTCCAAAACGCCCGCAGGAATTCGTTCCCCTTCTTCGCCTGCGCGCGCTGATTCATCTTCTCAACCGCTTCCGCGTTCATCGCCATCCTCTGGCCCCCTTCGCTTGAAATCGTCGATGTTATAGCTCTATGGTACCCGTTGACAACGCTTGCAACAATGGAATGTCTTTTTGGGGACTTGTGTTTTTTTTAGGTTAGGTATATAAAAAGTGCCCCCTTCCCATCCCTCAGGGGGAAGGCTATAATTATACAAGAAACAAATTTTCTTCTATTTACTTATCTTTTATGTGGAGGTATGGATCAGATGGCAAACAACGCGCTAAAAATCGGTATTATTCTAGGCAGTTCTCGCCAAGGACGCGTGAGTCCGCAGGTAGGCGAATGGGTGAAACAAATCGCAGATCAAAGACAAGACGCTGACTATGAGATCGTCGACATCGCGGAGTTCAAGTTGCCTTTTCTTGGGGAAGGTTCCGGACAAGAGCCTGGACTTGCTGCATGGAATGAAAAAATCGGCTCCTTGGACGGCTTTGTTTTCATCGTGGCCGAATACAATCACAGCATTACGGGCTCATTGAAAAACGCGCTCGATTCCGCGCGCGAAGCTTGGAATAACAAAGCAGCTGGCATCGTGAGCTACGGCTCTACGGGCGGCGCGCGGGCGGCAGAACACTTGCGCGGCATTTTGGGCGAGCTGCTGATTGCCGATGTACGCGTGCATCCAACCTTGTCGTTGTTTACAGATTTTGAAAACTACTCCACGTTCAAACCCGCTGAGCTTCATCTTGCGAATGTCAACGCCATGCTGGATCAAGTTGTCGCATGGAGCGGCGCGTTGAAAACGCTGCGCTAAGTCATAGAAACACATAAAACCCCCTCATCATTGAGGGGGTTCTTTTAGTTTATTCTTACACCGTTTGGCTTTCCGCCTTCACATGCCCTTTCGCTGCCTGCTTGCGTGCGCGCAGCGACTCCGGCAGCGCCAGCAGCGCCGGCAGCAGCATCGGCAGCAGGATGAAGCAGAGCAGCACGAGACCGACAATACAAGCGATCGCCAGCTCGATGAGCAAGACCAGCCCCGACGGCATCAGCGTCGCGAAGGTGCCGCCCAGAATCAGCATCGCGGAGATGACCACGCCGCCGATATGCTTCGCGGCTTCGACAATCGCGGCTCCTGGCGACATGTGGCCCAGCTCTTTGTACCGCATCATCAAGAAGATGCTGTAATCCACGCCGACCGCGATAATAATAATGAAAGAGAAGAACGGTACGAACGAGGAAACACCGTCCGCTCCGATAACATACTTCGTGAATACGTTCGTCGATGTCATCGCTGCATAGTACGAAAGGAGCAGCGAACCAATGATATAGATCGCCGGCCAGAATGAGCGAATGACGAACAGCAAAACGATGAACACGCCGATGATGACGATGACCGCCGTCGAGTTGAACGACTTCAGCTGCGCTTTATTCGTGTCATACGTTGTCGAGCTTGGGCCTGCCGCGCCGACCGTCGCTTTTTCCAGCACCGTGCCTTTTATGCTGGCCGCGAGCTCGGTGTTGATGGCCTCAATCGTATCCATGGCCTCCGAGGAATACGGATCATCCTTCAGAATGACGATCATCTTCGTCATCTTGCGATCCTTGGACATGAAATTGTCCATGGACTTCGCAAAATCCGCGCTCTCCAGCGCTTCCTTCGGCAGGAAGAACGTCTTCGTGCCGCTGAGCTGCGTCAGGAACGCGCTCGTTTTGCCGAGGCCGTCGGATACGTCGCCGAGACCGCCGCCGCTCTTGCCAAGGCCATCCTTGAGCTGGGTCATACCTTCACCCAGCCCCGACAAGCCGTCGCTCAGCTTCTGCTGACCGTCTTTGACACTGCCCAGCGCAGCGTTCAGCTTCGCCATGTTCGCGGCGATCTCGCGGCTGCCTGCGCTGCCCTGCGCCAGCCCCTTCGCGAGCGCATCCGCGCCGCTCTCGAGTGCCGCAAGACCCGACGCCAGCTGCGCCTGGGCGTCACCCAGCTGCTGGATGCCCTTCGTGGCATCCGCGAAGCCCGCATTCAGCTTGGCAGCGTTCGCGCCAAGCTCCTTCAAGCCCCCGGTCAGCTGCGCCAGACCGGACGCCAAGCCCTCACCCGTCGCTTTCAGCTTGACGTAGTCGCTGTCGGCGGCCAGGTCGCTATACTTCGCGCCCAGCCCGCCAATCAACGCATTCATCCCGGCAAGGCCTTGCTGAATGTCCGTTAACTTCCCTTCAATCTGCGCGTATCCGTCCGTCACGCCGACATAGCCTTGCTGCAGCTGCGTCAGACCCTCGCTGAGCTGCGTCATATTGGCCTGAACTTGCCCCAGGCCATCCTTCAACTTCGCGATGCCGGCCTTCAAATCGCCGGCCCCGCCCGCGCCTTGCGCCACGCCGCTCGCCACCTGATTCAGCGCCGCAGCCAGCTGCACATAGCCGTCCTGCACCTGCGCCGTGCCGTTCGTGAGCTGCGTCACGCTGGACAGATCCGGGCTGGTCAGCTTGCTCTGCATCGTGTTCAGACCGTCGCGGATCTGATCGACGCCCTTCTGCGAAGCGGTGATGCCCTCGGCCACCGTCTCCGTCTGGTTCGACACATAGAAGTCGTCAATCGGCTTCGCCTGCGGCTGCGTCACGCTGGACACCTTGTCGACACCAGGGAGGCTTTTCAGCTTCTCCGTCACCTTATCAATGGCCGCCATGCCGTCATTCGTATTCAGCGGCTGATCGTTGTCAATGACGACCATGGTCGGCAGCGCCTGCCCGCGGCTGAAATGGTCCGCCACAAGGGAGAAGCCCTTCGTGGAATCGTAGCCGTTGCCTAGCTCTTTTAACTGATCAAAGGATAGCTTCTGATGATTCAGCAGTGCAATCGGCACCATAATAATGAGAATGAGCATCGTCGTCACAATCGGCCGTTTGACCGCAGTTCGCGTCAAGCCTGCCCAGAACTTGCTCTCGCCGTGGCCGGACGTTCCTTTGGATGGCCAGAACAGCTTGCCGCCCAGCACCTTCATGAAGAATGGCGTCACCGTGACGATTTCCAGCAGCAGCACCGCCGCGCCGATGGCCACAACATTGGCCGATTGATAGATGCCGAAGTCCGAGAACGTCAGCCCGGCAAATGCGATAATCACCGTCAAAATACTATAAAAAATCGTTTTCCCCGCCGTACGATACGTCGTCAGAATCGCATCGTCAATGGAGCGTCCATGCGAGAGCTCTTCTTTGAATCGGTTGAACAGCAGGATGTTGTAATCCGTTCCAATCCCGAACAAAATCGCGATGAGCAGCATCTGCGTTACGCTCGTTACCGGGAAATTGAACTTGTCGATGAGCTGTGCCGCGATACCGAAGGACACCATGTAGGAGACCCCGACGGCAAACAGCGAGACGACAGGGATGATGACCGACCGGAACATCACGATCAGCACGACCAGAATGAACAAGACTGTCAGGATCGCACTCTTTTCCACACCGGATTCGGAGGCTTTCAGATAGTCATCTTGAATAAAATCTTCCCCGGAGAAGTAGTACTGCACCTTCACATCGGCCAAAACCTCATCGAACTGCTTCTGAATCTCATCGACGTGGCGACCCCTTTTATCCAGGCTAAAACTCGCCATCAGCGTCGTGCCATCCTCCGAAATAAGCGATGACTTGGCATCCGGCATTGAAATTGGATCAAGCAACTGATCGAAGCCCAGCTCTTGCTGATGCTTTTTCATGCTCGCAATGCCCGCTTCAATCGCCTGCATATCCGTTTGCGACAACTTATCCGGGTTGTGGAACACGAGAATATCGCTCGTGCCTTCGACGCCGTTCATTTTGTTCACAATCGACGCCGCCACCTTCGACGGACTGTCGCTCTTCAGCGGGTCCTGGCCGCGCAGCCCGAGAATCGCGTTCACATCCGGCTGAAACACCGTTAGCACGACGGTCGCCGCCAGCCACAAAGCTAGAATCGCCCAGCGCCATTGTATGATTTTTTTCATCTTTGTCTCCTCCATCCCAACTTGCCAAGCAGTAAACAGTTGTTCATTATTGAGTCAAAAAAATTTTACGTATGCCGAAGTCTCATTTTTTCGCCGATACCGACAGAGTACATAAAGAGCAGCTCGTCGACCAGCATTTTAATCATATCGCCGTCCTCATTCTCCCGCAAAATCAGGCAAATGCTCTCCATGATCGTGGAGGCAACCATCCGTGCGGAAGCCTGCTCCCGCGGCGACAGCATACCTGGCACTTCACTCATCGTGCCGTACACATCGAGCATAATCTGATTTACGAGCGTAACCAGATCGCCCTTCACCGCCCGATACTCCGAGCCTTCACTGAGGTTCAGCAAAATGTTCAGCTCCGTGCTCGACTCGCGAAACAGCCGGATCAGCGTCGCATCGATTTGGCGCAAAAAGCTCAAATGATCCTTCACTTCTACGCACAAGCTGCCGTCGATTTCCTGCTTAATCGTGCCCATCGCCATCGTCAGCTCTTCGTAGACGGGCTGCAGCAGTTCGCCGAACAGATCCTCTTTGCTTTTAAAATAGCGATAAATGTTCCCCGGTGTCATGCCCGCCGCTTCCGCGATCTGCCGCATCGACGCTTTGAGGAAGCCGTGCTGTTTGAACTCCGCCAAAGCCGCTGTGCATATGCTGCGTTTGACTTCATCTTTTAGAATCTGCATTAATAAACACCTGTTTACTGTTTGACGTCATAGTTGGTATTATACTGCTGGGCTGCGAGGAATTCAACTGGTGGACAATGTGAGTTTATGGCAAAATTGCAGCAAAAAAAAGCGCCCCCAGCGTATAGCCAAGCGGCGACAGTTGTTAGTCGAGCTTCACCGCCGCTTTCATCTGCGGAAGCTTGACTTTCATAACCTTCATTTCGCGAAAAGTAATGAATCGTTTCTTCTCTTCATGCCAAATCCGAAACTTCAAAGACTGGAGACTTGTCCTCAGAGTAATCGTCTGCACGTCGCGAAGTACTTCATTCGCCTGATGCGCTTTCTCCAGATGGTAATTCGGAACGCGCGGGCTTAAATGGTGAATGTGATGATACCCGATATTGCCGGTGATCCATTGCAGCACCCTTGGCAGGCGATAAAAAGAACTGCCGTGCATCGCCGCTTTCACATAGTCCCACTCCGTCTCGTTCTCATAGTAGGTCTCTTCATAGTTGTGCTGCACGTAGAACAGCCAAATCCCGGCCATGCCGGAAAGCAGGAACATCGGTCCTTCGATCAGCAGAAAGGATTGCCAGCCGATGCCCCAGATCAGCAATCCACATGTGCCAACAATCACCGCGTTAGTCAAATACGTATTCATGCGTTCCTTCATCCCCGCGCGCTTCCGGTTAAATCGATAATCGATCAGAAAAATATAAATCGGGCCGACCAGGAACATGATAACCGGATTGCGATACAACCTGTACGTCAATTTGCGGAGTCTGGATGCCTCCACATACTCTTGCGCGGTCAGCGTCCAGATGTCCCCTACTCCCCGCCGGTCCAAATTGCCGCTGGAAGCGTGATGCACGGCATGCGTATGCCGCCATTGATGAAAGGGGACAAACGTCAAAATGCCCATTAGCGTGCCAACCGCTTCGTTCGCCCATTTATTTCGAAAAAAAGATTTGTGGCAGCAATCGTGAAAAATGATAAAAATGCGTACTAAAAACCCGGCTGCAAGCACATCCACCAGCAATGTCAACCAGACTGAGACCGACAGACTAAGAAAAGCCAAAACCCATAGTACCAGGAATGGGCCTACCGTATTCACAATCTGCCACATGCTCATCTTCCATTGCGGTTTTTCATAAGGCGCGATGTCTGCTCGCCATCCGGTTTTTTTCATTGTCATTAACTATGAACCCCTCACTCCGCGTCAAACCGCAGATAGTATTTGGTATCGTTACTCATTCGATGTACTACGCCGCGATGCCAAATGGGTTCCCGTTTTCACAGAAAATATTTAGTTGCTGCCCCCTCATCATACTGTTGAAGCACTCCCTTGTAAAATGCAATATAAGTAAGTGCAAGAAAGATGAACGTTTCGTTTCGTTTCGTCACTTTATCCCGAATTGAAAACGATTCCGACCTTCCGCTAATACACAGTCCTTCCCGCTCCAGACCAACGTACCCGGCAACCCTTGCGGAAGTTGGATGTCAATCATCCAATCCTCCCCTTCGCGCTCTACCTTCACCTCAATAAAACCTTTTGGATGCGGCATTTTACCGCGCAAACAGGTTAAAGGACCAGGCTGCGGACGGATCACAACCGTGGCAAAGCCCATCGATGCCGGACGAATGCCCAGCATATTCGTATAGAAATGGTAAATCGGGTGCGCCCCCCAAGCATGACAATCTGAACGTGTCTCGGCTAGAAAAATTTCCGGCGTTGTCCGGAGCCCCTCCTCCTCCATATGAAGCCAAGGGTGGAGTCGGTCCATGATCGTATCCCCGTACCCCGATGCGGCAAGCGCCTCTAGCGTATAATGATCGAAATAAATGCTTGTGCGCATGACATCATCCCCCTGCAGCATGGCAGGTATTAGACGACGAGAGCGTTCAAGGTCTGTGCCCTCACAAAGGATGGCAAGCACTTGGGCATGCTCGGAGTACTGTCGATGATCCGTGTCGTCGGCGAACAATCCTCTTTGTTCGTTCCAGAACATCATCTGGACCCGGTCGCCTAATTCTTTGGCCTTTCGCCGTGCTCTGCTTGCCAACTCATCCTCGCCCAGATAGACCTCCAACTTGGCCGTTAACTCCAAAACATGAACGATCAAAAGATTGTAAGCCGCGTTCAGCCGATCCGGCCCAGCCGGCGGTTCGCCATGGCTCCAAGCCTCGTTATCCGAAGTCTGCCAGTCCAGAAAGTTCCACGCCACAGGCAGCTTCACTAGACCGCTTGGTGCGCGAGAGCTTAGCAGACGTTCCAATTCATCCCGGACACTGATCATCAGGTGACGTACCCACTCGCGGTCTCCTCGCCATAAAGCATAATCATAGACCATCGCCACCCACCAAAACGAAAAGGTCGAGATATGTTTCCCCGTTTGATCCGGGTAAGCACAGTTGACCAGGCCCAGATGATTGTTCCGGGAAGCGTTGAACATCTCCAGCGCCTTCCGCGGTAAGCGGTCGTCAAGCGTGCTGACATAGGTCACCAGCGACTGAATGCGCGTATCTCCCACATACATCAGCTGTTCCCAATAAGGACAATCCATGTACGTCTCATGCGAACACATTTGCAGCGTTCTGAACGATACGGCCATCGCTCGATTTAATCGTTCATCGCTGCTGTGGATAGCACCTTCCATGACTAGAGGGTATCTTGTTTCCAGTAAACGCAGTTCTTCCAGACAGAGCGCGTCGCTTCCTGTTTCGATGATGAGCTCTGCATACCGCCCTGCATGCCACCATAGCGTGTCAAACTTGCGGAACGCTCCTCCATCCGGGCGAAACGTATCCCCAACGCCGCGAAACCATTTGCCTGCAAGCTCGTCCCTTTTCGTTTTCCTTTCGCTGGTCTCCCCTTCATAAAGAGCCTCTGCCCAATGCAGCCGAATAAACGCGGATTTCCCACCCGATACGACGAGTTCCGGATACAAACAATAATAGTCGCCTAAGTCCAAAAGGATACGCCTGCGGGTGTGCGCCGGCACCTCCACAGGGTTGCCCGTTAAGAGGCCGCTCCAGTGCGCGTGCTCCTCTGATAGATCACGGCCGGTGTCGATCGGCTGGCTGCCGGCTTCCAACACACCGGCCTCCGCAATATATCGCACCGTTTTCGGATAGAACCGAACCTCCTGCATCGCGGGCAGAACAGCCGGGCGCATCAGGCGCTGCACGGATGAAAGATGATAGTTATTCGCTCTAAGCACAACATCTTCCCCAGGCTGCGCAAGCACCCAACCGCCGCCTTCTCCCGACATCGCGTCCCAGTCGAAGGCAACGCCGTCAATGTCCAGCTTGGCGCCTGTGCCGATACCGGAAGGCGTTGGAATGAACTGATAGCCGAGCATAGGCTTTGTCTCCCACCGGGCAATCCCGGTGCCCATCAGAGGCTCGAGCGCCTCCTCTTCCGGACTAAGCAGGAAACCGGGCTGTACACTGGCCTGCGCCCAAGGCTTGTAAGTCCCCAGCGCCCAGCATCTCGCTATCCATTGGTGTTCCCCTGCGGCGATCTCAACCTCGTAGGTTTCATAAAACCAATTGCTGCGATCCCCCCGTTCGCTTCCCCGACCGATTCGTTGCCTGTCCAGATAAAGCTCATACCTTTCGTCTCCCGATACATGTATACGCACTCGAATCGCTTCACTTAGTGTAAATGTACAGCGATACATGGTTACGAAGGGAGGCCGTCCCGCTTCCGGGCAAGTCACCCAACGGCAGCGCCAAGCTGGCGTCTGTTCCCAAGGTTTCGTCATGATGGAGTCCCCTTCCCATCCAAGTGTTCACTTCATTGCTTTTCAGACTTACCTTACCGACGATAAGTCGCTGCAGCAATCTACACTTCTTCGCCGGATTAACATGTACAGCCGATCGCACAAAAAGCCCATTCCCCTCGACTGTGGGAATGGGCGGATCCATGTGCAGCCGTCATACCGGCCGCTCCAGCTCGAACTGCTCGCCGAGCTTCGCATAGCTGTTGCCGGCGAGGCGGCTTACCGGCTGAAGCCGGCCAGCATCGATGTGACCCCGGTCATCGATCACATCCTCCGCGACGTGAAACTGCACGACGCGGCCAATCAACAGATCGGCGGCCGGCGCATCCGCGGTGCCGCCGAGCGGGATCGCCTGCTCCAGCACGCATTCCATGCGGATGGAGGCTTCGGCGATCCCGGGCACGGCGACGGCGAGGCTCGCCGCCGGCGTCAACCCCGCCAGCGCCGCTTCGCTCTCCTCCGGAGGGAGCGGCGCGGCGGTCGTATTGATAGCTCCGATATAGGAGCTATCCGCGATGTGCACGACGAACTCCCCCGTCGTGACGGCATTGCGCGAGGTGTCCTTGCGAACACCTTGCTTGCGCTGGACCGACACCGCGACCATCGGTGGGTCCGCGGTGACAATCGTGAAATAGCTGAACGGGGCTGCGTTCAGCACACCGCCCTCCGACAGCGTCGTCACGAACGCAATCGGCCTTGGAATAATGCTGCCGATCAGCAGCTTATAATTGTCCCGTTCGCTTTGCGCTGCTGGATCAATCGCACGCATCGCCATCTGTCATCACTCCCTCACAGCAAGCTGTTTTTCATCCACGCAGCGGCTGCAATGACCTCTGAACGCGTCAGTTGGTGACCGGCCGACTCCCAGTGCACTTGAACTTCGGCGCCGGCTGTGCTGAGCAAAGCCTCCAGCTCGGTCGTTTCCTCCGGTGAGCAGATCGGATCATTGCGCCCGGCGCCGATAAACACCGGCACATCCGTGAGGTCCGGCAGCGCGATTCCACGCCGCGGCACCATCGGATGATGCAGAATCGCCCCGCGCAGCGCATCCGGGTAATGGAACAACAGACTGCCGGCAATGTTGGCGCCGTTGGAATAGCCGACCGCCACCAGATTGCGGCGGTCAAACCCGTGCTCAGCCGCAGCTTCGTCGAGGAAGTTATACAGCTCCGTCGTCCGGAAGATCAAGTCTTCTTCATCGAAAATCCCCTCCGCCAGCCTGCGGAAAAACCGCGGCATGCCGTTCTCGAGCACGTTTCCTCTCACACTAAGCACCGAGGACCCCGGTGAAATCGCCTCGGCGAGCGGGAGGAGATCCGTCTCCGTCCCGCCTGTGCCGTGAAAGAGCACCAAGACTGGCGCCGCAGCATCCGAACCTTGCTGATATAGATGTCTCATTGCGCATCCTCCTCCAAAACCCGCACGGCAATCGGCGGCAGATTGCGCTCGATTTGCTCGCGGTGCTCCTCAAACCAAGCGGGCAGCATGATTTTCTCGCCCAACGCGTCCGGCTCTTCGTCGCGGGCAAAGCCTGGAGGATCTGTCGCGATCTCGAACAGAATGCCGCCTTCTTCTCGGAAGTAGATCGCGTTAAAATACTGACGATCGACGATCGGCGTCGGATGGTATCCTTGGCTTTCTACATGGCTTCTCCAGAGCGCATGCTCAGCGTCATCTTTCGCCCGCCATGCGATATGGTGGACTGTGCCTGCACCGCCTGCGCCATAAGCCATCGGCGTGATGTTGATATCGATGACGTTGCCGATGTCACCGAAAGCTTTGAACCGGGCGTAGGCACCCTCTTGCCCGACTTTAGTCAGCCCCATCACGTGTTCAACGAGGTGGGCGGTGCGTTCCGGCGCGGTGCTGTAGAGCACCGCACCGCCGAAGCCTTTGATCGCGTGCTCAAGCGGTACGCCGCCGAAAGCCCATTGGCTCGGCGCGCCTCCAGCGCGTTCCACGATTTCCAGCTGCAGGCCGTCGCGATCCGCGAATTGCAGGTAGGTTTCGCCAAAGCGGACAGTTCGTTCAAACGCGACCCCAAACTGGTTCAGCCGCGCTTCCCAGAAGCCAAGGCTGCCTGCCGGAACGGCATAGGTTGTGATGCCGACTTGCCCGCCGCCGATGCGCCCTTTGCGTGAGCCCGCCCATGGGAAAAAGGTAATAATCGTGCCGGGACCGCCCATTTCATTCCCAAAGTAGAGGTGATAAACCTCAGGCGCATCAAAGTTAATCGTTTTTTTCACCAAGCGAAGCCCTAGAATGCCAGCATAAAAGTCAACGGTTCCTTGCGCGCTTTGTACAAAAGCGGTGATATGGTGGATACCTGCGGTTTGTTGTTGTTGTGTCATTTTTAGCCAACTCCCTTATAATTAAGATTCTTTAATTTAAGATATTTGAGATTAAAAAAGTAACTTCCTCGTTGCGCTTCTCACTCTGCTCATGCAGTTCGACCTTCCCTGCATTTGCGGCACACGATATGCCAGGGATTGGCACATGCATGGAAGGATTCTACTTGAATCCTTCTTGCGCGTATTTGCCAAGCTTCTTGAGCAGCGCGCTTGCCACTCTTTGCTCATCGCGTGTAAGCCCGGCGACGGCCCCCTCAATCACTTCCGTGTGACTTGGAAATACTTCTTCAATAAACTGCTTGCCCTCCGCCGTAATCTCGGCAAAGACCGACCGTCGATCCTCGGCCGACGTGTTGCGGATCACGTAATTTTTCTTTACCAGCTTATCGACCACGTACGTAATATTCCCCGAGCTCATGAGCACCTTGCTGCCAATTTGTTGAATCGGCTGCGGTCCCTTATGATACAGCAGTTCAAGAACGCCGAATTCTGTACGATTCAAGCCGTGCTTGCGAATATCGCGATCACCGTGAGCATTCACCCATTCGCTGGCGCGGGAGAGTGCAATGTATAAATCCAGGGCGATATTTTTATCGGAGATCTTGGCATCACTCATGTCCTTCACCTCGGTTCGTTTTTGTTTAATGTCTTGAATTAAAGATAATGCAAATTAAGATTATTGTCAACAGGCAAATTGCCGGATTGAAAAAAAGCCACAGATATTGAGGGTGGAGAGGTTTGTAGAATGCTGGGGCTGTAGAGGGAAGAATAGCGGGGCGAGCGCGTGATGGACGAGCACCTCACCGGAACGCCCCTCCCCGCCGCTAACGGGCGCCAGCGAGCTTATTTTGGCAAAAAGCCTTGATTCTCGGGCATAACGGTTACAGCAGCGCCTATTTAGATGAAACCGGGCAGACTCCACCGATTTTGGTGTAAATAAGCACTGGGACAACCGTTACAATTTGGAATGACCGATTTTGAGAGCAATAAGCGCTGTGGCGCCCGTTACATCTTTACTCCCCGCTTCCGCCCTTCACCTTGCCCTGGACTTGAACAAACAGCAGGTGGCGAAGATAACTTGCCATTGCCTGCAACTGACCACCAGTACATCAAAAAACACTGCACAAAGCAAGAAAAGCGTGCTATGATTAGTCGATTTCATTCATTTTCATCATGAGTTTTCAAAAAAGGTGGAGGAAGAACCGTATGCAAGCTTCAAATTTACTATCCGGGACGACGGCGGAGAAAGAACGCTTCCCCATCTCCCTTTTATCCTTAACGGTCGGCGCCTTTGCTATTGGGATGACGGAATTCGTGATCATGGGTATTTTGCCCGGTGTGGCGGACAGCCTTCACGTTAGTATTTCCCAGGCAGGACAACTGATTACCGGCTACGCGCTGGGTGTTGCTTTCGGCGCGCCAATCCTGGCGATGCTGACCCACCGGCTGCCGCAAAAAAGGCTGCTCCTCGTGCTCATGCTCATCTTCGTACTGGGCAACGGGCTCGCCGCGGCTGCGCCCAACTACAGCATCGTCATGCTCGCGCGCCTCATTACGGCGCTGGCACATGGTACGTTCTTCGGTGTCGGCTCCGTCATCGCTGCAAGCCTTGTCCGGCCCGATAAGCGCGCAAGCGCGGTCGCCCTCATGATGTCCGGGCTCGCCATTGCCAATATCGTCGGCGTGCCGCTCGGCACGTTCATCGGCCACAATCTTGGCTGGCGCGCGTCCTTTGTCTCCGTGATGATCATGGGTATTATCTCACTTGTGGGCATACTAATTTTCATCCCGAACATTCAGCAAAAAACGAACACCAGTCTCATGCAACAAGTTCGCGAATTAGTGAAGCCGAAGCTGTTGCTTGTTTTTCTGATCGGTGCGTTGGGCTGCTCCAGCCTGTTCGCCGTGTTCACTTATATTGCGCCGATTCTGATTCAAATTACGGGTTTTTCGGAAAGCGCCGTGACGTGGATTCTGATACTATTCGGCTGCGGCGTGACGCTTGGCAATATCATCGGCGGCAAGCTGGCGGACTGGAAGCTGCTCCCCTCCTTGGTGGTCAACTTCGCAGTGCTGGCGTTGATCTTGTGCGTTTTCGCCTTTACCGATCATGCCAAGGTTCCGGCGATGATCACGATCTTCGTCTGGGGCGTAGCCGCTTTCGGCATTTTGCCAGGCCTGCAAATACGCATCATGAACCTGGCGAAAAAAGCCCCGGAACTCGCCGCTACTTCGACGCATTCCGCCCTGAATCTAGGCAATGCCGGAGGCGCTTTTCTCGGCGGTTGGGCGATCACGCATCTCGGCCTTGCGTCGCTGCCCTGGATCGGTGCAGGCGTGACCGGACTAGGCTTTCTCCTTCTGCTGTGCAGCGTCGTCAGAGAGCGCAGCACACTTTGATTCATGTTAGGTTCGGGGATTCCCGGGCCTTTTTTTGTCTTTTTCTCAAGCCTGCCTGCAACTTTCCTTGCCCCCCTCCCGTTAGGTAGGGCAGCACACGATCACATTTACATACAGAAAGGAAACGATCACGCATGAAATCTCTAATGAAAAAAAGTTTGGCCATCCTCTCCGTAACCAGCGTGCTGGGAGCCGGTGCTGCGTACGCAGATGCCCCTGTCCCTGTGGCTGACCCTATTAACGCTATAGTGCCCATCTCCGCTCCTATCCCAGCTCCATACACGATCCAAGTCAATGGCAAGGCGATTGAAGAGACTGGCTTTATGAAGCCTGCCGGCCAAGAGCCGATGCTGCCGCTGCGCGCTGTGACCGAAAGTCTGGGCTTCGCACTGACATGGCATCCCGACACATACGCTGTCGAATTAACCAGAGGTAACATCTATACAATCGTCACGACGGGCAAGGATACCTATTCAATCAATAAAATGCTGACAACGCTCGGCACCGCTCCGGAATTGGTGGACAGCCGTCTGTACGTGCCGGCTTCTTTTGTCTCGAAAGTGCTGCACGGTTCCGTCGCAACGAAGGGCAATTCCATCTCCGTCTCGCTGAGCGACGAGGCCAAAAAAGTGCAATCCACCGGCGTCATCTCCACGATCCGCGTGGACGGTGCTAACGCCGCCATCCACATTCAAGGCGCCGGCTTGGACGGCATTGTACTGAACGTGGGCGCAGACACTACGTACCAGACGCTGGACGGCAAGGCGCTCAGCCTGTCCGACCTGCACCCGGGCCTGACGGTGTCTGCGGAGCACTCGATGGCCATGACCCTGAGCCTGCCGCCGCAGACCCAAGCGACGAAGCTGACCGTGCTGGATCCTGCGCTGCATCCAGGCACGGTGGGAACCGCCGGTACGATTGAAGACGTGCGGGACAACGGCAGCCTGCTCATCAAAGGCAGCGGTTTGACTGAGACAGCACCGGACGAAGTCGTGCTGCACCTAAGTGAAGACACCGCCGTCGTGAACCCGAACGGCGAGCCGGTCAATAAAGCCGCGCTGGTAAAAGGCGCGTCTGTCATTGGCTTTTACGGCCCGGCGCTGACGAAGAGCCTGCCGCCGATCGGCAACGCCTGGAAAGTCGTCGTCGTGCCGACGGAAGAGTAATGCGGGGCCGCCCTCCTTGGTGAGGGCGGTTTTCCATTTGTGGCGTGGAGCTGCCAAGCGTGTCGTTCGCTCCACATGCGTTTAAACGCGCAGGGAACTGCGTAGGCCTGGAGCTTTTTAGATTCTGGTGCCAGCAGCCGCGCAGAAAACGGATTCCTGCAAATCAGCAGGCTTTTTCCACAAATATGGCGGCTTTCTCAAAATGCCTGCGATAAAGCAGTTTTTCGGCCAGATTGGCTCAGCTAAGGGGGCGCTCGCCCAAAATACCTGCCATTTCGCAGCTATTACATCGAATCAGGAGGGCACGGTGGGAAATTCCTGCTTTTTTGCAGGCTTGATCGATGCCCCATCCCGAATGCCATTCACTCGCTCCCAATGTAACCGCTCCCACTCGCACCAATGCCGCGCCGCCCCCACCTTTCCCTTTCCAGACGGATGAACACTGTCCAAACGTAGCGTTTTTTGGTACAATAACTGAAAATTCAATCGTATAAGGGGATTCATATGGAATACATTAGTACGCGCGGCAAAGTAGCACCTCTCGGCTTCATCGATGCGATCTTAATGGGACTCGCCAACGACGGCGGCCTACTCGTTCCGAAGGTGATCCCGCAGCTCTCAGCTGACACGCTCAAACAATGGCAAAAGCTCTCCTACCCGGAGCTGGCGCTTGAAATTTTCTCGCTGTACACGGAAGGCGAAATTCCACGCGACGAGCTGAAAAAGCTGGTCGACGACAGCTACGGCACGTTCCGCGATGCGGAAGTGACACCGGTCAAGAAGCTGTCCGACACGACGTACGTGCTCGAATTGTTCCACGGCCCGACGTTCGCGTTCAAGGACATTGCCCTGCAATTCCTTGGCAATCTGTACGGCTACGTCTCGCGCAGAACGAACTCGATCATTCACATCCTCGGCGCGACGTCCGGCGATACCGGCGCGTCCGCGATCGAAGGCGTGCGGGGCAAGGAAGGCATCCGCATCTGCATTTTGCATCCGCACCAGAAGGTCAGCAAGGTGCAGGAACTGCAAATGACGACGGTGAACGACGCGAATGTGCTGAACTTGTCCGTCGAAGGCACCTTCGACGACTGCCAGCGCATCATTAAGGAGCTTTTCGCCGACGTGGCGTTCAAGGAGCGCTATCACCTGCGCGCGATCAACTCCATCAATATTGCGCGTATCCTCGCGCAAACAGTGTACTATTTCTACGCCTACTTCCAGTTGGCGAAGGACAACGCAGCCATCGGCGACAGCCGCGTGAACTTCAGCGTGCCGACGGGCAATTTCGGCGATATTTTTGCTGGCTACCTCGCGCAAAAAATGGGGTTGCCGATCAACAAGCTCATCCTCGCGACGAATGAGAACAATATCCTGGAGCGCTTCGTCAAGGAAGGCGTGTACCAGCCGGGCGAGTTCCGCGGCACGTACAGCCCGTCCATGGACATCCAGGTGGCGAGCAACTTCGAGCGTTACTTGTTCTACTTGTACGGCGAAGACACAGAGGCCGTTACGACGCTGATGGCGCAGTTCAAAGCAGAAGGCCGCATTGTCATCCCTGCCGACAAGCTGAAAGCCGTACAGGCCGATTTCGCGGCTTACGGCGTACAGAACGAAGAGTGCCTCGACACGATCAGCGGTTATTACAGCAAGTATAACTACTTGCTCGACCCGCATACCGCTTGCGGCATTGCCGCAGCCGATCAATTGGCGACGCTGGGCGAGATCACGGTGACGCTCTCCACGGCGCACCCGGCCAAATTCGACGAGTCGATCCGCCTCCGCGGCATTCAGCAGACGTATCCGGAGCAGATTCAGGCGCTGTTCGAGAAGCCGCAATTCCAAAAGGTCGTCGGCGGCTCCAACGACGCGATCAAAGACGAGCTCGTCAACTTCTTCTAAAGCAACCATGCACCCGTAAACGCACATCCCGTGAAGGATGGCGCAGCCACTTAGCTTGGTCCGCCCTGCCTCGTCAGGCGACTTCAACCTCCAGCCCCTACCCGCGGTTGGAGGTTTTTCATTTTGAAATCAGTCTCGAGACTGAAAAGGTTCTCTCCCTAGGTCGGAGGACACTTGGACGAACGCCGTGCTATACTGGGTTCAATGAAAACTAATGAGCAGGAGTGAGTGACTTGAGTATGAATATGAATCGCAGCGCATTCATCGGCCCGATCTTGATTTTGCTTGGCGTATTTCTGTTTCTAAAAGGGGAAGTCACGTTCAGCACGGGGTCGATTTTCGCGAATTTTTGGCCGACGCTGTTCGTCATTCCGGTTGGGGTGTTCTTCCACTGGCTGTACTTCTTCATCTTGCAGCGCAGAGGCGTCGGGGTTCTCGTGCCGGGCGGCATCCTACTGACTGCCGGGATCGTGTGCCAACTTTCCACCCTTTTCAACATCTGGGGCTTGATGTGGCCGGGGTTTATGATGGCAGTCGCCGTCGGACTGTTTGAACTGTACTGGTTCGGCGGAAGAAACCGGTATTTGCTGATTCCGATTAACATTTTGGCCGTGATGTCCCTGCTGTTCTTCGCGATTTTCTCGATCGGTTCGCTGATCAGCAGCGTGTTCCACAATCAATCCATCATCGCGATTGCGCTGATCGTGGTGGGCGGAGCCATGATGCTGATGCGGAGTCGTTCATAGGCTTCCTAAGCCGCACACAAGAAAAGGCCATTCCGGACTTTACCGGAGCGGCCTTTCTTTGTATGTGCCAAGGATAACGGCATCGCGCTCATGCACGCTCAAAATATGTGTGAGATACGCTTGATCCCCCTCGCGCGTCAACTCCCCAAATCGGGCGTTCAGTCCTGACCAGCCCTCCAGCGTATCCGCTTTGTAGCGGCCTTCCACATACGCCTGGGCAAGCTCTTTATTGGACCAGAATTCTATCTTTTGGCTCGTCTGATCCCTCAGCTGCTCTACTAGCAGCATTAGAAAAACCTTTTGGAAATCCGTATTTTCCGGCACATCCACATACCCATCGGAGAAAACAATCGTCGTCCCCGGCTCTTTGTGCCCGATCACCTCGACCTGCAAGCTGAATCGACCATGGAGCAGCGAGCTGAGAAAAGAGGCCCCCTGTGCCTGATCGTGCTGATACGCCGGATCCGCATGCTGAATTTCCACCGTGTTCGTTCGCTCGTTCCAGTTCACGCTGGCGCCAAGCGCCTCGGCAACCGCCCTAGCCGATGTCATCGTCGTGCCGTCCTTCGCCACTTCAACCGGGGTGTGCAGGAGTTGATGATTTACCGCGACCTGCCTGCCCTTAGGCAGCACCTCCGAGGCGTACGCTGCTGAAGCCGCAACCATCACTGCACCGGCGCTAACGCCAAGCACCCATTTCTTCATCCGCACACACGCCACGCTCCTCTCAGCAGCCTTCTCTTACTCTCAGTATATGCGAGATTTGTCCATTTCAGATGCATCGCTTTGGATTTCGGCATAAAAGAGGCCGAGCCCCTTTGGCACTGCCGCCAAATCGGTTTGACCCTTGGTTCCGGCCGGCATTACGATGGAGGTAGATCACCATTTTCGCAATGGAAGGGGACCCGACCTGACTACACTCATAAGGCTTGTTGTTTCGAACCTATGCTGCTGATAAGAAAGGAAGGGATCCCATGACCTATCATGTCACGGATGAACAAATTGCTTTTTATCATAACCAGGGCTTTGTCCAGTTGGACAACGTGCTGACGCCCGCTCAGATCGAGGAGCTCACTTATTACTTGAACGATGTCATGCTGGATCAAGCGCTGCCTGACGGTGGCGCCTCAGACGACTTCTATCGCATCCTGAACAGCCGCATGAACACCTGGAAGGACTCCGCCGGGATGGCCAAATATTCGCTTAGCCCTTATTTGGCGGACATCGCGCTCAAGCTCGCGCAGACGGACGGGATACGATTTTTCCACGATCAGGCTTTCTGGAAAATGCCCGGCGACTCCAAACCGACGCCTTGGCATCAGGACGCTACCTACTTTCCGATGAAGGAGCCAGACGTGCTGACGATGTGGATTCCCCTCGATGACGTGGACGAAAATAACGGCTGCCTCTCCTTCGTGCCGAATTCGCATCGCGTCGGGAAGCTCACGAACGTGGACTTCGTAAATCCGATCGACATATTCGAGCTGGCTCGGGAGGCTAATCCGCACACCGAGATGCGTCAACCCGTCATCGTGCCGCTTCACAAAGGCAGCTGCACCGTTCACCACGGCTTGACGTTCCACTATGCCTACGCCAATAAAACCGATAAGCCCCGGCGGGTGCTGACGATCGTGTACATGTCCGCTCGGGCGACGTTCAACGGCCGCAGCAACCACGAGCTCACGCGGGAGCTCGGCCTGCAAGACGGCGAGCCGCTGCAGGGCCGGCTCTTTCCGGTGCTGGCGGCGCGGGTGTAGCGGAGCGCATGTGCAAAGCCTCCAATCCTTGTGGGATTTGGGGCTTTTTTTGTAATCGGCACCGCATGCAAGGAGATGCTTCCCTTGTTAGGCAGAGGGAATCCGTTGTACAATAAAAGTCAGAAAGTTGGAAAATTTGATTTTCCCATTGTCACGTTTTCAGATTTTATGAATATCTTAATAGAAAGGTGGAAATCCTGATGGCAAATGCCGCTTGGAAAGAGGTGTCCAACGTGCAAAAGTTCGTTCGTCTCCGAAAAAAAGCTCAATTAACCATTCCCACCGAAATTGTAGAACAGTTGCATTTGAATGAAGGCGATAATTTGAATATTCAGGTTGAGGATGGACGCATCATCCTGATTCCAACGGTCACGATTGCGAAAGATCAGGCGTGGTTTTGGACGGAATCTTGGCAGCAAGGAGAGCGGCAGGCAGAGAGGGATGCAGAAAAAGGCCGCTTAACCGACATCTCGGATGAAAAAGAGCTGGATGCTTTTTTCGACACCTTGGATAAGTAATGGCGCAGTTAAGACTGACGGATAACTTTAAGGAAAAGCTTGCCGAACTGGACAGCCAATCTAGGAAAGCGATTCAGAAGGCGCTGCGTATCATGCTGGACAATCCGCGCCATCCCTCGGTGCGGACCAAGAAAATGGAAGGGCATGATCATATCTTTGAGGCTAGCGCTAACATGGATATCCGAATGACTTTCCACTACGAAAAGCCGGATACGATTGTCCTGCGCAATTGTGGACACCATGATGAGGCCTTGCGAAATCCATAAAAAAGAGACTTAGCTCCATCGGAGCCAAGTCTCTTTTCAATTCACCCCGCCACAACGTTCTCCTCGGCGGCGGATTTTTTGATCTGCTTGCTGCGCAGCTGTCCACAGGCGGCGTCAATGTCCGTGCCGTGCTCGAGACGCACGGAGACGGAGATGCCCTGCTTTTTCAGCGTATCGTAAAAAGCTCTCACGACCTCCCGATCCGTCCGCTGGTACTGGCTGTGCTCGTCGACCGGGTTGTACGGGATCAGGTTCACGTTCGCCAGCTGGCTGATGTGGCCGATCAGCCCTGCAAGCTCAAGCGCATGCTCCCGCTGGTCGTTGACATCCTTGAGCAGGATGTACTCAATCGTCACGCGGCGCTTCGTCCGCATGAGGTAGTATTCAATCGCTTCCATCAGCGTTTCGATTGGAATTGCGTTGTTGATCTTCATAATGCGCGAGCGCAGCGCATTGTTCGGCGCATGCAGCGAAATCGCGAGGTTGACCTTCAGGTCGGAGTCCGCGAATTCCTTAATCTTTTTGGCCAGACCGCTCGTCGACACCGTGATATGCCGCGCCGCGAGATCCAAGCCCTTCTGATCCTTCACGATGCGGATGAAATTCGTCATATTCTCGAAGTTATCAAACGGCTCGCCGATCCCCATAACGACGATGTGGCTGACGCGATCGCCTGCCCCCGCTTCGTCCAGCATGAACTGCACGCGCATGATTTGTTCCACGATTTCCGCCGCGGACAAATCCCGGCTTTTCGCAAGCAGTCCGCTTGCGCAGAAGCTGCAGCCGATGTTGCATCCGACCTGCGTCGTCACGCAGACGGAGAGACCGAATTTGTGGCGCATGAGCACCGTTTCGATCAGGTTGCCGTCCTGCAGCTTGAACAGGAACTTATTCGTGCCATCCGCCGATTCTTGGCGGGTATGCTGGGTTAGGGTGCCGATGACCCAATGCTCCTCCAGGCACGCGAGGCAGTCTGCTTTCAGGTCCGTCATGTCCGCGAAAGCATGCACCCGCTTGCGGTACAAATAGTCCCAGACGAGCAGGGCGCGAGATTTTTTGAAGCCTTTTTCCTGCAGCCACAGGACCAGTTGGTCGAAGGTTAATCCATATATGGAAGGTTTATTCATAGCCTTTATCCTCTTTTCGAGACTCCGTTACATTCCACGAGTACTTCTTAGTATTGTGCCAAAAATCTGCCCTGAACACAAGAGGCGCAGGCGCATCAGCGCACCCGTCCTCACAAGAAAAAAGGCGCCCGCCAGTTTAACCTGGGGCACCTCGCACATTTAAGCCTCTTCTTTCAGACCGTACGGAATGCAGAGCGGCACGCCGGCTCTTTGGTCTACGATAACGTCGGCCAAAATCCCGAACACATCCATCAGCATCGTCGGGGTCACAACCTCGAGCGGGCTGCCTTCGTACACCACTTTGCCCGACTTGATCGCAATCAAATGATCCGCATAGCGCGTCGCATGGTTCAAGTCGTGCACGACCATGACGATCGTCGTTTTGTGCTGCTCGTTGATCTCCTTGAGCAGGCAGAGCACTTCAAGCTGATGCGCCATATCGAGGTACGTCGTCGGCTCGTCGAGGAACAGCATATCGGTCTGCTGCGCGAGGGCCATGGCGATCCATACCCGTTGACGCTGACCGCCGGAGAGGTGGTCAATCGGGCGATCCTTGAACGCCGTCATGCCGGTTACTTCAAAAGCCCAGTTGACGATGTCGCGATCCGCGCTCGTCATCTTCTGGAAGCCGCGCTGATGCGGGAAGCGGCCGTAGCCGACCAGCTCTTCCGCCGTAATGCCTTCCGGCGCCGTCGGGGATTGCGGAAGAATCGCCAGTTTCTTGGCGATATCCTTCGTAGATTGATGATGGATCGAGTGCCCATCCAGATACACCGTGCCGTTCGTCGGCTTCAGCAAACGCGACATGGCTTTGAGAATCGTCGATTTGCCGGATCCGTTCGCGCCGACGAGCGCTGTGATTTTGCCCGTTGGAATTTCGACATTGAGGTCGTTGATAATATTCAGTTTCTCATAGGAAACATGCAGCTGTTCCGTATAAATCCGTGTAGCGGTCGATTGCAAGGCGAACATCCCCTTTGGCTCAAATAGGTACAGAAGTATGCCAGAGTAACATTTCGGTCTATTCCAGTTATCAGTAATGATAATCATTATCAATATAATTGTCAAGCATTTCTCGCTGGAAAAAGAGAAACCCCGGCATCCATAGGACACCGGGGGCTACCTGCTTACACCTTAAACCGCGAAACCGCCTCTTGCAGCTCCGTCGACATGCTGCTCAATCCAGACGCGGTGCGCGACACCTGGGCGATCGTCGCCAGCTGACGCTCGGACGCGGTCGCGACGGCCTGCGTCAGCTCCGTCGTCATCCGCGTCAGGTCGGCCATCTCGACGATGCCGGCCAGCACCTCCTCCGAGGATGCCGACATCTGCTCGGACACGGCCGACACTTCGGCCATCTGGTCCACGACCTGCTGCACGGTGGCCGCCAGCGCCTTGAACGTGCCGTCGGTCTGCTCCACGACGGACTGCATCGCCTCGACCTCGGCGAGTCCGCGATCCATGGCCACGACGGCCGCTTCCGTCTCCGACTGGACGCGTTCCACGAGGTCGGCAATGCGTTCCGTCGCCTGCTTCGATTGATCCGCCAGCTTGCGGATCTCGCCGGAGACGACGACGAAGCCCTTGCCGTGCTCGCCGGCCCGCACCGCCTCAATGGAGGCGTTCAATGCGAGCAGGTTCGTTTGCTTCGTCACCGTTGAGATGAGCACGGTGATGTCGCCGATTTCCTCCGACAGCTGCTTCAAGCTGTGAAGCGCCGACACCGCCTGCTGCACCGAGCCGAGCGCTTCGGTAATTTGTTTCAAGTTACTCTGCATGCGCTCATTGCCTTCTTCCGTACGCACATGCGCATGCTCCGACAAATCCGTTGCTTGCCCGGCCGATTCCGCAACGCGCTGGATGCCGACGGCCATTTCGTTCATCGCCAGCGAGCTTTCCTGCGTGCCTTGGAGCTGTTGCTCCGACTGCGTCGCCAGACGTCCCATCATGCCGGAGACTGTCTCCGTCGAGGCCGACGACGATTGCGCGCCGGCAATCAACGTTTCCGAAGCAGACGATACTTGCTGCGCCGCTTGACCGATATGCTGAACGAGCGACCTGAGGTTCGTTATCATCTCTTTAAAATGATTGCCGAGCAGGGCAAGCTCATCCTTCCGACGACTGTAGGGCATATCCGCGACAGACAAATCGCCTTGCGAAGCGGCTTGTATCAGCTTCAGCAGCGGACGGACCGGGCGCATCAGCAGACGCACAACAGTCGAGATGAACGCCATGCCCACAGCCAGCGCGATCAAGCCGGTCCAGATCGATTGCATTAAATAGCCATGCATCTGTTTTTGAAGAATGCTGTAATCATAATCAAGCCCCGCAAAAGCAACCAGCTTGCCGTCCTTATCCCGGATCGCGCTCACCGCGCTGACCCAAGTGCCCACCGAATCTTTATAGACACCCGTGATGCCGAAGCCTGTTTTTTCCGCATCCTCCAGCGCATCGCGAAGCTCCTTCACCGGTACATACGGCTCTGCCGGCTTCTCGTCCACATACAGATTCGAGTTGGATAACAAGTTCAACAGCGCAGGCTCACCGTCAGACGTGATCCAGTCCGGGTAGAACAAATATGCGTTTTCCACCAGCTCACTGGTCGAAACGCGGTCCATATCCTGCTGGACCTCAATGACCTCCGGTACGGTTTTGTAGGCTTCCTGATTTTTTTTGAGTTCAACTTTGGACTTTTCGATACTGCCGATCTTCTGTACTAACGGCGCATGGAAAATCTCCTCCATCGCCGTCAGTTCATCCGTCATCTGCCCCTGATGCTGCGTATAGGAAATGAAAGTGAGCAGTGCACAGAGAATAATGTAGCACGTCGCGGTTAACGCGGAGATTTTGAACACAATGGAACGAAAATAAGAAACGGATGATGGATTGCCAGGCTTTTGCGGTTGTGGCATGGTTAACAAAGCACCTCCAAAAATGTCCAACGAAAGCATAATGAAAATGACTTGCAAATTTACAAGATAGGTCAACAGTCCCCTATATTTCGACAAACTTTTCGGGAATTCCTGCCCATGATTTTGTGAATTTTGGAGCCGTCCGCCCCGTTCAGAGCATGTGCGCCAGCCGGTATTGCTTCGGCGTTTGGCCGGTCCATTTTTTGAATGCGTTCTGAAAGGCGCTCGGCTCCGAAAAGCCCAGCAAATAGGCGACCTCGGAGATTTTGTAGCCGGGCTTAGCCAAATAGCTCGCGGCAAGCTCCTGCCGGACGCGGTTCAGCATCTCCTGATAGGTCGTCTGTTCCTGCTGCAGCTTCGCTTGCAGGCTGCGCGTGCTCATCGCGAACGCCACCGCGGCTTCTCCCAGTGCAGGCAGGCCGCCGGGCATGCTTTTTAACATCCACGCATACAGCTCATCCGAGAAAAGGCGTCCGCGCAGCAGCCGATCCTTCGCATCTTCCGCGATCCCTTCGAACGTCGCCCGCAACTGGCTGTCGGCAAACAGAACCGGATAGCCGAAAATCTCCATCGGATACCGCAGCCGATTGCTCTGTCGGCCGAACTGCGGGACGATGCCGAACACACGGCGGTATTCTTCTTCAGCCGCCCCTCGCCCGTGCGCAAAACTCGCCTCCAACAGAGGAATCGGCCGGCAGCTGAGCCGCTGCAGGATGTGATGGATGGAGCTTGCAATGTCCTCGACACAGTGCCGAGTCGGCGGATGTTGTGTATGCTGATAAGCCAGCGTGATCCAGACGGCCTCCCCCTCCTGCTCCCAATCCACGTGAAAACCGCTGCATACGATGGCATTGTATTTACCGTAAGCCTCCATCGCTTGGCCCAGCGTCTGGGAATGCTGCATCACGTAGCCGACAAGGCCGAGATCGGACACCTCCATCGCCTGGCCCTGATGCAGGCCGAAGGCGGGATCCCCTGTCATCTCCGCAGCGAGGATGGTGAGCTTCTCAAATGCTTCGTTAGTGAGGCGAGCATCAATTTGCTGCAGCAGCGCAGGATCGATGCCCGCCTCGCGCAGCAGCTCCCCTTGGTCAAGACCGCTGAAGACGCACCTTTTTAAAATGGGATGCACAAACGAAATCGACACCCCGCTCACCGGACTCCTATTCATCGTTAAGCTTCTCCTTTTTGCACGTTTGCGCATGTTTTTCGCGTGAATGATCCTACCGCGCTTCCACGGTCTAACGTATGATTTCTATATCTTACCACGCACGGAAGCCGCCGTAGAATAGCTAAGTCTGCCACAGGCGGCCGCCGCTGTGCATCACAAGGAGGAACGACCCCAATGCCATCCCGTATCGCGATGATTCAAGGACATCCCCATTCCGAAAGCTACTGCGCTGCCCTCGCGGCAGCCTATACCAAAGGCGCGCTGAACAGCGGAGCCGAAATCCGTCATATCCATGTGGGCACTCTTCATTTTGAGCCTAATTTGGCCTACGGCTACTCGAAGCGCATGGAGCTGGAAGCTGATCTGCTCGCGGCGCAGGAAACGATTCGTTGGGCTGATCACCTGGTATTCGTGTATCCGACGTGGTGGGGAACGATCCCTGCCCTGCTAAAAGGCTTCATCGACCGCACCTTTCTCCCCGGCTTCGCATACCAAAAACGCGCAGGCTCCGTCCTGTGGGATAAGCTGCTGCAAGGCAAGTCCGCGCGCCTCCTCGTGACGATGGATACGCCGTCCTGGTACAACCGCCTCGTCTACCGGCAGGGCGGCCATCACGTCATGAAGCGCGCAACGCTTCAATACTGCGGGGTGAACCCGGTGCGCATCACCGAGTTGACGCCGGTCAGCAGTTCTACGCCACAGCAGCGGGAGCGGTGGCTCGCGAAAGCAGAGCAGTTGGGGCTCAAGCGGGCTTAAATACGGACTATGGCGCTGGACTTAAGGAGGTCGTGGCGGTGGCTGGCGTGATATCGGCCACTGGCGTCTGATTGGATCGTTTCCGTGTGCTCCGCATCGTCCGCCGGCGTCTGGTTGGATTGATTCCGTACCGCGACGTATCGCCAGCGGCGCTTTCAGCGGTTGAGGGTCGCGCTGCCGCACGACGAATCGGCTATTGACGTGATGCCCAATATAATTGATAATTATTCTCAATTGGGTGTCATCCGGTGAGCTTGTGCACCGTAGCCACCACGCTATTACCGCTTGGAGGAAATGCCATGCTTATTCAACAAAGAACGATTGTTGTGCAGCCGGGGAATGCCGATAAGGTTGTGGAACGCTTTAGCAAGGAAGGGCCGCTGGACGGCATGGAAGGTCTGATCGACGTTACCGTGATGGTCAATAAGAAGAACAAGGAGACAGAAGAAGTTGTCGTCTTCATTCGTTGGGAGTCTGAAGAAGCGTGGAAGAACTGGGAGAAAAGCCCCGCCCATCTCGAAGGTCACCGCAACGCCCGCGGCCAACAGCCGCCAGACTATGTGGTCAGCTCAACGGTGAAAATGTTTGAGGTGAAAAAGGTGCGACCTGGCCAATTCCGCCAGCGGCAGGAAGGGTAAGCTCTTGGCAAAGGCGGCGAGTTCACGCCTTTCGATGGCCGCAATATGGGGCATCGGCCGCCCTAAGGCTGCCGCTTAGATGCCTGCAGCCGGCAGGGGCAGCCGAATGGGACGGCACGGGACAGTATGAGACCGTATGGGGCATGAGGCTGGGGCTATGTGCGGTCGGCTAGAACAATCACATGGGTTTAGGGGCTGTATGGACTGCATTGGACATCTTTCTTAGGCACAACCTGCAAAAAGTACATGTAAATGGCCCCAAAACCGAAAAATCGGGCAAGAACCTGCATTTCTTACAGCAAAAAATAGGACGGTCGCCAATTTGGAGGATTTCTCGTAATTTCAAGCCTGGTTTACTGTAGGAAATACAGGAAAATATATCATTCTGACCTTCACCTGCATGATTTGCTGTAAGAAATACAGGAAGGTGACCCTGCGGCGCGGCGGTTAACCGCTTACCGGCCCTCCAGGCCGCGGTCCTTTATGGGAACCCGCCGGCATAAGCCGGCGTTTTTGGCGTGGCGTCGGCGTCGCGCTGCCACGAGCCTTGCCGCCTTTGCCCGCTACACCTCATGCAGCGCATCCAGCGCCGCCTGCTCGTCGGCGACAAAGAAGAAGTGACGCCCGTGGTTGCATTCGTAAATAAAATCGCGCAGGCTTTTGCTGTTATACTGCGAAAAGTCGCCGACAATGGCCAGCTTCACTTGATAATTGGTGAACTTTTGCAAAATATCGCCCGCCAGCTTCGTGCGCAGCTCAAAAAATTCCTCCGTCAGGTTCTCCTTCCGGATCACGATTTTATGGCAATCGTGGGCGTACCTCACGTTCGCCATCAGGTCCAGCGCATCCTGGACCTCGCGGATCAGCACGTCAGCGCTCTCCACAATCGCGACTTCGGACGTGCCTTTTTGATTCATGGTAATGTTCACCTTGCTCGCCTCCCTTTTACTTGATTATTGTGCCAACTGCCATAACAGGATCAAGACGTCACAACCGGCTCCGCCTCGCCCTTCTTATTCAGGACATTATCCTCCAACACGGCAGATAAATCCCCATGCTCCATAATAATATGCCGCTCCCCCCATGAACACAAGGAATCCAGAATCGGCTTCAGACTCATGCCGTACTCCGTCAGCTCATATTCCACCTTGGGCGGGACCTGGTTGTAAACAATGCGGCGCAAGATGCCGTCTTCTTCCAGCTCGCGAAGCTGCTGCGTCAGCATTTTTTGCGTGATGCGCGGCATGAGGCGTTTGAAGTCGCTGGTGCGCTTCTTGCCGTGGGTCAAATGGCACAAAATCACACATTTCCACTTGCCGCCGATCACCTCGAGTGTCGCTTCCACCCCGATATTGTACAGCTTTTGGCTCATATGCTTCTCCTCCTAACACTTTCCCATAGGCACTAAAAAGTACCTACAGTACTTGAAAGTACGTACTGTTCTTTCCGATCGGAATATCTGATAATAGCATCTACCGGCCGGGAATTACAAGTACTGTTGTTAGGAGTGAACCCACATGGAGCACAACCAGAAATCCACGATGGCGCTGCTCGCCCTCGCAGTTAGCGCCTTTGCTATTGGCACAACCGAGTTTATCAGTGTCGGACTGCTTCCGCTCATCGCTGAAGACCTTCATATAGCCCTCACGACGGCGGGTCTTACCGTCACCTTATACGCCCTTGGGGTCACCTTCGGAGCCCCCGTGCTCACGTCGCTGACCTCCACCGTTTCCCGCAAAACGCTGCTGCTCTGGATTATGACGGTGTTCATCATCGGCAACCTGCTCGCCGCGACCGCGGGCAGCGTCGCGGTGCTGCTCATCGCCCGCATCGTGTCCGCGCTGGCGCACGGCGTGTTCATGTCGATCGGGTCCACGATCGCCGCAGATCTCGTTCCGGAGAACCGCAGGGCAAGCGCGATAGCGCTCATGTTCTCCGGTTTAACCGTCGCCACCGTCACCGGGGTGCCGCTGGGCACGTACCTCGGCCAGCAGCTCGGCTGGCGGGCCGCGTTCTTCGCGATCGCCGCCGTCGGCGTGCTGGCGCTGATCGCGAACCTGGTCTTGGTGTCCGCGAAGCTGCGCCGCGGCACCAAGACGAAGCTCGCCGTGCAGCTGAAGCTGGTCGCCAGCCCGCGGCTGCTGCTCGCTTTGGCCATGACCGCCCTGGGGTATGGCGGGACGTTCGTCGTTTTTACGTACTTGTCTCCCCTGCTGCATGACATCGCAGGGTTTCAAGAGAGCACCGTTGCGCTCATCCTCCTCGTGTACGGCATTGCCATCGCCATAGGCAACGTCATCGGAGGACGTGCCGCGAACCACAAGCCGAGCAAAGCGCTGCTCATCATGTTTCTCGCGCAGGCCGTCGTGCTGTTCGTCTTGATGTTCACCGCGCCGTTCAAAGTCGCGGGCTTAATCACGATTTTTTCGCTCGGATTACTTGCCTTCATGAGCGTGCCCGGCCTGCAAATCTATGTCGTACAGCTAGCCGAGCAATTCGCGCCTGAGGCCAAGGACGTGGCATCCGCTTTTAACATTGCGGCATTCAATGCCGGCATTGCCATCGGCGCCTCCCTCGGCGGCTTCGTAACCGATCACCTTGGCTTGATTCACACCACATGGGTCGGCGGCCTCATGGTTCTCGGCGCGGTGGGGCTCACAGCCTGGAGCCGTTCCCTGGAAAAATCCGTATCTGCACAACCGCAGCAACAACAAGCCCAACATATAGGAGGAGTTTCCCAATGAGCAATCACACTATTCAAAACATACAAGATACTGTCGCCCTGCATAACGGCGTTCAGATGCCGCGCCTGGGGCTTGGCGTTTTTCAAGTCGCCGACGGCCCGGAGGTGGTCGATTCGGTGAAAGCCGCGATCGGTACCGGCTACCGCAGCATTGATACGGCTGCGATCTACGGCAATGAAGCGAGCGTAGGTCAAGGGCTGCGCGAAGCCATTACCGAGCACGGCGTGGCACGTGAAGCGCTGTTTGTCACGTCGAAGGTGTGGAACGCCGACCTCGGCTATGACGCAACGCTGGCGGCCTACGAGGCCAGCTTGCAGAAGCTCGGTCTGGCACAGCTCGACCTGTACCTGATCCACTGGCCGGTCGAGGGCAAATACAGTGAAGCGTGGCGCGCACTGGAGGATCTGTATCTCGCTGGTCGTGTCCGTGCTATCGGCGTCAGCAACTTCCACGTCCACCATCTCGAGACACTGATGCAGACCGCCCGCATCAAACCGATGGTGAACCAGGTCGAGCTGCACCCGTTGCTCGCGCAGCAGGAGCTGGACGCGTACTGCCGCGAGCACGGTATCCAGCTCGAAGCGTGGTCGCCGCTCATGCAGGGACAGCTGCTGGAGCATCCGGTAATACAGGCGATCGGCGCGCGCCACGGCAAATCGGTGGCGCAGGTCATTCTGCGCTGGGATCTGCAGCGCGGCATCGTGACGATTCCGAAATCGACGAAACCCCACCGCATTCAAGAGAATGCGTCCCTGTTCGATTTCGAGCTTTCGGCCGCGGAGATGCAGGCTATCGACGCCTTGAACGAGAACCGGCGCGTCGGCCCGGACCCGGACAATTTTGACTTTTAAAGCTGCGGGCATGCAGTGAATAATTTCCAGCGGGATGGCAGAAAGTACATCTATCCAATACAGGGAGGATGTACCACGAGCCATGGACAATAAGGAAACCACCACGGGCAATGAACCCGCATCAATGACGCTGACGAACCGCCAGGGCCACCCCATTTCCGATAATCACAACATCCGAACGGTCGGCAATCGCGGCCCTTCGACGCTCGAGAATTACCATTATATCGAGAAAATTTCGCATTTTGACCGGGAGCGCGTGCCGGAGCGTGTCGTGCATGCCCGCGGGGCGGGGGCGCATGGCTATTTCGAGGCGTATGGCAAGGTCGGAGACGAGCCGGTAAGCAAGTACATCCGCGCCAAGCTGTTTCAGGAGGCAGGCAAGCGGACGCCGGTGTTTGTTCGATTTTCGACAGTGGTGCACGGCACCTATTCGCCGGAAACATTCCGCGACCCGCGCGGATTTGCTACAAAGTTTTATACGGAAGACGGCAACTGGGATTTGGTCGGGAATAATTTGAAAATCTTTTTCATCCGCGATCCGTTGAAATTCCCCGACATGGTGCATGCGTTCAAACCGGACCCTGTGACGAATCTCCAGAACCCCGAGCGCATGTTTGATTTCGTGTCCAATTCGCCGGAGGCGACGCATATGATTACGTTCGTCTTCTCGCCGTGGGGCATTCCCGCCAACTATCGGCAGATGCAGGGCTCCGGGGTGAATACGTATAAATGGGTCAATCAAGACGGCGAGGCGGTGCTGGTGAAGTACCATTGGGAGCCGGTGAAGCAGGGGATCAAGAATCTGACGCAAGCCGAAGCGGAAGCCATCCAGGCGAAAAATGTCAACCACGCAACGCAGGACCTATACGAAGCGATTGAGCGCGGCGACTATCCCGAGTGGGAGCTATGTGTGCAGATTTTGAGCGATGACGAGCACCCGGAGCTCGACTTCGACCCGCTGGACCCGACGAAGCTGTGGGATCATGAGAAGTTTCCATTTTTGAAGGTAGGCAAAATGGTGCTGGACCGCAATCCGGCGAATTATTTTGCCGAGGTCGAGCAAGTGGCCTTCGGCACCGGCGTCCTCGTGGACGGGCTCGACTTCTCCGACGACAAGCTGCTGCAAGGCCGGACGTTCTCGTACTCCGATACCCAGCGATACCGCGTGGGTACGAATTATTTGCAGCTGCCCATCAATGCACCAAAGTCGCCGGTGGCGACGAATCAGCGGGATGGGCAGATGGCGTACATGGTGGATCAGGGCGCACGCCAGAATCCCCATGTGAACTACGAGCCGTCGTCGCTCGGCGGCTTGCAGGAAGCCATGCCATCCGGCAAGGAGCATCAGCCGATGTACCATGATAAGTTAGTGCGGGAGAAGATCAGCCGCACGAATGATTTTGGGCAGGCGGGCGAGACGTACCGCAAGTTCGAGGATTGGGAGCGCGATGAACTGATTGCGAATCTGGTTGACGCGCTCAAGATCTGTGCGCCGGTCATCCAGGAGAAGATGATCTCGTATTTTACGCAGGCGGATGCCGATTATGGCCGCCGCGTGAAGGAAGGCTTGGCGCAAGCCAAGGTGGATCAGGCGCACCTCGGCTCCGCCGAGGAAAAAGCCGGCGCGGCGATTGCAGCCGGCGCCGGGCAGAAGACGGACGGATATTGATCGGTCCGTCCTGTTCGATCAACCCTCCCGGAATGGTTCGGGAGGGTTTTCTGCTGCCCTGCGGCGGCGCGGCGGGCTGCATAGGGCTGCGGGCAGTAGGCAGTGGGTAGTGGCGCGGCGGGAACCTGTATTTTGTACAGGTAATTGCAGGGTCAGGCGATCTTATTGCCCATTTACCTGCAAAATGTACATGTAAAATCGCCCACATCGGCCGAAAACGAGGTAAAATCCACTATTCCGCTAAAATTACATGCAGGTTTTACAGGTAATCGTTGATTTTTCCTGAATTTGAGCAAAAAACCTGTAGTTTATGCAGGTAGTTGGTGCTGTTCGGGGGCTGCTACGCTTGGGAGGCTAGTTCAGGCACGGCTGGCTCGGTACGGGGATGATTCGGGCGTCGCTGGTCGGGCCGGGCTGGCTCGCATGTTTTTTACACGAAAGCCTGATTCGCTTGCCTGCGGCTCGCCCTCGGCCATGAATCTGCAGGGCTGAACTACATTTCTCCCTATCTTTAAGCTGGCATTAAGATTATCTTAACGATTTTCCGCTAGAATAGAAATCATCTACTATTCTTATGTAAAGGCAGGTGACGCCGATGTCGGTCTCGACGCTGTTTTCTTCCTTCCCTGTGCTGTATACCAAACGGTTGATGCTGCGACAGATGGAGGCATCGGATGCAGAAGAAATTTTCACCTACTATCGCAATCCTCATGTGACGGAGCATCTGGACTGGCATGGTCCCGCTTCCGTTGAAAGCACGCGCGAGCTGATTGCCGCCTGGAATCAAGCTTATGCCGACCGGCGCATTATCCCTTGGGGCATTTCGCTGGGGGCCGCCAGCCGGTCGAACATTCTGGGCACGATTCTGCTGATGCCGACGCGCGGGGTTTTTGACGATACGCCGCAGTATCCGCTGACTGTCGGCTATGATCTGAACGCCGAGTACTGGAACAAAGGCATCATGTCCGAAGCGCTGCAAGCCGTCATCGGCTTCTCTCGCGAGCATCTCGGGCCGCGACGCATTCAAGCGGAGGTGTATCCCGAGAATAAGTCCTCACTCAAGCTGCTGAAGAAACTCGGCTTTGAAGAGGAAGGCCTCCTTCGGCAATATATGATGCATGAAGTGACCAAGCAATTGCTCGATGTCGTCATGCTAGCTTTGCTTTTTTGACAGACGTCGCACCACTCGCACGAAAAAGAACCTCAGCTTCCACGTAATCGTGGAGGATGAGGTTCTTTTTCATGATAAGCGCTATATCTTCTCTATCGCTTCTTGCACGGCACGAATGACCCGATCGCACCATGCATCGAATTCCGGATCTTCCACCTGCAGCTCGGGATGGGCCAAAATGTTGGCCACCGTTCCCTTAATCCCCTGATCGAAGCGCGTCGTCGCTACATAATCCGGCACCAACCGTTTCAGCTTCGCGTTGTCGAACACGACGGAATTGGCCTTGTCGCCGAGCAATCCGCCGCGGAAGTCATACGTGCTGCCGGCGGCCAACAGTTCCGATGCCACGTGCACCGCCTGCAGCTTCACACCGAGCGCATCCGCAATCGCCTCATAAATCTGGTTCCACGTCACTGTCTCGTCCGATGTAATTTGAACCGCTTCGCCAATCGCATGAGCATTGCCCATCAGCCCGATGAACCCTTTCGCAAAATCCCGATGATGCGTCATCGTCCAAAGCGATGTGCCGTCGCCGTGAATGATGACCGGCTTGCCTTCAAGCATGCGCTTCGCCACTTGCCAGCTGCCTTTGCGGCCATGGACGCCCAGCGGAATCGACCGCTCATCGTAGGTGTGGCTCGGCCTGACAATCGTGATCGGGAAGCCCTCTTCCCGGTACATCTTGATCAGGTATTCCTCGCAGGCGATTTTATTTCGGGAGTATGCCCAGTACGGGTTGGACAGCGGCGTCCCCTCCGTGATCCGGTAGTCGGAAAGCGGTGTCTGATACGCCGAAGCGGAGCTAATGAAGATAAACTGCTTCGTCTTCCCCTTGAACAGCCGATAATCCCGCTCCAACTGCAACGGCTCGAACGCGATAAAATCCGCCACAACGTCGAACGTCAAATCCTTGATCAGCATCGCGATATGAGCCTCATCCTGGATGTCGCCCTGCAGCAGCTTCACGCCTTCGGGCAGTGCGTTGGTCCGAATCCCTCTATTGATCAAATATAGCTCGCACCCGTCTGCCGCCAGCTGCTTCGTAATGGCCGAACTGATCGTACCGGTACCGCCGATGAATAATGCTCTCAACGTGTATTCGCCTCCGTTATCTATAATACATGCTATATTGGTAGGAGTTCGCCGTCAGTACTTCTGATCCTTCAAAAATTGAAAAATAAAGAAGACAGTTCATTGAACTGTCTCCCTTTAAATACATCTGTAACCCAGAAATATGCTCTATACGACAACAAGTTCAGGGCAATAGCCTATTAACCAGAGATTTCTACAGTCTTTTTAGGCCTTTTGCCAGCTACCAAGCTGAGAATGCCTCCAACAATTAAAAGTGGGCCAGCTAAAAGGAACCCTGCTGAAATCGCAATAAAACCACCAACTCCTGCAAGTAACATCATGATTCCTGCGGCTTTTGGCTTTGCCATGGCCATAGCTCCGCCAATTAATCCTAGTAAGGATAAAGGAATCGCAGCAAAGCCCAAACCTGTGATTTGTGTCGCGCCCTCCGCCGCGAAAGCGCCGCCAATTCCACCAATAAAGACTACCATGATCGCGCCGACAATTCCAAATAATCCACCTAGAATGCCAAGAATAAGAGCTGCTACCTTCATGTCTGTTACTACCTCCTATTATCTACTCTTTTGGTTTTAAAATAATATCTACAGGTTTAGTCGTCTTGAATCCAATACCGCCCCGCACCTGCATCTTATAGTCCGCAATTTGCTGGTCAGTTGGCATATCAAACACAACGAAGCCTTTAATCACGATGCCTGGATTAATTTTTTCAAGAAAAAAAGGAGAGTTATTATTCGCATAGATAGCGGCTGTGGGATCTGGATCATACTTCACACCAGCATTTGAGACCAACTGGAACATAGAACTATCGACCGTTCTTGCCTCCTTATCGTCATTTCTAACTGACACCGGAAATACCCAATAAACCCCTTTAGCTTTTTGACTAAGAAACTGGTTACCAATGGATGGTTCTGTGCTTGGACTATTAACTAATACCGAGAAACTACCCACCGAAACAGTATCTCCTGTCCTTGGAGCCTTTGCTTCTTCCGCAGCTTTGGCCTCTGCTTCTTTTTTGGCCTTTTCCTCAGCCTTAGCTTTATCTTCTGCTGCCTTCTCCGCAGCAGCCGCTGCTTTCTGAGCTTCTTTATCCTCTACCTTTGCAGAAACCGTCTCAGCTTGACCGCTAAGGGGCTCCTTCTCTGATCGAGGCAAGTTCGAAGCGCCAACTACAAAGGCAATAAAACTAGCAAGTGCCCAAAGAAATCTTTTTTTAGCTGTACCGTTCTTCTTAATTGCCCCGATGACCCCCATCACCAAGAAGATCAGTGCAGCAAAAAAACCAATTAACGATAGTGCAATCCACATACAGGAATAACCTCCCAACGTTTTCCAACCCATAGTACTACAATACTACAAAGTCCGTCAATAATCTCCAGGAAAATACAGTTCCATAGTACTATTAAACTAAAAACTATCATCTAGGCTAAATAAAAACCGCCTTTAGTCCCGGAAGCCGCACTTCCGTCAAACTAATAAGCGGTTTTTCAGATCATACCCTGCATTTTCAACTTATTCGAGTTCCCTGCCCAGTTCTACACCGCGCCCCCTCCCGCCCCCACCGGCTTCCGAATCAGAAACGTCAGCGGAATCGCCAGCACGACCAGCACAGTGCCGATGATGAACACGTCCTGAATGCTGAGCGTTAGCGCGAGCGTGGCGTTATGACCATCCTTCCCGGCCCCCAGTTCGCTCAAATGCGTTACCGTACGGGATGAAAGCACCGTGCTGAAAATACTGACCGACAGCGCCGCCGTCCCTTGGCGAATCCAGTTCATCAGCGCAGACGCTTGACCGGACAGCTCGGAAGGCACGGCCGACATGGCCGAGTTCGTCACCGGCATGTTGCTCATCGCGATACCGATGTAGCGGATGGCGATCCACAGTACGATAAACCACGTTGCCGAGACGAGATCGAGACGGGACAATGCCCACGTGGAGATCCCCATCAGGAGGCATCCGAATAAAATCAGGCGAAACGGGCCGACTTTATGGTATATTTTACCAACCGCCATCGAGATCAGAGCCATCGCCAACGTGCCCGGCAGCATGACAAGGCCCGTGTGGAGGGTGTTGGCGTTTTGAATTTTTTGCATATAGATAGGGATTAAGAAAGTACCTGCGTATAAAGAAATCGTAATCGCGCAGTTTAGAATTAAGCTATACGTATATCTCGCGTTCTGCAGCAGCGTCATATTCAGCAGCGGGGCCGCTACCCGGCGCGAACGGAGAACAAAATACCCGATGAAAAGCACCCCCACACCCATGAGAGACATCGTTTTCCAGGACGTCCAGCCCCAATCGTGGCTTTGGGAAAAGGAAATCAATAGCGAGCTGGTGCCTACAATAACGGAGATGAAGCCGACGACTTCAAGCGACAACCCCTTGCTGAGACGATAAAACGGAATATACCGCTGCGCCGCAAACAACGCCATCAGGCCAATCGGCACGTTCATGAGGAACAGCGCATGCCAACCGTAAGACTCGGTCAACCAGCCGCCGATCGTCGGCCCAAATGCCGGCGCCAGCATGGCGGAAACGCTCCACAAGCTGATCGCGGAAGCTTGCTTTTCCTTGGGGATGACCTGATAAATAATCGTCATCGTGGTCGGCATAATGATGCCGCTGAAAATGCCCTGAATAATCCGAAACACAATCAAGGAGTGGATGTTCCAGGCAAAAATGCAAAGCAGGGACGCGGCCGTAAATCCGCCTAGCGCATAGACATACAGGCGCTTGTAGCTGAGTCTGTCGCCCAGAAAACCGATAATCGGGGCAATAACCCCCGTCGCAAGCATAAAGCCGGACATCAGCCACTGAACTGTGTTCAGCGAGGCGCTGAAATCGTCCATGAACACCGGCAGCGCGACGTTGATGCTGGTCGTACTGAGGGTGGCCATAAAGTTGCCGAAGAATATCGCGAAAATAATGCTCCAAAATGACACTGACGCGGGCTTTTCCTGAGTCATGGGGTTGCTCTCCTTTTTACGCATGCTGAAGTTCCGTCCAAATCAGTTGCAATGGCAACTATTAAAGTTGTATTATACAACGATCTCTGGCATTGTCAATAACCACTTGCGCTTCCAGCCCTGTTATTACACAATATGAGATAGCCCCAGCAAGGCTACATGCAAAATGAGGTGCCCTATCTATGACGCCCGAAGAAATGATTGAATATCAGCTCGCAATTTTGCTCCGACATGTCACGTCAACTTCGATTCATAAAAAGATCGGCGTACTCGACCGCTCGGCTTATTTGCTGCTCCATCAGATCGGCAAGCAAGGCTCCGCCAGCGTCAAAGCGCTTGCCGACAGCTCCAAGCTGGACATTTCCACGGTGAGCCGTCAAACCGCCGCTCTGGAGCAGCGTGAATATGTCTACCGCATTCCTGACCCGAACGATGGACGCTCCTACTCGCTCAAAATGACGCCCTACGGCGAGGAACAGCTCGCCGAGCATCGGAAAGCCCGCGCAGAGCGCATCAGCGAGCTGACCGCAACATGGACGCCGGAGGAACGACAGGTGTTTGGTGAACTGCTTACGAAGCTGAACCTGAACTTTTTATAAGAAGGGGCTCAGGCCCTCTTCACAAGGTCTTGCAGCCCGGCGGAACAAAAGAGCACGCCCCGTCGGCCCGTGCTCACCAGAAGCTCCCCTTCCGCCAAATGGAGGGGGAGCTTTTTGACATCGCCGCTGCGGCAGGAGTTTGCCGAAATTCCGCCGCGCGGCGGATGACGTGGACCGGGATGGGCTTGCGCTCATCATGGAAGGCAAATAATGTGAACGGCGCTTTTCGCGCATGGCGTAGAAGCGTTCGTTACAAACTACTTCAACAACCTTAATTTTTCTAATTGACATGGAACCGCAATCATTTTTATAATAGTTCGCATGCGAAATATTAGCATAAGAACTAATGGCGGTTGTCAAAATCGCCTAAGCGTAAGGAATGAATGAAGATGGATGATCGCCAGCAGCAGCGCACGCTGCAAATTATTCAGTCTTTCCGCGAAGTGAATCAGGTCTTTCATAAGCTGCTGACGAAAGTCGCCGGGGAGCTTGATCTGACGCCGATTCAGTATATTGTCCTGAAAATGCTGGCGGATCGCCCCTCGATTATGCAATCCGAGCTGGCGGCTTGTCTGTATGTCAGCGCGAGCACCACGAGCGGCGTCATTGACCGCATGGTCGCGGCCAATTTAGTATCCCGCGAGCGCTCGAGCACGGATCGGCGTTCCGTTTTCATAAAGCTTCTTGCGGAAGGCAGGCGCAAGCTGCAGTTGATCCAGGAGAGACAGCTGAAGCATTTTGCGCCTCTACAGGATATGGTACAAGATCAACTGGATGACCTGCTTCGCACGCAAGCACAAATCGTGCAAATCCTGCACAAAGAACTGGAGGAACATACCCACTATGAGTAACACCGCAACAACTGCGCTCAAAAGAGGCCCGATTGTCGCTTCTTTACTTATCGCGGCGTTTGTCGCTTTGCTGGCTCAAACGCTGCTCAACGTTGCCCTGCCGAAAATGATGGCCGATCTGAACGTGAACGAAAACACGATTCAATGGCTCATCAATGGATACATGCTGGTTAACGGTGTCTTGGTCCCGGTCAGCGCTTATTTGATTTCGAAATTTACAACACGCCGTCTCTTTCTGGTCGCTTCCGGCTTTTTCGCCGTAGGGACAATTATCGCGGCGGTAGCGCCAGGTTTTAGCGTTCTGCTGGTAGGACGCTTGATTCAAGCCGTAGGCGCAGGCATCTTGATGCCGCTTATGACCATCGTCTTCCTGACCATCTTCCCGGTTGCCGAACGCGGCAAAGCGATGGGGCTGATGGGGATTGCTATGATTTTCGCACCGGCCGTAGGCCCGACGCTGTCCGGTTGGATCGTTGAACACCACTCCTGGCGCGTGTTATTCTATATTATTTTGCCATTATCGCTATTTGCTTTCATTTTCGGCTTCTTCTCCATGAAAAACGTCATCAAAACCTCGTCGCCTAAGCTCGATACACTCGGCGTCATCTTGTCCACGATCGGTTTCGGGGGTATCCTGTACGGATTCTCAGACGCCGGTTCCGCCGGTTGGGGCAGCGCAACGGTTGTCAGCTGTCTAGTCGTTGGCGGGGTCGCCTTGGCATTGTTCGTCTGGCGCGAGCTCACGGTTGAGAAACCGCTGCTGGAGCTGCGTGTTTTCAAATACAACATGTTCTCACTGACGACCATCATTAACGTCATCATCACAATGTCCATGTTCTCGGCGATGATTTTGCTGCCGATCTTCCTGCAAAACATCCGCGGCTTCTCGCCGATCAAGTCCGGCTTGCTGCTTTTGCCGGGTGCCATTCTGATGGGGATCATGTCCCCGATTACCGGGATCATTTTCGATAAAATCGGCGCGCGCTGGCTGGCCGTCGTCGGTCTCATCATCACGACGATCACCACTTTTGAGTTCAGCCATCTGACGGTCGATTCTACTTACTCTCACATGATGCTCATTTACACGGCACGGATGTTCGGGATGTCCATGCTGATGATGCCGATTCAAACCGCAGGTCTCAACCAGCTGCCGAGAAGATTGAACGCGCATGGCTCCGCGATGTCGCAGACCCTTCGTAACATCGCCGGTGCCCTGGGTACGGCCCTGCTTGTGACCGTTATGACGAACGCTGCGACGTCCCGTGCCAAAGATCTCATCATCGAAGGCAAAATCGATCCGAAAGACGCCGCGAAAATGGCCGACGTGACGCAGCATGCGACCGTGTACGGCATTAACTTCGCGTTCGAAGTCGCGACGTTCATGACCATCGCTGCGCTGATCCTTGCGTTCTTCATTAAGAAAACATCGCCGCCTGAAGAGCCGGCAACTGCCGCGGCTGCACCGGGTCAGGTGCAGGAAGCGAAATAACAAGCCGCTCCCGCGGCTTGAGGTAGATGGGCCACCCCTGCGAGACACGGTCTCGTAGGGGTGGTTTTTTATGCATGTGCTTGTGCCTCTGTATGCCTGGTAATGATCATGGAACGAGGAACCGAGAAAGCTTTAGGATGGATCATCAAGCCTGCAAAAAAGCAGGTATTTTCCTCTTTCCCATCCTGATTTGAGAAAAAGCCTGCAAAACGGCAGGAATCCCCAGTGAACTCCCCGGTTTGAGCGATCTCGGCATAAAAAACCTGCTCTATCGCAGGCATTTTGTGAAACATCTCCTTTTTGTGAAAAAAGCCTGTCTTTTCGCAGGAATTTCTTTCTCCTCTTCGATAAGCAACAGTAATCTAAGTGGTAACAGGATTTTATGTAGAACAGGCAGTAAATGCAAAAAAGTGGTGCTGAGGTGCCTTATGGGGCACTCCAACACCACTTTTTCTACCCAACTGCCGGCTAAAAGCCGATTGCCGACGCTTACTGCCCCTGCGGCGCCTGACCGCCGCCCTGCATCATACGCCCACCGCCTGGCCCGCGGCCACCTCCACCGCCACCTCCGCCCGGCATGCCCATGCCGCTTTTCGCTTCGGTGACGCCGGACTCGTTTAGCCACGTAATGACCTTCGCGGCGTCAAAGCCAACGATTTTCGTGCCGCCAGTGTACGATCCGCCCGAATACAATCCATGCGCCGCGGTGCCGCTGGCCGAGCCGCCCGTGTACACCGTATACGCGCCGCTCGATGTCATGCTCGGCGTGCTGACGTACACGGACTGGTAGCTCTTCGACGGCGCAAAGGTCACAATATCCTTGCCGTCCTTGTCCTGCAGGTGGAAGATTGTACCCGCCTTTTGTGCCTGCGTGAACGTCATCATAACACCCGCTTGCGTCGACGTATCGGACGCCGCCTGCGCCATGCCCGAGCTGCCTGCGGCGATCAGCGTGCCGCCGGTCATCACGAACGTGCCGTCATAATCGAGCGGCCCGTTGCCGTTCATGGTCGGTCCGTTCACGATAACGGTGCCGCCCGACATTTCGATGGACCCGTTCGCATCCAGTCCATCGCCCGCGGCGTCCACCGTCAAGGTGCCGCCGGTAATGGTCAGCTTGTTCGTGGAGGAGGACCCGCCTCCAGCACCGCCTGGTATGCCAGGCCCACCGCCTTGGCCGCTTGGCATCCCTTGACTTGCCGTCCCGCCTTGGCCGCCAATTCCGCCAGCAGGCGGTTGGCCTCCAGCGCTAGGCGCGCCACCCTCGCCCGACGTCTCACTGCTGCCGCTCGCGGCGTTCACGCCATCGTCCGAGGCAACGACATTCGTCGTTCCGCCGGCCACCACAATACTCGGCGCCTCAAGCCCCTCATTCGACTTCGCAATGTCGATAGTGCCGCCGGCAATTTCGAGCGCCAAGTCAGCATGGATACCGTCGTCTCCGGCGTTGATCTTGTAATCGCCGCCGGTAATCACGATGCCGCCGCTGCTGTGCAGTGCATCTTCGCCGGATGTGATTGCGAATGTTCCGCCCGAAACGGCGATCACGCCTTCGGAGCCCTCTTTGTCGTTCGTCGTTTTCATCCCGTGACCGGTCGCACTGATCGTCAAGCTGCCGTCCTTCACGGCCACCAGGTCACGGCCCATTACGGCGTCATCCGCCGCCTGCACACTGAGCTGTCCGCCTGTGATTTTCAGCTTATCCTTGCTGGTGATCCCGTTGTTGTAATTTCCCTGCACAGTCAACTTCCCGCTGCCGTTAATCGTCATGTCGTCTTTGCTGAAAATGGCAGCATTCGGTTCATCGGACGAAGCGTCCTCAAAGATATAGGTTTTGCCATCGGAAACCGTATTCGTCGTCCCGTCAGGGAGCGAGATAATAAGCTTGCCGGCTTCTTTTACATAAATCGCGGAAGACGTCTCATTGTGAAGCTCCACTCCGTTCAATACGAGTCTTACAACACTTTTATCTGCGACATCGATCTTTATTTGACCATTGTCTAATTTTCCACTCAACACATAAGTACCAGCCTTCGTTACCGTAACTGAACTGTCTTTCACTTCAACGCCGGAACCGTCTACCGTCGCACCCGAACCGCTTAACGCAATCTTCGTCACGGCTCCTGTTGACCAGTCGGAGTAAGTATCGTCCGCGTCATAACTCACATTTTTCGCCGTATCCAGACTCGCCAACACCGTAGCGCTGGAGGTCTTTGCGGCCGTAGTCGAGGCCGGTGCTGTCGCTGTTGCCGGTGCCTCCCCGCCGGATGCCGCCCCCTCCTCCTGACTGCATGCCGCCAGCATCATGACGCACAACAGCGCAACGCCGGATTGTTTCACCAATAAAGATTTTTTCATAGGTCATCTTCCTCTCTTTTCAAAATGGTTATTAATACTCCTGTGTCACAGGATTCATCGTTAACGTAATATCAAGATTGCCGTTGCGCGTGCGGATCGCATCCAGGAACTCCTTCTGGTTCGTCAAATGTTCGATCGTGACGGCGTACACCAACTCATACAAGCTGCCAAGCTCGGTCGTTCTGACTTTTCTAAGTTCATAGGCAATGTTAAATTGGCGAAAAATCTCATCAAACGCTTCCTCATAGCCGAGGTTTTCGGGAATCGTGACTTTAAGCAGTTTTTGCGTCGCTGTCTTTTCACCAAACTTGATCACTTTCAGAACAAACATCAGTACACAAAGCACGACAGTGAACAACACAGCGTAACCAAACGCCCCAACCCCTGATGCAAGCCCTGCGGCCATTGTGAACAGGACGAAAGCGATATCTTTCGGATCCCCTGGCGCGCTTCGGAAACGAATTATCGAGAAAGCGCCGGCCAGCGAGAATGCGCGGGCTATGTTGCTGCCAATAAGCAGAATGATGATGGCGACAATCGCCGGAAGCACAACCATCGTCAGCGTAAAGCTCTGCGTGTAATTCGGCTGCGTTTTGCGGTAAGTGAAAGAGATCATGGCACCTAGCACAATGGAAATCACCATCGTCAGCAGGGCTGTCGACATCGTTAGCTCTGCGCTCGTCGATACTTGGGAGAATAGTGAATCGATCATAAGAGAATTCGCTCCTTTAGCTGAGGGTTATTTCGTCGGTTTTTCTTGTATTCATTGCCATATTTCGAAAAGCTCGTGCGAAACATGAGATGCTCGCTCAGCAGGCGGGATAACCAGATCGGAATCGTTTTCTCCGCCTTGACCTCCATCAGCCATTGACCGCTCTCAAGCAATTGCTCGCCGAAGTCTCCGTTTTCCAGCTTGACGTCATATCGTCTGGACCGAATATTCGTATCGAACGTAATCCGCAAATCCCGATTCCCCCGACAAAACATCGCCATCCGGTCATAAGCCAGATACACTTTCGGCATCAGCGTGTACCGGCCGAGGAAATAATCAATCTCCTGCAGCACCTGCTTATTCATATAAGGCTGATACGCTGGCATGATGCCCGTACGGATGTACGCGTACGCTTCGTTCAGCTTGAGCGCCGTCCGTCGTTTGTTGACGAGGCCGAATACCTTTTTCTTCAGTTCCAGATACACCTTGCCATCCGGCTGCGGCACGCCGTAAGCGCGGATGCGCAGCTTTTCCTTGTATTTCGGCTTCGACAGGCTCGTACGAATCAAAGCGTCATGCTCAGTATCATAATAAATGTTGCTGATCGCATAAAATTGGCCGTTCTTGTTATTTTCATCCCACTCCATGTACTCCAGCAGTCGATTGTACAATCGCTCGAAAGCCAGCTGATCCATTAAGTACTTATTTTCATATCGGTTAAAAACTTCAATTGCCATGTGTCTCGGCCCCTTCCACTTAACGTTGTATCGCTGTGCCATGGCTTTATCTTAGGGCTCGAACCTTTAACGAAACTTAAATGATTGAACCATTTCTTTCCTGCGGCAAGGACTCGTGCTACGATGAAACTTAAGGTTGATTAAAGGTTGCATCTCTACTATAAGAAGCAACACATCACATGCCGCCTCCAAGCGGCAAAGGAGAGATGGGCATGCGCATCCTGATCGTCGAAGATGAAATTCATCTCGCTGAAGCGTTAACGCAAATTTTGAAAAAACATAACTACTCCGTCGACACCGTCCATGACGGGCAGTCGGGTCTCGATAACGCGCTGAGCGGGATTTATGATTTAGTTTTGCTGGACATTATGCTGCCGGAGAAGGATGGGATCACCGTTCTTCGCAAGCTGCGCGGCCAAGGTGTGGCTACACCGGTCATTCTGCTGACGGCCAAAGGGGAAACTTCCGATAAAATCGCGGGACTCGATCACGGGGCAGACGATTATGTTGCCAAGCCTTTTTCAACGGAAGAGCTGTTGGCTCGCATCCGCGCGGCGCTAAGGCGCAAAGGCGAGGTGCTGCCGGAGGACGGATTGAAATTCGGAGATCTTGAACTGAATACGAATACGTTGAAGCTGACCTGCAAGGGGAAGGAGATGAAGCTTATTTTAAAAGAAAGCGAACTGTTGGAGCTCCTGATCACCCGGAAGACCGCCGTCACCTCCAAAGAGCAAATCATCGAGAAGCTGTGGGGGTTCGATTCGGAGGCCGAGCATAACAATGTGGAAGTGTATATTTCTTTTTTACGCAAAAAATTAACCTTCCTCCAATCCGCTGTCCGCATCAACACGCTGCGCGGCGTCGGTTACGTATTGGAGGCGGCTGAGTGATGTTTACGAAGCTTCGGAATCGGTTCCTTATCTTGAATCTGGTCATCATCTCCGTCATGATGCTGGCCGCCTTCGCGGCGATCTATACGATCACGTATGGGAACGTGCACCGCGACATCCAGATGGAACTCGGGAAGGTCTCGGATTTCCTGCATAGCCCGGATGGCGGCGGCGGTCAAGGCAAGCCGCACCGCGTCGGGGACAAAGGCAGGTCGCCGATGTTTGATGACGGCATGGGGCCACCGGCAGAGCGCTCCGTCTCCTTCTCTTTGCAGACCGACGTCCATTGGGCGATTACGTCGACAAACTCTCGTTTCGATATGGACGAGGATTTCTACACCGATGCCATTGCCAAGGTGTCCTCCGGCCCCGCGAATGGCGGACAGTTCACGCTGGACGGTAACCGTTGGGCCTACAAGGTGGATTTGACGCCTAACGGCTATTCCGTCGTTTTCCTTGATGTCACTGCCCAGGTCAAAATTCTCACCACCCTCATCTACACGTTCCTGATCGTGGGGTTGGTGATGCTCGTGGTCATTTATTTTACGAGCCGCTTCTTTGCCAACCGGTCGATTGCGCCCGTGCGGGAAGCGTTCCACCGGCAAAAGCAATTCATCGCCGACGCCTCGCACGAGCTGAAAACGCCGCTAGCGGTCATCAACACGAACGCCGATGTGCTGCTCGCGAATAGCGAGGACACCATCGCGCAGCAGGCGAAGTGGCTGCAACATATCAAATCGGAGACCGAGCGCATGAAGACACTCACTAACGACTTGCTGTACCTCACGGAGATGGACGACGCGCGGATGCAAATGATCGTGACGCCGGTCAATCTGAGCGACGCCGTGGAGGGCGTACTGCTCGCGATGGAGGCCGTCTCCTTCGAGAAAGACATCGCGCTGAGCTACGACATCGAGCCGGAACTCACCGTGCGCGGCAGCAGCGAGCAGCTGGGGCAAGTCGTGATGATCCTGCTGGACAACGCGATTAAATACACGAACCCGAAGGGCAGCATCGCCTTGTCGCTGCGCAAGCGGCATAATGATGCGCTCCTGACGGTGACGAACACGGGGCCGGGCATCGCGCCCGAGCACCTGGAGCATATCTTCGACCGCTTCTATCGTGCCGACCCGTCCCGCTCCCGCAAAATGGGCGGCTACGGCCTCGGCCTCGCGATCGCGAAGTCGATCGTCGAGCAACACAGCGGCCGCATCAGCGCGAAGAGCGTTGTCGGCGAATCGACAACGTTCACCGTGCAGCTGCCGCTGGGCGCGTAGCGCGCCTCAACATACAAAAAAGGTTGCCCCTCGGTCATCACGACCTTGGGCAACCTTTTTTCACCTTACGAATGCTGTTCCTTCACAGGCACATGACCTGCATCTTCCGCTGGTGCCTTCACGCGCTTGATGAAGAAGCTCAGTACAAGCGCGATCAAGCCGATCCAGAAGCCGATCAGGAACGCGTCATGCAACCCCGCCACAAGCCCTTCGGCCGGGTTCGGATTCGCCGCCGTCTCCATGTACTTCTTCGTGCCGGACGACATGATCGAGATGAACAACGCCGTGCCGATGGCGCCCGCCACCTGCTGCAGCGTGTTCAGAATCGCCGTACCGTGCGGGTATAAGTGACGCGGCAGCTCGTTGAGCCCCGTCGTCTGCGCCGGCATCATCACCAGCGAGATCCCGATAAGTAGAATAATATGCAGGGTGACAACATAACCGGCTGTCGTCGAAACCGTAATGCCAGTGAACAGCCACACGGCCAGCATCACCAGGATAAGCCCTGGAATCACAAGGACACGCGGCCCGAACTTGTCGAACAGCTTCCCGGAGATCGGCGCCATGATCCCGTTGATCACACCGCCCGGCATTAGCGTTAAGCCGGCTTTGAACGCCGTCATCATCAGCGCCGTCTGCAGGAACAGCGGCAGCAGAATCATCGTCGAGAATAACGTCATCATGAGCACCAGCATCATGATCGTCACCAGCGTAAACATCGGATATTTGAACGCGCGCAGATTCAGGATCGGTTCCTTCATCAGCATTTGACGAATCACGAACAGCACCACAGCGATGCCGCCGACGACGATCGTCCATACCACCTCAGGCGCTGACCAAGAGCCTTCGCCCGCTTTACTAAAGCCATACACGATGCCGCCAAAGCCGATGCTCGACAGCAAAATAGACAAAATATCAACCTTCGGTTTCGTAATATCGGAAACATTCTTCAAATAGGCGGCCGCAAAAATGACGGAGAATAACGCCAGCGGTGTTACCAGGTAAAATAGCCAGCGCCAGTCAAGCTGGTCAATAATGAGCCCCGCCAATGTCGGCCCGATCGCCGGTCCGAACATGATGACCAGACCGATCATCCCCATGGCGCCGCCACGTTTCTCTGGAGGGAAAATAACAAGAATCGTATTCATCATGACCGGAAGCATAAGCCCCGTTCCAATTGCCTGCACGACCCGACCCACGAGCAGCATGCTAAATATCGGTGCAGTTCCGCAAATAACCGTACCGACAAGGAATAGAATCATAGCTGTTAAAAACATCTGCCGCGTTGTAAACCATTGCTGCAAAAGGGCCGTAACCGGGACAAGCACCCCGATAACCAGCATATATGCCGTAGACAGCCACTGAATCGTCGCCGGCAGGACGCCAAATTCCTTCATCAGATCCGGGAAAGCAATGTTCAGCAGCGTTTCATTCAAAATCGCTACAAAAGCGCCAATCACCAGCGCAGCGACAATCGGCCCCCGCTTGATGCCGCTCAGGTCGGCAGAGCCGCCGGCCTCACTTGATATGTTCACAATTCATCCTCCTCTATCCTATCCATTTTTTTCAAGTACCCCAACCATCTTACCAAATATCGAAGACGCGAACAAGAACCGAACATTAATTACAATTATTTTTTCCGACCTGCCGTTTTTTTACCTTTGGTAAATGAGACCGTCCATGGCTATTCCCCCGCGAGGGCATAAGTTCACAAGGGGTTTGAAATATTAAATGCTGACGGATTCAGCATCCAAGTTCGTGTACAAAAGGAGAAACCTATGCTACGAGTACTGGTCATTAACGCGCACCCCAAGGTTGCGATTGAGAAGTCCAAGAGCCTGCAAGTCGCCCGCCATTTTAAAGAGAAGCTCCATGAGCTCGAGCCCACGGCGGCAATCGAAACGCTGGAGCTGTACGGCAACGACATTCCTGTCGTAGACGGCGTCGTCCTTAGTGCATGGGGCAAGCTGGCAGCAGGCGAAGATTTGAGTGAAACGGAGCACAAAATTACCCATCGCATGGGCGAGCTGCTGGAGAAGTTCAAATGGGCCAATCGCTACGTATTTGTGCTGCCTCTCTACAATTTCAACATTCCCTCCAAGTTGAAGGATTACCTGGACAACGTTCTGATCGCCCGCGAAACCTTCGCTTACGGCGAGAATGGTCCGATCGGGCTGCTAAACGACGGCCGCAAGGTGTTGGTGATTCAGGCGAGCGACGGGATCTATTCCCAGGGCGGCTGGTACGCCGATGTCGAATTTTCTCATAAGTATTTGAAAATGATTTCCACCTTCGTCGGGATCGATGATTATACGATTATCCGCGCAGAAGGCGGCGCGAGACTCGAGAGGGAAGCCATTCTCAGCAAAGCGAAGCAGGAAGCCGAGGAAGCGGCGAGGCATTTTGCCGCTCATTCGGGGGTTACTACTTAAACACGAGCCAGCGTGCAATCTATTGGCAGTTTAAAGTGAAGCGTAAAGGATCCTTACGTCCCTTACGCTTTTTTGCTGCGCCTGCCCCTCTTCCTTTAGGTAAAATTTATGCATCTATTTGTCGAATTATGGTATCATCGAATCGTTGAAAGTACTCCTGAACAAAAGGTGGCCAGATGATGAACGCGCTTGATACTTTGCATCGCCGCAATAAACTGCTTGTGAATATTATTTGGGGGATGCTGCTGCTTGGCTTGGCGGTCGATGTCCTCACTGGGGCCGGAACGGATTCCATGATCATGCTGCTGCTGGTGGGAACCGTCACTTGCGGCATTGCAACCGTCCTTACGTACAAACGATGGCTAACCACCTATATCATGTTTATCCTATCCGCCATCATTACGCTGCTTACGCTGCTGCTGATGCTGACCGGCCCGATACTAACGACTTACTTGCTGGTCTATGTCAACCTGGCGATCATGACCTTGTACGCAAGCTCCCGGGCCATCGCATTCTCCAGCCTCATGGGCGTCCTGCTCACGACATACTTCTTCCTCAGCCCTGATCGGACCGCCATATTCGGGGATAACGCACCCATGACAATGTATATGTATTTCGCCTTATTCGCTTTGCCGCTCTTTGTCTCCACCCGGTTCAGCGAAAAGCTGCAGAAAGAGATGCATAAGCAAAGCGAGCACGCCATCGAGGAAAAAAATAAGTCGGACGACCTCATTCAACAGGTCTCCGCTTCGCTGGCTATGCTGCATGCGTTCAGCTCGAACCTGAAACAGAATGCGACATCCACGGGCACGATTTCCCGGGAGGTGACCGCTGCCTTCGGTGAAATCACCGCCAGCACGGAAACGCAGACCGCCAGTATTACAGACATCAGCGAATCGATTACCGCGATTGAGCAATCCGTCGCCTCCTTGGCGAACCGTGCTACGGAAATGAGTCAGCTCTCCATGTCGACGGCACAGCTTACGGCATCGGGGCGTGAGGAAGCAGCATCCCTCGAAGCGCAAATGACGCAAGCCCATCAGACGATCGACTCGTCTGTGCACCTGATGAATGAGCTCGACAGCCAAAGCTCGCTCATCCGCGACATCGTCGCGTCGATCAAGCACATTTCGACGCAGACGAACTTGCTCGCGCTGAACGCCGCCATTGAGGCGGCGCGAGCCGGCGAGCATGGACGCGGCTTCGCTGTCGTGTCCAATGAAATTCGCAAGCTGGCGGAGTCCTCCCAGCAATCAACGGAACAGATCGAGGGGATTCTCGAAGATATCCGCTCCAAAACGTCGCAGGCCGCCGCGCAAGTCCTGCAGGGCCAGCACTCCGTGGCCAGCGGAAGCGAGGCCGCGCAGAAAGTGATCCAAGTGATGCGCGCGCTTGCGCGCGACGCCAGTCACTTGGAGAGCCAGTCGGCGCAGGTGAACAGCGCCGCGGACGGACTGAACCGCGAGTATACGCGGATCACGGATCAGATGGTGACGATTGCCGGCATCACCGAGGAGAACATGGCATCCATCCAGGAGATGTCCGCCAATATGCAGACGCAGGACAGCCGCATCCGCGACATTCTGGAGAGCTTCCTGCAGCTCGACACGCTGACGAACGACTTGGCTCGGATGGCCAAGCGGTAAATAAAGAGCTAGGCCCTGTTTGCCGGGGCCTAGCTCTTTTATACTTACTCTGCTTCCCCGACCACGGTGAAGCGTGCGTTCTCATGCTGCGGCTGCTCGATTTCATCCACGATGGCAATGGCATAGTCCGCGTAGCTGACGTAGCTGTCCCCCTTGCTGTTCACGAGCAAATGCTCGTTCCCTTTGCGGTAAGCGCCGGTGCGCTTGCCGTCCGGGTTAAAAAACGCCGAAGGACTGACGAATGTCCATCGGATGCCCGAGGCTTCCCGCAAATCTTGCAGATTTTGCGCTTGATTGAGCGCCGTCGCCTTGTACAGCTCCGGAAAATCCGGCGTGTCGACCACGCGCAGCGTCATCGCTTCGTCGACATACAGACTACCCGCCCCGCCGACGACGATCAGGCGGGTGTTCGGTGCGCCTTGCAGCGCTGCAATCAACGCACGCCCCGCTTCCACGTGCAGATGCTCTTGGCCTGGCGCCGCGCCGAACGCATTAACGACGACGTCGAAGCCGCCAAGATCCTGTGCCGTCAGTTCGAAGACGTCTTTGGCCAACACCGCTGCGCCCTCCGGCGCTTTTCCCGCATTCCGCACAATCGCCGTCACTTCATGCCCTCTCGCTGCCGCTTCCTCCACAATCACACGGCCTGCTTTGCCGCTAGCCCCAATCACACCAATTTTCATTGTACTCTGCCTCCTATTCAAATGTATGATCATCGATCTATTTTGCGAAAAGGGATCCTGTTCTTATGCCTGTCTCGTTGTAATCACATAAGTTACAACAAATGCAGCAGAAGGCGGCAGTTACGTTGCCGTACGCTTCGCCTTAATCTCCTGGGCCAGAACCTCGACCAGTTCTTTCATCGTGATTTCCCGGAGCACACCTTCCATCGCCGATTGTGCCTTCACCAGCAGGAGCCGGAGCACCTGCTCAATATTCGCGCCAACTTCGCACGCGGGATTCGGCTGCTCATGCAGATGAAACAGCTTGCCCTCTTCCACCACATCGACGGCATGGAACACATCCAACAGCGTAACCTCTTCCAGGCTGCGCGCCAGCGTGGCCCCGCCGCTGCCGGCGCGGACGTTGACCAAACCCGCTTTCTTCAAGTAGCCTAGCACCTTCCGAATAATCACCGGGTTCGTGCCAACGCTGCCTGCGATCCACTCAGAAGTATGATGCTCGGTCGGATGAATGGCAAGCAGCGAAAGAATATGCACGCCAATGGAAAACCTGCTGCTGATTTGCATGTTGAACACCCTTTCGTTGTAATCATTATAGTTACAACTGAACATCTCTGTCAACACTGCATTCTTTCCCAAGGACAAGCATGGTATGATGAACCTATTGAACATCATCTCATTTTAAGGAGCGCGATCCCCATGTCCACATCCGTATGGTTAAACTTGCCCATGCACAATATTCAGACCTCCGCAGCCTTTTACACCCAGCTTGGCTTCGACACCACCGACATGACGGATAAAATCAAGCTCGTTGTCGGCCGCGAGAGACTCATCGTCATGCTATTCCCGGAGCCGGTGTTCCGCTCCTTCACAGGTGGCGCGGCGATTGCCAATACAAGCAGCAGCGCGGAAGTACTGATCTCGCTCGGCATGGAAAGCAAAGCTGCGGTCGACGCCCTGATCGCCAAAGCGGAGAGCGCCGGCGCGACTATCCTTGGTAAACCGCACGATCAAGGCTGGATGTACGGCGCGGCGTTCGCCGACCCGGACGGCCACCGTTGGAATCTGCTTTATATGGCGGAGCAATAGCGATCTCGCCTATTATGTTGTAAAGCCGCCATTGCGCTTAATCTGGCTGCATGGAGATTAGATATCGGCAACCTGGAAAAATGCAATTCCAGCCAAATAGAAGTGGCTAGCCCCCCTTATTTCCTCACATTCCGGCCGGATCGGTCAAATAAGGGTGGTAAACCCCTCTTATTCTGCGCCGACAGCTCGAAAACGTGCAGATTCACCCCCAATAGAGGTGGTTTACCCCTCCTATATTCTCCTCAATCAGGCTGAATCGGGCAAATAAGAGTGGTTTAACCCTCTTAAATTAAATGAGATTACAGATTCACGTGAACTTCAGATCCCTATTGTTTTTCCCGAACTCAAACAAGCCATGAAATCTTGCGAATTGCGAATAGACGAGCCTGATCGAGGAAATCAAATCATTCTATGGGGGCGGAAATAATATGAACCATCAAAAGAAATTATTGATACTCGTTACAAGATGTTATCCAAATCTTATGCATCAACACCCAATCCAGAGAAATATTAACATTACCCCTTAAATTGTTATATTGTTCCTATTTTGGAAGGTGCTCGACTAAATAGCTGTAAGTCTGGAGTTGCATACCCAACGTTAACGCTAAGACCTCCTGCAAAGTCAGAATGTAGTGATCTGCCCATTCATAAGCTTCCCGAGTAGAGTCGAAAATTTTTATTTGCTTCCTTGTAACGCTCATTAATACATTCACTGGCCATTCGGATACCTCCGTAACATCCATGAATTGATCTTAAATATATTGCATATGGGACAATCGACGCAAAATAACACCGCCCCGTACTTCATCATCATCATTCCGTTCAGCATCAATAAATCGAGTCGACCCGCATGCATTAATTCATTTATTTGCCGCTCGTATATTTCAAATATTCACCGCCCCATTCGAAAAGCGAGTTCAAGCTTGGCTGCAGCTTTTGGCCAAGTTCGCTTAGCGAGTACTCCACCTTGGGCGGGATTTGAGCATATTCCTTTCGAATGATTAAGCCCGACAGCTCTAATGCCTTTAACTGCTTCGCAAGGGTTGCATGTGTCAAGTTATCCAGTTTGCGCTGAAGCTCATTAAACCGAAGCGTCTCCTCGCCCAAAAAATACATGATAAGCAAAGCCCATTTTCCCGCCAGCAGCTTCTGAACCGTGAAAAATGGACAGCCTTGAATACTCATGTTCTTCTCCATCCTATCATCCATATTGGCACCTTCTTATAGTATCTTTTTGTATACCTACGATACTAAAATATCGTACTTGCTCTAAATTGCGTGTGATATTTATAATACCATAGACCGAGACAATTTATCTTTGACTAAAATAAGCAGAATGGCTTGCTCGCGAAAAAACATAAAATTGGAGGAAACAATGATGAAATTATTGGTCACCGGAGCAACGGGAAATCTTGGAGCATTCGTCGTAGAAGAATTACTGAAGCTCGTACCTGCTGAGCAAGTCGCCGTTAGCGTACGCGATCCGAAGAAGGCGGAGCATCTTCGTGCACGCGGTATCGATGTCCGCACCGCAGACTTCAATGACTACGACTCTTTAGTAACGGCTTTCACTGGTATTGATCGTCTGCTTATGATCTCGACGGACGACTTGATCAACCGGGTCAGTCAGCAGACGGCAGTCGTCAAAGCGGCAAATGAAGCGAATGTCGGCTTTATTGCGTACACAAGTGCGCCAAATGCGTCCAACAGCAAATTGACGCTTGCCGAAAGCCACAAGAAGACGGAGGAAGCGATCCAGCAATCGGGTATTCCGTATGTCATACTGCGCAATAACTGGTATTTGGAAAATGAAATGGCCACATTCCAGACAGTTCTGAACGGCGGACAATGGGTGATCGCTTCGGGAGAAGGTAAGACGGGTTGGGCAACTCGCCGCGACTATGCCGAAGCGGCGGCTAAGGTGCTTGCCGGACATGGGCGCGAGAACGTCGTTTACGAATTGACGGGCAAGCTGTTAACGCAAGAGGAATTGTCGGCGATATTCGCGTCGTCTATGGGTCGGACTGTGCAGGTTCAATATGTCGATCCAGCGGCATATCGCAATATACTGAGTCAAGCAGGACTGCCACAACCGGTTGCCGATATGTTGGCTGCTATGCAAAGCCAGATCGGTGCAGGAGCCCTGGAAGTGGAAAGCAACGATTTGGAGCAACTGTTAGGCCATCAGCCTACTCCGCTAGAAGAAGCGATCCGTTCCTTGCTTGCGTAATGATTCACTTGCCGTTACTAACTGCAGCGTTAAGCCACGCCAAAAAACCTCTAAGCCATCTAATGGCCTAGAGGTTTTTGGTTTCCAGCTTTGCCAACTACGACTCCTGCTCGCCCTTATTCACGACTGCAGAAGTGCTGCACACGGAGGCTGCCGCGTCTTCGAACTCTTCTGCGTTGCTGGACGCCAGCTTATCGCCGTATTGGTCAAGTCGGCCCGGATTCGAGGATGGGCCATCATTGTCAGGTTTGCTGTTTCTTCCCGCCATGGTGGTCACCTCATCCTTTATTCGTTATTGTCATTGGTTTTGTTTTTGTCATTTGCGGTTTTCTTCGTTGTGTTCTTAGCGCCTTGGCCTTGTTGTTGTGCCATGTCGTTCTCCCCCCTTTGCAATAGCCTAGGGGTTATTGTGTCTATCGCAGGCCGAAAGCATGCGACCCTGCACATGGTTTATTCTTCTTCCTCCGTCCGGTCCGGCAGCTGTGACACGTAACTGTCGGATAGCTGCAGCAGCCCCAGCGCCCGGTTGAATTCATCCTCGGTCGCCGACTGATGCGACTCGCTGTTTCCTGCGAGCGTGAGGACGCTGCCGTCCTCGAAGCCTTTGCCGGACATAAACAATTCTTCGTTGTTCACAAAGGAACCTGTCGGCAAATAGTAGCGCTGCGGCAGGAGGTTGTAGGCGGTCTGATTGAACAGGTCCTGGCCAAAATGCACGTAGTTGGACAGCGAGACGCCAAGCAGATTCGCCACTGTCGGCATCGTGTCCACTTGGCCGCCGAGCTGCATCTGTACCGCGGGATGATCGATGCCGCCGCCGGCGATCATCAGCGGTACGTTGATCAAATCTTTTTCCGCGTAATCATGCCCCAGAATTTCCTTCATCAGGGCCTTATCTTCATCCTTCAAAGAGAATAGCGGCAAACCGCGGTGGTCACCATAAACGACGACGAGGCTGTTGTCCCACAGCCCTCTCGCCTTCAAATCCTGAATAAAGAGGCCCAGCGCGTAATCCGCATAATTTTCCGCCCGGATGTAGTCCCCCACAAACGTGTTTTCATAGCGATCCGGCAGCGTCATATGATACTTGGACGCCGGAATCGTGAACGGATTGTGCGAGCTCATCGAAATAATGTGGGCGTAGAATGGCTGCCCTTGATCCTGATAGCTTTGCAACTCCTCGGCCGTTTTCCGGTAAAGCACTTCATCGGACGCTCCGTAAAAGAACGCATCTTCATCTTTAAAGAACGCTTTGTCATAGTACTTGTCGAAGCCAACGGCTTTGTATAAATCGTCGCGATTCCAGAACGTTACGGTATTCGTGTTAAAATTCATCGTCGTATAGCCTTGGTCTTCCAACAGCTTCGGCAGGCTCGGGAGATCTTTCTTCGCATAAACCTGGGAAGCAGGACCGTTCGGCGGCACGTAGTAAGACGTGTTCGTCAGGAACTCGGCGTCGGAGGTGTTCCCTTGCCCGATTTGTTGGTAGAACCGCGGGAAATAATAGCTGGATGCCGCCAGCCGATTCAAGTTCGGCGTCACTTCTGTGCCGTCAACGGTAAGATGAATTAAGAAATTTTGAAATGATTCCATTTGAATGATGATTAAGTTTTTCCCTTGAGCTGACCCGAATAATTGCGGAGCGGTGACGGCCGATTTATTTTTGAGCTCATCGATCACGGGTTGCGAGATGGCGTTCGCGCTGATGACTTCTTCTTTTTTCCGGTCGACGAGGTTGTAGATTTCATAATTCAAAATGCCCATCTTCTCGGCCTTCACGTTCTCGTTCAAGGCGCCGCGGTTCGGAAGCACACTCAGCGTACATAGGACAATGGAGGCCAGCGCAACACGCCTTACAATTTTGAAGGAAATCGGCGTTGTGACGACCCTTCGGAAGCGCGGGGCTTTATTTTTGAAGCGCAGCAGAACACCTACCAGGACAATGTCGGCAAACATTAGGAAATAGGACGGCTCGATGACGGAGAAAATACTCTTTTTCACGGCGCCTACCTGTTTGGCCTGCCCCAGCACATGGTACGTTGCAATGACGCCGAAGTGCTTATAATAAATAACAAGTGCAAAGAACAGCAGGGTAATCAGGAAATCGACGATGAGGTACCAGAGCATCTTCCTCTTTTTCGCCAAATATTCCACAAGGGTGTAGGCAATTAGAATAAACGGCACTTCCGTCAGCAAAATGCGCAGCGAAGGTCCGGTTTCAAAAAGGATCGTCCAAGCGACAGAAACTTTGATCATCATACAGGCCGAAAATAAAAATAATCGGTTCCTGAACAATGAAGCCATACCTCTCCACTCCTTTCGCAAGCAATGAAACTAATACATAATTATAGCAAGCGAAGCCGTATCTGGGTATACGTAAAGGGAGGATAAACAAGCGGTTGCCGCCAAATCTTCATGATGTTGACAAAAATGGCGATGAAACAGCTTTAGCCCTCCGAAGGGGGATGGCTTTTGGGTATGAGCTTACTTTTTCAGTTGCTGAATCGTTGACGCTATCCCCTCCTCAAAAGGCGTTGCTGCAATCGGGCCAATCTCTTGCGTATATTTATGTGTGCTCAGCTTAAGCGGCTCCTTGGTTAGATAAAGCATCTCAACGACTTCCTTCATAACCGGAATGAACAGCCCTAGAATCGAAAGGGAGATGGAGCCCAAGGCAAAAACAGGCTTCCGTTTTCCGCTAGCTGCGCGGGCGATGCGGACAAGCTCTTTGCCAGCGATTACGCCGCCGCCCGGAATGTTCCATTCCTGCCCGTACGAAGCGTCCCGCAGTGCGATCTCAACGATCATGCTGGCCGCATCGGGCAGGTAGACGTATTCGCGCGGAACCTGCATCGTGCCTATAAAAAAGGCCGGCTTGCCCGCAGCAATCGCCTGCAGTGTTGAGCCCAGGTAAGAGGCCTCGTTGGCCGAAGGTCCGTAGTAGTCAGGCAGCCGCACAATGAGAGAACGCGCCCGGGGCCAGCGACCGCGATCCAGCACCATCTCCCCAAAGCGGAGCCGGACGCGGCCTTTGCGGGTATGTGGCTGCTTCGGGTGCTCCTCAGTCACAAGGTCAGTCTGCCTGCGGCCATACGGATAGATGCCGTCCACGACGACAACCTTAAGGCCGAGGCGATCAGCAGCCTCCATAACGGCCTCGCCTAGCGGAAGGAGCCTTTCCGCCATTTCATGATAGGGGACATTCGCACAATGAAACAGCACTTCCGCATCAGTGGCTGCAGCTGCGATGTCGTCTGCTTTAAACGCATCGCCGATGGATAGTGTCAAATGCGCGGGCTGGCCAAGTCTTGCTGCCAGTTGTTCAAGCTTGCCGCGCGAGCGGCAAAGCGATGACCGGGATGCCCCGCTCGATCAGTTCCTCCGTAATCGCAGCACCAGTTCCGCCGGTTGCTCCTAGTACAATTGCTTTTTTCATGGGTATACGCCTCCGTTTCATAGTTCAAACCAGCACCGTGTGGTTGTCATGAGAAAACATATTCATCTGTTATTGATCAATCACTAANNTTAGTGATTGATCAATAACTATTTTGTATTGGACCTTCTTTTTCAAGCAAAACCAACTTGGAGTCCCCGCTCCACTTCAAGCGTTCCAGACAGCCCCTCGCGAGGCTAGCCCTCCATAAGTTCCGGCAGGTCCAGCGCCATTGCAATATTGCACAGCATGCCGCGCGCGAGAAACAGCAGCGTCCGTTCCGTCGCATGAGGAACTCCGATTTTATGAAAAGCTTCCAGCACAATCCCTCTCACTTCCCTGAAACCGGCTTGCATGGCCTCGCGAATCGGCTTCTCCATCATCGTCTGCGCCTGCATCTGGAGCAGTGTCTCTGATCGGTAATCGGCTAAAATATCTTCGTAGGCCTCGACCAACTCTCGCTCCAGCCGGTCGTCCGCCACTGTGTCCGTCACTTGCCGGAACGATGAAGCAATTCGCACCCAAGACATTTCCAACGCCGCCAACAGCAAGGCTTCCTTGGTTTCAAAGAAGCGGAAGACGTACGGCTGAGAGATGCCCGCTCGCTTGGCAACCATTGCGGTCGTTGCCCGGTAGTACCCCGTTTCTGCGAATACCTCGATCGCAGCCATAATAATTTCCGTCCGTCGATTGACGGACGACGCCTCGCTTTTTGCCATGAGAACCTTACCTCCACGTTATAATAAGTGATCAATCAATTAACTCAGTGTAACAAGATTATAGTCCTTCCTGCAACTCTTTACGCTCAGTGCCATGTGCCCGGATGCTTACGTATGACGTCTATGAAAGCAAACAGCGCCAAAATCGAGCGCGTCGAAACTGACATTAAGGCGCTGGTGCAAGTCATTGAAGATATTGGCGAAGCAACGCAAAAAGTCGCCGCGTCCACGGAGTCGCTGAACGAGACGGCGCGGCGTGTGCAGCCGAGCTTAACACACGCCCAGAATCCAACCTTCGCACCGCTGCGCAATCGCTTTCTCCGCTGCGGTCAAAGTATCCGCCGCGAAGTAGCGCACCAGCGTGCCGTTGCCGTCCCGCTCGCGAAGCCACGCGGCGATGACGTAGGCGTCCTGCGCATCGCGCGGCCAGTCGCGGGGAAAATCGTCCGCGTGCTTGTACCGCTGGTACAGCAGCGCAGGGTACACCTCCGCCAGCACGCTGGTGTCGGCGGGTGGGCGCCAGCCGTCAAACGGCCAGATGTGCAGGCCGCTTCCGGCTTCGGTGCGCAGCGCGTGAATCCAGGGCAGCCCCGCATGCGTCGAATAGGAGACGGCGCCGGTGAGCTGCTCGAAGTTCCAGGCACTTTTGGCGGAAGCTGTGTAGGTTTCGGTGATCCGCAGTTCGGCCCCATTTTTGTAAGGGGGCGCCTGCTCCCGACAGGCCCGCACCGACTGCTCACGGGTCGGCCAGAGCGCTACAAAATGCGATAGAAAGTCGTCCCAATCCCGCAATCCTTGTTCTCCAAAATACGAATAAGGAAAAGACAGGTTATGATCGATGCCGATTATAACCTGTTCCTTTTTTACGGCCAGCTGTGTGTGAAGGTATGTGTAAACTTCTTGTCGTGACCAACTGAACGATCGCGCCGAGCCTCCAGGCGGCGACATGCGCTGTACATGGCCTTCACGGTCGATTTCAACGACTTGAATCCCGACCGTTCGCTCGTGCGGCTCTCCGCGCCCGGCGTAATCGATCCCGATATAGCGTTCCCAGTTCATTAGCCAACCTCTCCCTGCACAAATTGATGGCGATGCAAGCCTGCGTAGAACCCATTCCGCTTCAGCAGTTCGTCGTGCGACCCCCGCTCTGTAATTTGCCCGTCCTGAATGACCAGTATCTCATCTGCCTCACGAATCGTACTCAGCCTGTGCGCGATGACGAAACTCGTTCGGCCTTGCATCAGCGTTCGCATCGCTTCCTGGATATGAAGCTCTGTCCGTGTATCCACGCTGCTCGTCGCCTCATCCAGAATGAGAATCGCCGGATCGGCCAGCACCGCACGCGCGATGGTTAACAATTGCCGCTGACCCTGGCTCAGGTTGCCGCCCTCGGCGCTTAAATACGTATCGTAGCCGCTGGGCAGCTTGCGGATAAAGCTATCCGCATTGGCGAGCCAAGCCGCCTTCTCTACCTCCTGATCCGTCGCGTTCAGCCGCCCGTAGCGAATGTTATCGCGGATCGTTCCGGAGAACACATACGCGTCCTGCAGAACCAGTCCGATGTGCCGCCTCAGCGCCGACTTGTTCATCGTCTGAATCTCCTCGCCGTCAATCAGGATGCGCCCGGACTGGATGTCATAGAATCGCGTCAGCAAATTGATAATCGTCGTTTTCCCCGCACCCGTCGGGCCGACCAGCGCAATCGTTTGGCCGGGCTTCGCCTGAAGCGACACGTTTTTGAGCACCGCTACGTCCGAGGTGTACCCGAAGTTGACCCGGTCGAAGACCACTTCGCCCCGGATGGCCGGTGCCGCAGCGCTTTCCTTCTCACCGAGCGTCTCCGGCTCCAGATCTAGCACTTCAAACACACGCTCCGCCCCCGCAACGGCAGATTGAAACAGATTGTACTGGTTGGCGAGCTGGTTAATCGGCTGACTGAATTGGTTGGCGTAGTTTAGAAAACTGACGATAATGCCAATCGTAATCACTTCATGATAGGCGAAAATCCCCCCGAACACGGCGATCACCACGAAACTCAAGTTGCGCATCGCATTCATCAGCGGACCCATCGAGCCCGAGAGGCTTTGAGCCTTGATGCCAATGGTTCGCAGCTTTTCATTCATCTCGCGAAATTGCTCGACCGACTTGGCTTCCCTCCCGAACACTTTGACTACCTTAAGGCCTGAAATGTTCTCCTGCACAAAGCCGTTCACGTCTCCCAACTGCTTCTGCTGGGTTGAGAAATATTGACGCGTGTATTTAGTAATCTTTTTCGTCAAAAAGGCGATAATCGGTACCGTTAAAATCGTAACCAGCGTCATCCAGAGGCTTAAGCTCAACATCATCGCTAAGCTGCCGACCAGCATCAGCACGCTGGAGATGATCTGCACGACCGTCTGATTGAGCGTGTTGGAGACGTTGGTGATATCGTTGGTCGCCCGACTCATTAGCTCACCATGGCGCTGCTGATCAAAGAATTGGATCGGCAGCCGCTGGTACTGCTGGAACAAGTCCTCGCGCATCTCCCGCACGGTGTGCTGGGATAAGCTTGAGGCTACATACTGCTGAATCCACGTGAACATAGCGCCCAGCACGTACACGCCGAAAAGCAGCCAGCCCATCCGCAGGAGTCCGTTCAGGCGGTGCGGCATAATGTGGTTGTCGATAATTTTGCCGATCAGATAGGGGCCTAGCAGCGATAAACCGGACGTTAGCGCCGTGCACACGATCACAATTACAAGCGCCTGCCGCTGCTGCTTCAGATAGCCCCAGATTCGCAGCAGCGTCTCTTTGGTGTTTTTGGACCTTACCTTCGGCACGGCCCCGTGATGCGGCCCTTGCCCTGGACGGAAGCCCATCTGTTCGAAATGCGCCTGCGCTTTATTCGCCTGTGGCGGACTGGATCGATGGTCGGTGGACATACGGCGCCTCCTCTCTGCCATATTGCGAGCGATAAATGTCTTGATACACAGCGCAGGATGCAAGCAGCTCTTCATGCGTGCCGCTGCCGGCGATGACACCCTCATCGAGGACGATAATCTTCTGCGCGGCCATCACCGATGATATCCGCTGTGCGATCAAGAAGGTGATGCTGTCTCGCGTCAGCGCGCTCAGCGCCGTTCGAAGCCGCTGCTCGGTAGCCAGATCGAGCGCGCTTGTACTGTCGTCCATGATCAATATGGATGGCTTCACGAGCAGTGCCCGCGCGATGGAAATCCGCTGCTTTTGCCCGCCGGATAGATTGACGCCCTTCTGCCCGAGCAGCGTATGATAGCCCTCCGGCAGCTTCGCGATGAAGTCGTGGGCCTGCGCAGCCGCTGCGGCCGCCTCAATCTCTTCCTGCGTCGCGTCCGGCTTGCCGAAGGCGATGTTGTCGCGGATCGTGCCCGTAAACAGGAACGACTCCTGCATAATCATGCCGATGCTGCTTCGAAGTGCAGCAAGCGGCAGCTCGCGAAGATCCCGGCCATCGATGGCGATGGAGCCGGAGGTGACATCATACAGCCTCGGCAGCAGCTGCACGAGCGTGGATTTGCCGGACCCGGTCGCCCCGATCAGCGCGACGGTTTCCCCGCGCCTGGCTTCCAGGCAGATGTCGCGCAGCACCAGGCTTCGGTCATCCTGCGAGCCCGCATAGGCGAACGCGACGTTCTGGAACTTCACGTGCTCCGCCGGAATCGCGGTCGCGTTCTCGACGGCCATGCCTTCGCTGGCGATCCGCGGCTTCGTCAAGAGCACTTCCTGAATGCGCCGTGCGGACACATTCGCCTGTGACACGTTCATGAGCAGCCCGCTCACCATGAGCAGCGACGACAGGACCTGCACAACGTAATTCACAAACGCGACCAGATCCCCGACCTGAACAGAGCTGTCCCATACCAGATTGCCGCCATAGAGCAAAATAACGACCAGGCACGCGTTCATGATCAGCGTCACGATCGGCGAGTTCAGCGCGATGAACCGCGCCGCTTTGATCGAGATGTGCGTGTATTCGCGGTTCACCTCGCGGAAGCGCTTCGTTTCGTAATCCGAGCGAACGAATGCTTTGACGACCCGAATACCCGCCAAATTTTCCTGAATCCGCGTATTTACCGCATCCAGCTTCGCTTGTACACCGGCAAACAGCGGCGAGGAGTACCGGATCAGCACCGCCAACACGGCAATTAAGACGATGAGCGTTCCCAGCAAAATCAGCCCCAGCTTCACATTCATCAGCAGCGCCATGACGACACTCCCGATCAGCAAGCTCGGTGACCGGACAAGGCCCTGAAGCATAATCTGCATCAGATTCTGCACTTGGACAACGTCGTTTGTCATACGAGTAATGAGCGATCCCGTTTGGAACTTATCCATGTTCTCGAAAGAGAACGTTTGAATTTTGGTGAAAAGCGCCTCACGAATGTCGGCACCCAAATTCTGAGAAGCCCGGCTCGCAAACAAATTGCAGCCCACGCCTGTAATCAGCGAAAGCAGCGTCACCGCGAACATCGCGATCCCCGTGCGTTCAATGACGCTGTAGTCCCGCAGCACCACCCCGAAGTTCACGATATGAGCGGCTAGCCTCGGCTGGAGCAGATCAAAGAACACTTCGAAAATCATAAAAAGCGGGCCCAGCACAACGAATTTCCAGTAAGGCTTGATATAAGCACGTAATCCCCACACGGCTACTCGCGTCCTTCCTTTTCCTCAGCTTGCTCTTCTGCCTCCTCAAGCTCACGGATTTCAAAATGCTTCGTAAACTGGTCGATGACCGTCTCGATTGCTTTCAGTTCCCCTAGGAGCATGGGACGGATCTCTTGAAAATCCGTGGATTCAAGCTGCTGCCTAAGTGTCGTCCGACTCACGTTCAGCCGCTCCAGAAATTCCAACGCCCGCCCTCGGCGGAACGTCTGTGCCCCGTGATGATGACGCCCTTTATGGCCGCCGCCCCGCTCCCGATGCTTGTCGCCTTTCATATGGCCTTCAAATTCTCTCATGCACACGCTCTCCTCCTTGCATACGTTTGTATACAATGACTGTATACATTTGTATGCAAAGTGTCAACAAAAATTACAGTGCTGCCTAGCATAGAGGTTCGTCAACGGATACCATTCACACGAACTGGAAAACCTCCCGTTCCTTTCACCGAGACCGCTCCCCGGAGTCGCCCGGAATAGTCCAAAGTGCCGATACATACAAAAAGCGTCCCTATCCACTGGGATAGAGACGCTTTCGCAGCTTACGTTTACCTCGGGCCTAACGTCGAATCAATGAGCGACAACAGCAGCTCGGCATCCATTCGATCATACGCAGCAGCGCCGCCCGGCTGAAGCAAAACGCCTGTAATCGCGTCCAAGCCAATAGGGTAGGCGCCTGGGAAATAGGCCTCTCTGACGGCCGCTCTTACTTGCTCCTCGGACTGATTGTCCTCAATCCGGAACGCCGTCAAATAGTCGGAAGTGTGCCCCTGACTATCCTTGAGCCGAATACCGATGTACGCAGCGCCGCTCGGAATCACCAACCCGCGTGGTACAGCAAAGGTCGTCTCTGCATCTGTCGGCACTTCACCGATATTGTCTACAAAATGCTCCTCGCTATCGAGAAAATCGATCTGGTAGCTGCTATACCCTGCTGTACTCGTTGCCGACTGCCAGGTCAGAAGACCGTGCAGAAGATTCCCCTGCGCTTCCATATCCACAAAATGCACGCAACCCGCCGTACTTGTCGCACCGTTCAGCGTCTTGATCGGGAACAAGACCGGTTCGCTTTCATAGGTGTCTTCCCCATCCACTCCGTAAGAATAGAGCGCAAACTTGGCTGCGCCGCAAGGAATGGGCTGGTTAGCATTTAAATCATACGTTTGCTGGGAATGAGAATCCGGTACGTCGATTCTGCCGATGGCTTGCAGTTTCGTCCCTGCCGCATCGGCAAAATAAAGATTGTAGCCCTGAATCTGGCTGTGATTCGCGGGCACTGAGAAGTTAATTTGGCCGGAAATGGTGCCCGGCACCAGTGAATACGTGTAATCCTGAAGAATAGCCGGTGCCGGCAGACTGCCTGGATAATCAACATCCAGATCGACATCACCCAGTCGATTATCGATAACGTAAACCGTCGGATAAGAGTTGATCTCCTCCCCGCTGCTGTTGACGCTGCCGATTAGGATCGCGATCGTCTTTGCGGGGAGTGCATCAAAGGCATAACCGTACTTCCCCGCCGTACCTATCCCCGTTTCCTGCTTCGCTACACTGTCCCAATAGCTCCACAAATTCTCACCCTTGACCCAGTAAAAAAGCTTGTACCCTGCCAGAGAAGCTTCATCCGACGCACCCGACCAAGTCACGACAGCCTGAATGCCCCCGCCATTCGGATCCGTGTCCAGAAATTTGAAGGCCTTCGCGCTGTGCCGCCCATAATTCCAAATCGGAGAGGTTCGCGTCGCGATGACATTCCCGCTCTCATTCAATAGCGCGATTCCGATCCGAGTGGCGCCTGAAGGAATTGCCGTTGCCGACACGTCAGTGGAATAAGTATTCGTATTGTTGCTCGTATACATCGTCGCGATCAGCGAACCTACCTGCCCGTTCTGGGCATCCAGAAATTGCAGCTGCATTTCGGAATGCAGCGGAATCGGACCGTAGGTTGACCAGGAGACGGTGCCTTGAAACTGAGTTGCATCCTGCGAATAATTGTTGGGGTTGAGAAAGTCAATCCCCATGGCGGCATCGTCGCCGACAAGCGTAAACGTATAGTCGAGGGTCTGCCCCGCTGTCAATGTGACGATGATCGGTTGACTTGGTGTATGCCCACTGGCCGATGCGGTTAATGTATACTCACCAACCGGCAAATTGGGAATAGTGGCTTTCCCCGAAGCATTCGTTCGCAAGGTAAGCGGAAAAGAAAGCGCCGACGATGTCAGCGTGACGCTGGAACTAGAAAGCTGGTACCCGTGCGAGCTGCTCACCATCACATTGACCGCAGCTCGACTGTTCGCAACTGAAGCCGAAGCGGCAGGCGCCAGCGCGGCGAACGTACCAAAAAGCATAATCAACAGCAGAAATACTGAATAATTGCCGAACCGTTTCATGATTTCCCTCCAAAAAATGGCTGATTACTCCCATCATATCATAGGACTTTAGACATAAATAGACGGATTTTTGCATAAATCGACACCAAAAAGACCCAAGCGCTTAAAACCGCTTGGGCCTCGATGACTTATTTCTCAGGCTGTTCCGCCCCCTGCATACACGCACACCCGGTTGCGCCCAGCCTGCTTCGCCGCGTACAGCGCCTGATCCGCCTTGTTCAGCAGCTGCGACAAGGTTTCTTCCGGCCCGTCCTCCGCTTCGGCGACACCGAGGCTGAGCGTCACCGGGATCTTGTCCTCGGTCGTCGTGAGCGGCTTGGAAGCGATGCAGGTCCGCAGGCGGTTCGCCACCGCCTCGCCCTCTTGCATTGTGCGCCCTTTCAGGGCAAGCACGAACTCCTCGCCGCCGTATCGGGCGAACAGTTCGCCGGCTTGCAGCTCCTGCTGGCATAGGTGCGCCACGTGCATAAGCACCTGGTCGCCGACATGGTGGCCGAAGGTGTCGTTGACTTTTTTGAAATAATCAACATCCATTAGCACGACCGTAAACGGCTCCCCGGCTTGTCTACTTTCTTCAAGCGTCATCGTGCCCTGCTGAAAGAACGCGCGGCGGTTCGGAGCCCCGGTCAATTCATCGTAATACGCGTGGTGTTCCAGCTGCCGCTGCAGCCTTTTTAACTCCGTAATGTCAGTAAAAATCAGCAGCAAGCCCTCGCCTTGATTCGCATGCTCCAGGGGCGTGATCCGTACCTGGTACATCGCGTCCGGCCGCCCCTCATTAGCAAGCTGCAATTCCAAGCTCTGCGCCTCCACCTTAAGCGGGAACGGAAACGGACTCCCGGCCAGCTTAGGCCACGTCTCGGCGAATTGCTGTCCCAGCTGCCTTTTGTGCAGGCGGGGCAGCATCCTCTGGCAGGCGCGATTAAACTCAATGATCCGGTTGAATTCATCGAGGACTAACACACCGTCATTGATGCTCTGGAAAATCGCATCCTTCGCGATCGGCATCAGCGTGAACAAGCGCGATGAGTTAATCGACCATACGTAGAGAAGCGAAGAAATCCAGAGCACCATCGGTACGGGGTCCACGCCGGGCGGCGTAAGCCCAACCAGATAGACAAACGCGGTGACAATCGGCACCAACTGCCCGAACATCAGCGCAATCAGCTGCGGGCGGTACGTCTTTGCCGTCTCCCGCCACTGGAAAATCACCAGCCAGAAGGCGACGAACATACTTCCGAACGTAAACACGCCGTGAATCATATACCAGACGCCGATCTCCTGATGAACGTAAGGCGCGCCCAGGATCGGGTCGATTTCGAATACGCGGTAATGCAGATGATGCCAGTCGTTGGTCGCGACCATACATAAACTAATCACAGGAATCGCCAGCAGCAAGATGACTCTTCTTCTTGTCACAGGGAAGCCCAAATAACGCATGACAAACAGCAGGCCCAGCGGCGGTGAAAATGGCATGCCGATATACTGCACGGCGGTCCATAGTTTAAGCTCATGGATTGTCGTGGACAGCAAGCCGAGCGCCGAAGAAAAGCAGTAGACGGCGATACAGATCGTATAGACAAGAAACAGCTTTGCGATATTCGTGTATCGATGGCGTTTGATCAGCACGTAGAGGCAGAGATACAGGTTCAGTACGCCCGATGTACAAGCAAGTGTAATATAAGCGGTCAGTTCCGAATGCACGGCGGATTACCCTCTTTTGATTCAGCTGTTGGATACCTTTCATGTTAGCACAGATGAAATTAAATTTGCATGATTTGTTGCAGCGCCTCTCCACAAAGCAAAACGGCCCCCGTCCCCTAACTTCGGGGACGAGGGCCGCTTCATCGGCACAGCGATGTGACGGATTAGTTTACCGTTTGAAGTTCCCGGTTCAGACCGAGCGCCTGTGAGGTAGATGCATGAATCTGCTTGATCAGCTCCGGATTCTTTACGAGAGATTGGCCGTAGGAAGGAATCATTTCCTTGATTTTCGGCTCCCATTCCTTGATGTGAGAAGGGAAGCATTTGCTCATCAACTCGAGCATAACCGACACCGCCGTCGATGCGCCTGGAGAAGCGCCGAGCAGGGCTGCAATCGTGCCGTCCGCATTGCTGACGACCTCCGTACCGAATTGCAGCGTTCCTTTGCCGCCGGACTCCGTATCCTTGATGACTTGAACGCGCTGACCCGCAACGACCAGATCCCAGTCCTCGCTCTTCGCGTTCGGCACGAATTGACGCAGTTCTTCCATCCGTTTCTCTTTGGACAGCATCACTTGCTGGATCAAATACTTCGTTAGCGACATGTTCTTCGCGCCCGCGGCGAGCATTGTCGCTACGTTGTTCGGCTTCACGGAGCCGAGCAAGTCGAACATCGAGCCAGTCTTGAGGAACTTCGGCGAGAAGCCGGCGAACGGTCCGAAGAGCAGCGATCTCTTGTTGTCGATGTAACGCGTATCCAAATGCGGAACGGACATCGGCGGCGCGCCGACCGGCGCTTTGCCGTACACTTTGGCATTGTGCTGTTCCACGACCTCAGGGTTGTTGCATACCATAAAAATCCCGCTGACCGGGAAGCCACCGATATTCCGGCCTTCCGGAATGCCGGATTTCTGCAGCAGAGGCAAGCTGCCGCCGCCCCCGCCGATAAAGACGAATTTGGCTGTATGATATTCGGCCACACCGTTGTACAAATTGCGCACTTTTAACTGCCACAGGCCGTCTCTTGTGCGTTTAATGTTTTCAACGCTGTGCATGTAGTTGACTTTGACATCTTTCTCCACCAAGTAGTCAAACAAGAGTCGCGTTAAAGCGCCAAAGTTCACGTCCGTACCGGTGTCAATTTTGGTCGCCGCGATCGGTTCTTTCGACGTCCGGCCTTCCATAATGAGCGGAATCCATTTCATCAATTTCTTCGGATCATCGGAGAATTCCATGCCTTGGAACAGCGGATTGCTGGACATCGCCTCGAACCTTTTTTTGAGGAATTTCACATTGTTGTCCCCTTGGACCATGCTCATATGAGGCAGCGGCATGATGAATTCCTGCGGGTTCTCGATCAATTTCTTCTCAACGAGGTAGGACCAGAACTGTCTGGACACCTGGAATTGCTCATTAATTTTAATCGCCTTGCTTATGTCGACGGAACCGTCCGGTTTCTCTTCCGTGTAGTTCAGCTCGCACAGCGCTGCATGCCCTGTACCCGCATTGTTCCATTCATTGGAGCTTTCTTCCCCTGCGGTCGGGAGCTTCTCAAATACGGAGATTTTCCAATCCGGCACCAATTCTTTCAACAGCGATCCTAATGTCGCACTCATAACGCCGGCACCAATTAAGATAACGTCTGTATGGTTGTCTCTGCTGCTCATAGTTACCATCCTTACACTAATATTTGACCATGCTTTGCCGATCATCCGTTCATCGCGCCGATGGACAGATAAGATTACCTACTATTATATGATAGTTAAAACGTATTTGAAAGCCTGTAAATTTTAGTGAAGGTGCCTAGAAGCGGTTAAAAAGTGACAATCCGTTTACAGTTTCCGTTCTGTAGAAGACAACCGGCCCCACCATCCTGTCAAGGATACAAAAAACTCAATTAGGGAGCGCCCGCAGCGAGCATGACCCTCATTGAGTTTAATTGGTTATGGAGGGTTGTATGCCCAAGCTTAATTTGCCCCAAGAAAGCGGACAGCATCCAACGATGTTTTCCCAAAGATGAGCAGACCGCAGGCGTCGCCCTCTCATCCGCCAACCGTTGCCGTCACAATGACACCGTCCCGATTGTTGCCAGACAGCTCGTAGCGGCCGTTGGCCGGTACCGGTATGGAGGCGCTACCTGTGACCTCATAATAGGACACTTGATACGTTTTTTCGCCGATTTTCACAGCGTACGTCTTCTGCTCCTTCAGATAATCCAGGTACTCCTCCAGTGCCATGTTCTTCTCCTGCATCACAACACTGTGCGGCAAGCCGACATACCGAAAATGCCAAGGCTCAAACTGGATGCCGGTGACGGCCGTTTTATCTTTGGGATAGCGTAAAATAAAGCCATACGCCGCCGCATTGCGCGTCAGCCACTTGCCCTCCGGGGCTCGGCTCATTTCGCCCTGCGTCGAGCCAATATCGAGACCAAGGCCCAGATTATGTTCACTGTAGCCGGCGGGAAGCGCGTAATCGGAGCCCATCTCACGGTACAGCTTTTCCTGCTCATCGTTGTCCCGGTAGCCGCTGGTGATCATGAAATGGCGAACCCCTTCCTGTTCAGCCGCTCCAAGCATCGTCTGCAAGGGCCCCAGCACACTCTGCGACAAACGGATCGTATTATCGAGCAGACTGTAGCTGACAGCTTGATCCCGTTGTTGAGACAGCTTAACCACATCCGCCTTCTTGCCTGCCGCGCGGACAGGGTTCGTTTTATTAATGAGGACCAGATTCCCTTGGTTGACCTGTTCCTTCTTGACTTTAACGGTCTTGGTCGGGCCAAGGGAAGCCGGTTGATCCTCAGCTTGAAAGTCGACCGACAGCGACGGCTGCGCGGAGGACCGCCAATTCGAAGCTCCATAACCTAGAAGCCCTACAAGAATAAGCACCAAAAGCCACTTCTTCATCGTTCATTTCCTCCCTGAATTTCCTGCTATCAGGATAAGAAAAACGGTTTAAATCCGAAGTGGGTCAAATCTAAAATTTTTCTTAAAACGGCTGGGCGGCTACTGAGGCAGCCGCACCTCAAACTTCGTGCCAACGACACTGCTCTGCGCCGAGATCGTGCCGCCGTGCTGCTCGACGATGTTTTTCGCGATAAATAAACCGAGGCCAGTCCCCCCTTCCCGATGTGTCCGGGCCCGGTCGCCGGTATAAAACATCTCAAACACACGCGGCAGCTCCTCCTGCGGAATCACGTCCCCATAATTGATGATCTGCACCACAGCCTCGCCGGCTTCCACAAAGCAGCGAATATCGATAAATTGCCCGTCCTGTCCGTATCGGCAGGCATTGGTCAGCAGATTCTCAAACACACGCGCCAGCAGCTCCCCATCCGCCGCGATCTTCACTTGTGGCGCAAGCTCCGGGCGCACAATCAACCCGCTGCTCTCCATGATCGGATACAGCTCCTCTTGCAATTGCGCCAGCAGCTCACTGAGATCAAGGTCCCGCTTCTCTAGCTCCAGCCTGCCGTAATTCATCCGCGTGATCTCAAACAATTCGTCGATGAGCCGCTCCAGGCGCTTCGACTTGGTGAAAGCGATTGTCGTATAGTGCACAGCCTGCTCCCGCGTCAGCCCTTCGTCACGCAGCAGCAAATCGAGATAACCGAGCACCGACGTCAGCGGGGTGCGCAAATCGTGCGCCAGGTTCAGAACCAGCTGGTCCTTGCTGCTTTCGGCGAAATCACCCCGCTCCATCGCTTTCTGCAGCTTCTCGCCGGCCATATTGATGTCCGCTGCAATTGTTTGAAACTCATCGTTCGATTCCACATGGACGCGATGCCCGAAATCGCCTTGCGCCAACCGGTGAATGCCGGTCGATATTTCCCGGAAATAAGCGGCATACGGCTTCGTTAGAAAAAAGAAAAACACAATCGCAAGCGGAATGAACAGCAGCAGGAAAAAATTCAAGTCCCCGAATTCATAGATCGCCCTGCGCACCCGCGCCAGCGAATCTTCTCGGCGCACGCCCGCATAGTAAATCTGCAAGACTTTATAGAGCAGATAGACCAGCGTGCCGGACATCCCCATGCTCAGTCCGAGCAGCAGCAGCATTTTGAAACGGAAGCTTCGCAGTATGTTAGCCATTGAATGTGTAACCGACCCCCCAGACGGTTTTGATCCACTTCTGCTTGTCGTGTTCTTCCCCGAGCTTCTTGCGCAGTGTGCGAATATGCACCATCACCGTATTGCCGTTCTCATAGTAGACTTCTCCCCAGACCGCCTGAAAAAGATGCTCCGCACTAAACACCTTTTTCGGATGAGCGGCCAAAAGGTACAAAATATCGAACTCCTTCGGCGTCAGCTCGACCGGCCTGCCGTAGCGCATCACGCTGCGCTGCTCAGGGTCGATGATCAGACCGCCCGCTTCGATCACGGCTCTGGCGTCCGGCGCCGGCTGATTCAGCAATTGAGCCCGCCGCAGCTGGGCGTTCACCCGTGCAACCAATTCCATCGGGTTGAACGGCTTCGTCATATAATCGTCGGCGCCCAGCACGAGTCCCGTAATTTTATCGAGATCGGAAGCTTTCGCACTGAGGAAAATGATCGGCAGGTGGTGCCGCTCGCGAATTTGCCGAGTCACCTCATAGCCATCGAGCTGCGGCATCATAATGTCCAGAATCGCCAGGTCGATGGCATGCGTCTGTACCGCTTGCACCGCCTCCCGGCCATCCGCCGCCTTGATACAGCGATAGCCCTCCTTGCCCAAATGCAGCGCAATCAGATCGGCAATCTCCGGCTCATCGTCGGCAATTAAAATCGTCGTAGGCTTCATCACGAGCTCCTCCTGTTCTTTCTAGTACGTCACGCTTGCAAGGGAATCCGCACCTGAAACGTGCTGCCCGCGCCCTCCTCGCTGTTCACCCGAATCGTCCCCCGGCCCAGCTCCACAATCTGCTTCGCAATCGCGAGACCAAGGCCATGACCGCCGCTTTGACGTGATCTTGCTTTATCTTGACGGTAAAAGCGGTCAAAAATACGCGGCAGCGCCTCCGCCGCGATGCCAATGCCGTTGTCCTGCACCTCAATCGTCAGAACGCGGCCGCCTTTCTCCGGCACGACCGCCAGCCGCACGACGACCCGGCCGCCCTCGGGCGTGTACTTGATCGCATTCTCCAGCAGCAGAACGAGCAGCTGGGTCATTTTCTCGCGATCCCAGTCGATCACGAGCTCGCTCGGCGTGTCCAGCTCCACCACGAGCGACTTCGCCTGCGCCATAGGGCGCAGCTTCTCGACCACGCCGAGCGCTGCCGCCGTTGCGTCGAAACGTGCGAACGCCAGCCGATCATCGCCGGAGTCCGAGCGGGCAAGCTGCAGCAGCTCGCCGGTCAGCTTCGTCATCGCGCGCGCCTCCGCCTTCATCCCATCCAGCACCTTCCGCTCGAATGGGTCGCGGTCCTCCAGCTCCAACGCCTCCATCGAGGTCGTCAGCACGCTTAGCGGTGTGCGCAGCTCATGCGAGGCGTCCGCGACGAACTCGCGCTGCCGTTGGTAGGCATGAGCCACCGGAACGATTGCCTTGCGCGACATGTAGTGGCTTAGCCATAAGGCTAGCGCGAAGAACGCTAGCGCCAGGCCGACCAGCACCGCCAGCAAGTAGCGGAACAGATTGTGCTGAAACGTCACCTCTTTCCCTACATACAGCTTGCCGATACGCTTCCCCTGCCACTGCAAGTCCCGATCTACGACCAGAAAGTTCGCGCTGCCGCCAACAGCGGTGTCTCTCGCGTTCGGATCATCGAACGTTTGCAGCGTTACCTTCTCCATCGACTTCCCGTGAAAATGCCCCTGCCCGATCAGCGCCATCACCTGCGCGCGCAGCTCCGACTGCGTCTCGTCGCCGAGCTGCACATTGCCGCTCTCCGCGATCAAATAGTAGAACGACTGATCGGCGCTGATCGAGAATTTGTCCTCAATCTCGCGCGGCGGCAGCCGGTTCGGGTTGCTGTCCTGATTCGCCCAGGCCTGGAGGATCCGGATCTCGCTGTCCGCCAGCTTCGTCAGGCGGGCGCGCTGATCGTTCCAGATGAGCAGATACAGCAGCGCATAGACAATGATCACAAACAGCGTAAGGAATACGATCAGCACCCCGCTGTACTGCAGCGTCAGCTTGCGCTGCATGCGGTCGAACACGTTGGGTACGCTCGCGTTAGGCATCGATTTTATATCCTACCCCTCTCACGCTCTGAATCAGATCCTGCGCCCCGGAGAATGCCAGCTTCTTGCGAATCAGCTTCACGATCGCGTCAATGGTTTTCAGGTTGACGTCGGCGTCCAGTCCCCAGATACGATCCAGGATCAGCTCGCGCGACAGCGTGCGGCCGCGGTTCTGAACCAGCAGGTCGAGAATCTGGAACTCCCGCGGTGACAGCTGCATTTCCCGGCCGCCCTGCATGACCTGCTGATTCGTTCGCTGCAATTCCAGATGGCCGATCGTGACGATATCATCCTGCAGCGGCGCAAAATTACGGCGCATCAGCGCCCGCAGCCGAGCCAGCAGCTCGTCCATCTCAAACGGCTTGATCACGTAGTCATCCGCCCCCGCGTCCAGCCCCTCTACCCGATCCTGCAGCGCATCCTTGGCCGTCAGCATCACGATCGCGCCGCGATAGCCCGCTTTGCGCAGCTTGAGGCACGTCTCCCGGCCGTCGCCGTCCGGCATCATCCAATCCAGCACGACAACGTCGTAGCTGGAAGCAGTCGCGTAGTCGAAGGCGCTGCTCCCCGTCGTCACCCAGTCGACGTCGCCGCCCGTTTTTCGTTTCAGCATGTGGGCCGTCAGTTCACCAAGCCGCAGGTCGTCCTCGGCCAGCAATATTTTCATGGGCAAACCCTCCCTTTTCGGTTGCTACCTCTCCGATCCTGATCCTCCATACCTGTCACCAGCATCCGCCTTCAGTCTTTATGAAATCAGTATAGGCGATATCGCGCACGCTTTCACCGTATTTTCACCAAACGCAGGTACGATGTTCTCAAGAAACGAACCACCACTCCCCCAAGGAAGGATGATATCTATGAAAAAAATGCTCATCACCGGCCTTCTGGCCACTGTCGTTGCTGGAGGCACGCTGCTAACCGTGCTGCCGAACAAGGAGGCCTCGGCTGCCCCAGCCGCAGCGGAGGCTACGCAACCGCCGCCGCCAAAGGCCAAGCCGCCGGGGGATCGCCCGAGCCCCGCCGGGCAAGCAGCGGGGGCCGGCAGCGACTGCCCGGCCGCAGGCGCGCAGCCCCCGGGGCAAGCGCCCGCGCAAGGCGCACCGCGTCCGCCGGCAAACGCGCCCGCTCCGGGTGCGCCGGCGGACCACGCGCCGCAGCAAGCGGGCAGCGCTGATACCGTGAGCGCGACCGTGGTCGGCGCGTACACGGTCACGATCGCCGGCGGGTTCGACACCGACCCGCGTGACCATGGCCGCCCGATCGCAGTGATCGCCGCCGCGCTCGGCGTGCCGGACGAGGTGTTCCGCGAAGCCTTCAGCGGCGTCACCCCTGCCGGGCTGGACCGCGGGCCGACTGCCGAGGAGGCGCAGCGGAACAAAGCAGCCTTGCTGCGCGTTCTCGCGCCGTACGGCATCACCAACGACCGCCTGGACGAAGTGTCGAACTTCTATCGCTACAACGGCAGGGACGGCGCCCTCTGGCAGCATACGCTGGCGACTGCAACCCCGATCGTCACCGATGGCAAAGTCACCGGCGCCACGATCACGAACCCCGGTTCGGGCTATACCAGCGCGCCGACCGTGACGATAACCGGTCCGGACGGTACCGTGACGGCGAAGGCGAGCGTGGCTTATACGCAAGATTTTACAACGAATGGCAGCTTAACTACGATTGCATTGAAGTAAATCCGTAATACGGCCAAGAGCCCTCAGTCATGAGACGCCCCTGCAAGTTAGACACGCGCTAACGGGGAAGCGTTCATGGTGAGGGCTTTTACTTCTGTGAACGGGTCTAGGTCTACGCCTTGCGTACCGGCGTCTGGGGGCGATCCACCGCTTCAGTTGAGGTCTCTTCTCCATGCAAGCGGCTCATATGTTCAACATGCCCCTCTCCCCAATCATTCAACGTTTGCAAGACTGGATGGAGACTGTGACCGTAAGCCGTTATCGAGTATTCGACTTTCGGCGGCACCTGGCTGTACACCTCGCGGTGGACAATGTCGTTATGCTCCAGCTCTTTAAGCTGCTGGGCCAGCATTTTCTTATTAATGTCCGGAATCGCCTTCTGGATCTCGCTGAATCGCATTGTGCCATTCGCAAACAGCCTCAGCAAGATCACCGGCTTCCACTTCCCCGTCAGAATCTCCAGCGCTTTCTCGAATTTACAAATGGTCGGCATCGCGTCCGTCCTTTCTCCTGCCAAGGTAACTTTTTGTAGACCAGGTAAAGATAAAGTGCCTACTTCCTGTATGAATCGCTTTGCTCTATTATGCATCTAGGAAGGGTCAACCAACAATACCGACAAGGGGCGAATCTCACACATGCATATCACCATTTGGATCGTACAAGGAATTTTGGCACTGGGCTTTGTTTACTCTGGATGGATGAAGGCGTTTCGAGCTGATCAAGCGCAGCAGTCCTGGTCGTGGGTCAAAGATGTGCCGCGAGGCCCCGTCGGCTTCATCGGCATCCTGGAGCTCCTCGGCGCGGTAGGACTTATTGTGCCGCAAGCGGCAGGCATTACCCCCTGGTTGACGCCGGTTGCTGCCCTAGCATTGGCTGTCGTGGTACTGCTCGGCGCTCTCTTTCATATTGTGCGAAAAGAGTATAAGGACATCGGCGTCAATCTCGTGTTCCTGGCACTGGCCGTTGTGGTGATGATCGGCCGTTTTTGAGTAAAAGAAGCTTTAGCTGCTGCAAACGGCTGAGGCTTTTTTTATTTTGACCGTCTTTCGATCTGCCCTACCTCCCAGAAAAATTGACAAAGAAAAAGGAAAATCTTGTCGATTAGAGAATTAAGTAAAGAAACGAAATTAGACATTCGTGCGTAATATTTACTATACTCATCTGGTTATAAAGCACTACGAAAGGAGCTGTTCACGTGGCTATCATTGATCTTGTCAAATACAACGGACCTCCACTCGCTCTGGCCTGGAAGTATCCCAACGAGGAGCTTTCGACATGGACTCAGTTGATTGTGAACGAGTCGCAGGAGGCGCTTTTTGTCAAAGGCGGTCAAGCGCTTGATCTGTTCGGACCAGGACGCCACACGCTGTCGTCGCAAAACATTCCTTTATTATCCTCCATCATCAACCTGCCTTTCGGCGGCAAATCTCCGTACACAGCGGAAATATGGTTTGTGAACAAGGCACATACCCTTGACATCAAATGGGGAACACCATCGCCGATTCAGCTGCAGGATCCGAAGTATCAACTGCCGGTGTCGGTACGCGCTTTCGGTCAATTCGGTGTGCAAATCGAGAATACCCGCAAATTTCTGGTCAAAATCAACGGAACGCTCCCGGTCTTCGATCAGGCCACCCTGGTCAAGCACTTTAGCGGCGTGCTGCTTATGAACGTGAACAAGCTGATTTCCGGCTATTTGGTACATAACAAAATCAGCATTCTGGACATTAACGCTTATGTTGAAGACATTTCCAAACATATGGAGCAATCGATCGGCCCCGTGTTCGAGGAGTATGGCATCCGGCTCGCCAATTTCAATGTCGTCTCGATCAATATTCCGGACAACGACAACGTGACACAGCGTCTTAAAGATGCCTTGGCTAAACGCGCGGAAATGGATATTCTCGGCTTCACCTACCAGCAGGAACGGACGTTTAATACGCTGGAAGGCGCAGCATCCAAGAATGGCGTGGGCTCGTCCATTATGGACGCAGGTCTCGGGGCTGCTATGGGCATCGGCATCGGCGGCCCGATCGGCCAGAATCTGGCGCAGCTTACCAATCAGCTCACCGTGCAGGATGAGACGCGGGCGTGCCCGAAGTGTCAGGCCGCCAATAAAGCGGACGCTCGATTCTGCTACAGTTGCGGCAGTTCGCTTCAATCCGGTGCGCCTATCGCAGAGAAAGTGGCCTGCGACAATTGCGGAAAGCCGGTTGATCCGAACTCCAAGTTCTGCTCGCATTGCGGAGATGCCGTCCGTCCTTGCCCAACGTGTAAAGCCGATAATCCCCAGCATGCACGTGCCTGCGTCAAATGTGGAGCCGCCCTGTCCATGCCTTGTCCACAATGTGGACATGTCTTGGCGCCGGGAGCCAAGTTCTGCCCGGAATGCGGCGTGCATGTGGGTTTACCGCAGTGTGAACAATGTAAGACGGACGTACAGCCAGGACAAAAGTTTTGCCTAGAGTGCGGAAATAAACTGTCCTAAAAGGAGGAAGTGCCATGAACTCGTTCGGGTCTTCCCGTAACGCTTCAATTGTTTTCATTTTAGCTGTTCTTGTTACGATTCTGTTGTTTATGGTTTTCCGGCAGGATACGACGCCATGGGGCCACTGGCTTGTTTCCCTAGTCGCCATGATCCTGATGGAGTTGACCGCTTTCGGCTACGTCGTGACGGCCACACGCAACAGCCGCAAATTCCAGCAGACGGTACCCGCCTACCTCGGTATTAGCGTTGTGATTATTGCGTACGGTGTCGTCGTCCTAGTGGACATCCTGCTGTTCTGGCTGGTCATCGGAGTTGCTCTTTCCACCTATCTCTATCTTCACCTCATCACCGCCGCTCTAGCTGGGATCGGCATCGCCATCATGTCGTCAGCGAAGAACGTCATTCAGGAGCAAGATGACAGCACCAAGTCGCAAACACTGCTCATGAAGCAGCTCCAGTCGTCGATCTTCGCGATCAAGCAGGACTTGTCCGCCCTCGAGCGCACGGATCTGACAGACATTCATCGAATCGTCGCCGAACTAGAGGAGAATGTGAAGTTCAGCGATCCTGTCGGACATCCGTCCCTGGTGCATTTGGAGGAAGACCTGCTGTGGCAGGCCGGCGAGCTGCATAAATGCGTACGGGAGTTGCTCCGTGACCAGGACAATCCCTCGTCGCCTACGATGACCCGGCGCTTGGTGCGCGACATTGTGAATGCGCTAAACAATCGCAATCAGAAGCTGCAACTGCTCAAATAAAGGGGGGACCTGCGTGGCAACCGACAACAAGCCGTCGATCCATGGCGGTATTATCATTGCGACTTTGATTATCTTTTTTCCTATTTCGATCATCCTGATGATTATCCGGTCTGCTAAGCATCGAAACATAACCCATCTTAGGATTATGGATAAGCAGTTTTACGGAGGGCTGCTGTTAAGTCTGTTTCTGTTTATGTTCCTTATGATGTTTGTTCAGTCAACCACCAACTACGATAGGTTCATTAGCATAATAGGTACTGGTCTAATTTTCCTGCTCCCCAGCCTCCTCAACTTCCGCAGAGCCTCCATTCTTAAAAAAGATTTGGAGAACCGAATGGAGCAGTATCACTTCATGATCTATGAGCAAGAGGTTTCCCTGATCGCCCACATGGCGCAAGTGGTCAATCAGAACGTAGAGACCGTCACCAACGAGTTGACCCACATGGCTGCGTTGGGCCGTCTGCCTGACGCTTACGTGCATTTGCCGACAGGCCAAGTGATTCTGACCAACAGACAGAAGCCAGCAGCCTCTTTCTCGGCAACGAACAACCTTACCGTTAACCTCGCCGCCGATCTTCTCGGACTTGCCGCCACACTTGAGAGCACGCAAGAGCAGCCCAAGGAACCGCCGCCGCCGCCCAAAACGATCGAATGTTTCGGCTGCGGCTCCAAGACGCAGCTGCAGTATGGCGAACAGAAAACGTGCGAATACTGCGGATCTGTGCTGCACTATACCTAAGACGAATGCCCCGGTTATAGGAACCGGGGCACTTATGTGTTCTGTTGCTTCTGACGTTACTAATTATTTTCGGATACCGGTGAAATCTGACTGAGCAGCATCCGAACGTCCTCTTGATCAAAGAAGCCGTCCGCATTCACATCCAGATGCCAATCGGGATTCAGGATGATGCCGGCGATATCATCCACACCAATCCGGTCGTTTTGCGTGATGTCGAGACTTTTAAAAGTAATCATCGGTCTAAATAGGATCTCCGCGTTCAAGTACTGCGTGCTCGTTCTGAAAGCCCCGCTTTGCACGGCTATTGAGGCCGACGTTGCATGGAGCAGGACCGGTGATGAGAACAAAAGTCGAATCGTTCTGCCGCTGGCATCGCTTGGATCATAGGCCGCTTCTGAAGCCGTGACGACCGCGCCATTCACAATGAGCTGGAAACGGCTGGCTTCCATCGCATGCATACCGTCCAGCTCGGAGGATACGCGCAGCGTAATCGCATCGCCAGCCGCATTACCGAAGGCCGATAGGACCGAGACCTCTGTTGTCGCATGTTCCAATGCCTGCATAGCCGCTTCCGCTGCGAACAGTTTACTGCTGTTTGTAACCAGGCTTTGCTGGACGGACGTGAGATTGTCGTAGGCAGCACGTGCTGCTTCGACCTTTGTTTTGTCCGATAACGTTAGGGCCGTTGCCGACGGCAGCAAATCAATGGTCTCCATGACCGCCGCTGCGGCAAGCTCGTCATTCGATTTGATCATATGAACAATGATCGTCTGCGTTGCCGTATCTCCTCGTTTGTCGATGGCCGTCACTTCGACTTCATAGCTGTTGTTCGCATCCGTATCGCTCGGGTTCTCGTAGTCCTGCGGCTCCTGGAAGACCAGCGCCCCAGTCACGGCGTCGATGCTGAACTTCGCTTGATCGCTCCCGCCCGAGATGGCAAACGTGATGAATTCCCCTTCCGGATCCTCGGCCGTGATCGTCTTCACTGCTGTTGTGTTCTCTTCAATATCGAGATTCACGGTGGCCGCCCCGCCATGTGACGTAATCACCGGCGGCAGATTGGGAGGCGGCGGCACATCCAGCATAATCGATTCGGTGATCGGGTCGCTTTCGTTGCCGACAGCATCTTTTACCTTGGCATAGATCGTCTTCATACCGTTGCCGTCAGGCAGCGTGAACGCTTTTGTCTCACAATAAGCCTCCCAATCCGTCCACGTTACACCGTCCTCCGAGAATTGCATCTCCATCGCACCGCTGCCGTCATCAAAAAGCCCTAGCGTCACTTCACGGGAGTCCGTAACCTGCGCCCCGCCATTGATCATCAAGGCGGCTCCTGGCGGTGTGGTATCCAAGTTAATCGTCAGGGAGATGGCTGCCCCTTCGTTGCCATAATCATCTCGAAATTGCAGATGAACCGTCTTCTCGCCATCCCCGTCCGAAAGTGCGTACAGTCGGGTCGACGAATATGGTTCCCAATCAGACCAGACCGTCTCAGGAGGAGAATAGAACCTCATCCCGGCGGCGCCGGTTCCTCCGTCGCTGAAGGATAATGTGACAACCGCATCTTTTGTCCATAGCGCACCGTTATTGATCGTTGCGGTCACGGTCGGCGGCGTATGATCGATATTCGTAATACCGAGCACCGTTTCAGACGGATTGCCGGCCTCGTCCGTGGCATACGCCGAGATCGTCCGATTCGATGTCAGCACGAAAGGTCCCGTGTACTCAGCAATGTTATCGCCCCACAGCTGATACCTTTTGACCACCGTATCACCCGAGTAGCTGATGGTTACCGTTACTTCTTGTGCACGATCCGTTGTGGACGGCGTAATCACGGGAGCTGCGGGCGCAATGCGATCGAGCACAATCGTCTGCGAGGCAGGTGCTGTCTCATTGCCCGCTTCATCCCGGAACTTGGCGTAGATCGTGTAGGACCCATCCTCATCTGGCAAGCTGTATGTCGTCGGTCCTACCGGCTGCGAACTTCCCCAGGCTACTCCATCAAGGGACAGGTACACCTCTCCGCTAACGGTGACATCATCTAGGTACGTGAATTCAAGCGAAACCGCTCTATTGTTCGTAGCGTGAGCCCCATTGTTCGCCGTAAACGTTGCTACTGGCGGGGTCGTATCTACGAAGCTGCCTCCCGTGGAGCCTAACTCCAATCCTACCGTCGACAGGCCTGCGGCGACACTCTCCACAATATCCGTAATCGTGCCGCCATTGAGTGAGAGTGCGTTGCCGTTCAACAAATTAAGGCCGAGAATGCTCAGACCAAATGAGGGCGTGTATCGAAACACCAGCGTATTCGAATGATCGCCAGATACATAGTACGCGGTTCCCCCGTTATTTAACGCAACTGTAGGTGTTCCCGTAACCGCGACTTCCGCGTCAAAGGTGACGTAAATGTTGATCGGAACGCCCAGCGAGAACAAGCCATGCGCTGAAGTTGTGACAGAGACTATTTGCGGAGAACCTTGCGCTGAAGCAAGCGCTGGAACTGCAAGAGACAGACCCAGCAGCCCGAATGCGATTATTAATAAGCGATGCAGATAAGACAGCACAATCATTCCCCCCTGAAAATAAGCCGAAAGCAAACATTTAATATCTGAATTATACCATATATCAAGGGGTGTATAGGACTTTTGTCTCATTAAAAAGCGGGATTTGTCGATTTTCTCAAAAAAAGAACAGCTGCCTTTAAGCAGCTGCTCCTTATTCCTTTTACGACGACTTTCTTAATATTCGCCTTTGATCACAAAAAACGAGCCTCGAATCGTTCCAGCCAATGCAGACTTCTGCCTAGCAAACTTAAACTTCCCTTCCAGCTCCTGCGGTACCTCCATCCCCTCTGAAAGCTTGAAGCCCACGGCCCGCTTCTTAGGGTCATCCACGGTGTACATGACATTGATCGAAAGACCATCCTCATAGAATACGTAGGCAAATTTGATGTTTTCCACTTGAAAACGCGATGTTTCCAAAGGTTTGGCCGCAAAGGCAATATCACGTTCTTTCAAAACGCGGTTCACATAATCAAGGGTTTCCTGACTTTCACTAGCCGGTACAACCGTAAATTCATGCTTGTATTTGTTCATAAAATAACGGGCTTCATTGGCACGTAAACCGGCAAGCGCTTCTGCTACAGGCGAGGATTCTAAACCGACCGTGGACACTTTTTTAAAATCTACGATATAGGACATTGCCAATCCCTCTTTTCATTGTAGTACGAGCTTAGACCTACTTTACCATAAATATACACCATAAAAAAATTGCCCGTTACACCCTAAACTCGCCTTATTATCGTGAACCGGCGTACCACATTCGCTATATTTATGAGCGATACTACGGCAAGCCATATGATCAGAGATGGCATGGTGGTCCAAAGTCCAAACCAGGGCACTACCCGCCCGGCACCAATCCATGCAGCTAATGACGGCAAAAACAAGAGAATAGCAACCGGAATTATTCTTCCAACCGTTGAGAGAATCCATTTTCCCGTCGTGATGCTGCCCTTGTTTGTCCCTAGACGAATAAATCTATAGATGCCCCAGATTAACGTGACGATGGTCAAGAAACCCATGGCGATTTCCAGATTTCTGCCGTTCAGGTTAGAGGCGCCGGGGTCTTGGCCGTGCATAATGCTTGCTATCCCGTCAATAAATGCCGAATAGTCAACAAATGCGTTTAAACCTGAATTAAACAACATCGTAATCCCCAACTGCTGATCCAAATAGATCGTCTCTTCCGACTTATACGTCCAGAAAATTCCGCTATGGGAAATCGTGCGGCCCTCTTGTTCATCATTGCCGGCAAGCCAGCCCATGCCATACGGGCTCATCTGCCCGGCTTGATGGTATTGTTCCAGCAGTTCCGGGGAAAGCAGACGACCGCTATATTGGGCAAGCATCCATTTCGCCATATCTTCGGCCGTAGAGACGATACCGGCGGGACCATTAATAAACCAAGATGGTTCCGCTTGACGGATAGAGCGCCCAAACAGAAGATAATGTCCCTGCGGAATAGCGGAATCATCCTTGAATTGCTGTGTAGAACTGACATTGTAGGTTTGATTCATGCCTAAAGGCTTAAATACTCGACTTGCCAGGTAATCGGCGAAATTCTGACCGCTGACATGCTCCACCAGCAGAGCCAAATATTCATAATTCGGATTGTGATAGCTATAAGCAGTTCCGGGATCATGAGCAAGCTTAACCGTATTCAGCGATTGATTAATTTCTTGCAATGATTGGTATTGAGGGGATCTTGTCATGTCTGGATTCACGTTATCATTTAGACCGCTGGTCTGATTGAGTAAGTTTCGGATCGTCACATGGCGAACACGTTCGTCTTTAGCCGACAAATCGGGAAAATAGGACGCGTATGGCGCGTCAAGATCGATTAATCCTTGCTCCGCTAGCTGCAGAACGGCCAACGCCGTAAACGACTTGCTTAGAGAAGCAATGGGGAAGGGGGTACTGCCGTTTATCACGCGGCCATCGGACTGGGCTCCGAAACCTTGCGCATAGAAAACCTCATCATTCTTGGCGATCGCAAGCGCCGCGCCCTTGATATGATTGGCTTTCATCGTCTTTGTTACGTAATCGTCAAGCTTCTGCTGAATGTCAGCTTTGTTTTGGATTTCAACGCCCAAAGCGAATGTGGGCTCAGCCATAAAGGCGATCAGCGGCAACAACAAGCAGCCCAAGCTCAACCCTATTTTTTTAAGTATGGTGAACATGTTCAGCACTCCTCATCTTTTGATAAGGAAATACTAAGCGATAATTATCAACGATTTATCAACCCCGTCAAAAAACTTGCGGTTACCTGCCCGCCGCCGCCGGGAACGTTGTCGATGTCCAGACTCCCCTCATGCTTCTCGCACAGGATTTTGCAAATATAGAGTCCGAGTCCACGATGTTCGTTTGCATGCGATACCTCCCCGCGATAAAAAGGCAGCATCGCCTTGCGGAGCCCCACCTTCGAGAAGCCAGGGCCATCCTCCGTAACCGTGATTGAAAGATAACCCTTGTCAATACAATACTTAATATTCACATGGTTGGCAGCAAAGCGCGCCGCGTTGGCCGTTATGTTCTCAAAGACTTGCAGCACCAAATGGCTATCGACGGCTATTCTGTTCGAATCTGCGGTAATCGACGTGTTGAAAGATTTACCGGATTGCCGGATGATTTGGCGTGCGCTCTCGTTCAGTAAGGCCATGAGCTGTTCCGTTTCCATCATGCTGCTGCGAACCGGGATGTCCTCTAGCTTCTGAATGGAACTCATCGCTTCCGTATAGTGTTCAAGACGCACGATATGTACGTTCATTGTCTGAATTACGTCCAGGAGCTTTTCCTGCGTGATCTTGTTTTGGGGGAGAAAGGTGGTCAGAAACTCGAAATTTCCTTTCAGAACAGACAGAGGGGTTCTCAAGTCATGCGCAAAAATAGCATTCAGTTGTTTGCGTTCCTCAACCGATCGCCATAATGTTTTATAGTTCATCTCCAACTGCGCGCGCATAATTTCAAATACACGGCATAACTCGCCCAGTTCATCCTTACTTTCATACGAAATCCGAAATCCCAAGTCGTTCGAGGAGATTTTTTCGGAAGCCTTCATCAAGATATCCAGCGGTTTTCTTAGCTTCCAACGATAAAAAAGGCTGGCCATAAGGACGATCCCGACGGCAACGGTTAAGAGGACCAACGCGACAAGTGAAGGTAGAATCCAGCCGTTTACGGTTGAATCTCCGTCATAATGCTGGCGTAGGCTCTCGGCCCCTTGGAACTCCACTACAATAACGGATAAAACCCCGATTAGCGTAAGACTGCATAAAAAGATGAAAGACTGGAGCAAGCTCATTCGCTCTAGTCTTAACCAGGTCATGATTTGCGCCATCTGTAACCTACCCCCCAGACCGTCTCAATCCTGTCTTCACAGCCATGCTCTTTCAATTTGTAACGAATTCGCCTGACGTGCTCTACGATGACGGCACTATCTCCCTCATCATCCATTCCCCATATTTTCTCGAAAATGCGTTCTTTATCGAACACCATCCCAGGATGTGTAGACAACAGCTCAACAATATCGAATTCTTTTTTGGCCAAGGGGATTCGTTCGCCGCGGAAGTACAGTGCACGAGCTGAAAAATCAATCGCCAACTCTTCGGAAAACTTGATCGACGTTTTATGCTGGCTCCGTATTTCCCGGCGCAAATGAGCCTCTACCCTGGCTCCTAATTCATGAATGCTAAACGGTTTTTGAATATAATCGTCCCCGCCCGCCCGAAAACCCGAGATTTTATCCGCGTCCTCCACACGGGCGGTTAGAAACAAAATTGGGCAGGAGATAAAGCTCCTGATTTTCGCGCATAATTCAAGACCATCCATCTCCGGCATGTTGATGTCAAGCAAAATGAGGTCCGGATGCTTTTCGACTTGCCGCAGCGCCTCATGACCGTTTTTTGCCGTCATGACGACATAGCCCTGCAATTCAAAGAAATCGGCAAGCAGCTTGCGGAGATCAAGCTCGTCGTCTACGATCAGAATCTTAGCCTTAGGCTCCCATGGCTTCTCCATTGAATTGTTCCCCCTTGCAACCGTCCCACCCCGAAGGCGCGCGGTAAAAAATTTTGCTCGTGAATAATCGGAAACTAAACAAAAAAGGGCATCCAATCGGGATGCCCCTGCTGCTGTTTCCCTAAGAGAAAGCTATCTCAAGCCGAGCGCGTTTCGTTCATATCCGTATTATAATCCGGACGGAGGTGTTGAAACAAATACTATCTTCTGTTCTTGGTTAGTTTCAAAGTTCTCTTTCTTTTCTCCGACTAGACATAAACATCGCGGGAATAAATGAAATAGCCGCAAACCCGACCGACCACCAAAAAGCAACTTGATACGCATGGGCTAATGCGGTTAGGCTCGCTGCCGTACCCCTTGCCACTTGTTGTCCGATGACGGTCGCCAAGACAGCTGAGCCGAAGGCGCCTCCGATTGTCTGGAAGATCCGCGTCGAGATGCTGGCATGCGGAATCTGTTCCTTCCTTAATCCTTCATACGCGGACACCATAATCGGAATCAGGATACCATTTAACGCCGCCCCCCGCACAAGCTGCGCTGCACTCAACCAGAAATAATTCGTATCCGTCCCCGCAAAGGCAAATGGAATGCTCGCTGCCAGCGTCACGACCAGACTGACGAGCACAATACTTCGAGCGCCCATCCGGTCCGCCAAGCCCCCGATCCAATTGCGTGTTATCAACATCCCTACCCCTTGAGGGATCAAAAGAAGACCGGTCATCAGCACGCTCTCGCCGCGGACCTGCTCGTAATAAAGCGGGAGCAGCAGAAGCGCTCCATTCATCACCATGCCCGAAAGGAACAAAGTGACGTTCGACGCCATGAAATGCCGGGAGCGGAATAAATGCAAATCCAGCAGCGGCGTTTGGCTCGTACGCAAAGCATACATGATATACGCGGCTAACAGGACAATTCCGGCTGTCAGCGGCACGAGCACTCCCGCCGAAAAGAGTCCGCCTTGCGAGCCGATCTTCGAGATGCCATAAATCAGAACTGCGAACGCAGGAGACAATAGAAGGAGACCGATCGTATCAAGTCTCGGTTTGCTTTGGGAAGGTTCGTCCCTCGGAATGTGCTTCCAAGACAGCCAGAGGGCGACCAGCATAATCGGAATATTCACATAAAAGATCCAGCGCCAACTCATGTTATCCATGATCAGACCGCCGATGACCGGGCCGAGAATCGGCCCGAGCAGCGCCGGAATACTAATGATCGCAACTAACCTTCCGAGATTTCGCCCGCCAGCGGATTGAACAAGGACATTTTGCATCGTCGGGATGAGCAATCCCGCGCCGACGCCCTGAATCAACCGGAAGCCGATCAGGCTGCCCGTGTCCCACGCGAGGGAACAGAGAACGGAAGATATCAGAAAAACCCATAGGGAGAAGATATATACGTTCTTTCCGCCAAACCGCTGAATGGCCCAACCCGAAACCGGGACGGCCAGCCCCATCGTCAGGACATAACCCGTAATTACCCATTGAATGGCCGACACCGTGCTGTGCAAGTCTGATGCGAGCGTATTGATTGCCACATTGACCATTGTTGAATCCAACTGAGACGCGATAGCGCCGAAAACAAGAATAAGTGCGACTTTCAAAACGTTGGGATCGATTTTTTCTTTGGGAAGCTTGATTGCCTCCGCTTGGCTTTTCGCCATGGTACTCCACCTCTCCATTCATTAGGTACGGTACGTACCGTACCTTATTTGAATACAATCATATTACCTTTCTCGTGAAAATGCAATATACTATTTACATGACGGAATGGACCAACGGAAATAAATCGCGGGAGAAGGAACCGATATGACGGAACAATCGCACAATCGCAAGCAGCATAGCGAGGAACAACAACAAACGAGCGGATCGCGAAGACGTGGCGACGTGCTGGAAAATGCGATCCTTTCCGCCGCGTGGGAAGAATTGGCCGAGACCGGCTATTCCCGGCTGACGATGGAGGCTGTCGCCGGAAGGGCGAAGACCAATAAGACCGCCGTCTATCGACGGTGGCCCAATAAGGCGAAATTGATCGTCGCCGCTCTGATGAAGCATGCACCCAAGCCATCCTTCGAAGCCCCCGATACGGGCAGCCTGAGAGAAGACGTGCTTACTTTTCTGGCTGGCTTCATTAAACCGATGCAAATGATCGGCGCTGAAACCATCCACGGTCTAATGGTAGAATTCCATGGGGACGAGCTTCATGCCAACATGACACTGCCGCCGAGATCCGAAGATCCACTCTCCAAGGCTATGATGAACATCTTGCGCAACGCCGAGCGGCGCGGCGAGGTGAAGCTCGCCGAACTGGCGGAACGCGTCATTACCCTTCCCATTGACTTGGTACGGCTTGAGCTGCTCACGACGCACACGCCGCTGACCGATGAAGCGGTTATCGAGATCGTGGACGTTATCTTCCTGCCTCTCGTGCAGAAGCTAAACACTGACAGTTGAACGAAGACGGCTTGGCAGCGATACTCCCGGAGCTCGGCTGATCCTTCATGCTGTGAATGCATGAATGCGCGGAAAATGAAAAAAGACGCCCATCGGACGCCCTTCTTGCCGTGCATGAATGTGTTTGGTGTACTAGGTGATGCTTCTATGGTTTTATTTCAGCATTTGATACACTTGCTCGACATCCTTATCCCCGCGGCCGGACAGATTAACGATGATAATCTGATCTTGCCCCATTGTCGGCGCCAGCTTTTTCGCGTAGGCAACTGCGTGTGCGCTCTCTAGAGCAGGAATAATCCCCTCTGTGCGAGACAGCTCCTGAAAAGCTTCCAGCACTTCCTCATTGGTGACCGTTGCATATTCGGCCCGGCCTGACACCTTCAGGTGGCTGTGCTCTGGCCCGATGCCCGGATAGTCGAGTCCCGCGGCAATCGAATATGTTTTCTTCGGCTGCCCATCCTCGTCCAGCAGCACCAAACATTTGAAGCCATGGATAATGCTCGGAACACCTTGGGTTAAAGAAGGCGCCTGGTCCGGTTCAACGCCGATCAATCGGACGGTCGGCTCGTCAATGTAGTGGGCGAAGGCACCAATCGCATTGCTGCCACCACCAGCGCAGGCCACGACCGCATCTGGCAAACGGCCTTCCTTTTCAACAATTTGCCGCTTCGATTCTTCGCTAATAATGGCTTGGAAGTGCTTGACCATTGTCGGAAACGGATGCGGACCAACAGCAGAACCGAGCAGATAGAACGTATTCTGGTAGTTCTGAACGAGATCGCCCAGCGCCTCATCTACCGCGTCCTTGAGACGGCCTTGGCCCTTGTTGACCGGTACCACCTTCGCGCCGAGCAACTCCATCCGAAACACGTTAAGCGCCTGCCGCCGCGTATCTTCAGCCCCCATATAGATGACGCATTCCATATTAAACATCGCGCAAGCCGTTGCGGTAGCAACACCATGCTGTCCGGCACCGGTCTCCGCGATAATCCGCTTAGCCCCCATCCGCTTTGCAAGCAGAATCTGGCCAATCGCATTGTTGATCTTATGCGCCCCTGTATGATTCAAATCCTCGCGTTTTAAATATATTTTGGGCCCTCCCCAAGCTTTGGTCAGCCGCTCTGCATACGTCAGCGGATTCTCGCGGCCAACATATTCGCTTAGGTAATAGCGAAGCTCTTCCTTAAACGCTGGATCATCCCTAAACTTGTAAAATTGCTCACTCAAATAATGCAACACTTCCTGCAATTCCGGCGGGACGAAGCTGCCGCCAAACTCTCCAAAGTACCCCTCTTGCTGCAATGGTTGATCCATAAGTAAGCGCCTCCAATAATTAAAATAAGAAACGGTGCTCCACTTATCATCTTACCATAAATTCCCGCAAGCGTAAGGCTTTCAAATCTTCAACGAAAAACCTTTGCAAATTCGGTCGCCTTCTTACAGCAAGGGGGTGCGTCATTTTCCGCAAACTGCTTGGCGGCTTAGAAATCGCCGAATCGACGCATCTGTACTTAATCCAATGGCGCGGCTATAAGCCGATTGGGCTTCTTCTTGGCGTTGCATCCGCTTGTACAAATGACCGGCAAGCGCCCAATAGGGCTGATAGCTCACTACCTCTGCAGATGGAATCGCTTCTAGACATGCAAGGCCGCGTTCCGATCCATAAGCTTCCGCCACTGCGGCGGCGCGACCGACTAAGCCGCCCAGCGTGGGGTACATCCGCGTGAGGCCCTCGTATAGCTGCGCAATCCCCTCCCACTCCGTACGCCCTGTCCATAATCGCTGTGCATGCACCGATTGGATCGCGGCCATGAGTTGAAAACGGCCCATCCCTTTGGCTTGTGAGGCGATATGTAAATGACGTTCAGCCTCCAAAATCAAACGTTGTTCCCACCGTGCACAATCCTGCTCAGAGAGGGGAATATAGTTCATCATGCCGAGCCCCGCGTCGCGCTTCACAGTGCAGCATGAGCGCCAACAGACCGTTCACCTCTGGTTCGCGAGGGGTGAATTGGTGAAGCAGCCTTCCCAGATAGATCGCTTCCTCCGCCAAGCTCCTGCGGGGCGAATCGGCCATCGCGGCCTCGTCCCACCCGCTCCCGTAAGCCGCATAAATGGCCTCCAGGACGGAATCAAGCCGATCCGGGATCTCCTCAGCATCGGGCATTTCAAAAGTGATGCGTTCAGCACGAATTTTTGCTTTTACCCGAGTAAGACGTTGGCCCATGGTGGACGGCTTAACGATGAAGGCGGACGCGATTCGAGCGGCATCGATGCCAAGCACCGTCTGCAGCATCAGCGGAGTACGCATCGCAGGATCAATGGCCGGATGCGTACAAAGCAACATCATCCGCAATCGTTCATCCGGAAAAGCAGCGCTTGAGGAAGCCAGACGCTCCGTATCCTCGGACATGGCAATGAGTGTTGGCAGCGCACTTTCGGAAACACGGGTACGGCGTGCACGATCGATCAGGCGCCTGCGGGCGGCAGTAAGCAGCCAGGCTTCAGGCTTATCCGGAATGCCTGTCTTGGGCCACGCTTCTAGCGCAGCGAGAAAAGCGTCCCCAATGGCATCCTCGACCGCCTGTAAATCGCGCCAATGCACAGCCAAATAGGAGAGCAGCCGGCCGTAAGCATCGCGAGCTGTCTGTTCAATAAGTTGATGGGCTTCCATATTACTTCAACGCAGGAATGTTCTGTCTGACTTCTACCGTATCGACAGGACCTCTCGCAGCCCACTCCAGCGCCGTCTCTAGGTCAGGAACATCAAGCACGAAGATTCCGCCAAGCTGCTCTTTCGTCTCCGGGAACGGTCCGTCCTGGACAACCATCTCACCGCCGCGCCGCTTCATCGTTGCAGCTGTCTCAGGAGCATGGAGACCCGACCCGAACACGACTATGCCCGACTCCCGCAAAGCATGTACGTAGTGCGTCCAGCCTGCCAAATAATGTTGCTGCCTTGCTGGATCCATTCTTGCCGCAAAGTCCTCCTGGCTCTCATAGAACATCAACGTATAACTCATACAAAAACTCCTCTCGCAAAAACATAGTGGATTTGGGTTTCGATATAATGTCGTATGGGAAGTTCGGATTTCTACATTGTAAAAAAAACTTTTTTTGTCAACGACTATCGCCTCGCAAGCTGCCGTAGAAGTCGGTTCATGTCCTTAATCTCGTGACCAAGCCCGGAGAAAAAGGCCCTGTCCTCCGTTTCTACAGCCTTAACGGCCTGCGAAGCAGCCGCGTCTCCCGCCTTCGTGACGGAAATAATGTTCGCTCTGGAATCCGTCGGATGAGGCCGACGCTCGATGTAGCCTTTCTTCTCCAGTGTCCTCAGCACCTGCGATGTGACATTAACGTCCATCTGCGCATGCTGGGCTAATTGAACCTGAGTAATTCCCGTGTGATCGTTGTGTTCATTGAGCCACTTGCAAGAGAAAAGGAGCACGAATTGCGGATGGGTCAATTCAAATGGTTCCAATGCATTCCGTATCGCCTTTTGCCATAGGTTCGTGACCTGCCACAGCATAAATCCGGGACTTTCCTCTGCTTCATTGAATTCCGAGCTCATATGCCTTTCCCTCCGCATTGTTCAACATGGCATCCGCTATGACACGAAAGTCTTGCTCCGAGATCTCAAAGTGGCCGAACCGAAACCGGTAGCCCCAATTTTTCTCGCCGCGCGTGAAGCTAAGTTGACCCAGCAGCGAGCTGATCTTCGTTTCTTTACAGTCAGTATAGCGAATATTACGGCGAAATGGTATGAACGAATCGGACATGTGGTATTCATATACGCTATCATCCTGTACCTGCCCTATCGCTGTAAAGGCCTGCAGGGGATCCCCGTTCCTCATATCAGTGCGAGGCGAGTAATAAATCAGCCAATCCCCGGCTTTCATTCGTTTAAGGGGAGCTGCCTTCCCATGACAAAGCTGAGCGAACCCACCCTCTACGCCTCTGGACACATGAGAAGCGGAGACGACACCAATCCAATATCGGCGGGATTGTTCTGACTGTTCATTCACCTTGGCCACGCTCCTTCTCCAGTGCCAGAGCAGCAAGGCTCTCCATCGTAAGGGGGATGCCTTCTACCATGTGAGCCCCGAATTTGGGCCCTAACTGCTCTGCGTTCGGTCCCGTGATCGTTACTTTGTGGGTAATCTTCGTCTTACCATCCGACGCCACCAAAAGGTGCGTAAAATGGACCTGAATGCCCGCAGCCGGAATATCGGTTATGTCCGAGAATCCATGCAAGGGGCTGACTTCTGTTAGCTCAAAAGGAAGAGGCTCTTGGCCCTCCGGCTGCAGGAATCCCCTCGTACCCTGGACGAACGCCCCCTCCAGCGAGGCACCCACGATCCCTTTATCCCATGTTGTCCAAGTCGTAATATCACTATATAGCCCCCAAATTGTCTCCGCCTTAGCCTTCGTCGTAAGGGTATGCTCAAATTGCCACATCTCGATCTCTCCTCATTTAGTATTTACACAT
>NZ_RXHU01000025.1 GCF_003955665.1 Paenibacillus whitsoniae
GTACTGCACGGCTTGCTCGGAAGCGGAGCTGGCGATGGATGCTTTCCTCGCCGATACCTCGGCAGCTACGTTGGAAGCCTCTCTACTGCAGGCTTATGGGCACTAAGAAGGGAGAAATAACGATAAGCTCTATCGAGTTTTTTGTTAATGGGGCATGCTCGTTTAGTTTCTTGGTTCTTCCAGCATCTCTACGCGCTCTATCGTGCGGTCAAGGTCACTTTCCACAGCTCGCAAATGTCTGTCGTATCGGCTGAACTCGCGGCGCGTTTCCTCCCGAAATCCAACGAATTCCCCTTGCAGCTTATGAACATTCATCGCCATGGCTTCTACTTTGGAATCGAGAAGTTCCTGCCGGTGATGAATAGCGCTTACCAACTGATACAATTCCTTTTGTCCAGCTTCCAGCGAATCAAGCCTAGTTTCCATTACATCAAGCTTATCCAGTTTTTTCAGAATGAGGTCCAATTTGTCCATGTTTAATCAACTCCTTTTGTACTCCATTATGACCGAATTTTTGCGGGCTGTCTAAGGTAAATTTCAAGAAAAGTAAAGTAAACACAAAAAGGGATGTCCCCAAGGTCTGCTAACCTTCGGACATCCCTTTTTGTGCGCCGTCTACCCCAGCAAATGCCGATACGCGCTGTAATCGATCTCCTCCCGATCCAGGAAGGAGATCAGGCTCTTGTAGTCGCGCCGCGGCGTCGCCAAAATGTAGCCCTCGATGCAGTGGGCGCGGGTCACTTCGGAGGCGTTCGCTTCCAGTGCGACTTGTCCGATTCGCGCGGCGATCGAGTGCTTCGCAATGTCGCGGAACGCGGTAGGCACAGGCGAGACAAGCTTGTCGAGGAAAGCTTTGGAGTCCTCCGTCCACAGATGGCGGGAGCTGTCGACGTAATGATTTTGCCAATCCAGCTTGGACTTGCCGTCTTCCTTGGGCAATACCTTGAGAAATTTGCGAAACATGAAATAGCCGCCGACCCCCATAAAGAACAGGAGGACGAACGCCCAGAACAGGATAAAAATCATGAAAGTATCGTGAGCCATGTTGGTGTCACCTCAGCAGCATGTAAGGATATGTTAAGAATTATAGCGTATTTCTAGATTTCTTGCGACATTCCGAGTAAAATAGGAAGGTAGTACTCACACACAAAGGAGTTATGAACTATGCCCAAAATTGGCTCGCACGTTTCCTTTTCGGACAAAGGCTTGCTGAATGCAGCCGAAGAAGCCGTTTCCTACGGCTCCTCTACCTTCATGATATACACAGGTGCCCCACAAAATACGCGCCGCAAACCGATCGAAGAGCAGTACGTTGAAGAAGGCAAAGCGGTGATGGACAAGCATGCGATGAACGAAATCGTCGTTCACGCGCCGTACATTATCAACCTCGGCTCCTACAAAGACGATACGTACGAGCTTGCGGTCCGCTTCCTGCAGGAAGAAATTCGCCGAACGGATTACCTCGGCGTGAAGAACATCGTGCTCCATCCGGGCGCTTACACGGATAAAGATACGGATTACGGCATTGCGCGCATCGCGGAAGGCTTAAACGAAGTGCTCGCCGGTGTCAAAGACACGGACGTGAACATCGCGCTCGAGACGATGGCGGGCAAAGGTACGGAAATCGGCCGCAGCTTTGAGGAGCTCGCCGAGATTATGGAGCAGGTCGAGTTCAATAACAAGCTCACCGTCTGTCTGGATACGTGCCACGTGCATGATGCCGGCTACGATATTGTGAACGACCTCGACGGCGTGCTGCGCCATTTTGACCGTACGGTTGGGCTTGAGAAGCTGGCGGTCATTCATCTCAACGACAGTAAGAACCCGCGCGGTGCGGCCAAAGACCGCCATGCGCCGCTCGGCTCGGGCTGGATCGGCTTCGAGGCGATGAACAACGTGGCGAACCACGAGTCGCTGCAGCATTTGCCGATGATTCTGGAGACGCCGTGGATCGGCAAAGAAGACAAGACGCAGCGTCCGATGTACGAAGCGGAGATTGCGCTGCTGTCCGGCAACTTGAGCGGGCGCTTCGGCGGCGACTTCCTGGAAGGTGTCGAGCGCATCGCGCACCTCATGAACAAGCGGGACATTCACCATCGCGATTTCGTTGTGAAAACGTGGGAGCTGCTCAAGAACGACGCCAAAGCGAAAAAAGCGGACGGACGCGAGCCGCTGGAGCGCTTGTACGATATGTTGCATGAAGAACAACTGTTTGCCGATCTGAGCGAGGAGCAGATCAATCAGCGATTGATCGTTTGGCTGGCTGGCAGCGATGTATTGAAGAAAGCATAAGCACGCGTTGCATTTAGGGGGAGAACCATGGAAGCGGGAAGCAATAGCAGCACCGTTCGCCGGGAGAGCGAATGGAAAAATAGAGCGAGAATGTTGATTTCTTGCCCGGATCAGCCGGGGATTGTTGCAGCGGTATCACAATTTTTGTATGAGTACGGTGCGAATATCGTGCAGTCCGACCAGTATACGATGGACCCGGAAGGCGGCATGTTCTTCATTCGGATCGAGTTCGATCTCGAGAACCTGGCCGATCGTGTCGAGAAGTTGAGACAGGACTTTTCCGTTATCGCGGACAAGCTGTCCATGTCGTGGAGCCTTTCGCTGGCCAGCCAGAAAAAGCGGATCGCGATCTTCGTCTCCAAAGAAGATCACGCCTTGTTGGAGCTGCTGTGGCACTGGCGCGCCGGCGATTTGAACGCCGACATCGCGATGGTCGTCAGCAACCATCCGGATATGCGCGAGCTGGTGGAGCCGTTCGGCATCCCGTATTACCACATTCCGGTGACCACCGCAACGAAGGCGGAGGCGGAGCAGAAGCAGCTTGAAGTGGTCGGCGACAAGGTCGACACCATTATTCTCGCGCGCTACATGCAGATCGTATCGCCGACGTTCATCAAGCATTATGCGAACCGCATCATTAATATCCATCACTCCTTCCTTCCGGCGTTTGTCGGCGGCAAGCCGTACGCGCAGGCGCATAACCGCGGCGTCAAGATCATCGGCGCTACTGCGCACTACGTTACGGAAGAGCTGGACGGCGGACCGATCATCGAGCAGGACGTACAGCGTGTAAGTCACCGCGACAATGTCGAGGACTTGAAGCGGATTGGTCGTCACATCGAGCGCATCGTGCTGGCACGGGCGGTCGCCTGGCATGTGGATGACCGGGTCATCGTGCATAACAATAAGACGGTCGTGTTCAATTAATCCCTGCCTGCTGTGGGCAGGACACAAGAAAGGCTTCCCTGCCAAGGCTGCGTTCAGCTTGGTCGCGGGAAGCCTTTTTTACTAAGTTCCCTCGGCTGCTTTTCGAGGGTACCCGATGGCAAGTACGACTATTGTTGCGAAAAAGATCAGCATAAGGATCACCTGAGCTTGATGTATAGGTAGCTTCTGCTTCACTTAGCTTTTTTATCCATTTGAGGTGGCGGGATCTGCTGTTCAGGATTGGCGACGGGGTTCTGCGGCCCTGCCCGCTAGCGATCCGATTTCATGAGTTATTGTGGCAAAGCCTTAAAGCAAATGGTACAATAATGCAAGCGATCAATTGACTTGCCTATAAAGTCGAATGCTGATGAATATACAGAGAAACTGGAGGGAATTTTCGCATGACGGCAACAAATAAAACAATCGAGCAGCTTGCAGTCGATACCATTCGTACACTCGGGATCGATGCAGTTGAAAAAGCAAAATCCGGCCATCCAGGAATGGTTATGGGCGCTGCGCCAATGGCTTACGTGCTGTGGAAGCATCATATGAAACACAATCCTTCGAACCCGAACTGGGTCAACCGCGACCGCTTCGTGCTGTCCGCAGGCCACGGCTCCATGCTGCTCTATAGCTTGCTTCACCTGTGCGGCTACGACCTGCCGATGGAAGAAATCAAGAACTTCCGTCAGTGGGGAAGCAAAACCCCGGGTCACCCGGAATACGGCCACACGCCAGGTGTTGACGCGACGACTGGCCCGCTTGGTCAAGGCGTAGGTATGGCCGTAGGTATGGCTATGGCAGAAGCACATTTGAGAGAAACGTATAACAAAGAAAACTTCCCGGTGATCGATCATTATACATACGCGATCTGCGGCGACGGCGACATGATGGAAGGCGTTTCGTCCGAAGCGGTTTCCTTGGCGGCGCACCTGAAGCTGGGCAAACTCATCATGCTTTACGATTCCAACGATATTTCCCTCGACGGCGAGTTGAACATGGCGTTCTCCGAGAGCGTTCATAAGCGTTTTGAGGCATATGGCTGGCAAGTGCTGCGCGTTGAAGAGCAGAACGATCTGGCGGCGATCTCCAACGCAATCGCAGAAGCGAAAGCCGATACGACGCGTCCTACGCTGATCGAAGTGAAAACGACGATCGGTTTCGGTTCTCCGAACAAGGGCGGCAAAGGCGGCCATGTTGGACCGCACGGTTCCCCGCTTGGCGGCGAAGAAGTGAAGCTGACGAAGCAAGCGTACGGCTGGCCGGAAGAGCCGGACTTCCTCGTACCGGATGAAGTGCGCACGCACTATGCGGAAATTCAAAAAGAAGGCGCGGCTGCCGAGCAAGCTTGGAACAGCCTGCTGAATGACTACATCGCGGCTTACCCTGAGCTTGGCAAACAGTTCAGCGCAGCGGTGAGCGGCGAGCTTCCAGCTGGCTGGGATGCCGAATTGCCTGTATACACAACGGCTGACAAGCCGATGGCGACGCGCGTCGCTTCCGGCAACGCGATCAATGCAGTTGCCGGCAAGCTGCCGCAACTGATCGGCGGCTCTGCCGACCTGGCGAGCTCTAACAATACGATGATCAAAGGCGAAGCGAATTACAGCGCTAGCTACTATGCGGGACGCAACGTATGGTTCGGTGTGCGCGAATTCGGCATGGGCACCGCGATGAACGGGATGGCGCTTCACGGCGGGGTCAAAGTGTACGGCGCGACCTTCTTCGTGTTCTCCGACTACCTGCGTGCCTCCATCCGTCTTGCCGCACTGATGCAGCTTCCGGTCATTTACGTCTTGACGCATGACAGCATCGCGGTCGGCGAGGACGGCCCTACGCACGAGCCGATCGAACAGTTGCCTGCGCTTCGCGTGATTCCAGGCATCACGGTCATTCGTCCTGCGGACGGCAACGAAACGTCGGAAGCTTGGCGCTATGCGATCGCGGAAGCGAAAGGCCCGGTTGCGCTGGTGCTGACGCGTCAAAACTTGCCGATTCTCGAAGGCACCGTCGAAGGCGCCAAAGCGAACCTGAGCAAAGGCGGCTACGTCGTCTCCGATGCAGCAAACGGCAAGCCGGACGCTCAAATCTTGGCGACAGGCTCCGAAGTACAGCTGGCGGTTGCCGCTCAGAAGCTGCTCGCGTCGGAAGGCATCAACGTACGAGTTGTAAGTCTGCCGAGCTTGGAGCTGTTCGAGAAACAGTCCAAAGCGTACAAAGACTCCGTCATCCTGCCTGACGTGAAAAAACGTTTGGCTGTCGAGATGGCATACCCGCTCGGCTGGGAACGTTATGTCGGCGACGAGGGTTCCATCCTCGGCATCTCCACATTCGGCGCCTCCGCGCCTGGCGACCGCGTGCTCAAAGAGTACGGCTTCTCGCCGGAAAACGTGGCTGCGCGCGTGAAAGCTTTGCTGGGTTAATTGTGCTTCGGCGATTTCAATGATTTTGAGGCTCCGGTCGCGTCGATGGCGCGCTCGGGGGCTTGCTTCACAGTGGCTCGGTCGCGGTCAGCGGCCGAGCAAATTACAAGCATAATGGGGGAAATGGTCCAGATGTCCAGCTTTGAAAATGTAACTGTCCTAACAAAAGCCAACGTTTATTTCGATGGCAAAGTGACAAGCCGTACCGTGGTTTTCGCAGACGGCACCAAGAAAACACTCGGCATCCTGCTGCCAGGCGAATATGAGTTCGGCACAGATACCAAGGAAATCATGGAAATCCAAGCCGGCGAGCTGAACGTTCAGCTGCCAGGCAGCGACGAATGGATCTCCATCAGCGGCCAAGGCGAATTCACGGTTCCGGCGAACGCGAAATTCAAACTCGACGTGAAAACGGTGAGCGACTATATCTGCTCGTATATTAGCGAGTAGTTGGCGAGACAGCCCTTCATCATCCCTTTGGGGATGATGGGGGGCTTTTTTTGTGTGGAAGGGGAGCTGCGCTAGAATTCGTACATTTGATTGGTAGCAGTCAGCACATAGGAATGAACACGTGTCTTACCGCGAGCAGGCCGCAGAATGCCTTTGGCATATAAACGATGCAGCCACTCACGAGCGCTGTCCATCCGTATGCCTAAATGTTCGCTCACCAGTCGAGAGGTTATTGGCTCAGGGGAGATCTTAGCTAAATGAATAATATCTTTTTCTCTATAGTTGAGCTGCACGGTAAGCTTGGCTTCCCCAAACCAATGTCCCATCACATGCAGAATAATTTGCTGACAGCGCCTGCTTCTCTGCGAAAGGTCATCGTAGGAAAAGCGAAGTACTTTCCAGTCATCTAGGATTAATTGGTTCTGTCGCATGAGGTGATCAGAGAATCGAGCACGATCTATGTCTCTTGCATGAGCAGCAAAACCATCTATTTCAATAGCAATTCGATAGGAGCCGCGGATATAGGCGAAGTCTATGAATCGAGTGCCATCTTGAAAATCTTTTACTTCATACTCGGGATGGAGATGCCGAAAGTTGCCGATACTGGGCCACCATACTTGCGAAAGAAATTGCTTTTCTGCATGCGCATGGCCTTCAAGCAGCCTTCGAAGTCTTTCGCCAGAGCGGTGAGTGAGATGGTATTGAAGATATTGCTCATAATTTGTAGTAAATTCTTTCGATACAGTCAATTGCATACTACCTCCTCAAAATAAAAACACCGCCTTTTCCATTCATCTGGAAAGGACGGTGTTCTTCACGCGTCTACATTGGGTATTTAAATCAGCTAAGGGGGTCTAGCCCTAGTTAAATCACCGGAAATGGCAGAAATCATTCAGCTAAGAGGGCCCAGCCCTGCTTAACAGAGGCGAAATCGAGCTAAAATCGTAAATTTCAGCCCGCTAAGGGTGCATAGCCCTAGTTAAGTCGCCAGAAATGGCGAAAATCGTTGCGCTAAGAGGGTTCAGCCCCTCTTAGTAAAACCACACCAGGCGTATGACTGCCGTGACCGACCTCGTAAATCGGCTACAACGCAAACTCCATTCGCGCCTCGATGTACTTCTCGAGCTTCAGCCGCACGTACGGCGGCAGGCCCGAGAGCATACAGCCGTAGCGGAACAGGCGGCCTTCCGTCTCGATGCGGATGACGCGCGCGGTGATCGGCGGCAGATCCGCTTCCTGAGGGAAGTGGATCACGACGAACATGTCCGGCGCCAGCATGACCGGCGTCGTGATCTGCAGGCCGCTTTCGGACAAATCGAACAGCGTGCCGTCGATGTTTTGTCCGGAGAAGGAACCCTCATGCTCCCATTGGTAGATGGACAGCTTCAAATCGATGTCCAGCTTCACGCGGGTGTTCCGGCGGCGTTCGCGCCCCGACAATCCCGCCAGTCCCGCAGCCGGCTGCGCCGATGCAGCGGCGGCCGCGGCCGCCTGCTCGTCCTGCCGGACGACCTGTTGCCCCATCCAGCCCTCATAGAGCTGGATGAGCGCGCTCAAATCCTGATCGCCCAGCCCTTGGCTGAGGCCGATCTGGAATAGGTTCGTCGCCGCCTGCAGCATGGGAACCGGCAGCTGGAAATTGCCCGTGATGTCCTGCGCCAGCTGAAGATCCTTCAGCATGAGCTTCAGGGAGAATTGATTGCTGAAATCGCGATCGAGAATCTTATCGCTTTTCAGCTCGACTTGCTTGCTGTTCGCTCCGCCGGAGCGAACGATCTCTAGGAATTGAGCAGGATTGATGCCTGCTTTGGTCGCAATCGATAACCCTTCGGCAAGGCCGGCCAAATTAATGCCCACCATCGTGTTGTGGGCGAGCTTGGCATAGGAGCCTGAGCCGCTCGGTCCGAGGTAAAGGGCTTTGCTGCCTAGCGCCTGGAATACGTCCGATTGCTCGTCGAACACTTCCTTGCTGCCGCCAACCATGAACGTCAGCGTTCCGGCTTCGGCCGCAGGCTTCGTGCCGGTCACCGGTGCATCGAGGTAGTCGACGAAGTGCGCGGCGAGCTCGCTAGCGAGCTTTTGGCTGGTTTGCGGAGAAACCGTGCTGCAATCCACAATCGTGAGCGCAGGGTGAATCCCGCTGAGAACGCCGTTCTCACTATAAAAAATATCCAACAATGCCGCGTCATGGCTCAGCATGGTGATTACAACGTCGGAGCTGCGCGCGACCGCGGCCGGCGTTACGCCGACTTCGGCGCCGAGCTGTTCCAGCTCGTCCGTTTTGCCGGCAGTCCGATTGTAGACGGTTACCATAAACCCTTTTCGAAGCAGATTAGCAGCCATGGGCTTACCCATCGTGCCAAGTCCGATAAAACCGATACGTTTCATGCTCCTTCACCTCAGCTTCATTTTAGCATGGGAAAGTATCCCTGTGAATGGCTTCTTTACTTGCTTTTGAAGGAGCAAATCAGTATGCTAGGAAAAGGTAAAATAGAGATGGAGGCGAACCTTTTGAGTAAAAAGCTAGACTTTGATTACAGCAAGGCATTATCTTTTATCTCCCAGCATGAGGTTGATTATTTGACGGCGCAAGTGGAGCTGGCGCACAATCAACTGCACGACAAAACTGGCGCAGGCTCCGACTATACAGGTTGGGTCGATCTGCCCGAGAATTACGACCGCGAAGAATTTGCACGCATCCAGGCGGCTGCCAAACAAATTCAATCCGATTCGGACGCGCTCGTCGTCATCGGCATCGGCGGTTCCTATCTCGGCGCGCGTGCGGCGCTGGAAATGCTTTCTCATTCGTTTTATAACATTTTACCGAAAGACAAACGCAAAACACCTGAAATTTATTTCGTAGGAAATAACATTTCTTCTACATATGTGACCCACCTGCTTCAACTGCTGGAAGGCAAAGACTTCTCTGTGAACGTCATTTCCAAATCCGGCACAACGACGGAGCCTGCGATCGCATTCCGTATTTTCCGGGAGCTGCTCGAGAAAAAATACGGCAAAGACGCGGCACGCAAACGCATCTACGCGACGACGGACCGTGAGAAAGGCGCGCTCAAAACACTCGCTACAGCCGAAGGCTACGAAAGCTTCATCATCCCCGACGATGTCGGCGGACGTTACTCCGTGCTGACAGCGGTAGGCCTTCTGCCGATCGCGACAGCGGGCATTGACGTGGAAGCGATGATGAAAGGCGCAGCCGATGCGCAAAAAGAATTCGCCAATCCGAAGCTGAGCGAGAACTTGGCTTATCAATATGCGGCAGTCCGCAACGCCCTGTATCGCAAAGGCAAAACGATCGAAATTCTCGTGAACTACGAGCCGTCCCTCCACTTCGTATCCGAGTGGTGGAAACAGCTCTTCGGCGAGAGCGAGGGCAAAGACTATAAAGGCATCTACCCGGCATCCGTCGACTTCTCGACAGACCTGCATTCCATGGGCCAATTTGTGCAGGACGGCAACCGGATTCTGTTCGAAACGGTGATTCAAGTGGATCAAGTTTCTGATCACATCACCATCGGCACCGATGCAGACGATCTGGACGGGCTCAACTTCCTGAGCGGCAAGACGATGGATTTCGTCAACAAAAAAGCGTTCGAAGGCACCATGCTGGCGCACACGGACGGCAATGTGCCGAACCTGATCGTGACGCTGCCTGACATGACCCCGTATTCCTTCGGGTACATGGTCTACTTCTTCGAAAAAGCATGCGGCATTTCCGGCTATCTGATGGGTGTCAATCCGTTCGATCAACCAGGGGTTGAAGCGTACAAAAAGAACATGTTCGCCCTGCTCGGCAAACCGGGATATGAGAAAGAGAAAGCGGCTTTGGAAGCGCGTTTGCAGCAATAATCGAGCTCCAAAAAGAGAAAAAGCGGTCAATCCTATCGGGTTGGTCGCTTTTTTATTGAATGGCGGTCATATAAGTGCTGGATTTTCCAATATTTATGTGGTAAATTTTCTTTCTATATTGTAGAACTAGAGAGATGTGTGTAGAATGTAATGAAACCAGTTGTTTCTTCTACCCAGAAAGGTCGGCTATGCTAGCTTATTACAAAACAGTCAAGTCGTTCGGATTATCGGAGATTGTCATCAAGAAATCGCGTTTTATCGGACATGCGAGACCGGTGGAAACGGAAGAAGAAGCGATTCAATTTATTGAAACGATTAAAAAAGAACACAAGCTCGCCACGCATAATTGCAGCGCTTACGTATTGGGAGAGCGAGACCAGATTCAGAAGCAGTCCGATGACGGAGAGCCGAGCGGAACGGCGGGTAAGCCGATTCTCGAAGTCATTAAACAGCAAGGCCTGAAGAATACGGCGGTTGTCGTTACGAGGTATTTTGGCGGCATCATGCTAGGGGCGGGCGGGTTGATACGAGCTTATACGGACGGAGCCGTAGCAGGGCTTGAAGCAGCGCAGCCGGTGTATAAAGTGAATCATCAGCAAGTGTTGATTGAAGTGGACTATACGTGGTTCGGCAAACTTGAGAATGAGTTAAGAACCCGAAATATGCTGCTCGGTGATATTCAATTTACGGACAAGGTGACGGTCCCTTGTTACCCGCTGGCGGCGGAAGCGGAAGCGTTCATCAACTGGGCCACCGATTTGACGCAAGGGCAAGGCGTGATTCTCGCAGGAGATCACGAATACATCGAGCATACGAGCTTGCCGGAATAAGGCGGGCTTGCTGCAGGCACGAACACAATTTCATAACAGCTAAGGATGCGGAGGGATTGGCATGGCTAGAAAAGCAGTCGCGCAAGAGCTTAGCAGAGAGCGAATACTTTCGGAAGCGAGAGAATTATTCGCTACTTTTGGCTATCGCGCTTTAACAATGCGAAGCATTGCAAAGGCAATGGGGTACAGTCACGGAGCACTGTATTACCATTTTACGGAAAAAGCGGAGTTGTTTTATGCGTTAATTAAAGACGATTTCGCCCTACTCTTGCAACGGCAGAGGGAAATGGTTGCCCGCGAGCAGGGCATTAGCGTGAATCTGCTGCAGAAGTTAATGATGGAGTTCGTCTGGTTTGGACTGACGAATCCGAATCATTACGAGATGATGTTCATGATGAACGAGCCGGAGCTTCAGCAGTATTCGAGAACGGAGCAGGCGCAATGCCTGGAATTGTTCGCCATCGTTGTTCGCGATGTCGTGGCTGGACAGCCAGGTGCCGAGAGCCGCAAATACACACTTCCTTGGAATTTGTTCATGTCTCTGCACGGTCTTATTTCCTATTGTATTCAATTCCGCCTTACCTATGAAGAAGCGCGCAAGCTGGCTGACGAGCACATCCGTCTCATCTGTGCAAGTCTGGATGTGGATGCCTACGAACAGCAGCGGCCGCTTGTCAAAATGCTTGGTTAATCAGGATGGAGCGGGCCGCGAGGCTCGCTTTTTTTTGCGCATATCAGCCGCCTAGACATTCGAATGCCTGTACTATAAAATGATGGAATGACAAGAGGGAAAGGTGGGCGAGCAAGAATGGATTTGAGCGTATGGTCGGAAGCGAATGTGGAGTTTATGTTCGAGGAAATCAAGAAGAAGCTGCGCATGGCGACAGGCGGCTCCATTAAAGCGTCGAATGTAAGCGAAGCGGTTTACGAGGATTTGCGGGATCTCTACGAAATGGTCGCAAGCAAAGATAAATTCAGCATCAGTGAGATCGATGCGATTACGACCGAACTGGGTAAACTGCGTAAAGCATAACCCTCCTGATCCCTGACGGACAGGCGTATGCACGGACAATAGCGTATTTTGCGTTAAATAGGGACAGTTATCCAAGCCATGTTGCCCGCTTAGCCGTACACTGTAGAGCAATGTATCTCTGTTGGCTGAGGAGGTGGATGTACATGGCATCCAAAATTCGTAAAGAAGACGTGCGCAAGCTGATCGGTAAAACCATCGTCGCGGTGAAAAAAGACGGCTCGCAAGTAACGGGCAAGCTGGTGCGCATCAGTGGCAACACGCTTCTGGTGGCTCCGCAAAACGGTAAAAAGGTGCAGGTCAAAGCGATCGTTCCGCTCGTCTTGTTCGACTTGCTCGCCATCGGTACAGCCCCATATGCGTATGGTGGTTTCGGCGGTTGGGGAGGCGGCTTCGGTGGTTGGGGAGGCGGCTTTGGAGGCGGCTTCGGCGGTCCAGGGTTCTTCTGGTAATGAAAGAATCGTCTTAACAGGCAAGGATCCTTTCCGTGAGGAGAGGGTCCTTTTTTGTGCATCCAAAGCCCGATGAGGCACACATCGCCGCAAATCGGAATAGGCTACCATACGAGATTGCGGTCACACGGATAGGAGCGAGCAGCATGCCGGATTCCATCGTTCTTATCGCTGCGCCGATTAACGAGCAGTACGACAATCCGGCCGTTAGGAACCATATGCAAGGGGGCGGGGCCACGATGCAACAGCCGCGAACAGTACCGATTTTGCCTGATGCGCCTGCCATTCAGTTCGATGCCATTCATGTTAATTCGATTACGAATGGATCCGGCGTTTTTATCGGGACGAATACACAAGTCCTTTGGTCGACCAGCTCGAAAGTAAACAGCGGAGTCGGCGAAATCAGCGGAGAGCATAACCGGATGGAACAGGTGACGAACGTTATCTACGACAATGATATTATCGACGCGCCGTACACGAAAGGCGATCTGATTATTGGCCGGGTGTAAAAAAGCCCCGACAGCTGCGCGTATTGCCGCAGACAGCGGAGCTTGCGGGCCGACTCACTCACCGTCGACGTCCGAAGGAGGGGCGGCAGCGCCTTGGGACTGCGGGAAGCCGGAAGTCTGTGCGCCTGTCGTAATGAGCTCCTGCAACCATGCGGGGGTCTCCTGATCGCCGACGTTGAGCATGTCGAGGAAGTCGGAGTCGTTCAGCATGGACCGGGTGCCGACCAGCTGATTGTTGTCGCCTTCGACGGAGCCGAAGCCCTGCACGGTCTTTTGGTTGCTCTGAAAATCAGTCGGCCAATTGTTGCCCATATTGATGCATGACGCGCTTTCGACCGTTCCGATACGGATCGAGCCGATGACAAACGTGGGCGACATGAAGGAGGACATGCTTGTTCATCTCCTTTATTCGTAATTGCTACGCCGATGGAGGCGGCTTCGGATGGTAGCGGTACCCGGTTTCTGTGCGGACAGGCCCCTCTGCGCTTGCGGCGGCCGTGGAGGGCTGCGACGCGGAGGGCGCCCTTGGCGGTGGCGCCGTGCCGGCTTTTGGCTCCGGCGCTGCCTTGGTAGTCCCGCCGCTGGAGCCGGTTTTCGCGGCGGCGGATGCTCCGTGCGCTCCATGCGCGGCAAGATCGGCGGTTTTTGCGCCGAAGTTGTTGCCCAAATTCAAGGAGCCGCTAAGCTCTCCAATGTCGAGTTGATCCAACCGGAACGTCAAGCTGTCCAGCACGGGCTGGTGCACATGCAGCGTTTCGATGTGAATATGAGCTGGCTTTTCGGACAGCGCAGCGAGCTGCTTTTCCAGCTGCAGAATGCGGCGCTCCAGCTTGTCGGTGTACGCGGCGGAAGGAGCGGATTCCGTTCGCATAGTAGCGGGCGACGATGTGGGGGCAACGGCTGACGGCGGTTTTTGCGGTAAGGGAAGGGAATGTTTTTTTCGGCGAAACCACATAGGGCTCAGCTCTTTTCACGACGAGGCTTGTAATCCAGTGTATCTGCATCATATACGATATGCTTGCTGTCCTGCACAAGATTGCCTTCGCCTCTGACCGCGCCCAGCCCGTTATTGACTTTATCGTTCGAGCGTCGTCCCACGATACGATTTGTGCCTTTATTCACGCTTGATGAAGCCGCGATTTGATCGATATGAATGGATTGAAACTTGATCCGTACCAAAGCGATTCCCCCTAGTATCAGGTTCATAGCACCCTCTCCTCAGTATATGGGGACAAATCGCGTTTCATTTCTATTTTGGAATGGAATGCTGCAACTTTCTTCTTGAACAGATAAAAAAATAACGCCCCCGCCAAGCTGCACTGTGCTCGGACAAGGGGACGTTAAGTGAATTGAATGGGGACGACCTTTTCGTCGTCCGGCGGCGCCATCGGAATGCGGGCAATGAGCAAGCCGTTATGGTACTGCGCTCGCATATGCGCCGTTAACGCTCTCGCCGGCAGGCGGATCGTCCGTTCGAAAGCGCCGAAGAAGCGCTCTGAGAGCTTCATTTGATCGTCTTGCACAGGGTAAGGCCGCACAAGCGAGCCGCGGATGAGCAGGGCGGAGTTGTGAAAAGAAAGCTGAATCTGCTCCGGGGAAGACAACCCGGGCAGCTCTGCAACCACGACGACTTCCTGCAGCGTTTCGTACATATCGATGCGCGGACCGGTTAGCGGGATAATGCTGGCGATGTCCTGCCAAAATTCTGGACCCAGCACGTCGCCGGCCTGCGCGGTAAGTCCCTTCCAATCCGGCTTCGGCGGACGACCGCCGGGAGCACTCATCTGCCATCACCTCAGACTTCCCCTAGGAATTGCGACATGCGCTGCTCCTTTTAGTTTATGAAGGGAAGTCGCGGAATATGGCACGGCGCGAGGAAGCTTCAAATTGACGCAATAAATGTACTGGTGTACGATGGAAGACAAGTTGTATAGTTCCAATAACTGCTGAAAGGACGAAGTCCGGTGATGAGGAATTTGCTGCGCCTGCCGATCAGAAGCAATAAACAGTCCGTGTTTAGGAAATATGTCTTTTCCTACTTGTTGTTCCTATGCCTGCCGATTGCCTTTGGCATTCAGCAATACGTCCAAACTCATGAGGTTTTGACAAAAAGTGCAACGGATCTAAGCCTTCAGATTCTTAGAATGAGTCAGAATACCGTGGATCGGCTATTTATCGAATCCGATAATGTCGTTTCAGAGATCTCTGACGATAACAACGTTCTGTCAATGCTATTGAACGCAAGCTCACCGCCGACGACGGAGCAGCTTTATAATTATTCCATTTTGCGCAGCAGCTTGAACCGATACGTGATTACGAATAAATTATTCGAGGATATTTTCATTTGTATTGCGAACAGCGGAATGGCTGTGTCGTCCAAAACGGCATTTAATATGAATGACAATGTGGTCAGTATCAACGGGATGAAGCTAAGTGAATGGTTAGATGAAGTATCCAAGCGGAGCACTCAAAAGCAGTATTACAGCTTGAATAATGTGACGATTGAAGGCAAACAAACTTCTGTACTTGCTTACGTGAGCCCTTTGCCAAACGGCGTTCAAGGAAAGGTATTAGGTTCCATCATCGTATTTATTGATCAGAGGGACATTTCAAGTTTGTTTCAATTTCTTGTTGAAGATGGTGGATACGCTTACATTCAGGGCGAGCAAGGTCAGTTTATTGCACCAACCTTTACGTCCGACCAACTTAAAAATGGACTTGCCCTACCGGAAACCTTGTCAGGGAGGCTCGGATCTTCTTTTGAGGAGCTTGGAGGAAAAAGCATGCTGGTCTCCCATTCCCGGTCAGATCAGAACGGATGGACGTATATCGCTGCTCAGCCTTCCTCCGTCGTGCTGGCGAAGGCGGATACGATTAAACGAGCGATCCTGATGTTCGCGGGGTTCACACTCGGCTTAGGCATTCTGGCAGCCCTGTTTTTGGCTTACAGGAACAGCAAGCCTTTCTCGGAATTGCTGAATTCCATGTCGGAGCTGCGCTCCCAGATTGAGCATCAACTGCCGCTCTTGCGCGCTTCGGTGTTGGACCGTTTGCTGAAAGGATACTATAAGGACGAGGAAGGGGCCAAAGCCGCTCTTGAAGAAGCTCATGTTCAACTTCAGGGAGCGGGTTACTTCTCCATTTCTGTCACCGCCAACCGCGATGATTGGGGGGCGATTGGTTACGAAGGAATGGAAGAGGTTCACAGCTTCTTGAAGGATCGTTTGGAGCACATGCTGGAAGGTTTTGATTTCCTCATGAATATGGACGGCAATCGCGCAGACTTGATCGTCGCTTATGAGACAACCGATTGGGAAGTTTTACGCGCTTTAATTCGTGAGCGATGGGCGGTACAAGCAGACATGCTTCAGGAAGAGAACGGTTTGCTGCTCACCATCGGTGCCGGGCGAGGCACCGCTTTGCTGCACGAACTTTGGCGTTCGCATAATGAAGCACGCCAGGCGCTGGAATACCATATTCCGACGGATCGCGGAGAATTGATCTGGTACCAAGAGCGGGTTCAGGATTCATCTTATTATTATTATCCGTTGGATATTGAACTCAAGCTCATCCAGACGGTTAAAAACGGTGACAGGGAAGGGCTTGAGCGGTTAATGCAGCACTTGCTGGATGTTAATTTGCAGGAGCGGCGGTTGAATACAGTGACGCGCAGGCAGCTGCAGCATGAGCTTCAAGGAACACTGATTAAATTGCTTGAACAGGTGGAGGCGAGCTCGGATTCGTTAGCCAAGCTGAGAGAGAGGGCCTTACAGCAGGCCGAAAGCGGAGAAAGCTTTAGTCCAGAGGCATGGAAAAAAGTGCTTCACACGATCTGCGAGCATCTCGCTCATCAGAAGAAAGATAAGTATAATAAAACGGCAACTGCCATACTCGAAATGACGAAAGCGCAATTTACGGATGCGAATTTCAGTTTATCAGGGTTAGCTTCGTATTTTAAGTTATCGGAAAGCTTTATTTCCATTCTGTTCAAAGACCATGTAGGCGAGAATTTCTCCGACTATGTGGAAAGGCTTAGGCTCGAACTGGCATGCGGGCTTCTAAAGGATACAGACAAGAGCATCGTCCAGATCTCGCAGGAAAGTGGATATAACAGCGATAAAACGTTTCGTCGTGCGTTCAAACGCGTGTATGGGATTCAACCGACTTCTTATCGTGAATCCGCTCACTCCTAAGCGGAAAACCAACCAACGTTAACAAACCTCTATTTGCGGACACGTTTTTTAAAGCGGCCTCGATAGAGGTTTTCTTATTTTGGAAAGAAAAGAGCGTGAAAAAAATAGTGTTCCTATCCGGAGGCAGGCCGTTCCCCAAGACGCGTGAAATGCCGCGCACCATAAGGGATTCGAGCAATCAACTACGGCGAATGGGCGTAAAAAAAGAACTGTTCCTTTACGAATTACGCCTCGCTGCTATACATTCAATGTGAATAAAGCGTTTACAAAACGAATGCCATGGAAAATGGCTTCCATTTCAAGAAGGGCAGGTGGAATGAACCTATGGATGCAGGTCAAAACTCCGTCATCATGAGCGCGACTGCAAAGCGGGCCAAAACCGCAAGCGGACTTTGGTATAAGATCAAACAGCAGAAAGTGCTGCTGCTGCTCCTGTTGCCGGGTCTGATTTATTTCTTCATCTTTTCGTATGTACCGATGTATGGCATTCTGGTCGCTTTTAAAAAGTTTCGCATGCAGGCGGGACATCCGTTCTGGAGTTCGGTGTTTACAGCACCGTGGGCCGGACCGTTCGGTCTGGATTATTTTAAAACATTCGTGAATGGACCCTATTTCTGGATGCTGCTTAAGAATACATTCCTGCTAGGCGTGTATTCCATTGTATTCGGTTTCCCGGTACCGATCATCTTTGCGCTCCTGTTGAATGAATTGCGCAATCGGTACTACAAAGGTTTCGTGCAGACCGTCAGTTATTTGCCTTACTTTCTGTCCATTGTCGCTGTCGTGGGGATGATGAAGCTGATGCTCGCCCCCGACTCTGGAATTGTGAACGTGCTGCTAACGAAGCTGGGCTTTCAGCAGATCTACTTCTTCGGACTCCCAGGGTGGTTCCGTACCTTATTTGTTGGCTCGCATATTTGGAAAGACCTGGGGATGGGGGCTGTCATTTATTTGGCAGCGTTGTCCAAAGTAGATCCGGAGCAATACGAATCCGCTGTTCTCGACGGGGCTACCCGGATCAAGCAAATATGGCATATTACCCTCCCTGCTATTAAGCCGGTCGTGGTCATCACATTAATCCTAGGACTGTCCCATGTCGTAAGCGTTGGCGCAGAGAAGATTATTCTTATGTACTCCCCGCTAACTTACGATACTGCCGATGTTTTCTCAACGTATGTCTACCGCCAGGGATTGGTCAACATGGATTTCAGCTTCGGAGCAGCAGTCGACTTGTTCAATTCCGTCATCAATATCATTTTCTTGGTCAGCTCCAATTATCTTGCGCGAAAGATTTCAGGGGAAAGCCTCTGGTAACGCCGTATTGCCGAAAGGAGAGTCACTATGGTCCATGATACATCGCCGAGCTCGAGAGTGCTCGATGCCGTCATTCATATCGTCATGGTGCTTGTCATCATCGCGACACTATTTCCCGTGCTTAACGTGATAGCCGTATCGTTCAGCAGTCCGGATAACATCGCAAGCGGGAATGTTTTTCTAATCCCGAAGGGCTTTAATTTAAGCGCTTACTACACAATCCTGTTTGAGGATGTTCATCTTCCGAAATCCTTTCTGAATTCGGTATTTATTACGGTCGTGGGGACGTTCGTCAACATTATCATGACAACGGTTACAGCGTACGCATTATCTAAAAAGTATCTTGTGTTTCGCGGTTTTTTCATGACCTACGTGGTCATTCCGATGTTTTTCGGCGGAGGTATTATTCCTCTCTTTCTCGTGGTGAAAACGCTCGGTCTGGTTGGCTCCTATTCCGCGCTGATCATCCCCTACTTGATCAGTCCATGGTGGCTAATCATTATGATTTCGTTCTTTCGCACCTTTCCGGTCGAGCTGGAGGAAGCCGCCAGAATTGACGGGTGCAGCGACTTAGGAGCGCTGATTCGCATCGTTCTTCCCTTGTCGACCGCTGCTGTTGCCACGATTGCTCTGTTCTATGCCGTCTCGTATTGGAACTCCTTCTTCCCGGCGTTAATGTTCCTGAACGATTACGCGAAGTATCCGCTGCAGCTGCTGCTGAGAGATATCGTCTTGCAGAATACACTTGCGGATCAGCTGGCTTCTCAGGGGAATGCGGCGCTTGCAAACGATCTTCAAACGAGTCTGACGCCACAGAGCGTACAGTATGCAACATTGGTGGTCTCCATCGTTCCGATGCTGATCGTCTATCCGTTTATTCAGAAATATTTTGTAAAAGGCGTCATGATCGGCTCCCTGAAAGGTTAATGACAGCACAGTGAATGAGGCCGTAAATTTCTAGAGGGAGGGATGCCCTGAACACTGCTCGAAATAGGAATGGTTTGAGAAGAAGGGATGTCAAATGAATGTCAAATCAAACAAAGAGAGGCGAATGTGAGTATGAGCAAGAGAAAATGGGCAACATCAGGCGCTTTTACAGCGCTTTCCATCGCAGTTGTGCTGTCCGCATGTTCTTCGCAAGCCAATCCAACATCAAATGATTCGTCATCAGCGCCTTCTGCATCCAATGACCCCAACAGCATGGATAAAACGGTATCGCTGACGGTCGTCAGCCAAACCAAATACGCGCCGAACGCTGTACCCAATGAATACACCAAGCAGACCGAGAAAAAATTCAATATGAAATGGGATTATCAGGCGATTCCGCTGTCTGCCGGAATGGATAAGTACAATGTGATGTTCGTGTCCGGCGACTATCCGGATTTTATCCCGAACATGAACCAATGGAATGCCGTTCGGAAATGGGCGGCTGCAGGCTACTTGCTTCCGATCGGCGATTATTTTGACAAGATGCCGAATTACCGCAAGCTCTATACCGACGATCAGTGGAATATGCTTAAGGACTTCACCAGCGTAAACGGAAAAATATATATGGTTCCGTTCATCACGACGACGTTCGATCCCATGACCTTTATATACCGAAAGGACGCCTTTGACAAAGCGGGAATTACTTCTTTCCCTAAGACAACCGACGAGTTGGCGGCTGCTTTGAAAAAACTGAAAGAGACCAACCCGAGCTTCATCGGGCTCGCGGTCCGGGGCGGCTCGGGGAATACCGGTATCCGCAATCTGCTGATCAGCTTCGACAACACGTTCCGGATTCCGCCTGACTTCAACGGTTCCAACGGCTGGTACGGCTTCTGGCACGATCCTGACTATAACAATCAGATGGTGTTCGCACCGGCTACCGACAAGCAGCGGGCCATGCTGAGCTATTTGTCCAAACTGTATAAAGATGGACTCATTCAGAAGGATTTCGCGACTGCGACGGAGGACCAGTTCAATCAAAACCGGAAAAACGGCAAAGATTTGATTGACTTCCAGTACGTCAGCCACGTTGTTAGCCTGGAGACAGCGGACAAAACGCAGGATTGGGATTATGCCAAGGCGTTCGTGAAAGACACGGCATTCGGTAAAAATCCTGTCATGTTCAAAGGGCCGGACTTTGCGCTTTTCGGTTCCATTTTCAGCAACAAACTGGCTGATCAACCGGATAAACTGAATCGTCTTTTAAAATACATCGACTGGTCGTCAACACCGGAAGGCGAGCTTTTCAACCAAATGGGCGTTGAAGGTGTCACCTACGAGGTGAAGGATGGACTGCCCGTGTACAAAGGCGATCTAGATCGCAAAAAAGTGCTGGAGCAGTTCGGTTTTGACTACTATATCACCAAGAACGATGATGCCCAGAAGACGGATCCGGTCTTCAAGATCGATCAAGAAGCTGCACCGATCTTCAAGTCGATGGAAACTCTGTATGCGCAAGCCGCCATTATGAACGATGAAGATGCCAGCACGGCTAACACGATTATGACCGGCGTGTGGAATGAAGTGTACCAGTTTGCAACTAAGGCGATTATGGGACTCGTGAACGTGAATGATGATCAGGTTTGGAAGGACCATTTGGCGAATCTGAATAAAGTCGGTCTCGACAAGGCTCAGGCCATCTACGACAAAGCAATGAAAACAAAGTAAATCGTAAGAAATAGACGGGCACCCGCTCTTAAGGGGGAGGGTGCTCTCGTCCTTCCGTTGGAACAGGGGGCAATAGCGTGGCAGATCAAGCAAAAGAACACCTTGGGGCGGATCCGTTCGCCGAAATCGCGCTGCGGGAGCACCCGTTGGCGGGAAACGGACTGGAGGCGATCACGCCACGTGTGTGGGAAAAGCGCATGTTTGCACAAGGGACGGAAGCGGCTGAACGGCTTCCCAAGCTGACTTACGAGAAGCAGCTCGAGCAGTTTCAGCTCGAGCTGGATACACTCCGGGCTTATTACCGCCCTTACCTGCGTCGGCTGACACCTGCTGCTGGGTTTGCGCGTCCCCGGCAAGAGCTCCGAGCTTTCGATTTTCGCTACGAAGAGGAGCAGGACACCGCATTTAGCAGGGTGCTTGCGGGGTTGGGGAAATGGGAGCAGGTAACCGTGCCGGACTTTCGAGGTCCTACCAAAGAGAAGGGGCGCTGGACCGGCTACTACCGAACCACTTTCATCAGCTCGCGACCTGCCTCCGGCAAACGCGTGTTTGTCGTATTTAAAGGCGTCGATTACAAAGCAATCGTGTATGTCAACGGCAAATGTGTCGGGAGCCACGAAGGCTTGTTCGCACCGTTTGAATGCGATATCACTTCCGTGCTTCAAGAAGAGAACGTGTTGGTCGTCGAGGTACACAATGATTACCCGATGATGGGTGTCAACGGCTCCAGGCTGGATGGCGACAAAATGTATGCGGCGACCGGCCCCGGCTGGGATGAGCCGATCGATGGCTGGCATCATTGTCCGCCTGGCGGCGGCATTTATAACCGCGTATTCGTGGAGGAGCGCGCCGAGCTGTTCGTTCAAGATATTTTCGTAAGGACGAATCCGGAAGAAGCGATGTTCGAGGCCTGGGTCGATGTCACCAACGCGACAAGCGGATTGATCGAGCATGCAGAACTGCGGTTCCAGGTGTATGCGGATAATTTTGACGGAGAAGGGCTTTCCGAGATTCGCTTTCCCGTCGCTTACGCTGGACCAGGTTTGAACAATTACCGGTATAAGATCGCTTTTCCTCAATTTCAGAGCTGGGAGCTGGAGATGCCTCGCCTATATACGCTGCGGGTCACTGTGTTTCGGGGAGAGGAGCGCGTTGACGTGCACGACCGCTGCTTCGGGATGCGTTCATTCCGTATGGATGAATTGGAGGAGCCCAAGGGAACCCTCTATTTCAACAACCGGCCGATCATGCTAAGGGGCGCCAATGAGATGGGCCATCTTCAGCTATGCGTGATGCATGACGACTATGACCAGCTGGTGGACGATATTCTGATCGCCAAGCTGGCCAATCTTAATTTTTACCGAGTGACGCAGCGCCCGGTTCAGGAAGAAATCTATGATTGCATGGATCGGCTGGGCATGCTGAATCAATGCGATCTTCCGGCCTTCGGCTATATCAGACGGAGTCAATTTTGCGAAGCGGTGCGCCAAACGGCGGAGATGGAGCGGCTCGTGCGCAGCCATCCTAGCGTCATCATGGTTTCGTTGATCAACGAACCGTCCAGGCCGGCTAAGCGGGGCAAAGGGCATCGTCATCTGTTCCGGGATGAGATGGAGGCTTTCTTTACGGCAGCCCGCCAAGCGATCTACATCGAGAATCCCGACCGAGTGGTCAAAAATGCGGAGGGCGATTACGACCCGCCGACTGCGGAGGGGCTGTCCGATTTTCATTGCTATACGATGTGGTATACGAATCATATGATCCCGTTTGGGGAGCTGTACAAGGGAGGCTTGCCTCCGATCAAGGCGGGCTGGAAAACCGGATGTGGCGAGTACGGCTCCGAAGGCCTCGACCGGCTTGACCTCATGCAGGCGCGATATCCACGGGAGTGGCTGCCTGAAAAGCTGAGCGATAGGTGGATGCCGAATGCTATTGTGGACGCCCAGTCGTACGCGCTGCATGGGGACTGGTACCCCGAGCCGTCCGGAGTTGAGGATTGGATCCGTGACAGCCAGCAGTATCAGGCTTTCGTCACGAAGCTTATGACGGATGCCATCCGCAGACGCGCTGACCGCATCGTGCAATCCGCTGTTCATCTGCTGATCGATGCCTGGCCGTCGGGCTGGATGAAGTCACTGGTCGGTGTGGACCGGGTGCCGAAGCCTGCCTATTTTACCTATGCCCAGAGTATGGAGTCGGTTCGGGTTCATCTGCGTGGAGATCGATGGCGTGCCTATGCAGGTGAGGTTGTCGAACTGGAGGCTTGGCTTCTCAATGATACACCGGCAGCGTATAACGACTGCAGAATTATTGTCACACTGCGGGACGATAGGTCGGATATCGCATCGTTTGCCATCGACGCGCGTGTGGAAGCCGTATCCTCCTGCTATTCGGGTACCTTGGCGTTGGTCATGCCGGAGACGGACGGCAGACGCACCGTCTACGCGGAAGCATGCTTGCTCAATGCTTCAGGTCAAGTGCTAAACGGAGAACAGTTCGAGATTGAAGTGTTCGCGAGAAGAGATGCAGCCGACGCACAAAGCCACATCGCATATATCGGAGAAAAAGCGAAGCAACTATGCAGCGAATGCCAATGGATAGCGGCAAGCTATTCGTCGAAAATCGACTGCGAAACGATTCTGATATCTTCTAGCGAATCGTTTCGGGCACATGAAACGGAGATAAGGAAGCGTGTGGATGCGGGGGCGACGGCTGTCTTCCTCTCTGATGAGAACGGACACGGGCAATGGAAAATCGGAGGGGAGGACGTGAAGGAGGAGAAGACGGGCGCGCTATTTACATTGGCATGCGACGAATCGCTATCCAGCTTAATCGGGACAGCTCCTTCCGATTTCAGCTATTTCTTTAATAGGGCGACAGACCGAATCGACCCGTTGACCGGTTGCGGCTGGCGTTTGGAGGGAGTGACGCCGCTTCTCTATACGTACGAGAAGCCGTCGCTCGGAAAGTCGCCGGCACCGATACCGGCAGGCAAGCCTAAGATTGCGGTCGTCGGCACGCGGAAGCTTGGCAGCGGCAGCCTCGTATTCATCGGGCTGGAGCTCGAAGGCCGGACTGGCTGCAATCCTCCGCTTGACCGGCTGCTTGCTTCCCTTGTATTCGGGAAACAGACTGAATGAAGGAGAGACGAACATGAGGGATGGAAGACTGGAGAGGAAAACGGCTGTTGTGACGGGCGGCGCGTCTGGCATCGGGATGGCAATCGCGCTTCGTTTTGGCAGCGAAGGGGCGAACGTCGTGGTGAGCGATATGAGCGACAGCGGAGAAGCTATCGCGAAGGAGATCGTCCAATCAGGCGGATCGGCGATGTTCTTCAAGGGAGATTTGCGACGACGGGAGGACGCTGCCGCTGTGATGGAGGCTGCCTACGAGCGCTTCGGTACCTTGCATGTTCTAGTCAACAACGCCGGCGTGTCCGGAGGTCGGTCGGTCGTTGAAGCTGAAGAGAAGGACTGGGAGCGAATCATGGATATCAATCTGAAAGGCGCTTGGTATTGCAGCAAGTTCGCGATTCCGTTCATGATCCAAAGCGGCGGCGGCAGCGTGGTGAACATCGCGTCTACGCATGCTTACCGTACACAGCAGAATCACTTCCCTTATCATTCGTCAAAGGCAGGGATGATTGCGATGGCTTCCGGCATCTGCGTCGATTTCGGCCTCAAGAACATTCGGGCCAACAGCATATGTCCGGGATTTATCGAGACACCGCTGGCGGAGGCGCACATGCAGCAGTTCCCGAACCGTGAGGAGAAGACGAAGGCGATGCTCGCGACGTACCCGCTCGGGCGATTCGGGCAACCGGAAGATGTGGCGGCCGCAGCCGTGTTCCTCGCTTCGGATGACGCTGCATATATTTCCGGGACGACCTTGGTCGTCGATGGCGGTCGTTCTGCGCTTCAGAAAGCGGAATAAAATCAATTGAAAGTGAGAGGGATCAGTCGTCATGTACCAAGCGTTCATGGAAAGTCTTAAGGGCATCAATTCGATTCCGGTTACGCCATTCGACGCGGAGGGCAGGATCGATTATCCCGTGTTCGCTGAAGTGCTGGAGCACTTGATCGCATGCGGGATACCAACCATCTATCCGTGCGGCAACACGGGAGAATTTTACTCGCTTACCCTGGACGAAGCAAAGGAATTAGTTTCTTTCACTGTACGCCAAATCGGAGGCAGAGCGAAGGTGATTGCAGGCGTCGGCTATGATGCCCGGACAGCGGGCGAACTGGCCCTTCATGCGGAGCAGGAGGGAGCGGACGGCATCATGGTTCATCAACCGGTGCATCCGTTTCTGCTGGACCGCGGCCTCGTTGCCTATTACCAGTCGGTCGCCAGATCCACCCGCCTCCCGCTCATTTTGTATGTGCGCAGCGAGAATGTGACGGCAGAAGCGCTTCGCGAGGCGAGCGGCGAACCGAATATCATCGGTGTGAAATATGCGATCAACCATCTGCCTGCGTTCGCCAAAGCCGTCCGATTGATTGGCGACGATCTCGTCTGGATTTGCGGAACCGCGGAAATGTGGGCGCCTTTCTTCTATGCGGCGGGGGCTGTCGGCTTCACTTCCGGACTGGTCAACGTCGATGCCAATAGGTCGCAGCGTATGCTGAATGCCTTGAGAGCGAGCAATTATGAAGAGGCCATGGCACTTTGGGACGAAATTCGGCCGTTCGAGGAGCTGCGGGAAGCGAATCGAAGCGGCAATAACGTCAGTGTGGTGAAGGAAGCGATGGCGCAGCTCGGCCGACTGAACGCCTATGTTCGTCCCCCGATCGCCGAACTGCTCCCTGATGAGAAGAAGCGGGTAACGGAAGTTTTGGTCGGCTGGGGTCTATTGAATCATGGAACGGAGTGAGACAGGAATGATGCATACACGGAATTATATAGGCGGCATATGGTGTGAGTCCGAATTGGGCGAATGGAGCGCAAATGAAAATCCCGCACGTCCTGGAGAAACCGTGGGCCTTGTTGCGCGTTCCACCGAGGCGGATGTGAGACGCGCGGTGGATGCTGCTGCGGAAGCGTGGGCGGCCTGGCGGGATTTGCCCGGCGCGAAGCGGGGGGAAGTGCTGGCTGCGGCTGCGCGTGTGCTTGAAGAACGTGCAGATGTCATTGCCGAAACGATGACCCGTGAAATGGGCAAAACGTTCGCAGAAGCGCGTGGCGAGGTGATGCGCGGTTCGGCCATCCTGAAATTTTATGGAGGGGAAGGCGAGCGGGCAAATGGAGACCATATCCCGCCTGCGGACGGCAAATCGCTGCTGTATACGAGAAGAATTCCTCTCGGAGTGGTTGGTTTGATTACTCCCTGGAATTTTCCTGTCGCCATTCCGGTTTGGAAGCTGGCACCGGCGCTTATCTATGGCAATACCGTTGTTCTGAAACCGGCGGGCAACGCCTCTGTGACCGCCGGCCTTCTGGTTGAAGCGCTTGCGGATGCCGGCGTTCCGGCAGGTGTGCTGAACCTCGTACACGGTTCCGGCAGCGTTGCGGGCAGCGCCATGCTTGAGCATCCCCGATTGGCAGCCGTCAGCTTCACGGGCTCAAACGCCGTCGGGAAAGAGATTGCGGTGAAAGCTTCCTCGCGCGGCATCAAATACCAGCTTGAGATGGGCGGAAAAAATGCCGTCATCGTCATGGAGGACGCTGACCTTGATCGAGCCGCCGATCTCGTCGTATCCGGTTCGATGAAGAGCACCGGGCAGAAATGTACAGCGACAAGCAAGGTCATCGTGATGCGTGCGGTCACAGAGGCTTTCACAGAGAAGCTGTTGGAGCGGCTCCGCAAGATTCGCGTTGGCGACGGCATGGACCCGAACACATATTTCGGCCCTCTCGCTACCCGAAGTGCGCAGGTATCCGTCCTGGCGCATATTCGAAAGGCACAAGAGGAAGGCGCAGTGCTGCTTCTGGGTGGCTGCGCGCCGAGCGGGGACGGCTGCTTCGTGGAGCCGACGCTGTTTGCTGGCGTAACCCCGGCCATGTCGATCGCACGGGAGGAAATTTTTGGTCCTGTGCTGGCCCTGATGGAAGCGGACAGCTTGGGAGAGGCCATCGCGATGGCGAATGATACGGATTTCGGATTAAGTGCAGCGATTTTCACGAGCAGTCTATCCAGTGCGATGACATTCGTATCGCGCATTGAAGCCGGCATGGTGAAAGTCAATGCGGAAACGGCTGGCGTCGAGTATCAGGCGCCGTTCGGCGGACTGAAGCAATCCAGCTCGAATTCCCGAGAGCAAGGGCGGGCGGCAATGGAATTTTTTACTAACATTCAAACGATTTCGCTATCAATCTAAGGAGCGGATAGAGATGAAGATAACAAACATTCTGCTTGATGTTGTGAGCATCCCCCGGCATACCGGGTTTGTTTGCCAGCACGCCATTGTGCGCGTCATGACGGACGAGGGGATCGTTGGCATTGGAGAAATGTCCGATTTCTCGCATCTTCCGAAATATTCGGTGGATGTCCGTGATCTGCAAGCAACGCTTCAAGCTTCGCTGGTCGGGCGTGACCCGTTCGAGCTAATCGCCATCAACCGGGAGATGGCCGAGATGTTCCCTGAGACCATGTATTACTATGAAAAAGGTACCTTTATCCGCTGCGGGATTGACATTGCGCTGCATGATCTTGTCGGTAAAGCGCTTGGGGTCAACATCAGTACGCTGCTCGGAGGTCGCGTACGGGATAAGCTGAAGGTGTGCTATCCGATCTTTCGATCCCGTACGCTCGAGGAAGTAGACGCTAACGTGGATGTCGTTCGCAAGCGATTGGCGCAGGGCTTCGATGTGTTTCGGCTGTATGCGGGCGTTAACCCCGATGCCGACGAGGCGTTTCTTGATCGGGTGCGGCAGGAGTTTGGCAGCCGTGTGACAATCAAGTCGCTGGATTACAGTCACTTGCTGGACTGGAAAAGCGCCCTGCGCACCACGAAGCGTCTCGAGCCTTATGGGGTGCAGCTTGTAGAAAGTCCTGCTTATCGCAATGACTTCGAGGGGCTGCGTAATTTCCGGATGGGCGTCGATTTGCCTGTGAGCGAGCACGTCTGGAGCTTTAAGCAGCTGCAGGATATGATCCGGTACGATTCGGTCGATATTTTCAACATCGCGCTTATTTTTATCGGCGGCTTTCAAGCCGCACGCAAGGCAGCAGCGGCAGCGGAAATATCCGGAAAAGGCGTGCTGATCGGCACGACCCAGGAGCTGTCGTTCGGAACGGCGGCGCAGGCTATTTTCGGGGCAAGTCTGACAAATCTCAACGCAATTTCCGATCCTACGGGACCGGAGCTTTATGTTGATGATGTGACAACGGAGCCGGTTCGCTATGAGAATGGCTATCTGCTTGTGCCGGAAGCCGATAAGCCGGGACTTGGCATGGATATCGACTGGGAGAAGGTAGAGCGTCTGAGGGTCGAAGGCTTCAGTTGGGGAGCACAGAAGGTCGCGAATCTGCAGGACCGTACAAGAGGCTCGTAGCGGAAAATCTATGTTAGAGGACATATTCGGAATAGCAAGGAGCTGGTCGCGTGAAAGCCATAAGGATAGAGCCGGCTTATACCATTCCCTGGTCGATGGAAACAAGTTTCTGCCACGACGGTATACCGTTGTCGAACGGGGTGTTCGGCGCTCTTGTCTGGTTTGAAGGAGATACTGTTATGCTGACGATCAACCGGGCCGATTTCTGGGACCACCGGGGAGGCACGATATGGCGGGAGGACTGCAGCTATGCGCGCTTGAAAACGCTTTTGCAAAGCGGCGATTTCGAAGCGGCACGCCAGCTTTATCCGACACAGACCCTGAATGGCAAAGAGAAAAGGCCTGCACGACTTGCGATGGGACGGTACGAGGTAAAGCTGAAGCCCGGGGTTTCGCTTGTTTCAGCCGAGCTTCGGATGAAGGAGGCGGAAGCGGTCCTGGGCTTCCGTACAAGCGAAGGGGAACGGTTTATGTATATCAGCGTGGAGATCGACAGCCCGCTGCTTGCCGTTTCCTGCGAAGGGGAGATGATTGCGTCCGTCGCAGCGAAGCCCTCCTATGCTTTTGAGAAAGTGAAAGCATATTGGGACGATTTTGATATTCCGCCGCCACGGGAGGTTCGTGGCGGGTGGGTGCAAGAGCTGCCGGAGGACCCCACCTGCGCCGTGATTTCTGAATATTCCGATAGTAATTTATGGATTGCGGCCGAATATGGACGTTCAGCAGAGGCTGCCGTTCAAGCCGCCCAAGCCCGGTTAAGCCAAATACGGCAATCTGACTTTAAAGATGCGTTCACGAAGACGAAAAAGCACTGGAGCTCCCTCTGGGAGCAAGCGGCCGACATCTCGCTGCCTGACCGGGAGATTGAGAATATGTATTACCTCGGAATCTACCGGATGCTGGGAAATTCGATGCCGGGCCGCATAGCGCCAACGCTTCAGGGTCCGTGGGCTGAGGACTACCGAAACCCGCCGTGGAGCTGCGACTACCATTTTAACATCAATGTTCAGGAATGCTTGTGGCCGGCATACGGAGCGAATTTGCTGGACAGCCTGAAGCCTTTATTTACGATGATCGACAGTTGGAAACCGACGCTCGCGCTTAACGCGAAGCGGTTCGTTGGCATCGACGACGGCTATATGCTCGGCCATTCGGTTGACGATCTCGGACGCCCGGTAGGCGGCATGTGGACCGGAACAATCGACCAGGCGAACACCTCGTGGGTGGCCCAAATGATGTGGCAGTACGCCGAATACGCCGGAGACGAGCGTTTTTTGCTGGAAGCTGTGTACCCTTTTATGAAAAAGGCACTGAATGTGTTTGTCGCCATGATGGAACGGGATGGAGATGCTTATGCGTTGCCGGTGTCGGTTTCACCGGAATACGGCGGCTCGAGTCCGGAGGGGCTTGGGCGCAACTCCACCTTTTTCTTGGTGAATGTGCACTTTCTCTGCGAAAAGCTGCTGGAGCTTGAGGAGCGCTACGGGCTCGATGCGGACTATGCGGCACTCACTGCCGATATTCGCGCGAAGCTGCCCCCGTATACCGTAGGCCCACGGCAATTCCAAGAGTTTGACCGTAAGCCCGGTCACGAGCTGTATCTGTGGGAAGGGCAGCCGCTTGCGGTGTCTCACCGGCATCATTCCCATTTGGCGGGTATCTATCCGTTCGACACGTTGAACATGTCGGACCCGGAGGTAGCCGGCATCGTGATGAATAGTTACAAATCGTGGGTGGATAAAGGGATGGGCCGCTGGGCCGGATGGTCGATGCCATGGGCGTCCATCATCCACAACCGCTTGGGGAAGCCGGATATGGCGTATCTGACGCTGAAGCTGTTAAAGGATGCTTTTATGATGCCGAGCTATGCCAGCCAGCATAACGGAACTTACGATGGCTTCACGCAATTCGTGGGGCGGGAAACGATGCAGATCGAGGCTTGCATCGCTGCGTCTGCGGCCGTTCTTGAAATGTTCGTGCAGTGTGTGAGAGGGAAAATCAGGATATTCACGGGTGTTGCGGCACGCTTCAAAGAGGCCTCATTCTCAGGTATTCGGGCGGCGGGCGCGTTTCTTCTATCCGGGAAGAAAGAGAGCGGTAAGGTGGTTTCGGTGACGGTGCTCAGCGAGCAATATGCAGTACTGCGTCTGGTCAGTCCGTTTGGCGACGAGGCGATGCTGCTTCGGGGCGAACGGCGGGAGATTGTCAAGGCGGCAGGCGGCATCATCGAACTCAGGCTGCATGCCGGGGAAACCGTGACATTCGAGCCGGCAGGCGCGGATGACGGAGCAGGAATGAGGAGGGTGTGAACAGTGACAAAAGAGCTGAGGCTCATGCAGCCCAGGCTGGGGATACAAGGACCTGTGCTGGCTTGGCAGGATCCGTGGTCTGGGCAGGTCTCCGATGAGATCATGCGGACCGGTACCGGATCGATTTATTTATCGCAGGACCCTCCCCCTGACGGCGACAAATTCGTAGAAGCGCTCCAAGGCTTGGGGGCGGACTTTTACGTTCATCATATGATGCCGGGCCTTGAGGGCCATTCGGCGTTGCTCCGGGAGATGACGCGCAGCGGAATGGACGTCGTCCTGGGCAACGAGTACGGCAATATTAACGGGCCGTGGGTGGAAGGAACGAACCGCTGGGACGTACCCGATGAAGCGATTGTAGAGGCAGCTCGAAGCGGCCGGCTGATCGGCTTGCTTTACGACGAGCCGGAGCATCTGCAAATCAACGCCGGGCAATACCGCAAGGATGGCTGGTACCCTCACTGGGGCGCAACGGACGGTCTTTCTCTTGAAGCGTCTTATCAGCAGCTGGTGAAGTCGGTATCCGCCCGAACGGATCATGTCCGAAAGCTCGCAGAGAAACAAGGCTTGAATCCGGCGCAGTTTCCGCTCGTATCGGAGCATGTCTTCCCGGTCATGTTTCACGCCAAAGCCCGCGCCGGCATGGACCTTTGCCCGAAGGTCATGAAGGAATCGTTCCAGGCGCTGCAGCTCGGAACAGCCCTCGGCGCCGCCAAGCAATATGGCCGTTCCATGTGGATATGCGCCGACCTTTGGGGACCGGATATCGGCAGCTGGTTCACAAGGACCTCGGGCTTTCCGGGACATTCGCCGGAGGAATTCGCATCAGCCTTGCGGATGGGCTATCTGATGGGGCCGACCCATCTGTTTGCCGAGAACGTCGATGTGCTGCTTCATCATCAGGTCGGCGGATTTCAGAAAACAGCCTACGGCGATGTGTGGGAGCAGTTCGTCAAGGACTTCGTGCCGAACCACCCGCTGAGCTGGAGGCATCATGAAGCAAGCCCGGATATCGTTCTCATCCATTCGGATGACAGCAACTATGGGCAGAATGCCCGGTTATACGGCAATCGCGAGCTGGAACCGGCCGAATCGACGAGGAGCGTTTTCGCAGTATGGCATTTGCTCAGCCATGGGTCCATTCCTGCGCATGGCAGCTGTATGCACATCCCGGGATACGCATTCCCGCGGCATGAATTGAAGCAGCGGGTGACGCCGGAACAATATCCGCTGCTGTCGGGATGTGCGGAGCTGCCGCAAACCTCGATGCATAACCTGTTCGACCCTGTGAATAATGCGGTGGTTTTCGACGAGCATGTTCGCGATGAACAATTGGGCAACCCCAATCTGATCATCGTTGCGGGCTCCCGATTGTCTGCGTGGACATTGGCCGCTTTGACACGCAGAGCGGAGGAAGGCGCCGTCGTCATCATTGCAGCGTGGCTTGCCCCGGCCGACAGGAAGCAAAGCCGACGTTATGCCGGAGGAGGCGTATGGCTTGTGACCGACGATTTCCTCAGCGATGACGTACGGGAAGCTGCCGCCCCTTATCTGGGAACGGGGGATTGCTGGAGACAACGCTTCGGGGAGGCAGAAATCCGCTTCTACCAAGGAGATCCGACAGGCTGCACGCTGCATGCGGAAGTGTCCGGCATGCTGAAGTAAAAACTAAGTTCGTTAAGGACCGGGAGGAGAAAAACGATGCAAAAACAGAAGGAAATCGTTTATATCGGCGTGCAAGAAGAAGCTTCCAACAGACTTCTGCACGGTTTGACGCTGCTGCAATCCAGCCTGGAAGCCTGCGGTTATGAAGTTCGGCGAGCGGGCGGAGAAGCTTGGACTGCATCGACCTATCGCAATAAAGAAGGGCACAAGATCTTTGTCGGCAACCGGGAAGAGTCGGCATTTATCCGTACATTGGAGGAGCAGGAAGTGCTGCTTTACCATAGCACGCCTCCCGGTAAAGAGGGCTTTTATCTCGCAACGCTTCCGGGCGGCTTGATTGCTGTATCGGGCGGCAACGACACAGGTGCGCTGTACGGCGCACAGGAGCTGGCAAGGCAGATCCGGAAAAAGGGGCGGGTGCCGCAGCTGGTGGCAGCAGGCGAGACGCCGGCCTTCGTGCTGCGCGGACCGGTGCTCGGCCTGCAGAAGACGCTGATCGAACCGCCTCGAAGAACGTATGAGTATCCGATTACACCGGATCGCTTTCCGTGGTTTTATGACAAGTCGATGTGGCTGCAATATCTCGATATGCTGCTGGAGCAGCGAAGCAATGTCGTCTATATTTGGACCGGTCATCCGTTCGCATCCTTGGTCAAGCTGCAAGACTATCCGGAAGCGCTGGAGGTGACGGAAGAAGAATACCGACGGAATGTCGAGATCTTCCACTGGCTGACGGCGGAGGCTGACAAGCGCGGGATCTGGGTCGTGCTTAACTTCTACAATATCCATATTCCGCTGCCGTTCGCCGAAATGCACGGGCTTGAGCTGCACCAGCCTAAGCCGCTGCCGATCACGGCGGATTATACGCGCAAATCGATCGCCGAATTCGTGCGCTCTTTCCCGAACGTCGGCATTATGCTCTGTCTCGGCGAAGCTATGCATGGCAGTTTGTACGGGACGGAGTGGTTTACGGAAACGATTATCGCCGGGATGAAGGAAGGGCTTTCGGATCTGAAGGTGAAGGAGCTGCCGCCGATCATTTTGCGGGCACACGCCGTCAAGGCGGAGCCGATTGTGGAAAAGGCGCTGCCGCTCTATCCGAATCTCTACACGGAAGCTAAGTATAACGGGGAGTCGCTCACGACATGGACGCCGAGAGGCGGCTGGGTACAAACGCACAATAACTTGAGCTCGATGCAGTCGGTTCATATTGTGAATATCCATATTCTGGCTAATTTGGAGCCGTTCCGTTACGGAGCGCCGGCCTTTATTCAGAAGAGCATGCAAGCTGCCCGGCATCGGCAGCAGGCGAATGGCTTGCATGTCTACCCGTTGTTTTATTGGGATTGGCCTTATACGGCGGATAAAGTCTCTCCGAGATTGCATCAGATCGATCGCGACTGGATCTGGTACGCTGCTTGGGCGAGATACGCCTGGAATCCGGACCGCGATCAGGAGACAGAGCGCAGTTACTGGACTGAGGAGCTTGCAAGCCGCTTCGGCTCGCAGGAAGCGGGCGCCGAACTGCTGGAGGCGTACGATGCATTCGGTGAATGCGCACCGCGACTTCTCCGCCGGTTGGGCATCACCGAGGGCAATCGTCAGACCCTATCGCTCGGCATGACGATGAGCCAGCTGACGAATCCCGACCGGTACTCCCCGTACAAAGCGCTCTGGGAGGATCATGCTCCGCAGGGAGAGCGCCTCGAGCTTTATGCGGAACGGGAGGCGACTGGCGAGCCGCATATCGGCGAGACTCCGCTCGACGTTGTTCGAGAGGCGGAGATGTTCGCCGATTTGGCCGCGAAAGCAATCGAGCGCGCTCGTCCGCATGTGACGAGCAGCACGGAGGAATTCGAACGAATCGCAACGGATATCGAAGCGATTCGGTATATGGTTTACTTTTACGGAGCCAAGGTGCGTGCGGCGGTTCAGGTGCTGCTTTTCAAGCATGCGGCGAGGGGAAATTATTTGACTCAGCTTGAGATATTGGAGCACGGCTTGCCGTATTTGCAGGAGAGTGTGAACTGGTACCGCCAATTGACAGCCCTTACGGAAAAAACGTACATGTACGCCAACAGCATGCTGACGGCACATCGAAAAATTCCGTTTCCGGACGGAGAAAAATACTGCCACTGGAAAGATTGCCTGCCGCTTTACGAGGAAGAATTGGAGAACTTCAAAGGGCGTATTCACGATTTGAAGGAGGGAAGGCTGCCGCTGGCGGTGGAGAGCGCGGAGAAGATTATCCCTTACCGTCCAGCACCGTTCATCCTACATTCCACAGATGCCGAAACGTACGTGTTCCGCAAGGACAGCTTCCTTTTCACTGATGGAGAAATATTCGCACATAGCTATGCAGAGGAGCTCGAAGGCTTGACTGGGATTCGGTTTAACCGTGAAGCGGCGGCGAATCGCGGGGTGATCGTGGATATCGAGCTGGAGGAGCCGGCTCGCGTGCTCATCGCCTATTTTCAATCCTCCGAGGCACAATGGCTGCAAGTACCGACACTGGACGAGAATACCCATGCGGATGACCGTGGCGGTCTCTCGCCGGTTTTGCGGAATGGGATAAAGCCTGCTTTCTATCCGAGCGCGAATGTGCACGCGTTCCTGTACGAACCCGGAAGGCACTCGCTCAATCTGGGCACGGGGGCTTTCGCCATCGTCGGCGTCATCTCGGCGAGTCAGAAGCTGGTTGAACGTGATGTAGCTCCGCTAAGCGAAAGCGCCAGCTCGCTGGATTGGCTGTATGCGGAGCCTCAGGGTTTGACGAAAACCAAATAAACCGGAAGTAAGTGGGACGGTACGAACAGATCAGATAAAGGAGTGAGAAGCATGGCAGCCAAGACCTATAAGTTAGGCGTCATCGGATTGGGCGAAGGAAGGAGCATCCTATCGGCGGCGCTGCAGAGCGATCGTTGGGAGTTAATCAACGTATGCGATCTGAATCAGGACGTCTGTAGAGCGCGCCAGGAGGAATTCGGGTTAACCCGCTGCACGCAGCGATATGACGATCTTCTCGAAGACCCGGAAATTGAAGTTATCGCGATCTATACGCCGGACCAACTGCACGGTCAACATATCAAACAAGCGTTAGAAGCGGGCAAGCATGTCATTGTTACGAAGCCGCTGCTGCATTCCCTCGAGGAGGCGGGCTCTCTGCTGGAAGCGGCGAAGGCGGCGGGAAAATGCGTTTTCGTGGGGCAGAGCTCAAGGTTCTTCGAGTCGATGATTCACCAACGGAGAGATTACCTGGCGGGGCGGCACGGGGATGTCGATACGGTCGAAACGTATTACATCTCCGACGCGCGCTGGTTCCTGCAGCGGGATTGGGCGAGGCAGAAAGGCTTTAGCTGGATGCATAACTTCATGAGCCATGCCGTCGACTTGGCCAAATGGTATCTTCCCGGCATCGAGGAAGTATTCGGGTACGGTTACTCCAGCACAGCGAACCAAGCCTACGGGCTTGCTGCACCCGATGATCTCCGATTCCTGCTGCGTGACGGAGAGGGCAGGGTTGCGCAGGTGAGCGGCTCTTATACCAAACCGACGCTTCGCCAGATTGATTCGGGAATCGGCTGCACGCTGAGGGGTTCCAAAGGGACGAGTCGGGCGCTGTATTCGAAGCTGCTGTACCACACCCATTTTGCCGGCGAGCAGCCGATAACGCATTCGTTCGAAGATAAGCACGGTTACTATTTTCGCTTTGAAGGAGAAAGTCATCACGCCGGGGAGTATCAGAACTACATTGAATATTTTGCCGAGTGCATGGACCGCGGGGAGACGCCGAAGCCGGATCTGAACGAAGGCATCCATACGCTCGCGGTCATGGCCGCTATGGAAAGAAGCATGGAGACGGGCCAGCCTGTGCGGGTCAGCGATATTTTACGCGAGTATTCGCTTCAGCTATAGGAGGACGGAAAGGATGCTAACACAATTCGAACTCGATTTCGTAGAAAAATTTCTGAACACCGGCCATCTCTCCTCGGAAGAGAAGACGGCTCACCTTCGGGCGCAACTGGATGGGCTGACAGATGAACTGCTTGAAGCATATCCAGGGAAGATTAATCTGTACCAATCGACACTAAATTCGGAGGATACGTACTGGTTTTCCTTGCAAGAAGTCAAAAAGCTGATGTACAACGAGTCAAACCGGAGAAAGATCGCGAAGCTAGGGCTCTCCTATTCGAACGGCGAACCGTCTCCCATGAGCGGGGCGGAGTTAGCTTCGATGCTGAAGAGCAACGTCAGGTTCAAGAGCACCGACGGGATTAAATGTCCGGAGCTTAAGCTATCCGAAAAGGACCTTAACTGGTGGCGTGATGCCAGGCTGGGGATGTTTATCCATTGGGGCGCTTATTCGATCATTGGGCGCGGGGAATGGGTCATGCATCATGAACAAATTCCCCAGGATGACTATCGGAAAATCGCCATGTCCTTTAACCCGAAGGCGTTCGATGCAAGGCAATGGGCGAAGCTGGCGAAGGATGCCGGCATGGGCTATATGGTGATGACGGCAAGGCATCATGACGGCTTCTCCCTCTGGGACAGTCCGGGCAGCTACGGGCAGTTCACGACGATGCAGGCGAACGCCAGGCGCGATTTCGTGAAGGCCTATACGGATGCGGCGCGGGAGCAAGGGCTGGGGGTCGGGCTGTATTATTCGCCGCTCGATTGGCGATTTCCCGGCTACTTCGAGCCGGTGGAGAAGTACGATAACGCCCTGCTGTTAAAAAAACAGGCTTACGATCAAATCGAGGAATTGATGTCGCGTTACGGAAAGATCGATATCCTCTGGTATGACGGTTCATGGCTGGCGCATAAGGGCTCGGACGCAGGCGGGGCATGGCTGTGGGAGCCGATCCACCTGAACCGCATGGTTCGGAAATACAACCCGAAGGCTGTTATCAACGAGCGCTCCGGCTGGGAAGGGGATTTCTCCTGCGACGAGGGCCCGCACGATGTCAACGGATCGATCATTCCTTTTCCATGGGAGAAAAACTTCAGTATCGCTGGCTCCTGGGCATGGCGGCCTGAGAACAAGGCGATGCCGTTCGAAAGAGTGATGGATCTGATCCTGAATGTCTTCATCCGTGACGGCAACGCGCTGCTCAACGTCACGCCGGATCAGGACGGCGTGATTCCGGAGGATCAAGTGCAGCTGTTCCTTCGCATCGGGGAGTGGATGCACGCGAACGGTGAGAGCGTCTATGGCACGCGCGGAGGCCCTTGGCAGCCGGTAGATGGCGTATATGGAACGACTTGCCGTGAGAACATCGTGTATGTCCACATACTTGATCCGCAGGCATTCCGCGACGTGAAGCTGCCTCCGCTCGAGGGGAAGGTGCTTGCCTGCCAAACACTGTCGTCCGATAGTCTGACGTTCAAGCAGGATGACGATGGCATAACGATATCCGTACCGGAAGCCTGTTGGCAGACTGTCGACACGATTGTGAAGCTTGTGCTGGACGGAACGGTCCATCGCTAGTGGCTTCGTTGCAACGGCCGAGTTTCCGAGAGAGGAAATCGGCCGTTAAATCTAAGAGAAGGAATGATGGTATGCATTGGCCTTATGCGGTTCCAGAGGAAAAAAAGATTCGGCTTATCGTGAATACGGACGCCAAAAATGAGGCGGACGACCAATATGCGATCGTTCATGCACTGCTGACGCCGCGCTTTCGCATCTCCGGCATGATTGCGGCGCACTTCGGGGAGCGAAGCGCTACCTCCATGGAGGATTCCTATGAAGAAATCAACAAGGTCCTTGGTTTAATGGGGATGGGATCACACATTCAGGTGTGCAAGGGAGCCTCTTCCCCTCTCCCTGATGACAAGACGCCGGTTCCCTCTGCGGGCTCCGAGCTGATCATTCGGGAAGCGTTACGCGAAGATCCGCTTCCGCTCTACGTTATTTTTCTCGGTCCGCTTACCGATCTGGCTTCAGCCTACTTGCAGGAGCCGCGCATTGCGGAACGCTTGACGGCTGTATGGATTGGCGGCGGCACGTATCCCGAGGGTGGGGAGGAATTCAATCTCGGCAACGATGTCGCAGCGGCCAACGCTGTGCTCCGCTCGCCGATACCGTTGTGGCAGGTACCGAAGAACGTCTATTCCATGATTCGGGTAAGCCTGGCAGAGCTTGCCGTTCGGGTGAGGCCGCATGGGGAAATCGGCAAATATTTGTTCGATCAGCTGGTAGAATTCAATCTGGCATGGGGAGGCAAGCCGCGGTGGCCGAAGGGAGAAATGTGGTGCCTGGGCGATTCGCCTGCCGTGTCACTTTTGCTGGATGACCATATGTTCGAGTATGATCTCCTGGAAGCACCTCTGATCGGGCAGGATCAGCGATATGTGCCCCAGCCGGGGGCGCGCAAGATTAGGGTTTACCGGTATGTGGATTCCCGCTTTACGTTGGAAGACTTTTACGCCAAACTGGCCTTGTTCGAGCTCATCGAAAGGAGGCTTCCCTGATGACAGTAAGCGTGACCGCATGTAAAACCGAATATCTGACGAATCCACTGGGGCTGGATTGCCCGGAGCCGCGCTTTTTCTGGCAGTTGGAAACAGATCGGAGGAACGTTCGGCAGAGCGCCTATCAACTTATCGTAGCCTCCTCGAAGGAGCTTCTGGACCTGGATCGGGGAGATCAGTGGGACTCCGGCAAGGTGGATTCGGACGACTCGATTCAAGTCGTCTATGCAGGCAAATCGTTGCAATCTCAAAAGCCATACTTTTGGAAGGTTCGCATATGGGATGAGCAGGGGAATGTCTCGGCATGGAGCGAGCCGGCATGCTGGTCGATGGGGATTCTCTCCCGCGGGGAATGGCAGGCGAAGTGGATCGGCCGCAAAGCGGTGCCTGGGCTGAACATGCAGCCATCGCCGTTCCTGCGTAAAGAATTCGCAGTTCGTTCCGGCATTCGCCGCGCGATGGTCTACGTCACGGCACTGGGCTTATTTCAACTCAAAGTGAACGGGCAGCAGGTTGGCCATTTGTTCGCTCCAGGCTGGACGGATTATGACAAGCGCGTTCAGGTACATGCCTATGACGTGACGGAGCAGCTTGCGGAAGGCGGGAACGTCTTCGGGGTCATCCTCGGAGACGGCTGGTATGCGGGTACGGTCGGCTTTTTGGGCAGGCACGTCTATGGGGAAAGACCCTTCTTTCTCCTGCAGGCATGCATCGAGTACGAGGACGGCAGCCGGGACATGATCGCAACGGATGCTGCGTGGCGGACGACGGAAGGACCGATTCGCTATTCCGACCTGATCAAGGGCGAAACCTATGATGCTAGGCTGGAGCAAGTCGGCTGGGACCAGGCTGGCTTCGACGACTCGGGCTGGGAGACCCCGGATATCCGCTCGGGCTACAATGGTTTGCTCGTGGCAGCCGTCGAGCCTCCGATACGAATTATGAAAACGATGAAGCCGATCGTTGTAAGAAGAACGGAAGCGGGCAGCTATATTTTCGATATGGGACAGAACATGGTGGGGTGGACGGAAGTGAACGTACAGGGAACGGCCGGTACGCACATCACGTTAAGCCATGCAGAGATGCTGAATCCCGACGGTTCCCTCTATCTCGACAATCTGCGGGTTGCCGTCCAGCAGGATCACTATATCCTCAAGGGAGACGGAGAAGAGAAGTACGAGCCGCACTTTACTTTCCACGGCTTCCGTTATGTAGAGCTGATCGGGTATCCGGGAGAACCGGATTTGCACACAATTACCGGCAAGGTCATTCATTCCGATACGCCGACTGCGGGTGCGCTCGAAACATCGGATGACATGGTGAATCAGCTGTATGCGAACATTACTTGGGGCCAGCGAGGCAATTTCTTGTCCGTGCCGACGGACTGCCCGCAGCGCGATGAGCGGCTCGGGTGGACCGGGGATGCCCAGATTTTTGCGCGAACAGCTTCCTATAATATGGACGTTTCCCGTTTTTTCACCAAATACATGCAGGACATGATCGATTGCCAACAGCCGTCCGGCGCGTTCACGGACGTTGCCCCGGACGCGGGATGGATTCGTCACAAAATGTGGAACACACGTCTGAACTGGTTTGCTCCGGATAATGCGGGGTGGGGCGATGCGGGGGTCATTATTCCCTGGACGCTGTACATGATGTATGGCGATAAGCGAATCCTGCAGACGCATTATGAGGCCATGGTTCGCTGGGTTGCCTATTTGACGGACAGTACGGATAATCTGATTCGTCCGGATTACGCCAATTACGGGGATTGGCTTTCGATCGATGCAGATACGCCCAAGGAGGTGCTTGCAACCGCCTATTTCGCCTATAGCACGAAGGTACTCTCACAAATTGCCGGCGTGATTGGTCGGCCGGCGGATCAACGCTTGTACGAGACGCACTTCGCGAACATTGCCAGGGCTTTCCGCGAGGCTTTCGTACAAAGCGACGGGCGTATTCAAGGCGACACCCAGACCGTCTACGTATTGGTGCTCCAGTTTGGACTGCTCACGCCGGGGTTGAAGCCTCTCGCCGTCCGACACCTAACGAACAATATCCGCGAGCGCGGCGACCGGCTATCCACGGGTTTCCTCGGCGTAGGTTATTTGCTGCCGGCCTTGACGGATTGCGGAGAGTTGGATGTCGCCTATACGCTCTTGACCCAGAAGGCTTTCCCGTCTTGGATGTACTCCATTTTGCATGGAGCTACGACAATCTGGGAGCGTTGGGACGGCTGGACTACGGAGAATGGCTTCCAAACGCCATCGATGAACTCGTTCAACCATTATTCCCTTGGCTCGGTTGGGGAGTGGATGTTTCGGTACATGGCTGGGATTGAAGCGGACGCCTCCGCCCCAGGTTTCCGCCATGCCATTATCCGTCCGCAGCCGGGCGGCCATCTGACTTATGTGAAAGCTTCCTATGAGTCGCTGTACGGTCGAATTGCCGTTGCGTGGTCGCTGTCCGAAGCGGGAGAGTTGACGGTTGCTGTGGAGATTCCGGCCAATACGACGGCAAGCGTGCTCGTTCCGGCGCAAAACGTAAGCATGGACGGTGCTAAAGCCAATGAGGGAGGTTCGGAAATCACGCTCATAGAGGGCGCGGAAGGAACGCAAGTGGAGCTTGGGTCGGGTACCTACAAGTTTACCGGGACAGCGGTGAGGTTCTAATAGTGGCATTCATCATAGAAGAAGACCTTGAGGACGTCCTCAAGGTCTTTCTTGTCAAGCGCTTTAGATGCTTGGCTATTTCTTCGCCAACTGCTGCTGTGCCATCCGCACAAGCTCGCGCACCATGGCGCCGCCGATCGGCCCGCCGACCCGGCCGGCATCCTCGGACTTCAACTGCCCGTTGTAGCCGGGCTGGAGCGGAACGCCGAGCGTGCGCGCGACTTCGTATTTTACCAGATCGGGCCGCGCCGGATCGACGGCGTACCCTTGCTCTTTCATGACTTGGGCTTTCAGCATGCCGAGTCCTTCGCTTGCACCGGGAACCATCGCCCGGCTGCTTCTTCTTCGTGCCATCAGGCATCACCTCTTGGAGGTTAGGTTGCCCTGCCTTCCTTTATCCCATGAGCCCGGAACGTGAAAAGTTTATGCCCGAAATAGTTGCCGATCGTATACAACCCGTTGCCCGCCAGAATGGCGGCGTTATGAAGCCATTTCTCGGGAGCGGATGGAAACAGCGCCGCGACGGCCGAGGCCAGCCCCCAGCTGGCTCCGTAGGATAGGCCGTAGCAGACGAGAATGACGAGTCCGAATTTCCACCAAGAGCTCCCTATGCGAGCCGTTGAACGGAATGTAAAGGTGCGATTCAGGAAATAGCTGACCATCGCGCCGATCGTATTGCCGCCGAACGTGGAAGCCCAATAATTGAGTTGCAGCCAATTAAACAGCATGAAACTGGCGGACAGACCGACCAGCGTGTTAAGCAGACCGACGAGCAGAAAGCGGGCAAAACTGCCGGTCAGCAGTCGCGAGAGCTTGTTCATCTGTGCCGACCTGCATAGCTGGAGGCGGGAGGAGCAGGCGCATCTTCAAGCGCAGCGGGGGCCAGCAACCTTTTTTCAATGACAAATTTCGGGCGGTGCTTCACTTCTTTATAGATTTTGCCTATGTATTCGCCGATGAGTCCGAGTGCCAGGAGCTGTACGCCGCCGATGAACCAGACGGATAAAATGAGCGACGTCCAACCGGTGACGTTGGCGCCGACGATTTTGCCGATGAGCGCATAAATGGCGGCCACGACGCTCAGCGCGAACAGTAGAAACCCGAGCACGGTCACGAAGCGGATCGGTGTAACGCTGAACGAGGTTATGCCGTCGAAGGCAAAAGCGAGCATTTTTCGCAGCGGGTATTTGGACTCTCCGGCAAAACGCTCTTTCCGGTCGTAATACACCTGCGTAGAGGGAAACCCAAGCAGGGGCACGATGCCGCGCAGAAACAGATTTACTTCCTGGAACCGTTCCATCTCGTCCAGCGTCCGTTTGCTCATGAGGCGGAAGTCCGCGTGATTGTAGTGGATTTTGACCCCTAGCGAGGTCATCAGTTTATAAAAGCCCTGGGCCGTTGCCCGCTTGAACAACGTATCCGACGAACGGTCCTGTCGCACACCATAGACAATGTCATAGCCTTCTCGGTACTTCACGACGAACTCGCGGATGACATCCGTATCGTCCTGCAGATCGGCGTCGATCGATACAACGCAGTCGGAGTAGGCTTTGGCTTGCATAAGGCCTGCTAGGAGCGCGCTCTGATGGCCGGCGTTGCGGGCAAGTTTTAGCCCGGTTACGAATGTATTGGCTTCGTGAAAACGGTCGATCAGCTGCCAGGTTGCGTCTTTACTGCCATCGTCTACAAGCAGCATCGTACTGTCGGCGGAAATTAATGCCTCCGCAATCATACCGTCCAGGATCGCGCTGAGCCGAAATACCGTTTCCGGCAGCACTTCTTCTTCGTTATAGCAAGGAACCACGATCGTTAAGATTGGGTTAGCCACAAATCTTCGTCTCCATCCTGCTTCAGATAAGGTCTAACGGAAGCTTGTACACCGCAATCATGCGCGTCCAAGCCCCTTAAGCTTTCATTATAACGTATTACCGGGGGAAAACGTAAGCGGCAGGCACGAGAATATCGCACCGGCCGCTTGGTTTGTCATTGTGGGGGCTCCCCCAAGAGCAGTGGGAACAGCTAAGCAGTGGTTGCTATTGGGGGGGAAGTGATTACCATCCGAATCCGAAAGTAGCCAGAACGATGACCAAGAGGATATACAATACGAGAACTACAGAAGCACCGGAGTAACCTGGAGTGCCGCAACCATAACCCATGCCAATCCCTCCCTTCACAAGATTACTATATGTCAGGTGACTAGGAGAGGTATGGATGAACGCCCTGATGGCGCAAAAGAAAATAGGTGAACGTGTCCATCCGCGCACGAGGTACCGTTAGCCGAGAAGCTCCCATTTCGCCCACATTTCAGGTGGATTGAGCTCGTAAATCTCTTGCTCGCGGTACATAAACTGGTGCATGATCAGCTCCCGGCGCAGCAGCGCAAAATCGGGATGGAAGCGTTGAATCCACTGATTCAGCTCTTTCTCCGTATAGGAGCGGCCTTTCTCAAGCTGGCCGGCGAGGTGGGTGAGGACGATCAGTTTTTTCTTGAGCTGAGCGGGAATATGCTTCAGCTTGCCGTCCTGTGTAAAAAAGTTGCGCAATACAGACTGTTCCAGACTGGATTGCAGATTGTCGTTGGGCATGGACTCCTGGCCTCCTTGGCGCTGGCGAAAAATAATGTCGTTCGCGGCTTGCGCATTTGTGCGCAGCTGCTTTTCGTTGATGGCGAAGAATATGGTGTTCTTCTCCCGGCGCTCATGAACAAGGTTCGCCTCGCGCAGCTTGGCGGCATGATGCGTAATGGTCGCAGGCGTGACGCCAAGCTTCTCGGCGAGCGTCTGCCCGTTCAGCGGGCCTTCTGCCAGCAGAATGAGCAGCCGAATCCGGGTCGGGTCGGCGAGCGCTTTGTGGTAGAGGATGATTTTATCTAATTGCATGGAGGGGAACTCCTTCTTAATTGATTTAACAAATATCTAATTAGATAGTAATTAAATGAGTTATGAATGTCAAGTACGCAAACTGGACTTTTCCAGTTGAGCTGTCTACTTTTTCTTGGAGGCAGACAGGAAAAGTTTCTTATTCGAAACAGGTCATGTACAATAGAAGATAAGCAAGTTGATGGGAAAAGGGGATTTATCAGATGCGTGTGTTGGTCATGACAGCGGTCGCGCCTGAGCAGGACGCCATTCGGCGCGGACTCGGCGACGATCCGAGATTTGAATATGCATTGGCGGGCGTAGGGCTAGCCGCCAGCGCGGTTAACGGGGCGCTGGCGCTGTCCAAGGCGCCTTATGATTTATTGCTGATCGCCGGGATCGCCGGCGGTTTTGAGGGACGAGCCGAGGTCGGCTCGATCGTCGTGGCGAGCGAGATCGTTGCAGCAGACCTCGGCTCAGAGCTGCTGGACGGCTTCAGCTCGCTTGAGGAGCTGGGCTTCGGGGCGTCGCGCGTTCCTGTCGCCGAGGAACTGGCCCGGCGCGCGACCGCCGCGCTGCAGGCCGCAGGGCTCCCGGCGCAAGCGGGGCCGGTGCTGACCGTGGCGACGGCCACGGGCACGGCCGCCACCGCGGCGGCACTGGCAGCGCGTGTGCCTGGCGCGGCAGCCGAAGCCATGGAAGGCTTCGGGCTGGCGACGGCGGCGCAGCGCCTCGGGGTTCCCGTGCTGGAGGTGCGCACGATTTCCAACCGCGTAGGTCCGCGGGATCGCGATGCGTGGCGCATCGGTGATGCATTGCAAGCGTTAGAAGCAGCAGGTTCAGTCTTAGCGGAGGTGCTTTAATATGAAAATTGCGTTTTCACCTTGTCCAAACGATACCTTTGTTTTCCATGCCTGGGCGCATGGCTTGATTCCGGGCGCTCCGACGCTCGATGTCTTGTATGCGGATATTGATATTACGAATAAGCTGGCGGCGGATGGTACAGGTCCGGACGTGCTTAAAATTTCCTACGCGGCCCTGCCGTGGGTGCTGAAAGACTATGCGCTGCTGCCTTGCGGCGGCGCGCTGGGCCGCGGCTGCGGTCCGCTGGTGCTGACGCGTCCTGACGGCGCAGAGGCGCCGACACCGGCGGCGCTCAGCGGCCGCCAGGTCGCGGTGCCGAGCGAGCGCTCGACCGCGTACCTGTTGTTCCGCCTGTGGGCGGCACAACACGTGCCGGGCGGCGTAGGAGAGATCGTCGTCATGCCGTTCCACGAGATCATGCCGGCGGTGCGGGACGGCCGGATCGACGCCGGCCTGGTCATTCACGAAGCGCGCTTTACGTACCCGTCCTACGGGTTAGCGCTTCTCACCGACCTCGGCAACTGGTGGGAACAGGATACCGGCCTGCCGATTCCGCTTGGCGCCATTGTGGCGCGCCGTTCGATGGATCTTGCTGCGCTGGCGGGATGGGCGCGCGCGTCCGTCGAGTACGCCTGGGCGCATCCCGAGGCGTCGCGCGATTACGTGATGGCGCACGCGCAGGAGATGGACCCCGCGGTCGCGCAGGCGCACATCGACCTGTACGTGAACGCGTTCACGGCGGAGCTCGGCGACAGCGGCTACGCCGCGGTGCTCACCTTGCTCCAGCGCGCCGCGGAGGAAGGGCTTGTGCCGCAGCAGGACTATGCTGCGCTGCTGAAATAGGCTAGCACGAACAAGAAAGAGGGCGTCCCCCGAGCCGTTAGGCTGGGCGGGACGCCCTCTTGTGCTAGCTGAGGCTTATTTGGTTGTCAGCAAAGCCGTCGTTGCTTGATCCACGAACACCTTCGCGGAGAGCGGTCCGCCGAACGTCCACGTGTTTTGCGGCAGCTTGAAGGTGCGGTTTTCTTTTACAAACGTGAGGCCTTTCCAGACGGCATTGTCTTTCAATTGCTTCTCGAAGACGTTGTCGTTGTCCTGGACGATGTAGATCAGGTTCGTATTTTGAATTGGCGTCAGCAGCTCGACAGAGCCGAGCGAGAAGCCGTAGTTCTCAAACTTGCTTGATTTAAACGAGTTTTTCAGCCCGATTTTTTCCAAAATTTTGACGACCATGGAATTGTCGGCGAAAAGGCGCAAGGCAGCGGCATTTTGATTCGTATAGGCCTGCGTAAGGGCAAACTCGGCGCCTGCTTTGTTGGCAGCTTTCAGCTTGTCAGCAGCAGCTTTGTACGTTTGCTGAAGGTCGGCCAACACGTTGTCCGCTTCGGCTTTCTTGCCAACGAGGTCAGCGATCGTTTTGAACGTTGTTTCCATTTCTGTGTATTGGTCGCCTTCGTTCTCAGCCGGGTAAGGGTTGAAAGCGATGGTAGGCGCGATTTTGCTTAACGCGTCGTAGTTCTTCTGAGAGCGGAACGCGGCCGTGATAATCAGATCCGGTTTTAGGCCGGTGATGGTCTCAAGATTGGGCTCCTGGCGCGTACCGACATCTACAACCGTATCGGCCAGCGGCGTCGACACATTAACGTTGGCTTTGTAGCCTTTAATGTCGGCTACACCGACAGGCTGTACGCCAACGGCGATTAGATCTTCCGCATAAGTCCATTCCAGTACGATGATGCGTTTTGGCGTCGTTTTGACTTCCGTTGTGCCGAGCCCGTGTTTGATTGTTTTGGGTCCGGTGGGTGCTGCAGAAGGAGCAGCGGAAGCTGCAGTGGAAGCGGCTGGCGTTGCCGTGCCTGCACTGGAATTGCTAGTGCTGTTGCCGGAGCCGCATGCGGTCATGACAACGAGCAGCAATGCGGATAAGGCGAAAGTGAAAAGTTGGATCGGCGATTTCAAGTGTGTTCCCCCTAGAAAAATATATGGTTTTAATTTTATGAAAATGATAATCATTATCATTATAAATGTCAACTATTTTTTTGCTTTGGGGGATGAAGGACTTTTGAATTCGCCAATCGCCTTCATCGGCTCTGTCACCGGTCCCCGCCATACCCGCCAACAAGCTGCCTCACCGTGTCCCCGCTATACCCGCCAAACAAGTTGCCTCCCGTTCCCCGCCATACTCGCCAAACAAGCTACTTCCCGTGTCTACGCCATACTCGCCAAACAAGTTACTTCCCGGTCCCCCCGCCATTATTTCCAGCAAGTTGCCTCCCGGTTCCCTGCCAAATAAGCTTCCTCCCGCCGCCTCATCTTGCCACACAAGCCACTCTCCTTCCGATTACACATATCATGTAAAATCTACAGCAAATTCCGCTTAAAGGGGTGAAAATCAGCCTAGAACCTGCATAACCTACAGCAAAAATGCGCCGAAGCTGCCGTTTAACCCGGTTTTGGAAGGGGAGGGCACATTTTACATGTATGAAATGCAGGTTCTTGCATGCCAAACCACCGAATCATGCGAATTTGATGTACATTATGCAGGTGTTGTGTTCTTTTAGCCCCTGGCATCCCTTACAGCAGAGGGATCGGCGTTATTCTCCGCCTCATCAGGGCGCAGCTCACTCATCTCCTATAAGGCTTACTGTCTCCGTGCCCAAGGCCGATGTTCTCAAGCACTACTGCTGCGATTCGGAGAGCGCCCGATGCCGGACCAGCACAACAAAAAAACCGCCAAGCACCCCCGTGCCTGGCGGTTCGATTAGCCAACTGTATTTACCGGCGCTCCGGCGAGAAAAGCGCGCACATTGTCCGCCGCGATCGCCATCAGCCGCGTCCGCGCTTCCAAAGTCGCCCACGCGATGTGCGGCGTGATAATCACGCCCCGCGCGTGCAGCAGCGGGTTGTCCGGGCTCGGCGGCTCGACGCTGAGCACGTCCAGCCCGGCGCCGGCGAGGCGGCCCTCGTTCAGCGCAGCCGCGACGGCCGCCTCATCGAGCAGCCCGCCGCGCGCGGTGTTGATCAAGAGCGCGCCCGGCTTCATCAGCGCGAGCCGCTCGCGATTAATCAGCCCCTGCGTCGCCGGGGTAAGCGGGCAGTGGAGCGAGACGACGTCCGAGCGCTGGAGCAGCGCCTCGAGAGTCGTCCACTCCACGCCGTCGATCGGCTCCGGCGCCCGCCGGCCGCTGCCGACGGCCAGGACCTTCATCCCCAGCGCGGTGCACACCGCTGCGGTCTGTTTGCCGATTTGGCCGAGTCCGACGAGGCCGATCGTTTTGCCGGCAAGCTCCATGAGCGGTGCAACCGTGTAGCTGAAATCATCCGAATTCGCCCATTCGCCCTGCAGCACGCTTGCGCTGTGCGCTCCGACGCGATTCGCGAATTCCAGCATCAGGGCGAGCACGGTCTGCGCGACCGAGTGGGTGCTGTACGCCGGCACATTCGTGACGATGATGCCGCGCTCCCACGCTGCCGCCGTATCCACGATGTTATAGCCGGTGGCGAGCACGCCGATGTACTTCAGCGCCGGCAGCGCTCGCATCGTATCCGCGCTGATCGGCGTTTTGTTCGTCAGCACGATGGCGGCGCCGGCGGCTCTCTCCGCGATCTCATGCACCGCCGTGCGATCGTAGACAATCCATTCGCTGCTCATCTCCTGCAGCGCTCCCCAGCTCAAATCCCCCGGATTGAGCGTATATCCGTCCAAAACAACGATTTTCACGTTGGTTGCTCCCCTCTTTAATCAGTTTTTCACGCCAGGCCCAGGCTCCTGAAAAGGTCGCAAAAACATCTTCGGCACCGGCGTCTCGAACCGCATCTCCTCGCCGGTCGCCGGATGCACGAACGCGAGCACGCGGGCGTGAAGGCCTAACCGGCCGATTTCCTTCGTGCGGGAGCCGTATTTTTTATCGCCGACGATGGGGTGGCCGATGTCTTGCATATGGACGCGGATCTGATTCTTGCGTCCCGTTTCCAGTTGGACCTCCAGCAGCGAGAAGCTTTTATTCGTCTGCAGCGTTTTATAGTGCGTCACGGCGTGCTGACCGTCGTTCGGGTACGGCGTCGAGTACATTTTCAGCGACTTGGGATGCTCTTTGAGCCAGGAGGCGACTGTGCCTTCGGGCTTTTTCACATGTCCTTCCACAAGCGCAACGTACGTGCGTTCCTTGACGCTGTCCTGCCACGTCGTTTGCAGACGCTGTTGGGCTTCTTCCGTTTTGGCGAACAGCAGGACGCCCGAGGTGTCGCGATCCAGGCGATGCACGACGAAGATGCGTGCTTTCGGGTTGTGATGACGTACATGCGCCGTCAGCTGGCGGTAGGCGGTGATTTCTTTTTCCTCGGGATTCGTTGCAATCGTGAGCAGTCCAGCGTCTTTGTGAACGACAATGACATCCTCATCTTCATGCAAAATCGCCATGCCGGCGAGCGGAATATCCTCCACGATTTTCTCCTTGTTGATGGACACCGTGTGACCGGGCTGAAGCGGATAATTGTAGGCGGTGACGGCTTTCCCGTTCACGGCGACTTGACCGCGCGCAAGAATCGCTTTGACCGCATTGCGGCCTTGATTCAGCGTTGTAAGTAGAAAAGGCAGCAGCTCCTGCGGCTCTTTTACGCTATATTGGCGAACGTTCGCCTCCGTGGCCGTGCTTTTGACCTGAACGCCTTTGCTTTGCGCGGCGCGCGGGGAGAAGCCAGGCTTCGCGCCCGATTTGGCAGCGGGACGCGAGGGGCGTGCGTTTGGCTTTTTATGCATGAAATTAACCTCCTATGGGGATCAAACCTTCCGGTCCAATCTTTCTATCTACTATATCATGCACAACCGCTGAATCGTACTCCCCATGCTAAAATCCCCCTGCACCCGCACCTGCTCAAAAGGCAGATGCGGATTGGCGATCCGCCACAGCATGCGATCGGCGGCGCGGTAGCCGGCTTCTCGAATGGCGAGCTGCGGGCGGGAGAGGAGCGGCAGCGTGTCGGTCTGCTCATTGAGCAGCGCTACGAGCGAAACATGCTGCGGCACACTGATGCCCAGCCTGCGCAGCGTGTGGTACACCGGCGCGGTCTCCTCGTCGATGCCGCAGATGATGGCCGTCGGCTTGCGCATGCGCAGAAGCGCTTCCACCTCCTTAAGCCACCGCTCCGTGCCATCCCGCCGGATGGCATGCTCGTCCGGAACTGCTGCTAATCCGGCTTCTTTCATCGCCTCGCCGAAAGCCTGCCACCGCAGCACAAATCCGCGCTGGCTCTCCGTGTCGCCCACATACAGGATGTTGCGATGTCCCAGGCGCAGAAGCCGCCGCACCGCCTGAAACACCGCTTCATACACATCCCAGATGACGCTATCCACTCTCGCCTCGGGCGGTGGATAGTTAAGCAGGATGCGGGGGAGGGGAAGCTCCAACAGCTTGTGCTCAAGCAGGTCGAAATTCATCCGCGGCGCGATAAAAACACCTTCCGCATAGGGCAATCCCGCCTCCTCAGCCCAATCATCGAAGTCTGACGCCTTGAGCTTGGCCGGCATCAGCAGCGGCTGTACGGTATGGCCGAATTCCATGAATCTTTCATGCAGACCTTGCAGCAACAAACGGTTGAAATTAAGCGAGAGCTTGTTTTGGACGAGAACAAACCGGCGTTGTACGGTCGGATATGGCGAAATGAGATCGTGTTGGAGCGTCTGCTTCTGCTCTTTGGTCATATAGCCAAGCTCGCGTGCGAGCCTGAACACTTCGCTTCGCGTCTGCTCCGACATGCCGGGCAGTCCGCGCAGCGCTTTGGATACGGTCTGGATCGTAAGCCCAAGTTGATCGGCCAAATCTTGCAGGGTAATTCGCTTGCGCATGGTCTGGGTCGTCTCCTCTTTTAAACGTGTTGTTTCTATTAATTTTAAACTAATTTTAAACTAATCTGAAGCTTAATTTACACTTATACTGAAAGAAGTAGCAACGAACTTTACTTAGGGGAGCGCGAGAGCAATGAACAAAACGATAGAAGCAGACATTGTCATCATTGGCGGAGGACCGGCGGGGGTGAACGCTGCCATTGCAGCGGGGAGAAGCGGCGCGAAAACCGTTTTAATCGAAAAATACGGCTTTATTGGCGGGATGTCGACGGCGGCGCTCGTGTATCCATGGATGACGTTCCATACGACGGAAGGCAAGCAGGTTATTGCGGGGATTGCCCAGGAAATGATCGACCGCCTGATGGCGCTGAACGCTTCGCCGGGGCACTTGCGCGATACGGTAGGCTTTGTCAACACGATTACGCCGTATCATCCGGAAATTTACAAGGTGCTCGCGGTGGATATGATGAAAGAGGCGGGCGTGAAGCTGCTGCTGCACAGCTTTGTCGACAGCGTGGAGACGGTAGATAACCGCATCCAATCGGTACAACTGACGAGCAAATCGGGCAAAATCGACGTACGCGGCAAAGTGTTCATCGATACGACGGGCGATGCGGACGTGGCTTATTTGTCGGGGGCGCCTTGCCTCAAAGGGCGTGACGGCGACAAGCTGACGCAGCCGATGACGATGAAATTCCGCATGCGCGGTGTCGATCTGGACCGGGTGAAGCAGTATATGATCGACCATCCGGACGAGTTTTACAAAAAGACGCCGTTCGACGAACTGGCCGAATTGCCCTTATCCGGCGTGCTTGGCTACTTCAAGCATTGGAAGGAAGCGAACCTGCCGATCAACCGGGATCAGGTGCTGTTTTTCACCGGGCCGGAGGCGGATGAAGTGCTCGTGAACACGACGCGTGTCCAAGGGCTGGACGGCACGAACGTGGAGGATTTGACCGAAGCGGAGGAACTGGGACGCAAGCAGGTGCTGATGGTGGCGGAGTTTATGCGTAACAACCTGCCTGGTTTTGAAAAAGCTTCGATCTCCAATGTCGGCGCACAGATTGGCATTCGCGAAACGCGGCGCATCGACGGGCAGTACGCGCTGCAGGTCAGCGACGTCGTGGAGGGACGCCACTTTGACGATGTGATCGCGCGCAGCGGCTATCCGATCGACATTCACGATCCATCTGGCAAAGGCGTAACGGCGGCTTGGGTCAAAGGCGACGGCGCCTATGACATTCCGTACCGCTGCCTGCTGCCGAAGAAGATCGAGAACCTGCTCACCGCAGGGCGCTGCATCTCGACGAGCCACGAGGCACTCGCCACGACACGTTTGACGCCAAGCTGTATGGCGACAGGTCAGGCGGCCGGTTCGGCGGCGGGGCTGGCAATCAAGCACGGCGTGCTGCCAGCGGACATCGATGTCGCGGAGCTGCAAGCGGTGCTAGAGGCGGCGGGGGCGCTGCTGAAATAGGTCGGGTAATACGAACGAAACAAGGAACAGTTTGCCGTAATCGGCAGCTGTTCTTTTTTTTAGCCAATGGCATCATTGGTTAATGCGAGATGCGTAAAGGAGGGCCGCAAATCGGCTCCACCCCATGGGCACCAAAACTGCAAATAAGCAGGAATATCGTTTCAATTTGCTCGATTTTTGGAAATTCCTGCAATCTGGCAGGCATTTTGGGTGAGCCTCCCTCTTTTTAAGCGAACTCCGACTAAAAAACTGCCTTTTTGCAGGCATTTTGCTAAAAATTCCTTTTTTGGTGAAAATTCCTGCCTTTTCGCAGGCATTTGCTTCGGTACGTCAGGCTGGGACACGAACTGGCTGCGGCAAGTACCTAAGTAATTTTTTTACCAAAATCCATTTAAGAAATTACATTTTATTCTAAGTGCTCAAGACTATAATGAGGTACATGACATAAAACTTGCTAGACGAGGGGATGACATCTGTGAAAGCGGTTTTAAACCACGCTGGAGAAAACGTCAAAGTACATAGAAAGAAAAGGATCCTTCATGATTTCAAAAGGGATGCCTTGCTCTATCTGCTGCTGCTGCTGCCAATCGCCTATATCATCATCTTTAAATATGCCCCGATCTACGGCGTCTTGATGGCGTTCCAGGATTACAACATTTTTGGGGGGATCAGCGGGAGCGAGTGGGTTGGACTCGACGTCTTCAACTTCATTTTTCATCAAAGCAGTTTTTACCGCGCGCTGACCAATACCTTGGTTTTAAACTTCCTGGATTTGATCGCGGGGTTTCCGGCACCGATTATACTGGCCATCTTATTAAATGAACTTCGGCATGTACGGTTCAAAAAAATAACCCAAACAATCCTCTATTTACCGCATTTCTTATCTTGGGTCATTATCGGAGGTATGGTGTACCTGATGTTTGCTTCAGGCGGCATGGCCAACAGCGTTTTATCCAGCCTTGGCATTGGGAAGATGGAATTTCTATCTCAAAAAACGAACTGGCTGATCATGTATGTCGCTGTCGGAGTGTGGCAAAGTGTTGGATGGGGAACCATCATTTATTTGGCCTCCATCATCGGGATTAATAAAGAGCTGTACGAGGCGTCAGATATTGACGGGTGCAGCAGACTTCGAAAAGTCTGGCATATTACGCTGCCTGGCATGAAGCCTACGATTATTATTTTGCTTATTTTGCAAATTGGCAGAATGGTTTCCATCGGATTCGATCGTCCGTTTGTGATGGGGAATTCACTTGTAAGCGAATATTCGGATGTCATCAGCACCTATGTGTACAGGATCGGTATTGGTTCCGGAGATTTTTCGCAGGCAACGGCAGTCGGGCTGTTTCAATCGGTGGTAGGGTTGGTGTTTTTAGTGGGAGCGAATTATATCGCTAAAAAAATTGGCGAGCAAGGAATTTGGTAAGGAGTGTGCTTGGGATGAGCAGCAAGAAAAAATTCAATTGGGTGGACCTGTGTATTATCGTCTTTATAACTGGCGTAGCCATCACGTGTCTTGTTCCGTTTCTATATATGATTGCGCTTTCTTTAAGTTCGAATAATGCCATTACTTCTCAGAAGGTTACGCTTTGGCCGGTTGAATTCACACTTGAAACGTACAAAACGATTTTAAGCGATATTGAAATGATTTATACGCTTGGGTATACGATCGTGCTTACGATTATATATACACTTGTCTGTATGTTTTTAACGATCTGCGCAGCGTATCCGCTTACAAAGAAAAGATTAAAGGGCAGAAACTTTCTATTAACCGTCCTGGTCATCACGATGTACTTTAGCGGAGGTCTAATCCCGAGTTATCTGCTGGTTAAAAACCTGGACATGATCAACACGGTCTGGAGTTTGATTTTGCCTGGCGCGATGAGTGTGTTCAATGTCATTATTCTCAAAACCTTTTTCTCTTCACTGCCGGAAAGCTTGGAAGAATCGGCCTCGATCGATGGCTGCAGCGATCTAGGCATTCTTGTGCGCATTGTGCTGCCGCTGTCTTTACCTTCGATCGCAACGTTAAGCCTCTTTTACGCGGTCGACAGATGGAACGGTTTTCAGGACGCTCTTTTTTACATCACGAATAAGAACTTGTATCCGATGCAGTTAAAGTTGTATCAGATCATAACGGCCAATCAGCAGTTGGATACGCAGCAAGGCGAGGGCAGTGTCGGCGCTTTTATTGTGCCTGAGTCTTTGAAAGCAGCGAGTGTCATGTTTGCAACCGTTCCTATTCTTGTCGTTTACCCGAAGCTGCAAAAATATTTTGTGGATGGCGTCATGACGGGAGCGATCAAAGGGTGAAAACAGGCTCGGCTCGAAAGGAGGTGGTTAGGTTGCCAATCAGCGAGGAGCTGGGAGGCAAGATGGCCGTCGGTACAGGTTTGGGAGTATGATAAATTGAAAAAGGTGAGGGTACATATGAAAATCAAAAAGATGATGGTTGTATTGCCGGCTTTGACGCTATTTGCAAGTGCACTTGCTGGATGCGGCAGCGATACAACTCCAAAAAGCCAATCCATGGGAGCGGCAGCATCGACGTCAGCGGCAGCAGCAACACCTTCAGGTCCGCCGACTACACTGACCGTTGAAATCTTTGACAGAGGCATACAGGGACAGCCGGACCTGAACAATAATACGTGGACGCGGTATATCAACGATAATTTCGGGAAGCAGAACAATGCGATTGTGAAGTTTGTTCCGGTTCCGAGATCGCAGGAAATCGATAAGCTCAACGTCTTGATGGCCGCGAATGAGGCCCCTGATATCTCCTTTACGTATGACAGTGCGACCGTGTCCAGATATGCGAAAATCAACGGCATCATGCAGCTAGATGACCTGCTGGCGAAGAATGGCAGGGAACTAACGAATTACTTGGGGAAAACGGTTCTTTCTTACGGCGTTTTTGAAGGAAAACAGATGGCGATCCCTGCCAAGCGAACTTCACTGGCCTGGATTGGCACGTTTATTCGCAAGGATTGGCTGGATAAATTGGGCTTGCCCCTTCCAAAGAACAGAGATGAATTATACAATGCCTTAGTTGCCTTTCGAGATAAGAACCCAGGCGGTGTCAATGGGGTCATCCCTTGGGGACTGGCAGCAACCGGTATGAATTATGGCTATGGGAACTTAGCGGAATCTTTCTGGGGTAAACAGTCGGACGAAGAATTCGTAACGACGCCGAACTGGCTAAAACCGGGCAACAAGGATGCACTTAAATTCCTCAACAAGCTCTATAATGAAAAGCTAATCAGTCCTGATTTCGCTTTAGATAAAACAGCCAAGCAAGCCGACGCTGACTTGACGAACGGGAAAGTTGGATTCTTTAGTGCCAACTGGGATTACCCGCTGCGGCAAAATATCAGCGAACCTTTAAAAGCGAATGTGCCTACGGCCAACTTTGTGCCGATTGATACCTTTTTGAACGATGAAGGAAAATACAAGAAAATTGCGTACAACGAAAACGGCGTGAATGTCATTATTCCAAAAAGCAGTAAAAATGCCGAGCTGGCCATTAAATATCTGAACTGGATGTCCGATCCCAAAGTGCTATTCTTCCTGCAATATGGACAGGAGGGAGTCAATCACAAGATGGTTGACGGTCTTCCACAGGTAATTAACCAAACGGGCGATAATATGCAAACCAGCTATCTGAATCTTGACTATACCTTGGTTGTCAACGGTGTAGAGCTTGGCGATCAGCAGAAGAACATCAAAGCTTTGGCTGCATCGGCGCCTGGATATGAGGCTGTTGCGGAACAATCCTACAAGATTAATACGACGGACACGTACACAGGCTTCTTCTTTGATACGCCGAATGAGTCCAATATCAAGCTCGGCAAAACGCTTGGCGATATGAACAAGCAAATGACGGATAAATTGATCGTTTGTAAACCTGCGGAATTCGACAGCTTGTATGATAAGCTGGTTGCCGAGTATATGGCTGCGGGCGGAAAAGCAGTTATGGATGAGAACGTGAAAATTTACAGGGCGATGCAAGCGAATAAGAAATAATCACAGCCACAGCGGCTGCCCCGCTGGTCCTATGCGCAAGGTGCCTGTCTATCAGGTGCCTTGCTGTTTGGTGCCGTCTTGTGATCTTGCCGGTAAAGCGTTAAAATTTGAAAGGTCAGCGCGGAGGGGGTACCTATGCATAGCGTTATTATTATCGATGATGAACCATGGGCGATAAGAGGCATACGAAATGCATTCCAGTGGGAGAAATACGGCTTCGAAATCACAGGCCAATTTACCAGCGTTCATAAGGCATTGGCGTTTATAGACGAGACGTGCCCTGATCTCGTTTTTACAGATATTCGAATGCCGGAAGTATCCGGACTTGACCTGATGAGAATTACCAAAGAAAAGGGATTGGATGTTGAGTTTGTCGTTGTAAGCGGTTTCGCTGAATTCGCGTATGCACAGGAGGCGTTAAGATACGGCGCGTTGGATTATTGTTTAAAGCCGCTGGATATTGAGATGGCCGACCCGTTAATCGAAAAGCTGGCCCTGCATTTTGCAAAAAAAAGAAGCATGCGAAATCACTTAATCCTAGAGGCGCTCACATCAGGGGATAAAAGCGAATTGAATCGCCTAACGCCTTTTTTTGAACATTCATCGGGCGATTATTTCCGTGTGATTATCCTGTACGCCAATAGCGATCACAAAGCTCATCAAGACTTCACGTTTTTCGATCGTAGACATACGTTAAAAGTTGAATTTGGATCAAGAAAGACATTATATATTCTCAAGGGTGGCCATAGCTCCGATTGGAAAGATGAATGGCATCGTTCTGTTTTCACTGAGGCCGGATTTCCAATCAAAGCGGTGGGGATCAGCAGCATGGCAACGAATTATGATCAGATTGCCAAGCTCATCAAGGAGGCCGATCTCGCAGCGTCTCACATCTTTGTGCATGAGGAGAACGGGATCTTCGAATATGAACCCAAGTTGACGGTGGTTAAGCCCTTGGCAGACGGCATTGCTTCCATGATGCAAGAGAACAGGTTCGATGAAATGGCCGATCTCGTTGAGAGGCTCGTGCTTTTCTATAAGCAGCATCAACTGGGCATGGGCGAGGTCGTTTATATTTGGAACCAGTTGGTAAGCGTATTGGTCGGCACCTATTACGAAGAGCTGAGGGACATGGAACTCGATTTCCTCAACTACTCTGAATTGAAAGAACGCTTTGAGAACTTTGAGTCCTTGTGCAGTTTCCTGCATGATATTGTTAGGTATATCAAACAATTAAACAGCCAGCCTGTCCATGAAGGCGACATCAACGCGCATTTCAACCAGATGGTGAAGTATATCGACAATCATTATCAGACCAAGCTGTACCTGAAGGATTTATCCGTCAAATTTTTTATTAACCAAGTGTATTGCTGTCAACTTTTCAAAAAAAATCTGGGCAAAACGTTTTCTGAATATGTGACGGAATTGCGGATTAAAAAAGCCTGTGAGTTGTTGAAGCATACGGAATTCTCGATTGAAGAAGTGGCGACCAAAGTGGGGTTCGTCGATTACTATTATTTCAATAAAGTATTTAAGAAACAGTGCGGAGTCACACCTGCAAAATTCAGAAAAAGCTGATGGATTCGGATCGGAGTGGGGCGTGTGCAGATTAGTAGACTGAAACTGAAGCATCAGATTTTGCTCATTTTTGTATTCACGGTCATCCTTTTCACAACAATGGAATGCTATTTCTATTACAGCTTCTCCAATCTGACCCAGCAAAGGGCAACCAACTATGGGAATAAAATGATTGAACAAACGCGTCAGAAGATCGATTCCGTTTTTAAAGATATCGAAGTGAGCACAAGCATCGCGGTGAATAATAAAAAAATTCAGGAATTTACCATCGCGGATGACGATTATAAACGGGCTTTCGACATCGGCCCTTATGTCCTGGATCTCATGGAATCGATGAGGTCCTTTAACTCGTATGTGAACGGCATCGCGATCAATGACATTGCGGGAAGACGAATTTACAGTTTATCAACGGCAAACAGCGAAATATTTTTCTTCAATCAATATGATGCCTTCATCAATGCGTATAAAAATGTGAAGCAAGGAACGTTCACCGATATTTTAAAAGACGAAAAAACAGGAAGCGAATATTTCTTTTACATAGCCCCCATTATTGAAGCGATTGGCGGGATTCATTTCTCTGAACAAACCGGATATTGCTCAGTTATGGTGAATTCGGAAAAGCTGCAAGAGCTTGTGAAAAATACAGACTTAACGCCAACCTCGACGTTATACATCCTCAACGGACGAAATGAGGTCATCGCGTCCAATAATTCAAACTTTCGCGGCATTTTATTCAAGGACATCCTCTCTGTAGACCGAAGCAGTTTAACGAATGGCGTCAAAACCAACCTTAACGGGGAGGACGTGATCGTGCAGGAAAAAGGTCTGGAGCAGGCCGACGGCTGGCGTATCGTCAGTATCATTCCTGTGCGCGAGCTGACGACCGACATGAACGATATGAAAAGCATGAGCATCATTGCCGGCGTCGGGATCAGTCTGAGTATGCTGCTGCTGGGCTACTTTTTCTTGAACAATTTGACTCGACCGGTCATGGGCCTTATCGCCGATATGAAAAGAATTGGCACCAGAGATAGAGGGTTTCGGATTAAGGTACGCTCCACGAATGAAGTCGGCGCTTTGGCGTACGACATTAACTCGATGATTGACCAAATGGAAGAGATGTCCGGCAATATTCTCAATACGCAGGCAAGATTATACGAATCCGAGCTTAGCAAAAAGCAGGCTGAATTCTCGGCGCTTCAAAGCCAGATTAACCCGCACTTTCTGTATAATACCTTAAATTGTATCAGCTCCATCGGCCTCGAATATGGTAGTAAGGAAATCGCGCAGATCACTTCCTCGATGTCCAAAATTTTTCGCTATAGCATTAAAAAAGACGAACTGGTGTTGATCAGCGAAGAATTGCAATGTGTGCAAGCTTATTTGAATATTATTTCCATCCGCTACGAAAACAAGTTTTCGATGGAAGTCCACGTAGATGAGCGGCTGCTGGAGATGAAAACGCCGAAAATGATTTTGCAGCCGATCGTTGAAAATTCCGTCTATCATGGACTTGAACGCATGGATGCAGAGGGACAGCTTTCTGTGCGTGGGTACATCGATGTGAATGGCGATGTCTGTTTTCAAGTTGCGGATACCGGCAGAGGGCTTGACCCGGACGAGCTCGAGCGCTTGAGAGAGAAGCTGAATATGGACTATGCCGAGCGTTTGAGCAGCAGGCCGGACGGGACAAGCATCGGTCTTTCCAATATCCATAACCGGATCAAGCTGCTGTTTGGCGAAGGATATGGCGTGGAGATCGACAGCCAATTAGGGCGGGGAACGACGGTGAGCGTTAAGATTCCCCGGATATGAAGAAAAAGCAAAGTCTGAATGCGATTCAGACCTTGCTTTTTTTGCTAGAGATCCGCTTGAAGATGACCGGATTCCGCGGGTTGAATCGAAATGGCCGCTTGCGGCAAGCAGTCAACGATGGTAAGCTCCAAGCCGCCTCCTGCGTGGTTTGTGCTTTGCACGCTGCACCCCGTGCCAACTACCGTATACGGTACGTCTTCTGCCAAATTGACCAGCATGCTGAAGGCTTGTTCCGGGTCCCCGGCATAGTGAAACTCCGCATGATATGCCGTAAAGTCAGTGTTCATGTCTTGATGCAGCATCCACACGTTGAAGCCTGTGGTAACTTTGCCCCGTTGATAGTAGGCGGCAAACCAGTTGATGACCGGGGCCGACAAACCGCCGAAGTGATGCCATCCTGCGCCGCGTCCGGTTTGCACGATAAAATGCTCATAGCAGTTATAGGTCGCCTCGGTTTCGCGTTTCCACAGCTCTAAAGCGGTATCTGCGATGCGGTAAGCAAGCTCCGGGCGGCCAAAGTCAAGCATCGTTTTCCAGAAAAACCACTGATGCGGCATCCAGACTGCCCCGTTCCAATAGCCGTCCGCCCGGTAGTACGGGGCGCTTTGGTCTACAGTCGTCAAGCCGATCGGTGTCCAGAAACGGCCCTCATCAAACAGCGTATCAATTAGCCGCGCTGCGCGCCTGGTATCGCACACGCCTGCTACCAGAGGGTAGAGGCCGTCCAGCCCCATATTGTAGTTGGCTCCGGTAGCATGGCGCAGATGAGCTTGCGCCTCGCCCTGCTCGTTATGTATGACATAGCCGTAATAGCCGGCCATTTCATCCCAGGCGTGGGTGTCCAGCGCCTCGGTCCACCGCTGAATATCCGCTTCGTATTCCTGGATATCCGACTGCCAATCGTCCGACAGGGCCGCCGCCATTTTAAGAATTTTGGCAATCCGGATCGCCTGACTTGTTGTAATAACGGGAGCAACGCGTGCTTCCAACGCTTGCTCGTGCACATATTTTTGCGGTGGATAGTCGTCCCAGCCCCCTGAGTTATAGAAATAATCCCAGGTCTGAAGCAGTCCGGAGCCCAGCGTGCCGGTCGTCGAACTGCTGGCCTTCCCAGCCAAGAATTTGTAATACTGTCGCAACCGCGGGTAAAAATGCTGCAAAAACGCCGGAGATTGTCCCTGATTCCACAACTCGTGAAACACATAATGCTGCACGGGAACTGGGCTGCCGTGGTGAATGAAAGCGGCTTGAGGGTCGCCAGGCTCGGTCATATAGGCGTTCAGGCAGTCGATCGCTCGCTGCGTATCGAGATCCGAGAAGCCAAGTCCGATAAACCCGGAATCCCACGTATACAGGGAATCCCACCATCGGCCAGGCGTGTTATGGCGAATGTACGTTCGCTTTGTGTATACAGGAAAGACGGTATTCGTCAGCAAGGTGGCCCGCATGAGCTGTTGGCTTAACGCATAGCGATCGCCTGAAGGATAGGAAGGAGGCGGCACCAGCTTGGCATGTTCAGCGTGATACAGAGATTCGCATTCGACATAGTCAAGTGAAAAGGTGGAAAGAGCGGCCTGTACGTCCTCGAAAGTTCCCGAGCAAACCATACCGTGAAGAATGATAGATGAGGCGGGAAGCAGCTCAATCGGGCGCATGAATACATTGGTAAAATGGCCTTTTCCATTCCCTTGCAAAATGGCATCGACATGATTATGCACCGTATGGCGGGCAAAGCGGTCCAGCTCGTCATTTCGAATCTGCCGAATTTCAGCATTGGAATAGTTCCATAGCAGGCCATACACGCAGGGACTTTCAGCGTAACGAAGAATGAGACTGTTCGGCACAGGGCCCTCCAGCAGTTCAGGCTCCGTCTGCCAAGGACGTGTGGCAAAGGCGACGTCTTGGCAATCGCTGCGCTCAAGGAGCGCGAATCCATCGATGATGAATGGACTGGACCCTGATTTCTGCAGGCAAATGGTGATTGTGCCGGCGGGAAGCATCCCGATCGGCAGCTCCGCAACGGTTAAGGAAGCGGATGGCTCCAAGCTAAGGCGGTACTGCCGCCCCGCTATCCGAAGTTCCAGCGCTCCAGCGAGATTGGCTTGATAGCGCAGCAGCAGCAGACCATCCTGGAGGGTGTCTTTGACCTCTACCTCATAATGCAGCATGTCCCCGGCATTCGCTCCGAACTTGCCTCCGATTGCGGAGCCGCCTGTAAAATGCTGTCCGCGGATTTCTCCGCGTATCCAGCCATCGTACACCAATCCGTCGGAGGGGCGCGGCTTGGCGAAGGTCAATTCGCTGTAATCCAGCGCATCCACCCAAGTGGCGCCAGCAGGCAGCTGAGCTTCCGCATGCAGGTGCACCTCGCCGTGTCCAGGAATACGAGGCGGCTGAAGCGAAGCCATCCAATGCAGCACCAGATTTTGCGGCAGCTCGGTCTGATTCACCATCGCCACGCGAACGAGACGGCTCATCTCGTCGATCCGACTAAACGAGATATCGGCGTAGACGCGATCCTTCCACTCCAGCTCATGCCGATGGGCGAAGAAGCTGAAATCCGGCGTCGCTTCCCATGGATGATACCCGGATTCCCACAAGGTGTTGGGAATATCAATTTTCCTTCGATAGAAACCCGGCATTAAGCTAAGATCAAAGCGCAACCCTCTCGAAGGATCGCTAAGATGGGAGATCCCCATATATTGCTTGCTGTAAGGCCCCCAGGCAGGCAGTCTGAGATCGTGGTCATTCGGGAGATTTTCGAATTCGTGCATCCGGCATGGCCCCTTTGGCTTGTAGAGTATGCTCTTATTTTAGAAGAAAAGAAAGGGGAAAGCCTCTTGGAATGGGATACATTTATCTTGAAATCGGACATTCGTGGTATGATGGAGGCAGGAAGCGATAGAAAGGAAGTCCCCCTCATGACGGACATTCTGGCTGTTTACGATAAGGAACATGTCGAGTATGAAGATCCGAATTTTCGGATGAAAATCTGGACCATTCACCATCCCAGCCAAGCTTTTGACCAGTATGGTCCCTGGCACTACCATGAAGAAGTGGAGTGGATTACCGTTCTGTCGGGCACGATGACCATGGAAACGACGCATGCGGCCTATACGCTGCAAGGCGGCGATGTGGCGATGCTGGGCTCAAACGAGCTGCACCGATCTCATAAATACGGACATGCGCCCTTAATTTACCTCGTCTGCCATGTTGACATGTCCGCGTTCATGGATCCGTCGCTGCTGACGTATTTGGCTGCTTTTACCGGCAGATCCGCCAATGTAACGCTGCTGAATGAGGCACTGCAGAAATATCCGCTAAGCCAACAGGCCATCCACGAGCTCCTTCATCACATGCTTCGCGACATCACGGCTAAACAGAGAGGCTACGAGTTCGCGGTAAACGCCAGTTTGAAGAAGCTCCTGCACACGCTGATACAAGTTGACGATGAGGAGATCATTAAACCGATGGATCCGCAGCTTGCCATCAAATTGCGTCCGGCCTTAGCCTATATCGAGCAGCAGCTTGAGGGCTCTTGTCAGATCGCGGACATTAGCGGCAAGCTGAACTATAACAGCAGTTATTTTGCCAAGCTGTTCAAGAAGGGAATGGGGATGACGTTTACGTCCTATGTGCAAATGCGCAGAATGAAACGGGCAGAGCGGCTCTTGCTGACAGAGGCGTGGTCGGTGACGGAAATAAGCGCCAGAGTCGGCTTTACAAGTCCTGCTCAGTTTTATCAGTTGTTCAAACGGCATTTTGGCTGCTCTCCGAAGCAGTTTGTGGAGAGACGGCAGGTCAAATCGTCCCTCGCTCAGCCCGATACTGCGCCGGCGTCATCCCGGTCTTTTCCTTGAATACGCGGTAAAACCGTTTCGGATCCTGAAGGCCGATGGCGGCTGCGATGTCTGCGATGGATCGGCGTGAGTTCGCCGTATCCTCCAGCAAGCGGCAGCTGCGGTTGATCCGCTCGCTCAGCAGCAGCTCGGAGAAGGAGCAGCCCATGTGCTCGGCGATGTCACGCTGCAATTGGCGGGTGCCGAGCCCGACTTCCTTGGCGAGCTGGGCGAGTGTGATTTTGTCCCCCAGCCGTTCCCGCATCACGCGCAAAATCGTTTCCATCCGATTGTAGACAGGGGCCTCTGCACCTTCAAGCGCACGCTCCATTTGAATGAAAAGCTGCAGCAGTAGCCCGCACAGCATCGTTTCGTAGCCGGTACGCTTCTGCTGGAATTCCTCGAACAGCGAGTTGAACAGGGTGCCGAATTCTCCGGAGCGCTCCTGTATCTGCAGCCAGCAATCCCGCTGAAGTAGTTGTTCGCGAAAACGATACATGCCAAACTGCCCTGGCAGGATCGACGTTAGAAATTGAAACAGCTGCTCATCAAAAATACAGTTGCTGATCAACAGCCTCTTCTTCGGATCGGCGGATGCCGGGCGAAAAATATGCGAGACGCCAATCGGAAGAAAGAACAGGTCGCCCTTTCTTACCCGAATCGTTTCCTCTTCGACGTAGTGAAAGCCGCTGCCCTCCACCACATAGCAAATCTCATAGAAATCGTGCACATGCTCCGGCAGTTCGAAGCGTTCCTGCACGCGATTGACGAAGATGGAAAAACCGTTTGTGAAAAAGTGCTCCCCTTTTTCCATCCATAATTCCGCTTTGCGCACGACAGCCATCTCCTTTTCTGATCCGCTTTCTTGATGTCATTATATACCCAATAAATGTCGTGATAAACCCCTAACATTATGAGCCGTATTTTTTAAAATAAAGGAAAGAACGGACTCATCGACAGGAGGTTGCATGAATGAAGAACATAGACTGGCAGGCAAGTTGGATTTGGGGTGAAGGGGAGGCCAGCCCGCGTAATGAATGGCGGTGTTTTCGCAAAACGTTCGAGGTCCCGCCCGCAAATGAAAGCGGGGGCGGTGCTTTGCTCAGCATCACTGCGGATTCGCGATATGTGCTGTATGTGAACGGCACGCGGGTGGGCCGCGGGCCGGTTCGCTCCTGGCCGTCTGAGCTGGCGTACGACCAGCACGAGATCGGGCATTTGCTGAAGCCCGGCCAGCCGAACACCATCGCGGTGCTGGTGATGCATTTCGGCATCTCCACGTTCTATTATTTGCGCGGGCGGGGCGGGCTCATTGCTCAAGTCCAGGACGGCGCCGGTCATGTGCTTGCCGCGACGGACGCCTCTTGGCGGAACAGCGTGCATCTCGGGCATCATCCGCGGTCGCCGCGGGCATCGTGTCAGCATGCTTTCGCGGAATACGTGGACGCCAGGCTGTGGGACGCCGCGTGGGTCAGCGAGTCCTTCGACGATACGGCGTGGGAGGCTTCGCTTGCAATGGGCGCCGCGGGAATGGAGCCTTGGACAACGCTTAAGCTGCGAGACATTCCATTGCTTACGGAAGAACGGATTGTGCCGGTGCGTGTGGAATCGCTTGCAAAAGTGAAGTCGTTTCAAGCGACAGCTGCGGTAGACGTGCGAAATGCACTTGTGAAAGGCAGCGAAAATCATGCGAACCGCAATGCGTTTCTCGGGTTTGCGCTCACCTCGCTTTATGCGGATAGGGCATGTAAGGCTACAATCGGCTTCGTGCAGTCGCATGAATGCTTGCGCTCCCTCAGCGTGAATGGCCGCAGGCTCGAGGAACAGTTCTACGGCTCGAAGCCGGAACGGTACGTCGATGTTGAACTGCTGGCGGGTGACAATCTGCTTGCCATCGACGTCTCAGGCCATATTCACACCGGCAAACTGCAAATCGGCGTGTATGCGGACGAGCCTGCGAACGTGTCGTTTCGGGCGCCGGCGTGGCCGGGCCGCCTAACCACGGCAGAGGAAGGGTTGTTGTCCGATTGGCTAAGCATCGGCCCGTTTGATACTGTCGAGCTGCTGGATCATCAGGGTTGGCGTGAGCTGAACGAGGAACATCCCGTCTACGTGGCGCTTCGCGATAAAGCGATTACCCTGGACGATTTGGTGGCGTACAGGCAATGGATAGAGCCGATCGCCGCTGCTCATGTTTCGGAAGCGGACATCTTCGCGCTCAGTGTCTGGCGCAAAGAGAACGTCAAGTATGCAGTGCCTGCGGAGCTGCAGAATGCGGTTATCCCGCATCGCGAGCCTGCGGAAGTGCCATTTTTTGAGGGCTATGATACCGAAGTGCTCTTCGATTTGGGCAAGGAATATTCCGGATACTTGCAATTTGAGATTGAAGCGGAAGCGGGAACGGTGCTGGATTGGTACGGTTTTGAGTATATGTCCGGCCAGTACCGGCAGGATATGTTCGGGCTGGATCACACGCTGCGCTATGTGGCTGTGGATGGCCGCCAGCGCTATGAATCGCCGATTCGCCGGGGGCTGCGATATTTGACATTGACGGTGCGCGGGGCTGCAAAGCCGGTGAAAATTCACAGCGTAACCATGCTTCAATCCAACTATCCAGTGGCGGAGGTGGGCTCGTTTACCAGTTCGGACGCGCTGCTGAACGATATTTGGGAAATCTCTCGCCATACAACGAAAGTTTGTATGGAAGATACCTTCGTGGATTGCCCAGCATTCGAACAAGTGTTCTGGGTGGGAGACAGTCGGAATGAAGCATTGGTCAGCAATTACTTGTTCGGCGTACAGGACATCGTGAAGCGTTGTCTGAAACTGGTTCCCGGCTCGAAATTTCAGACGCCGCTGTTCGCGGACCAGGTGCCGAGCGGTTGGAGCAGTGTCATTCCGAACTGGACGTTCTTCTGGGCGATCGCGTGCGCGGAATATTACGAACAGACGGGTGATCGGGATTTTGCTAGGGAGATGTACGAACACATCCAGTTTACGCTGGCGCATTATCTCACGCATATCGACGATAAAGGGCTTTTCAATATTAAAGGGTGGAACCTGCTCGACTGGTCGCCGATCGATCAGCCGAATGACGGCGTCGTCACCCACCAAAATATGTTCCTCGTCCATACGCTGAAAACCGGGGCGGCGATGGGACGTCTAGCGGGGGATGAGGCAGGCGCAGCTGAACTGGAACGTGCAGCGGACAGCCTCCAGGAGGCGATCAATCGCCATCTCTGGAGCGAGGAGGCACGGGCCTACATCGACTGCATTCACGCAGACGGCCGCCGCTCGACGGTCATCTCCATGCAGACGCAGGTGGTCGCTTCACTGACCGGCATTGCACCGAGCGACCGCAAGGCGGTCATCGATACGTATCTCATCGCGCCGCCGCCGAATTTTGTCCAGATCGGCAGTCCGTTCATGTCGTTCTTCTACTATGAGGCGCTGGCGAAGCTGGGCGAAACCGGACTCATGCTGCAAGACATCCGCCGCAACTACGGGCAGATGATCCGCCACGGCGCGACCACATGTTGGGAGCAATACCCGAATTTCCTTGAAAATCGGGCGAATCCCGACATGCTCAGCCGCAGTCACTGCCACGCCTGGTCGGCGGCGCCGGCCTACTTCCTCGGCCGGGAAGTCCTCGGCGTGCGCAGCCTCGCGCCAGGCTGGCGCAAGGTCGAGATCGCGCCGATCCCGGGCGATCTGACCTGGGCGAAGGGCAGCGTGCCGCATCCGGCAGGCGGCCGCATCGATGTAGCGTGGACGCTGGATACAGCCACGCAGACGATGACACTGAACGTGACGTATCCGGCGCACACGGAGGTTGAGATCCGCCTGCCCGATGGCGTGCAGGGCGTCGTGAATGAAGTGAAGCTGGCTGTCCTATAGCTGTAAGAGGTTGCCTTCTGATCTGATCCATTGCTCTGGAAATGACAAAGTGACGAATAAGAGAGCCCGGCCATCTATTCAGACGGCCGGGCTTTCAATTGTAAGATACGATTGGTTAATTAGGTGTTAATTCAATATAATCGACGGTAAAAGCGTAGCTGCTGCTCGAGGAATTCTTTCCCGAAACCGTGAAGCGCAAGCTGTGATTGCCGGCCGACAGGTTAACGCTGCCCAAATTGGACGTGGCGAACGAAGCGGTGCTGGCATATTGGTCGACCGTGCTTCCTTGATTCGCGCCGTCAATTTTCAACTGCGTCGTGCCTCTTCCCGTATTTTTCTTATATCCGAAATTGACATTATACGTTCCGGCGGTCGGCACATTGACCGTGAATTCGACCCAGCTTCCCGTGTTCGTCGAGGAACTGGTCTGCAAATAAGCCCCTCCGCTTGCGGCGGCATCGCTCGAGGAAGAGGTCGTAATGCCGCTGGTCGTAGCCGTGGTCGTCTCTCCTTCAAATCGTAATGGCGAGCTGCTGCTTCCTGCGGCTCCCGGACCTACATCAGCTGTAGTAAGAGGCTTCATTACGATCGCAGCTGTGGCGTATTCGTCGGCTCCGGTATCCGGAGCCGATCTCGATTGACCGTCCATATCGGTGGTGACAAAAGACGTATAACTCGTATTCGCATAATTAATGGCTGGGCTGGTCGACGATAGCTTTTGCAGGCCGTTTACTGTCGTCAGCTTCGGGTCGGTCATCCAGAACTCGCTTTGCGAGGCAGATGCGCCTAAGGTACCTTGGGCAATGTTTTTGGAGAAAACAGTATTGGAAGTAAGCCGTTTATTCAGAAGAGAGGACGCGCTGCCGGTTACAATGTTGTTGGCGAACACGCTGTCAACGGGAGGAAGGTTGTCATTGCTGCCGTGGCCGATAATGACTGGCCGGTTATTCACGCCTACGAGTGTGTTATTGACGACCATCGCCCGATATACTTGTGCGTGAGCAAAATTGGAGGAGGTGTAGCTATCTCCCGCGCCTATCAGGATCGGGTATTCGGATGCGTTCTCGATATAGTTGTTGTATACTTTGTGGTCCTTTTCGTACATTTTAATGCCGCCCGCACCGGATTTGTTTCCTTGCAGCATGAAGTTCCCGTAGATTGAATTTTTATTGCCTGAACGGGAGGATAGCATGCCGGAGGATGTACGGATGGTATTGTATCGGACCGTGTTATTGGACGATTTAATGGCCACAATCTCGGCGTCGCCGTCACAGTTGACAAAGAGATTGTTTTCGACGACCATGTACGTGTCCTGATAATCGCCGGCCATGCCTGCGCAGCCGAGACAGATCGATTCGCCTCCCGCGTTGTCGTGGAAGTAGTTGTGGTCGATCTGCGTATACCGCGGCATATTCGGGTTATACGGCGAATTGTAGTTCGCCCATGAAGTGCGATCGCTCGGATTGGTGACGCCAGGAATCGTGCCGTAACCGACCGGCATAATATAGTGGCCGCTCTGACTGTTCGGACCAAACTCACTGTAGTCGACACGGTTATGATTACTATTGCCGGCGATCAGGACCCACTCTGTTGTTCCGGAAGCATTGAGCTGGAACGTGGAGCGCGTAATTTCGTTGTAATCGCCCTCGATCAGGACGCCCACCTTGCGACTTTTGCCATCGACCGTGAAGGTGCTGCCGCTGGTGGTCACTTTAATCCCGTTTAAGATCGTGTATGCTGCGTTCTGCAGGTGGATCGCGCCGGTGTTGAAAACGGCTTTCCCTTGATTTGCCGCTCGAATCTCGATCGGCGCTGATGTCGTTCCTTGGGTTTGAATGGTTAAACCCGTATAATTGCCGTCTGCGAGCACAACGACATCGCCAGGCATAGCATTCGCAACCGCCGAAGCCAATTGCGAATTGGTACTGACATTAATCGTTGCGGCATGAGTTTTCGGTGTGAAAAGAAACCAGAAGCACAATAAGGTAAACACCATAACGAGTGAAACCCAGCTTTTCTTGCTCAGAACGCTGCCGTACAAGTTTGTGTGCATGACTTTTCCTCCTTAACGGATAGTAAATTTCAAACGCTTTATCATTTGGTAATCGCTTTCAAAATGATGGGGGCCTCCTTTCTCAATCGAACATTTCCAATTATAGGAAAATGGTATTTGTTTTTAAATGTCATAAATTACAGTGACCGTGTGTTATTTTGCGAAATGAAGTAGCACAGGGGGCAAACTTTCATGATAGGATAGAGACAAGATGAGGGAAGAAGGGAAGTCGGGGAATGGTAGATGAACGGTTAGCCTTATTAGACGTATATATCGAACAAGCCGGTTATGAAGAGAAGCCGGACATGATTAAAGGGATTCATTTTACCGTTCGGCAAGGCGAACTCATTGGATTGCTAGGGCCGAACGGCGCCGGCAAAAGTACGACCATCAAGAGCATCCTCGGGCTTTTGAAAGATTTTAAAGGCAAAATTTCTTTCATGGGTGAAAACAAAAACTACGCGTACATTCCCGAGCATCCCATCTTGTACGATGAGCTGACGCTGTGGGAGCACATGGAGTTCGCAGCTTCGGTCTATGAGCTGGATCGTGCCGTGTTCCTGGAGCGGGCGGACGATCTTTTGCACCGGTTTCGTTTGCAGGATGAGAAGCATCAATTGCCTGGGAAATTTTCCAAAGGGATGCAGCAGAAAATTATGCTCATTCTCGGTTTTCTCAATAAACCGGATGTGTACATCGTGGACGAGCCTTTTATCGGCCTAGATCCGAAGGCCATCAAAGATTTCCTGGGGATGCTGGAAGAGGAACGAAAGCGTGGCGCCGGGATTCTCATGAGCACGCACGTGCTGGATACCGCCGAGCGGATTTGCAGCTCTTTCGTGCTGCTTTCGGGCGGAAGATTGGTAGCGAACGGCACGTTGCAGGACATTCAGAAGCAATGCGACATGCCGGATGCCCCGTTATTCGACTGCTTCCATTCGTTATTATGAGAGGAGACCGCGGTTTGACTAGCAGCTTTCAGCTTTTTACCCGAAGAGTACGCTCGGATTGGAAATTCCAGATTCGCGCCATGCGTATGGCTGTGGACTGGGTGATAGCCATCTATTTCGTCATACCTGTGCTGCTTGTGGCCGGTTATCACTATTACGCATGGTATATGACGCCGCCTGCTTGGCTCCATGGGATTTCTGTCCATACCGTCGCAACACTTTGCTATCTTTTTACATGGCTGGGCACACTGAGATACTTTGTTGAGGAGGGGGATCAGCTATTTCTCCGGCAAAATGAAGGCTGGTTCCGCCATCTCATGCATCTCGGCTATCGGTACTCGGTTGCGCTGCAGGGCATGACTTCGCTGCTGGTTACGCTAGTTTTCCTGCCGCTGCTCGTGTCCGTCTATGCGTACAGCGCCACCCAAGTTGTGGGCTTTTGGCTGCTCACCTATGTGGTCAAATTGAACATCGGATTGCTTCGTCAATTGTTGGCACTGCGGATTCGCGGGTTCATGCTTTGGGTATGGCGCATCTTGATGTTCGCGGTCGGGTTTGCCGTCTACCAGTTCATCGTGACAGCGCTCACGGATCACGCGCTCTACTGCTGGGTTGCGGTTGCGCTAGGAGCGCTGACGTTCGCGCTGTTGACTCGGGTAAGACTGCGTGCCAGAGGCACTTTCTTCGCCGATGTGGAGAGAGAACGCGATGCGCGGATGCGAATCGTTTCCCTGATGCTCATACGTGTGATGGAACGCAAAAGAAAGCCAATCCGCAGAACGCCGCTTCTTTTTGGCAGATCGCAACGACTGCTGAAAGGCAAGGGAGCCGGCACAGGGATGGCCGAGCTGCTGATCAAGTCCTTTTTCAGAAACGGTCTGCAATGGCGACAATCCATCCAGTTTGCTGCTGCCGTGAGTGCCGCTTTATTTCTACTCCCCGTTGGGATCAAGCTGCTCGTCTGGCTGCTCGCTGCGGTCCTGCTCGTCTTCTGGCGCAAATCGTTTTGCAAGGACGAGCTGACAACACCGTTCCTGAACCTGTTTCCCATCAAGGATGAGATGAAGCATCAAGCTCTGCAAAAAGCCGTCCCCATTCTCGTGCTTCCGGTTTTGATTGTGATTAGCCTTGTTGGAGGAATTTCCTTCTTCACCTGGTGGGGGCCGCTTGTCATGGTCGCGGCGGCTTTTCCGCTGGCGTATGGGAGTTCGTCTGTGTTTACTAGCTGGTATTGATGGGAACACTTTTCCTATGGGCTGAATTTCTCAGTGGAAAAGAGGAACTATCATGCTGTTGTATCAGTTAACGCAGTGGTTTGAAGAGCGCTCCTCCTTGCAGGCATCCTTGCGCATGGAGTCAGCCGATAGCGCCGGCGACGTGCACCGCAGAATCGAAGAGGTTGAGCAGCAGCTCTACGCCCATGCGGAACGGTGGAAACAGGCGATCGAGGAAGCTTCCTTCCTGCAATTTCCTTACGAGGCGCCGCATTTGGACGACGATATGGTTCTGTAGCAAGCCGCCCTTGGGGCGGTTTGCTGCGTTGTGGGGGCATCTAATCCGCGATGCTGCACGAACAAAGCCGTAACCGCAACTGTCCCGAGGGACGGCGACTTTGTTGAATTCTCATTTTTCGTGTAAAATGAGAGGGCACGATATTTGAGAATAGAACGAGGTTTATAACCATGAAAGTACTTGTGACGACCCTGAACGCCAAATACATCCACACTTCCTTGGCGCTGCGCTATCTGAAAGCGTTTTGCGAGAAAGATTTTGACGTGGAGATCGCGGAATATACGATTAAAGACCCGGTCATGAACGTCGTCTCCGATATCTATCAGAAGGCGCCGGATGTGCTGGGCTTTTCGTGTTATATATGGAACATTGAAGAGACGATTCACATTATTCGAATGATCAAAAAAATCCGCCCGGACATCCTGATCGTCCTTGGCGGCCCCGAAGTGTCCTATGATACGGACTACTGGATGAAGCGCATCCCTGAGGTTGATTTCATCGTCATGGGCGAAGGGGAAGAGACGTTCCACCAATTGCTGACGGAGATTTCCACGACGCGCAAGTACCATTTCGTCTACGGGCTGGCTTATCGCAAGGAGGAAGAGGTCGTGCTCATGCCGGGCAGGCCGAAGCTCAAGCTGGACGACATTCCGTCGCCGCACCGGTTTAAGGAGGATGTGCCGAGCCTTGCAAACCGGGTTGTCTATTTTGAGACGAGCCGAGGGTGCCCGTTCTCTTGTCAGTTCTGCCTCTCGAGCATCGAGGTGGGGGTGCGGTATTTTGACATTGAGCGAACGAAGGCTGACATTCTGTACCTGATTGATTCCGGCGCGAAGCTGATCAAGTTCGTCGACCGGACGTTCAATATCAAGCGGGATTATGCGATGGAGATTTTTGAGTTTCTGATCGCGAACCATCGCGGCACGGTGTTCCAGTTCGAAATCACTGCCGACATCATGCGGCCGGAGGTGCTGGATTATTTGGCAGAGCATGCGCCGCCAGGCATTTTCCGCTTCGAAATCGGCGTGCAGTCGACGAACGATACGACGAACGAGCTTGTGCAGCGCAGGCAGAATTTTGCCAAGCTGACCCGCACCGTCTCGAAAGTGAAGCACAGCCTGAAGATCGACCAGCATCTCGACCTCATCGCCGGCTTGCCGGAGGAGGACTACAACTCGTTCCGCAAGACGTTCAACGACGTGTTTGCGCTGGGGCCGGAAGAGCTGCAGCTCGGCTTCCTCAAAATGCTGCGCGGCACCGGCATGCGGGCCGACGCCGACAAATACGGCTATGTCTACATGGACCATGCCCCGTATGAAATTCTCGGCAACGACATTTTGCCGTTTACGGATCTGATTCGCATCAAGCGTGTCGAAGACGTGCTGGAAAAATACTGGAACGCCCACCGGATGGATCATACGGTGAACTATTTGATTGCGAACGAGTTCGAGTCGGCGTTCGACTTCTTCCAAGAGTTCGGCGACTACTGGGAAGCGCGCGGCTGGCAAAAGATCGGGCATCAGCTCGAAGATCTGTTTACGCGCCTGCGCGACTTCCTGCTGCACCGCGGAACCCGCAATTACAGCATCATCGAGGCCCTGATGAAGCTGGACTATTTCCTCGGCCACAAATACAAGCCGCGGAAAATCTGGTGGGACTTCTCCCTGGAGAAGTCCGAGCAGAACGCGTACCTCCGCTTGCTGGCGGAGGAGCCGGGCCGCGTGAGCGGAGACTTCGCCAGTCTCCGCATCAGCGAAAAAGACCTCCACAAGCACACGGTGGTGGAGGTGCTGCCCTTCGCTTTGCAGGCGTACCTGCAAAGCGGGGAGATCGACGAGCGCAGCCACGAGCTGCTCGTCGTGCATTTCCCGCCGGATGCTGGCGCACCGGCGAGCTTTTATACGATGCCGCTGCAGGAGCTGGCGGCACGTTAATGCGCAAGCCGCATGCCTTCGGGTATGCGGCCTTTGTGCGTCGGGGGACGTCGCCCGACTCTCACGGTGCTCGCCACCGCCCGCCCACCGCGCTTGCAATGTCTGCGCCGTCGCTCCCCGTTGTCGTCACCATTC
>NZ_RXHU01000026.1 GCF_003955665.1 Paenibacillus whitsoniae
AGATGTGTATAAGAGACAGCTCTTCGGCGGTGGTGGCGGCACCGGAGGCGGCGGCGGCAACTTCCTGAGCAACCTGCTCGGCGGCGGTGGCGGCGGCGCAGGCGGCGGCCTGGGCAACCTCAACATGAAGCAAATCTCCGGCTTCGTGGAGCGCATGGGCGGCATCGACGGCATCATCGGCACGATGGGCAAGGTGCAGAAGTTCATCGGCACGTTCCAGCAAATGGCGCCGATGGTCAAAACACTCTTCGGCAGCATCGGCAAGGGCGCGGTCAAAGCCTCCGATGACGATGTAGAAGTGTACCGGCCGAAACGCAAACGCCGCAGACGCAAAGGCGGCAAAGCACGCCGTCGCACCAGCGGCAAGAGCGTGAGCGTGAAGCGCAGACGCAGGTAAGCTGCGCAGCGGGAACTGCTCTAACGGTTTACACTACCTCCCAAACCACGCTCTACCATCTCTAACAGTTGCCACAGCGCTTATCTGGCGCCAAAAGCCTCTATTCCGAAGCTAACGGTTGTCGTGGAGCTTATTTGCACGAAATCCAGTGAAATCTTGCCGATTTCACCGAAATTGCCTCCATGGCAACCGTTAGGCTGGTAGGCACCCTATTTTTAAACAAATAAGCGCTATGGCAACCCTTACCAGCTTCCACCCACCACCGCGGCCCCCAAAAAACACATAAAAACCAAGAGGCACCCGCTCCCGGGCACCTCTTGGTTTTCCATTTATTTCCCAGAATGCAGCGCACGCCAGATCAACGTCGTAGCTTCCGCTCTCGTCGTCTCTCCTTGCGGACGCAGCGTGCCGTCCTCGTAGCCGTTCAGCAAGCCGCCNNCACCAGCATAACCGCCATCTGCTCGCGGGTGATCACATCGTCCGGTCCAAACGCCGTATCGCTGTACCCGCTGACGATGCCTTGCGCCGCAGCCGCCGCGATCACCGGTTGAGCCCAGTGATTGGCCGTATCCGCAAACACCTTCCCGCTACCCGCAGTATTCAGCTTGAGTGCTTTCACGAGAATAGACACGAACTCGGCTCTCGTGATGTGTTTCTCAGGCCGGAATGTACCGTCCGGATACCCGGAGATCGCGCCTGCCCCGATCAATCCACGAATGCTCGCTTCCGCCCAGTGCCCTTTAACATCGGACAAGTCTGTTCCACCTGTGCCCGGTTTCGCCTCTTCTTTCGGCGTTGCCAGAACAGCGAATTTCGTGAAATGCGTCACGGAGCCTGTCACTGTACCAGCCGCTGGATCTACGCTCACATTGTCGAGCTGCACCCATTTGCGCGTCTCTTCATTGAACCAGTATAAGCTGACTTTCGTTTGCTTTAAGTCCACACCGTTCGCGTTAAACGGCAGCGTAATTTGAATCGCTTTGTTGAAAGAGCCTGCTTGATCCTTCTTAATTTCATACACGTCGCCCAGCAGCTTGGCTCCCGTCTCAACTGGCAGCGAAGAAGGATTCGTCAGCTTCTCTACCGTGATACGAATCGCACTTTCGACGGCGCCGCTTGGCACGATAATTTTGATGCCGTCCATAGAAGCCGTACCGCCGTCAACCGGAATCGTCGTTCCCGGACTTCCAATCGGAGCACCGCCGCTGCTATTATCGCTCGAGTCATCGTCATCATCCACAACGTCAACCGGCTCAGGCCCCGGATCTTTCATCTCCGTTCCTGTCGTGAACTTCCAAATGTCCGAACGCCTCTTGCCTTGGTAGTTATCTTCAGCAACGGCGTACCATTGATACGTCGTGTTGGCAGCGAGGTCCGACCACAGCGTCGAAGCCCGCGCCCCGCTCGCCACATGCTCTTTTACGCCAATGGGATTGGCCGTATACACGTTCACACCGAAATAATCCGTAGACACGCGCTTCAACACCGGCTCCAAATTCAGATCGAGGGTAAACTCATCTTTGCCCGGGTATTCCGTCGGGTCGTAATAGTTATAGTCGTTCAAGTAAGGCGAGAACGTCTTCATGTTGATTTTGCCTTGCGTCATATCGAACTGCATCAGACGGATATAGCCCAGTCCGCCTTCCGGCGCACCCTGGTAATCAGCTAGCATTTGATATACGTTGCGATCTGGTTTGCCATCGCCGTCATCGTCAATACCATCAACTTTAAGCTCGGCATCGTGGTAGTGGCCGGATAGCGCAGCGATCACGTTTTTGTTCGGAATGACGACGCGTTCGAACACTTTGTCCGCCATCGGCGCACGGTTGTTGGACACGAGCATATACTCGTGGAAGTTCAGAATCGCTTTGCGGTTCGGATACTTTTTGAGCACATCGTTGATCCAGTCAATTTCCTTGTCCCCGAAGCCCCAGCCCATATAGACGATAATAAAATCGTTCCCGTTCGAGGAAACCAGGTCGTAATGGCCGCGGTTGTTATCGTAGGACTCGCCGTAGGTCGGTTGGTTTTTGAAACGGTCTTCCCCGAACCATTGGCTGTAGTAGCTGTAGTCATTATTCTGATGCCCGACGTCATGGTTCCCGGCCAGCACGCCGTATGGAATCTTCGCGTCTTCCAGCACCTTCATATCTTTGTCGGCTTCCACCCACTGGTATTCCTGGTCGGCATTATCGACGATGTCCCCGGTATGGATGACATATTTGATCTTGTTGTCTTCCTTGTGGTCGGCGATCCATTTCACGATGTTCTGGTAGATGTAAGGATAGCTTTTGGAATAATACTGCGTATCGGACATCCAGACAAAGGAAAAATCGTAATCCGGCGCAGCCGTGCTCGTCTGTACAGGAGCCACTTCGTCCTGCACCATCACTTGAATCTTACGTTCCGTATCCGCATAATCGCCTGCGGCCACTTCCGCTTGGAGCGTGAAGTCCTCCGCTCCTGCAAAAACTGTCTGCAGCGGATTCCACTTCCCAAGGCTCGGACTCCAGGCGTACAACGTTACTTTGCGCCCTTCCAGCGACTTCCCTTTCCAACTCAACGCTACACGGTCCGTGCTCGCCACAGCCGGGTCCAAATTCACTTCAAAACGCTGATACGGGAATTGCTCATAAGCATCGTCCGTCAAGTAGTTGCCGTCAACAGCACGGATGGATTCATAATCGGCCTGTCCAAAAGCCTGCTCACCATCCGGCTTCACCTGCTTCGGAGGCTCCGTATCCGAGGCGCCACGGAAGCCTTGAAGCTGCTGCTGCGTGCCTGCGTCATATTTAAAGCCTTGGTAGAACGACACGCGCATTTCATCGCTCATGCCATCTTTTGCTCTCACCGAAAGCCACGCATTGCGGTTCACATTGCTCGCATCTTGACCCGGCAGCAGTTGCTGCGGTTGGTCTGGATTTTCGGCCGGTACGGTAAAATGAATCGTCTTTTCCGCCGCATTACCGACTTTGTCCGTCGCTTTCACATTGAACGTATGCGAGCCGCTCGGCAGCTCTGCGGATGAGGTTGCGATCGGCAGCGTGACCGCCTCGCCGTCGAGCGTAGCTTCGACTTTGTCCACGCCGGCGAGCGCATCCGTGACATCGGCATTGATCGTGAACGCGCCACGGTACATCATGCCTTCTTGCACAGTCGGCTGAATCACAGGCGCAGTATTATCGACTTGCACGGAAGCAGTAATCGTACCTGCACTCGCATGACTAAGCTTGATCGAATGCGGACCGTCGCTTGCTTGTGCCGTATTCCAGGCATACGCTTTTGACGCCAACAGGCTGGTCGGGATGTCAAAGTTGAAATCGACGAACGGATTTTTGCCTGCGCTGTCGCCCATTTTAATGACCTTCGTCGGATCGCTGTATCTTGCATCGTAAAGAATCGTACCGTCATCAAAAACAAGACGGACGTTCTTCACTTCAAAATCATCCTTGTTCTCTTCAGGCCGGTCGTCAAAAGGCGATGCCTTGGAGCCCGCGCGGATCGAGATCACGTTGCTGCCTGCCTTTAACCGATCCGCCTGGAACGGAATCGACAGTGTCGTGTACGTGGAGATCGGATCCTGGAAAATCGACAGGATTTCCTCGCCCTGCGTGATGCCGTTTTTGAAATAATAGTTAACGCCATTAACATCAAATGCGAAGTAAGCGTTATACTCAACCGCAGGATACGTCGCTTCCGCCGGCAGCTCCGTGCCGTCCATCGTCAGCGTCAAGCTGTCGGGATGGAGACCTTCGCCTGTCCCCCGGATTACCTTCGAATTCGAAAGGATGTCCCCGTCTTTGACGCTGAGCCGCAGCGGCGCGTGATCGGAACCGCCTTGAATCTCAACCCGCTTCGAGCTTAATACCGTTTCGTTGGTGCCGTCTGAAGCCGTCAAGTAATAGTCCAGGTAGGTGTTGCCGATCAGCTCCGGCGAGAAAACGGTGTAATGATACATTGTATCCGCAAAGCTCTCTCTCAAATAATGCTTCGTATACTGCGCTTGTTTCTCGGTTTTGTAGTAGAGCGCGACGGTTTTCACCGCCACATTGTCCTTCGCATCGCCGATGATTTCCAAATCCTTGGACTGGTCGATCACTGTTTTTCCGGTTAAGTCCGTCAGTGTCGGCTTCACGGTATCTGGCGTCACGGTTACGGTTTTCGTTGGCACTTGCACCGACTCAACCGCGCCCGGCGTCGCCGCTGCCGTCGCTGCACTGTATTTCGTCATCGTTTGGCTGCCGTCTACCGGGTATTTGTACAAAATCCCCATATTAGCCTTGGCGTCGCCAGCTACATAGTAAGCGGAGGCAACTTCCGTCCCCGTATTTGTCGCGATGACAAGCCCTCGGTTCGAAGCATTCGCCATCCCGTCACTGTAGATGCGGACGATGTTCGTGCCTTCCACGAGGTTCGTTTTGTAGTTCGCATTGAAATCAGCCACCGTAGCGTTCATATTCTGGTTGTTGATAATCCAGAACACCAGAGTGCCTTTGGATGGAATAATGACATCTTCTTTGTCCGCAGGCCAGAGCACGTCGGCGCTTGGACCGGAATCCGTGTAACGGTACACCATCGAGTAGTCTTTAAAATTTACAGCTTGATCCGTATTGTTATAAATCTCAATGAATTCATAGCCGTCCGCCGATCCGATATTTGTGGAATCCGGCACAACCTCGGTCACGAGAAGCGGCGGAATGCGGGTGAAGTCCGTGTTGTCCATCGCGACACCAACTTGATACACATTGGAGCGTACGGTTTTCAGTCCATCGTTAGCCTGAATATAATACTTCAACTGGGTATCGGTTAGCTTGGCCTTAGGGATCACGGCTTGAAAGGCATTGCCGCCGTTTGCCGTCATACCCACCGTATCATACGTTGGCATCCCACCTGTCTGATAGTACACGGAAGCCGATACCGTCTCTGCCGGCTCGCTGTTCGTAATCTGCGCTTGCAGCACCAGATCTTGCTTCTGATCCGCTTGCGTAACCGGCATATGCGTAATGACCGGGTGCTCCGAGTAAGCCACCTGTCCAGGATCGACGGCACCCGGGGTTGCATTCGCCGGAATCGGGTCCTCGCCCGAACCGATCATCACCATATTCTTGGAGCCGTCGGTCGGAAGCTCGTAAAAAATCCCTTTATCCGGTAGCGTTTGGTTATCGTTCTGATAACTGGCAATGACGATATCCTCGCCCAGCTTATCCTGAATTACCAGATCTCTTGGCCCGCCGTTCGCCATGCCGCCTCCGCCTTCAACGCGGAACAGGTTGACATTCTCATGAAGCGCGGTGTGAAAATTCGTATTGAAATTGGCTTCCGTCAGTGCTTTATTAGCCGCATTCATCACCCAAATTACAATAGAAGAACGGGCCGGAATTGGCATACTGCCGCCAGGATTGCCGTTATTGTAAGGCGCCCAGACCGTATTCGACCCGGCATTGCGGTACACCAGATTGTAATCCTTAAAATCAACTGCGCTATCCGAATTGTTATACACCTCGATAAATTCATACGCATCGGAACCGCTGATATTTGCGGTATCCGGAACGAGCTCGGTGATGAGCAGCTTTGGCACTTGTGCAGCGTCAAAAGCTGCCGCCTGCACACCAGTATCGGCAACCGCCATCGGAGCCAGCATGCTGAACATCATACCGGCGACTGTAAGGCCGGAAATCCATTGTTTCAAACTACGTTTAACCATGATAACGTCCCTTCATTCTTTTTTTGACTAAGCTAGTACTCGCTCCAATAACCAGTAGAGACCGAAAATGCCAACGATGCCGGAGGCATACACGTTCCAATTGAAGCGAATCGGCAGGCGCCGCACCGCGATCAGCAGCGGAATCACGATGGCGACGACGACCAGTTGGCCGATCTCGACGCCCAGGTTGAATGAGAAGAGCGGCAGCGCCATGTGACCGGAAAGCGTGCCCCGCAGCACCTCGGCAAAGCCGAAGCCGTGCACCAAGCCGAACAGCATCGTCACGACGACGCGCACGTTTTCTTTCTTTTTCCATATATTCTCGATCGCGATATACACGATACTTAAGGCGATTAACGGTTCCACGATCCTTGGGGACAGGTAAGCGACTTCCAGTGAGGACAGAACCAGCGTCACACAGTGCCCGATCGTAAAAGCCGTGATCAACCGCACGATCTTCCATACCTTCTGTTCCGCGGCCAGCAGCAGCCCGAATAGGAACAACATGTGATCCAGTCCCGACCAGATATGTTCCATGCCCATCACCACATACGTTCGGAGCGTGCTCCACCCCGATGTCTCTGCCGTCAGCACAGTCGGCTGCTTGGAAGACGCTGAGGCTGTAATGGTTTTCGTCGTCGTTGCAGCGGCACCGCCAGATGGGCTGCCCGCAGCGGACGCGCCAGGACCTTGCACCTGGACGATGTAATTTTGACTGCCCAGCACCTGTTCAATCGTCTGTCCGCCGACATGGATCGTCGCATAGTTGCTGTGGTTCACATCGACGCCGTTATACCAGAAGAAGTTGTACTGCATCAAGTAGCGCTTCACCGGCCCAGCAAAACGGTACTGAATATCGATGCCGATCATCTCCATGCTGGCGCGTTTCTCATGTTTGGCCGCCGTAATGGTTCCGTTGCCGACCTTGCCATCCCCCGTTACAATGATGCCGTCATCGACGAGACGACTCAGCGTACCGAGCGAAGCCGCCAGCTGCTTGTCGCTGATCTTATCTCCGCCATCCGGCTTATCGGGGAAAATATGAACCAAATCCTGCTCCAGGAGAGATAAATGATAGGAGATCGTATCCGACCCGACCTGAATGTCCGAATACCCCGCGGAGGAGAAGTGCGCCCACCCCGGTGCAGCCACGGTCAAGATCGCCGTCACGGTCAAGATGATTACGATGAAACTTTTTTTGAGAAGCCGCACAGCCTTGTTCCCCTTATCCAATGATTTGGCACGGCTCATGTCTTCCGCTTCGCCTCACTCCTTCCCATGAGCTCCGTGTCTTACCCGGTCATCATAGCCGAGGCCCCCAGCTGCTGCCTATACACACCATTTTCGATCCTTCCCGATTGTTTGGATTTGTTTTTAAAGCTTTTATAAAGCGACGAATCGGGAAAAGCGCGCAGTATCCAAAAAAAAGCCCATACCCGAAATATCAGGAATGGACTAAAATAAAGAGGCGAACAACTCGCCAAGATCAACTGGCGCTGCAACCAGAGGGAGCCTGTAACGATGAGTTTTTTTACACGTCAACCATCACTGTTTCGAACCATACTCACCAGTTTTCTTATTCTAATTCTAATCTTCTCCTGCTTCAATTTGCTGATCTTCGGACTACTTAAGAGCCACCTGCGCAGCGAAATGATCGAGCAGAACCGGCTCACCCTGCAAAAAGTGGCGGACCGCTACCAGATGCAGCTAAATCGGGTGAAAGAGGCGCTCTACAAGGAATTCACGGATAAGGACGTCATTACGTTCAACAATCAGGTCAGCTTGTCCAAGGATACCGATACCCTGAACTCCCGCCCAGTCGTGCAGGATATTCAAGGCCTGACGAGCGATAGTGAGCTGTATCTCGACACGATGTTCCTCCTGTTTCGAACGACCGATCTGGCCGTGAATAAAATGGGATCGGGTCCGGCGGCGGCACTTTTCACGGATTATGCGAGCGCGGCATACCCACTGTCTTATTGGCAAGCGCAGTTTGATCGACGGGAAAATTTTGTGCTGCATGCGGCGGCATCGTTCGGGAGCCCCGGGAAAACATTGATCCCGTACTCCATTAAACCCGCGCTTTCCGATAACATGCTGATTGCTATGGTGGACGCGGATCGGCTGCGGGACGCAATACTGCGGGATCATCCCGGTATGCAATTGACGCTTTTAGGGGCTGACAGCAGCCTTCTCTATCGGACAAGCAGCGATACCGGAGAGCTTCCCAAGCAAGTCCAAGCGGGGAAGATCGCGCAGAACGATTACCTATTCGTTAACGGGGTTTACTATCTCAGTTATGGGATTGAGGACGGCATGCGGGTGATTCTGGCGGTGTCGAGTCCGGACTTGGCGGCGAAGCTGCTGCGGCTGGACAATCTGATGATGATTCTGCTCAGCGTTTCCATTCTCATCGCTTTATTGGCTGCCATCTCCTTCAGCAAGCGGATTAACAAGCCTGTGCGGGAACTGCTGAAAGAGAAAACTGAAATTCAGCAAACCCTGCAAGATCAGCAGTCGCTTCTCACCAATTACCATTACATCACGCGGCTCAAAAATATTTCTCACGATGCGCCCGATTGGCCGCCTATCTCCGCGGAAGAAACGTTTACCGTCGTGCTTTACGAGCTTCGCTTCCGCTCCGCCGCCTTTGTCCAGACGCCGGTCAGCCACGACCAGACTTCGCTGTTGATCGGCGATCAGATCAAACCGCTGATGGAGGCGCACTTCCCTGCTTCACATACGTTTCAGATGGAGCATCATCAGTTCTTGACCGTGTTTCCCGGCGGCGAGCGGGAACGGATCCTGGCGACGCTGGAGACACTCAAAGCCGCGCTCGACCGCGATTTGCGCTTTGGCCTGGTTACCATCGCCGTCAGCTCCGCCTTTGAGCATTCCGTGCAGTTCGGCCATGCCTACCGCCAGGTCAAAGACATGGCGCAGCAGGCGCGGCTGGCCGAAGAGACGCAGATCGTCACGGATTTCCGACCGCATTTGACAGCTTACACCTTGACGCTAGCGCAGGAAAAAGACCTGACCACCGCCTTGATGTCCGGGAAGGAGCAGGATATGCTGGACATTTTCCTGCCGTGGCTGGAGGAGCTAGCTCGCTATGAAGCGAGCATCGACATGTTCAACCAGCTGACGCAGGCGGTCACCGCCAAGGCGCAGAAAGTGCTGGAACATTACAAAATCCAGCCAGACATCGCCTGGCAGCTCAAGCCGCTGACGCTTCAGTTGGACGAGTGCTGCACCGTGGCGGAGTATCGCCAGAGCTTTGCCAGCTACTTCACCGTCGTCGCGAGCATCGTCCGCGAAAAAAAGGACACCAGCGACCCGGTCATCGACCATGTGCTCAGTGTCGTGCAGGAGCGCTACGCCGACGATCTGTCCCTGGATACACTGGCCGATCAACTGAACCTGAGCACGTCGTATCTGTCGACGTACATCAAAGAAAAAACCGGCGTCAACTTCATGGAGCACCTCCATGACAGGCGCGTGCGCAATGCGCAAGAGCTGCTGCAAAACACCGACCTGAACATTCAGGAGATCGGTGTGCAGGTCGGCTACCGGAACATCTCCTCGTTCAACCGGATGTTCAAAAACCGTACCGGCACCTCGCCCGGCGAGTACCGGCGGATGCATAGGACTTCGTAGCCGGGCTTCCGGCGGCGGCGGTGCGCGCCGCGCCCCCAATCCAATGAACTGGAATTTCTCCCGTTCATTTTCGTGTTTTTGCTCAAATTGCGGGGCTGAACTGGAATTCTTCCAGTACATTTGACCGTTTGGCAGTCTATCTCCGAAAATGGCTGAAATAAACTGGAAGTTTTCCAGTTGAGTTGACACGGGAGACGTTGCCAGACGAAATGAGCTGGAGATTTTCCAGTTCATAGGCGCTTAGCTTGCTTGATATTATTTGGCTTCCATCGTTGTACATGTAAAACGCACAGCCTGCTGCCTTTAAGCTGACTACATTGGCGACGGCCCTGCGGCCTGAGCGTGAGAAAAAACCTGAGGGGTTCGGGTTCCCTCAGGTTTTTTGGTGCATGCTGAGCGTGCGGTGCGGGCCGACGAGAACACAAAAAAAGGAAGCCGACCACCCCGCTTCCTTCCCTCTTATAATTGCGAATTGTACGCCGCAATCTTCGCATTAATCGCCGCGGCGGCGGCGTCGAGCGCTTCCTGCGGCGTTTTCACGCCGCTGAGGGCCTCGTTCACCGCGTTCTCCGTCAGCTTGCGCGCATCGGGGTAGACGCCGAGCACGCCGCCCTGCGAAGCCCGGCTCATCTCGGACGCCTGGTGCTGATCAATCGCTGTTCCAAACTGCGGGAACTGCGCCAAATTCTCCTTCACAAGCGGCTGGTCATAGGCCGCCTTCGTGATCGGAAAATAGCCGGTGTTCACATGAAAGAATGCCTGCTGCTCCGGTTCGGAGATGAATTTGATGAAGGTCCACGCCGCTTTTTGCTCGGCATCGCTCTTGTTATTCATAATCCAGTTGCTGCCGCCGCCAACCATGATGCTGCCTTTGTCCCCCGGCGCCTTCGGAAAAAAGCCCGTCCCGACCTCAAAGCGCCCGTTCACGCCATTCAAAATATCCCGCAGCGAAGCGGTCGTATCCAGAATCATGGCGACCTTGCCGTCGATGAACCATTTTTTCGACTCGTCGCTTTTGCCTGCCGCAGGAACCGCCGCTTTGCTGTCCACGAGCTCTTTCCACCAGGTAAGGACCTTCACGCCTTCCGAACCATTCAACTGCCAGGCGGTGGCCAGCCCTTCCCGGCCGTTGCCGAAATTGACCAGCTCCGCGCCCTGGTTGGCGACGAACTGCTCCATGTACCAGCTTTGGATGCCGAAATAAGCTCCCCACGCATTGTCTCTGGACAGCTTCCGGGCCGCCTGCCCGACCTCGTCGAAATAAAGCGGAGGCTTCTCCGGATTGAGACCCGCCGCTTTGAACATATCCTTGTTATAGTACAACAGCGAATTAGAAGCATTAAACGGCATGGAATACAGGGTATCGTCCACGACATAATGATTCATAATCGCTTCATCCAATTGTGAAGTATCGTAATTCTCCTGCTGAATAAACTGCTGCATCGGCGTTATCGCCTTCGAGTCAATCATAAACTTTGTGCCGATATCGTAGACCTGCGCCAGGGTTGGGCCGATTTTGGAACCGAACGATGCTTTCAGCTTCGTCAAACTGTCGTAATACGAGCCTTGGTAGACCGCTTCTACTTTGATGTCGTTATGTACGGCGTTGAAATTGGTCACCAACTTGTCCACGACTTTGCCGTTCTCTCCGCCCATGGAGTGCCACCAGACCACTTTTGTCACCTCAGGCATGGCTTGTCCCGTAACATCGGACACTTCCGTTCCCCGGGCCACGGACGCATTTCCCCAGATGGAGTAACTGATGCCAACAACACCAAACAGAACGATAATGAACAGAATATAGACCGGTATCGAAATTTTGCGTTGTAGCTTAAGCATCGCGTATTCCCCCTATGACTTCTTATCATAGGAGGCCAATGTTCGGACATCATTAGGTCAGTGTTAACGGATTGTAAAATATCCCCCTAACCCACACCGCCTACTCCATCTTCAGCGCCGTGCCCTCCGGCACGATCTGCACCCACGTGCTGCCCGGCAGCAGCGGCACTTCCTTGCCGTCCGCGCTGAAGGCCCGCAGCAGGCCGTTCTTGCGCTCCCACGTGATCGCCTGGGACTTGCCCTGCTGGAAGATCATGCCCTTGTTCGGTCCGAACACATCGACGTCGCGGCGGCCTTCTTTGTCGACGACCTGGTGCTTGCTCTCCAGCACGAGCAGGTTCGTCGTCGTGAGCTGCCCGCCCGTCTCCTTGTCCAGATGCGGCTTCCCTTCCATGCTGCGCTTGTACAGGCCGGAAGCGGCATCGTACTCGTACGAGACGAAGTAACCCATCAAATACGGGATCTGCACGTAGTGCACCGCAGCGCCCGTGAGCTTGCTCTGCGTATCCGCCGCGAACGTCACCAGCGGCCCGTTCCAATCCGTGCGGAACTTGTGCGCGGCGGCGCCTTGTTTGATTTTCGCCACCGAGGTGTACAAGTTGTGTGGCGCTTTGCGTTCCGTCGAACGCCAGTAATAGGCGCCGTCGCCGTACACTTCATCAAGGTGAGCCAGATTGCGGCCTGCCATCATATCCATGGCATCCTGGCTCCAGCCGGCGTGGACAATGACCGCGTCGAGGGCGTCGCCAATCTCCACAAAATACGGCCGAATGCTCCGCACAGGCCCAATGACCGCAGGTTCATGACTTTGAAAAACAGAAACGAATCTCGTAATCTCACCCTCGGCAAGAATTTCATAGACGATGTCGGCTTGGTCGAGGCCAGATTGCGGGCGCGCTTGGGGCGCATTTTCGACCATGACCATGTAAGGGCGCGACTTCACCTCACGGTCGGCAGGCAGGCCAGTGAGCGGAAAGTGGAAAGCCGCCGCGGCCGTAGGCGCAGGCGACTCCGCAGTCGCTGTGGCCGGCTTCGACGCCGGCGTCACGCCCCCGCCCCCTGCAGGGCTGGCGGAAGGCACAGCGGCCGTTTTGCTGCTGCTGCACGCGGTCGTGAGCAGCAAAGAGCAGCCGATCAGAAAAGCGAGGCTTCGCAATTTTTTAGGGGATACGATCATCAGCACTTTCAACAAAGGCACCTCATTCCTATCAATCTAGCGTACATACTCCATTTATATGCTAGAACGCCCGCGGCTAGAAGCACGGAGCGATAATCGGGAACTCTGATAGGCACATGCACATATACTATTCTACTCAGCATACCCACGAACGACTGGGGGGATCAACCATGTACTGGCGTTACCCTTATGCTTACCGACCTGCCTTCCAACCGGTGTGGAACACGGATTATCAGAAGTCTTTACAGCTCATTGCCTCGGCGGTGCAGGACGAACGAAATGACGAATTGTTTTATGAGGAATTGATCAAACTAGCGCCTACAGCGGAGCAGAAAGCCATGATTACATCCATTCGCGACGATGAGCGCAGCCACAATGCCATGTACCGGAGCATGTATCGGGATCTCACCGGACATGAGGTACACGGCATCAGCGACGAGAAGTATCAGCACATCCGCTCGTATAAGGAAGGCTTGCAGCGAGCGCTGCAAGGAGAGCTCGGGGCGGTCGAGAAATACCGGAATATTCAATTCGGGCTGCCTTATGGCATCTACAAGGATACAGTTGGCGGTATCATTCTCGACGAGCTTAAGCATGCGAGCAAATACAATTACCTGTTCACCCTGAACAACCACTAGGAATTTCGCGCAGTGAGCAGGTCTCAAGCATACCCCCGCCCGATTTCAGCCATATTAAGATCAGACGCGTTATCTTAAAGAAAGTAGGCGAGATTATGCTGGGAAAACTGCTCATGAAGCTCGTAATTAACGGGATTATTCTGATTCCCTTGGTTGTGTATTTATCGAATGCCGGGTGGGGAAGCGCGTTTTGGGCCGTCTTCACCTTTCTCCTTATGACGTACGTCATCGTGGACCAGCTCTTTATGCGGGTGACGAACAATGCGGCCGCTGTACTCGCAGATGTGCTGCTGACGTTCGTGTTCTTCTGGCTCGTACAGCGCTACTTCTACGATTGGTCCATGAGCTACACGAGTATGGCGATCGTTGCGGTCGTCTATGGGATTGTGGAGTTTTTCGTACATGCATATTACCAGCGGGACCCAGGCAAACTGAGCCGCCACAGCTTTGACGACTGACCCTAGCGCCAAAAAAGTCATTAACCCGCTAGTGGGCTAATGACTTTTTCTTCATGACTGCGTGACTTTGCCTCGCCAGGCCAGAATGCCTCCGCGCAAATGCGACAGCTGCTTATACCCGTTCTTGCTCAGTATCCGGGCCGCCTGCTTGCTGCGCATCCCGCTTCGGCAGTAGAGAACCACAGGCCGATCCTGAGGGATCTCGGCGTACCTGGTCTTGAGCCGGGAGAGCGGAATGTTCACCGCACCCGGAATGTAGCCTTGCTTCACCTCGTTCGGCTCGCGCACATCGATCAGCACGCTCCCAGTCTTCTCCGCTAAACGCTCCTGCAATTGCTGCGAGGAGAGGTTATCAAGACCTCTGACACCGGAGAAGCGAGAATAGATGAACCACACGATAAAACCGTGCGCAATGAGGTTGAAAATCATTTGTCCATTCATAAGCTGCCTCTTTCTGCCGGATTACCGGCTTTTGACCAGCAATTCCACCGCTTGCTTCACCAGCTTGCCCGTATCGCCGCCCGCTTCACGCTCTTCCATAATGCAGTTCTCCAAGTTGACGGCAACAATCGTGGCAATCGCCTTGTCGGCCGCACTGCGGACCGCCGAGATTTGACTCACAACATCTTTGCAATCCTGCTCTTCCTCCATCATGCGCAAAATGCCGCGAATCTGGCCTTCCATTCGTTTGAGCCGTTTTTTCATATCATCATCGTAGATCATCGTCATTTTTCAGCCATCCTTTCGCATACCTGGTTAGGTATATTATTGCCCATGACGGTGTGGAAGACAAGCCATGCCTAGACAAATAGGTTCACTTTCGCATCCGCCGCGTCGCCAAGGTAAGCCGCAACCCCGGCATATTCGATGCCGTCCAACAATTCTTGCTCCTGCAGCCCCAGCAGATCCATGGTCATCGTGCAGGCCACCAAGCGAACCCCCTGCTCTTGCGCAAGCTCAATCAGTTGAGGCAGGGATAGCGCATTGTGTTTTTTCATCACGTGCTTGATCATTTTAGGTCCCATGCCGCCAAAATTCATCTTGGACAGCCCGAGCTTCTCCGGGCCGCGCGGCATCATCCAGCCGAAGGCTTTCTCCAGCAGCCCTTTCTTGACGCCAGCAACCTGCCCATCCTTGCGCAGTGTATTGAGGCCCCAGAAGGTGAAAAAGACGGTCACCTCATGGTCATACGCAGCCGCACCGTTCGCTATGATAAAGGCGGCTATGGCTTTATCGAGCTCGCCGCTGAACAGAACAATCGTCGTCTTTTCCTTGTTCTCCGTCATAAGGCTCATCCTCCTTTTCTCACCAGAAAGATGAAGACGCCTTGGTTCTCTTTCGCTTCCAGCAGCTCATGCTTCGTTTGTCCAACCCATGCTGTAAAATCTTTCAACGCGCCTTTATCTGTCGTAAGCAGCTCCATAACCTGCCCCGGCTCCAACGTATCGATGCCTTTCTTCGCTTTTACAATCGGCATTGGGCACGCTAATCCTTTCGCATCTACAACCAAATGAACCATTATCGTTTTCCTCCTCATCGTAAACTTTCCGAAATAACGTATCGCTTAATTTCGGAGAGCACTCTTAATCTTCTTGTTGAATCGGGCCGTTCCATTGCGACATCCCCGGCAGTACATTGTACAGCTTCGTAAAACCGCGCTCCGCAAGCAGCAAACAGGCCAGATCGCTTCGCGTCCCCGTCCGGCAAATCACGTAGATCGTCTCTTCGGGATTAAGCGCAGCAAGTCTGCTATCAAGATTCCCTAGCGGAATCGAGAAGGAGCCGGGAATGTGTCCGAAGGCGAACTCCGCAGGCTCGCGAACATCAAGAATGGTGAGCTTCTCACCGGCCGCCAGCTTAGCCGCAACGTCCCCATTTCCAATGGTCATCTCATACTTCTGTTCGGGCTTAACTTCGGAAGCTACGGCTTTTCGAATGAAATGGCGGTAGACGCCGTTCTCCTCTCGCAGACCGACATAGTGATGACCGGAACGGTCGGACCATCCTTTCAAGTCGGCGACGGAGCCTTTATCGGTTGCACGCACTTCGACTATTTCGCCTGCCTTCATCTCTTCGATCGCCTTCTTGGTACGAACAACGGGCAGCGGACAAGCAAGCCCTTCGCACGGTACCGTACGGTTAGCGTGAATAATCGTCATCTTCCCACGCCTCCTTGATTTCCTTCTTGGCCGTAGGCTAACGCTCCACTCCAGGCGGACATGCCTCCCGTCATATTCACGACGCGGCAGCCGAGCGATGACAAGTATTCGCAAGCCCTGCTGCTCCGATTGCCGCTGCGGCAGACAACGATCGTTTCTTGTTCACGGTCCAGTTCATTCAGCGCCCGATTGATCTGCCCCAGTGGAATATGGTACGCACCGTGAATATGCCCGGATTCCCATTCGTCCTGCTCGCGTACATCCAGAATGTGAACCGGTTCTCCCTGTTCCTGGCGTCTAAGCACATCTTGCGGCAAAATATCTGTATACATCGTGTATTCCTCCTCGAAAGTGTATGGTCTGGTTCTATACATCGTGAACTGCGCAGCGGTTCGGTCCGATCTCCATGTCCCGCTGTTCCTCCGGCGTCGGCGCAATCCGCCCCATATTTGTGAGGCGGATATCCTGGTAGGCATTCGGCTGCGGCGGCAGATTCTCCGATACGGTGCGACGGAATTCGGATTCATCGGCAATTTGGAGTCCGGGATTGCTCGCAAACAGATCGCCGAGCCGAGCGGAGACGATCCCGTCTGGACCCAGTTCCGACATGCTGCCAAAATGCGCCGGCAGGACGAGAAGATCCTCGGAAAGCGCCTGATACCGTTCATATAGAGTTGTACGGAGATCGCCTACCCAGTCCTGCGCTTTGCCGGCCAGGTCCGGTCTGCCAATCGAGGCGACAAACAGAATGTCCCCGGAGAGGAGATACCGGTCATCAACGATCAATGACGTACTGCCGATGGTGTGGCCCGGCGAATAGATCGGCTGCAAGCGAATGGACGTTGTGCCGACTGTCAGCACGCCGCCTTCCTCCAGCTTGTGATACGAAAATTGCACCTCATCGGCATCCTTCTCAGGGAGCCAATAAGAGCCGCCCGCGTTCTCCGCCAGTTGACGCCCGCCCGAAATATGATCGGCATGAAGATGCGTATCGATGGTATGGACGATTGTCGCCTTCTTGTCTCTAGCCAGCGTCTCAAAAGCGTCCGTCATTCGGACGGCATCGATCACCGCGGCTTCGCCCGATGAGATGACCATGTAAGACAGGCAGCCTTTTCCGAGCCGAAGGAACTGAAACAATTCGCCGCCATCCTGCAGATCGGCAACCTTGACAGGCATGAGCTGTTCGCTCCATGCTTTCATCCCGCCCATCAAATACGAAACCCCGGTGACGCCTGCCTCCAGCAGCTGTTCGGCCACGAAGACGGAAGACCCCTCTTTGGCGCAGACCACCACAATCTCCTGATGAGCCGGCAGACGGTCAAGAACAGCCTCTACCCCATCCATCAGCTCAAAATAAGGCACATTCAGCCTGCTGACGCCTTCGCCTTCAATTCGCCAGTTGGCATGATCCTCTTCATTGCGCACATCCAAAATAAAAACCTGCTCCCGGTTCAGCACTTTTCTTGCCAAAACCTCTGACGACATGCCTTGTAGCTGTGTCATTTCATTCATCGTGATACCCCTCCAGGTAAGGAATAGATGTGTGTTTAAAGTAAAAAGTGTAAGCCAAACCTTGAGGATCATTTTCATATACCCCATGGGGTATATGAAAGCGCAAAAAAAATTCGCAGTCTGGCCTTTGACTAATCGCGTCAAATTAATTACATATACCCGTATGGGTATATAAAGACTATACAGCTTCGCGCTATTTTCGTCAACCCCGTTGACGAGCATGTCGAGCTCTCTGCTCGTTTAGCGCCGCTCGACGTTCAACTCGCCGCCTGAGTCGTACACAGCGAAAACGAACCCGCTTTGCCCTCCTGCGATGTTCACGTATAATAAGAGATACGTACTCGAAGTGAAGGGAGGCGGATTCATGCAGACACTCCGGGACGATGCCGCCATCATTTTATTCGACGGCCTTTGTAACTTTTGCAGCGGCGCCGTGCAATTCATCCTTCGCCGAGATCCGCGAGGCCTGTTTCGTTTTGCCTCCCTGCAATCGGATATTGGCCGTAGACTGCTGGAAGAGCACGGCCTGCCTGTCGATGGGCTGAACACCATCGTGCTGATCGAGGCCGGGCGCGCCTACACCCGATCCACAGCGGCGCTGCGGATTGCCAGACGCCTGCGCGGTGCTTGGCCTTTATGCTATGCGGCCATCCTGATCCCACCACCGCTTCGCAACCTGGGCTATGCGTACATTGCGCGCAACCGCTATCGCTGGTTCGGCCAAGCCGAGCATTGCATGCTCCCCACCGCCTCGGACAGAGCGAGGTTTTTGGAGTAGGGCTATTTCTTCTCAAGCTTCATCCCGCCGAACATCCAGCAGCTCAAGCTGAGCGCCCCCAACTGAAAGCTGTGATGCAGCAGCTTCGCGCGCCGCGACGCTTCTCCCGCGCCCATGGCAAGCAGCAGCGGCGCAAAATGCCCCGGCAGCGGCACCGCAGCCTCGACATATGGGGCTCTTTCGTCGTAGCGAAAGAGCGCGTCTACGTTCCACGTCTCCAGTTGCTCCGCCACCCATTCCTCGAAAGCCACCGCCCATTCCGGCGGCACGGGATTATTCTCATCGAGCTTCGCCAAGTTATACACCGTCCCCCCGCTTCCCACGATCAGCACCTCATGCTCCCGCAAAGGCCCCAATGCCGCACCGATCCGGTACTGCTCTTCCGCCGTAAGCCGCGGATTCACCGAGAGCATCACCAAGGGAATGTTCGCATCCGGATACAGAATGGAGAGCGGCCCCCACGCGCAAAAGTCCACTCCCCGCTCATCGTCCGTCTCGCAGCCGATGCCTTCGTTTTCTAGCAGCTGCTTGATGTGCAAGCTCAGCGTAAGCTCACCCTTGGCCGGATACTGATGTAGCGCCAGAAAAGGGTCCGCCTCCGCCGCTCCGCCATGCAGGGTTACCGGCTCAATGGCGGTGGAGATTTTTTGCACCGAACTCTCCCAACCCGCGCTGAATAGTACAATCGCCTGGGGTTTCGGCAGGCTGCCCGAGAGCCTGAGCAGGAACGCCGTGAACCCGTCCTCCTGCGCCGCCAATCCCGGATGTCCATGCGAGATAAAAAATGTCGGCAGCATGCACACAACCTCCTTTCTAGCCTTCCAAGTCATGCCTAATTGTATATTTTCATTATTATCGTCTTTCGACCATTTTATTGCAGCGTGTATCGCTATTTGACCGATTTCCCCCAAAAAAACTGGTACACCCGCAAAAACAACCATGTCCACATTCGTCACCCACTATCCAAGGGGCAAGTCTCTTTGTTCAGCCCTAACAAAAAGCCCATGAACCTATTCGGCTCAAGGGCTTTTGCATTCCATATATTTTAATGCGAGGGAACCACGTAAACACTGCCGTCCGCCAACACTTGTACAGTGCCTGAGGCCGACTCAATTTCACGAAGTGCCCAGTTGTCTTGCGAAACATCCGGCCAGCTGGAAATCTTCCTATCTGCCGTTGGCCGATCGAACAAGCGGTTCAATACTTTCACGGCTTCTGCGCGGTTTAACTTGTTGTCAGGCAGGAATGTTCCGTCGTCATAGCCTTGCAGAATGCCTGCTTGTGAAGCTAGTCGAATCGCTTCGAAAGCCCAATGTTCTTGCGTATCGCTGTAAGCGACGCTTGAGGAGCTTGCGGCTGCAGCAGCCTGAAGCATCCTAGCCGCAATGCTGGCCATCTCCCCGCGGGTTATCGCATCGTCCGGACGGAACCCGGTGTCATCACCAAGCATCAAACCGGAACGTTGCACAGCCAGAATTGCTTCTTCCGCCCAATGCCCTTTAGGAACATCAAGATACCCGCCAGCTTTGGTCTGGATGGCTTCCTTCTTCCCGCTGTTCGCGCCAATACGATTCAGAATCGTTGCCAATTCCGCACGTGTAATGGCATGGGTTGGACGGAACGTACCGTCCGGATAACCGGAGATATAAGGTTTAAGCGCTCCAGCCGCATTTTTCTGAATCACTGTAAACGTACTGAACTTATCAATGACGATGGCAATACCAATTGGTGTGCCATCCGCATCATAGCGGATCTCTCCGCGTTGAAGCTCCTTTTCACCGTCGCTATGTTCAATGTACACAGCAAGACTATCCAGAAGCTGCTTGGCCGCTGCTGTATTTTGCGGCAGGCTCAAGCTCGTAAGCGGGAACACGATTTCCGTCTTGTATCCCGCATAGTTTGTTTCAATTTTGACTGGTTGATTCAGGATGGAGACGGATTGTCCCCCACTTTCTTTCACAACAAGGTCAGCAGACAGTACACGTGATGTCACTTCACTGCGCTCGGCTTCAGCACGAACCGGTACAATCCGGAAGTAAGCATCCTTGCCGTCTTTGCTCATTTGTTGCAGAGATGCAGACGAGATGGCGATCTGTGCATCAGGCAGTTGGATCTGCATCGACATGCCCCCGCCAGCAAGTAAACTTACAGAATCGGCATTTAAGCTTACTATCCGTTCATCTGCAGGATCGTCAGGCAAATCCGAGACATAGATACGAGCAACATTGTCTTTATTCTGAGCAGCCTTTTCCAGAATCGTACGTGCATCAGAGGTCCCCACTCTCACCGTATCGAGAGATTTGCCATCTGTCGATTTGGTCCGTTCGATGGCAGTTTGCAGCGTCCAACCGCCGGTCCCCCCAACAATCGTCGTTTGGCGAATATTGTTGTTGCTGCTTGATTCCTCTAGACGTTTTACATCAATAGAGTAGGTCTGCGAAGACTTGAGGTCAGCGGATTCTACGTTCACGATAATCGTATTCTCACCGAACGCCAGGGCAGCTGCAAAATTACCGCCGCCTTTTTGAGTTCTTTTCTGTACGGTTACCGTTGCATTCGGATCATTAGGAATCGCCGTTATGTTCGTATACGAGCTCGTTGTTGTTGAAATCGTACCATACTTCAGCTTATAAGGTGAAAAAGCGCCATCCAAGATCGTAGCTGCCTGCAAGCTGTCCAGCAAAGGCGGCTGTACCGGTGTTGTCTGCTTACGCAATATGTCAAGCGTATACGTGAGCACCGTACCATCTTGCGCCGTGACTTCAATGGCAAATGTTTGCGCATCCTTCGTAAACGGCAGCGATAGCATTCCACCCGTTAAGCTCTGTTCATTGATGCGAATCGACGCACCGCTGTGCTCGGCAACGGGGAGAAGCTCCAACGTTTGAGCAGCAACAGGTACAATGACATCATAGTGCAGAACCGTTGGGCTAAAAGTGGATACCAGCTCCGCTCCATCCGTAGCAATTCCTAAGCTTTGCAGCTGCGCATTGCCGCTTGGCTCACGCACGACAACGATTTGGTAATGTCTTGTTTCCGAACCGTCCGGAGAAGTTACAGCCACAGGAACCTGATTCTCGCCGACTTGCAGCTGAATCGCTCCGGAAGCCAGGCCGCTCTGCACGGATTGACCTTTCACTTGAATGCTTGAACCTGCCTTCCGTGCGTCTGGTGTTACCATCACGGACGCTACCTCGTTATCTACATAAACGGTATATGTTTCTTCGACCCCTGTGAAAGCTTGGGCTGGAAGAGCAGCTCCCGTTGGCGAGGAAGTTGCGTCTTTCAGCTTCAAATTACTGAGTCCTGCTTCATTAGAGCCTGTTCCATCGAGACTGAGGGCGTAGATTTTATCTCCCGCGCTAGCAGAATGGACTTTAATCGATACCGATTTTCCGGTCGCAGGTACAGTAACATCCACAAAACCGCTGGCAGGAAGCGTCTGCCCATCGATCGTAACGACAGAAGAGGCGGCCATTGGGACGGCATAGACGCGAACCTTTTCCGACAGGGCTAAGGCTTGATAAACGGTTGTCCCAAATCGATAAGGCGTATTCATCGTTGCGTTGCTAACCGTCAGCGCCGCAAGATCGCTAGGCGTTGTCGGAATTGCACCTGGCAGCCCACGGATAACTTCAAAGCCATACTTCGTTTGGTTACCAGCCAGGTCTGAAGCTGTCATCACGAACGATATACGATCCGTCTGCGCTCCCCATTCCAAAGGTGCATAGTAATCAAACTTCCCTTTGTCATCGAGTGGAACCGTAATCCCATTCACAACAAGGTTGGCTCCCGCGTCTGTTTGACCGGTAATGTAAATCCGGCTGTCTTCGGTCACCGTACCATTCAGTGAAATCGGATGGCCTTGCGCATCCGGTCCTCCGGAAGCGATCAGCATCGGTCCAGTGCGGTCGATCACCAGCTTGCGGTACACTGAACTGCGGTCGCCGCGCTCGTTGACCCCTTCGATCAACAAGTTATATTCCCGCTCTTTTAATACAGCCGTTTGAAGAAGATCCTGCAAAACAAAAGTTGCAACTCCTCCAGCTGTTACTTGCTGGCTTTCAAACGTCTGCCCATTCACGGACAGCGTCACGTTGCCGTTTTGATTGGCGCCCACTTGCAAGGATGCTTGTTCGGCTGCCGTTACCAGCAGCATCCCTTCACTTCCATCATAGGCCGCATAGGCTTGTTCAGTGACAGGCAGCGCTCCAGCATCAACGGTTACTGCCAGCGTCGCCGGTTGCGGAACAGGCAGTTCTGTCGAGACAAGCTCAGACTGCGGGCTGAGCACGATCCGACCTTGCTCTTGCCCCATTGCAGAAACGGCAATGTGATACAACTTTCCAGGCGTTAAGCCGGAAATAACGGCATTTTGCTCATTCCCCGGTTGCGGCGCTATCTCCATCGTCGGAACAAGCACATGGCCCTCCGCACCTGCCCAGATTCGGTAAGCTGTAACCTCTCCGGCTATTGACGCAAAACGAAGTGAAATTTCTCCATTCCCCGTTGAAACCACCTCAAGCTGCTCCGGTTTACTTAGAGAAACTGGCGCAGTCACTTCTACTGTGCCTTCGGCAATCGCATACACCGGCGCTTTGTCAGCTTGGGTACCGGCTACGGACAGATAATAAGTGCCTGGCAGCAAGGACGCTGGAAGATCCACGATTTTGCTACCGGAAGCAGGCAGTCCGCTTTGGATCACTTCGCCAATCTGTTGATCGGCACTGTCCGTTAGCATCATCGTGACCTGCGTATCCGGAGCTGCATGCTCGGCTGCCCATGTGACAGCAATCCGATTTTCCGCGCCAGCAACGGAGGATACCGATGCCTTCATCGCGGCTTGCGGAATTAATTTTTGGATTTGCACATCGACTTTCGTCGCATTCTGGATCATCCATTTGCCTGCCGGTACATTCAGGAGGGATACATAAAGCGTATCTTTACCGTCTGTCGCCGGGTTTGGCGTCGTGATCACGGTCGACTCCAGCGCAGTTCCGCCCGAGCTGCCGCTCGATACGCGGTCTGACGCCGGTTGCAAATAGGCATTGCCATCCGGTGCATCAAAGTTCAGCTTATACGGCATACCATCCGGTGCAGTAATCACAGTGTTGGCATTCCCGCCGCTGACCGTCAGCAGATAGTCACCTTTTTCAGCAATATCAAAGTATTTGCCATAACGACCTTCCATTGTAAGAGGCTTGATGGATTTGAACTTTCTTGTGGACTTGTAGGCAACCACACTGGTATAACCGCTGCTTACAACTTTCCATTGTCCTTTCAGTTCAACACCGTCCAGCAAAATCGTCTTCTTCTGTTGCGACTCGTCATACAGGACATTCATACCCGGCATCATCGGGTCAGCCTGCAAAGCATAAAGATCCCCGTTCGGTGCATACAGCTTGGTACCCGCATTCGCACCATAAATTTCAACAATGGCTTGACCGTTATCTGTCTTGGTCATATCAAAAACCGTAGGATAGGCCTGCTCCTGCATCCATTGCTGAACATCGCCAATCTTCGACTTCGACGGTACACTGCTGAGCGCCGCAGTTGGGCTCTTGCCCGCGCTGATCATCCACGTTCCGGCTTCGACTGCATCCAGCAAAATGTGCTGATTTCCGTCTGCATCGCGGAACGTATTCCAATCCGGGTCGCTTTGAGCCGCTTGGAGATGATAAGGCCGTCCGTCCGGCTTGTACACAATGACGTCGCCCTGCGATTCATTGACGGTGAGTACGTAGCTTCCACGCTCTTTCATCGTGAACGATGTCACCGAACGATCCGGCGTTGCCGCCCAAAGCGTGGCAACCTCACTAAGCTTCAGCGATTCATTGGCAAATAACAATTCGTTCACTTGGATGTGACTATTGCTGGCTGTCGTCAGGCTCCAATTCCCTGCAGACAACGGCACGCGCATGTAGGTTTTCTGGCCGTCGGCATCATAAGTCAGTTCAGGGCGTATGATTTGTCCATAATCCTGCCCGGATGCCTTGGCTTTCAGAACCGCAGCACGTTGATCTCCAGTTAGAACGATAAGCGCTGTGTAAGGTCGATCTACTTCAAAGGAAGTCGTCAACTCGCCGCTTGCCTTGGTTTCCGTGGTGAGTAACGGCGTTCGATCCACCGTTGTCAACTGCCCGTCCAGAGCGCGCGCCTTAGTATCAAGATGCATCGGCGCATCCGGCTGGAACGTCAAGCTCACCGGTTTTAAATCAAAAACACGCTTAAGCGGATTTGCAGCAGCGATACGAACCTCGCCCCCCGAATCTTTCTTCAGGAGCAGTTCTTCCGCTAAGTCAAGCCATGGTTCGGCTGCATCCATAAAATCAGATACATTGTTCACGAAATCAAGGCCCTTCTCCCACCATGACTTCTTAGGCGGTTCTGCTTCCACTTCAAACAAAATCGTATTGTTCTTAAACGTATATTTCAGGTTCGCGCCAATACCGTTATGTCGGAACGTGCCGACAATTCCGTTTTCATTCACGCTGAGCGTCACGTTACTGACGGTTGCTCCGCCGATACGCGGAATCCCTTTGGGCACATAAACCGTGCCTTTAATCACGCCGGCAAATCCTTTTTGATTAAATGAGTACGCCCCAAAAGCGCCTTTCAACACTTCGAACAGATTGATATCACCCTTCGAGGAAAAACCAGGGGAAGAAAACCCTTTAATTCCCGCTGTTGCCGGGTTCACGACCGCTTGCATCTCCATGTTCTTCACAGGCAGCCAGTAGTAATATTCCGTTCCACTCGCAGTAAAGCCGAAGTTAGAGAGATTGACATCAATCGAATCTGTACCGATCAGATTGAACTTGTAGTCGACCTGCGGGTGCTTTAATTCAGGGACAATCACATCATTCACAGATCCTGTCACGCTGAACGTCTGAGGAATTTGCGTTTTTTCCGCAAGTTTGTCCACGTTGCCGAACAAGTAGTTAACTTGCAGGCCTGTCGACGCAAGCTTCATCTTCCGATACATGCCGAAGCTTACACTGTCCAATCTTCCTTGTTTGGTCTTCATATAGAGATCGAAGCTGATGTTCGTATTCGGCAAGCTGCCTGTACCAGTAACACCAACATAAGGAATGCGGCTATCGACGACAAACTTCGTATCGTTAGCGTTGATCGGACCGATCTTGAAGCTATTCGTCATCGTAAAATTGCCTGTCAAATCAAACCGGTTATTGCGAAACTTCAGGTCATCCACCGGTACGGTTTGCTTGACTTTTTGCGTCCCTACTTGCAAGCCGATCTCCAGGTCGCCAGTTAGACGTAAGCCATCCTTTGTAAAAATGAGCGAGCTGGCTTTGACCGGCATATCCATATTCAAATAGTCCGTCGCTGCTGAATCGCTCAAGGCAATCGCGAAATGGTCTGAACTGATCGTGAACGGCCCGTCTTGAACCGTGTAGGATACATTTGGCCCTTGTGCCCCGCCGCTATTGATGTATAAGCGGCCATTGCCGGTGATGTTTGCTGGAACCTTCGTTTTGTCCACAACAAGGCTGGTACCTTTGAACATCACGGAATCATTGATCACGACCGGTTCGGCCGTGTCATTCAGAACGTAGACACCAGGAGCCGACGGGTCCTCCGTGAACGGTCCTTGCACGCCAAGACTATTCACTTCGTTGCTGGCCGACGAACTAGGCACATCGACTCTAGCGAAGTTTCGCGGCTTGTAGAAATCTAGTGCGGTTATCATCAGACCTTCGTTAAATACATAATCGTTAAAATAGTCATGCTCCAGATGGACATCATATTTGCCAGGCGGAACATTCACTTTCTGACTATCCCAAGTTAGTTCCAATTGCCGGTCGCTTAAAATATTGTAATCCAGCGGATACTGTGTACCGTCTGCGCCTTGCAAGTAATAATGAATGTCGCTGAGCGGCTTACGCAGCAGACTGCTAATCCCCGTGCCCACGGCAACCAATCGCGTCTTGTCTTTCACATGGAGAACCGAAGCCCCGACACGGTCGTAGACGACATCCGGTACTTTCACATTCTTCTTATCATCGTCTAGCTTGACTTCAACTGTGTCCGTATAGCCTGTGCCGATCACATTGACGGCATAACCACGGACTTGATAGAGTTGATGCCAGACGAGCCCTTTTAAAACAGTTGTGAAGGAGCTTTCTCCTTCTTTAATTGCCGTTGTATAAGGTAGTTTAATCCATTCACCCAGGTCACCCGTTTCTGAAACAGTGCGGTACTCGATGCCTCGTGAAGAAACGGTTCTCGTCCCGTCATCATAGACGTTAGTAATAACACTCACGGTATCATCCTTGAACTGAGGATCAAAAAAATAAATAGGATCTACTGTAAACTTGACCCCCGGCGCTGACGGTGGTGTATAACCGTACACCCAGGTTTCAGCTCTGAGACCCGCAGCCTCAGTCGATACCACAGAGCCGAAAACTCTATCCATGACATCAATTTCACTGCGGCTTCCGCCGAACATGACGAAATTTTTGCCATCAAAAGCCATGTTGGCATAACTTAAAGGAAAAGGTAGCTGATTGGGATACCCCTGGACTTCAAACACTCTTCCTGTGTCATCCTTATTGCTCTTGTACATCGTCTCCATTGTAACTTTGACCGGAGCCCTTTCCCAACCATTTCCCTTCCAACCATACGCCATACTCCCGAACGTAGGCGGATAAGTGGTCGTTGGCAGCTTCAGGTTTTTAACCAATACAAGATTGTTTTCGTGAACGTAGTCCCGCTCACCGCCAAAAAACACAACGCGTCGACCGTCGTACGCCATCGCTTGGCCCCAACGGCCGTAACCCTCCGGACCATTGGTCGATGTCCATGTCTGTGCCCCACGATCCCACTTCCACAATAAAGGGGAGCTGTCATCGTGCGTGATCGACTTGGTTATATTCGGATTCAAACCGGTGCTCGTATAGCTCTTCGTGATCGAGCCGGCATTACCGCCGTACAGCACAGCTGTCCAGCCGTCAAAAGCCATCTGCCCGCTGTAAGCAGCAGGAGGAGACTGCGCAGGATTGACTTGCGTCCATGTCTTTGCAGTTCCATCCCAAAGCCATGTATCCCCTAGCGGTGTCTCCGAGTTTCCGCTTCCCGTATAACCGCCGAACAAGACCAGTTGTTCGCCGTCAAAAGCAAGCTGTGCACCGCCTCGGGCTGACGGAGAATCAGAGAGCCCTGTTAGTTTCTCCCATTGCGCCGTCATGCCATCCCATAGCCAAGTATCCCCCAGCACACCGGACTGAGCGTCGCCTTCACCTCCGAATAAAAGAACTTTTTGACTTACTGCATCATAAGCCATAGCGGCCCCTTTTCTTTTGGAAGGAGCCGGGTTGCGATTCAGCATTTCCTGCCAAGTTTGCTGCTTGCCATCCCAGATCCAAGTATCATTGAAAAGTTCACTATTCCCCTGGCCTCCGAACATGACCACATTATCAGCTTGCTCGTCATAGACCATGGAAGAGGCTTGTCTGGCAGCAGGTGATAAATTATTGGTCACCCTTTTCCAGGTGTAATCTGTAATTTGGGTGGCGGTTTCATATGTATTCCGCTGCACTGTGGTGCTTCCAAATACGGAATTCCCACCTGCAGCTTGAGCCACACTCCCCCCACCGTGTAAGAGAGGGATATACTGCAGTAACAGCGCAGCAATCAGTAGTCTGGCTAATCCGACTTTCCGACGTTTCTTCAACGATCATTCCCCTTTTCTTAGTTGTTCATCAATATCCTACAAAAGTAATGGAATTTTAGTTCTTAATACCTAATATTCATTTAGGATTATTGATGTAAATCCTCGTTCCTAGGTATTATCTCATATATATTTTAGAAAAGTATTAGTAAGGCCCATATATTTGTCGAAATAGCTCGTATATTGTTATATTTTGGAAACACCCAAATGCCCATAAACCCGAGGGGAACCTGCTGAAAATAAAAAAAATCCTGCAATGTACATACACCAGACCCATTGCTCCTCTTTTTTAAGGAGGGACAACATGACTGTTCGTATATACGCTGCAGGGTACCTTGTCTAATATTTTCGTTATTTTCCCGCCAAAAAGCGCTCAATCCCATCCGCCATCCCTTGCACCAACTGCTGCTGGTAATCTGCTTCGGACATGCGCTTATCTTCCTCGGGATTCGTCATAAAGCCGATTTCAGCCAGGACCACCGGCACCTTCGACCAGTTAAACCCGCTCAGATCCTCGCGGGCCGAAAGGCCGCGGCCTTTCTGACCTGTGGCCGCCTGTAGTCCGGCGAGCATGAACGAGGCGGCTTCCTTGCTCTCCGCGGCGATCGGCTTTGTCGCCGCTACGCTCGGCGACGGGTACAGCACCGAGAACCCTCGGGTACTCGCCGAGCCGTCCCCGTCCGCATGAATGCGGACGGTCAGCGCAGCGCCCGCCTCGTTCGACATCTCCGCGCGCTGCTTGTTGCTGAGGTCGACGTCATGCGTCTCCCGTGTCATCGCGACCTCGAAGCCGCGTCGCTGTAGCTCGTCGCGCAGGAGGAGCGACACCTCCAGATTCAGCACATACTCTGGCTTCTTTGTACTGACCCCGGTCGTGCCCGAGCTGACCTTGGCCTTCGTCTCGCGCGTGTCCGGCCCCACGGGCTCGGGCTCGTTGTTCCCCCGGCGCTGATGGCCGGGGTCGAGCATGACCAGCTTGCCGGATGCGCGCACCGGCGAGCTGGCCTGGTTTGCCGCCGCGGCCGCTTGCGCGGCGGCCGCCGAACCACCCCCAGCAGCGGCTTCGCTCGCTGCGGCTCCTGCTGGCTGCGCGGATGCCGCAGCCCCATCCCCGGTGCCCGGCGCTTCGCCCGCCGGGCCAACCGTCGCTGGCGGTGCTACGCCGCCAGCCAGCCCCGCGCCGCCGCTAGGCGCGGCGCTCACACTTACCGCCGGCGTGCCCGTGGCCGCCGGCGCGCCGGCCCCGTCGCGAGCCGAGCACGCGGCAAGCGCGACCACAACCAGCACCACCACAGCGGTGCTGCACACGCCTCTTTTCCACATTTGCATAACTTTACCCCCAACACCTCAAACTAACCTCACATCACACTTCCGTCCAGGAGGTTTCTCATGACAACACTTTGGCATTTCATTACCGACCGCTGGCTGTCGATCTGCTTGATCCTCGGCGCCCTCATCGCCATCTGGTTCGTGTACAAGAACAAAGACAAATACATCCGCGGCTGGAGCGATCAGTAACTAGGCTAGTGGTCTGCCGATTGGTAGACAAGAAGCTGCATACCCGGTCGTACTCCAACATGCGCGAAACCTAAACGCGCGCTGCATCGCCGGCCCATCGCGACGACGGTCCTTTGTCTGCGATAGAGCTAGGTTAGAGTTGAGCGCAAGCCTAGCAGGGGCTAAGCCCCCTTAGCACGGCAAAACATCACTTTTTCCCTGCCTTAGCAGGGCCTAGCCCCTCTTAGGAATGCGAAATTTGCCCATTTTGTCGCTTTCCGCGAACTTTAGAAGGGTTTATACCCTCTTAACTCCGCATAATTGTTCTTTTCCGCCTCCTTAGCAGGGGCCAGACCCTCTTAGCGATGGGGAGCTCACTCATCAAAAAAACACAGCCATCGCGCGTCCGCCAAGGCGCTCCGCTTTCTCGATGACTGTGTTTGCTGTTCTTGCATGCCGTGCTGCGCTTACCTCAGAGGTTTCTGAGCAGCCATCCGCCACTTGGCAGACCCGCTCGCATCCTTACAGGTGCCAGCACGTTCGCCTTGCTTTCTACTTCAATGCCTTCAGCGCAATATCCGTCCGGTAATGCTTACCCTCAAAATGAATCCGATCCACGATGCTGTACGCCTTCTCACGCGCTTCGACGATGTCTTTGCCAAGACCGGTAATGCCCAGCACGCGTCCGCCGTTCGTGACGATTTGGCCGTTCTCCACCGCCGTGCCAGCGTGGAAAACCAGCGCATCCTTCACGTCGTCAAGGCCTGTGATTGGCAGACCTTTCGGATACGAGGCCGGGTATCCTGGCGAAGCCACGATGACGCACACCGCCGCCTCGTCACTCCACTCGATCGGCTGCTCCGCCAGCGTGCCGTTGTTAATGGACAGCATGATGTCCATCAGGTCCGTTTTCAAACGCGGCAAAATCACCTGCGTCTCCGGATCCCCGAAGCGCGCGTTGAACTCGATCGTTTTGACCCCATCCGGTGTTAAAATAAGTCCGCCATACAGCACGCCCTTGAACGGACGGCCTTCGCTCACCATCGCATCCGCCGTCGGCTGGATGATGTTCTTAAGCGCCTCCTGCACGATGCTGTCCGGTACGTGAGGCAACGGGGAGTATGTGCCCATGCCGCCTGTGTTTGGGCCTTTATCGCCGTCAAAGACCGGCTTATGGTCCTGCGAAGGCACCATCAAACGCACGGTCGAGCCGTCTACGAATGCCAGCAAGGACATTTCTTGCCCTGTGAGGAACTCTTCGATAACCACGCTTGCGCCGGATTTACCGAACACTTGGCCTACCATGATGTCGCTCAGTGCAGCCTCAGCCTCTTCCATCGTTTGTGCGACCGTCACGCCTTTGCCTGCTGCCAGACCGTCTGCTTTGATGACAATCGGCGCCTTCTGCGAACGCAGATACGCGAGCGCCGACTCATAGTCGGTGAACGATTCGTATGCCGCCGTCGGGATGTTGTATTTTTTGAGCAGCTGCTTCATAAAAACCTTACTGCCCTCAATAATCGCCGCATTCGCGCGCGGTCCGAAGCAGGCAATGCCGTTCGCTTCCAAATGGTCGACAAGGCCCGCTGCCAAAGGATCGTCAGGCGCTACCATGACGTAGTCGATCGCATTTTCCTTGGCAAATATGGAGATCTCCTCGAATTGCAGCTCCGTAATCGGCACGCACTCGGCCAAAGTCGCAATCCCGCCGTTGCCCGGCGCACAGAACAATTTGCTGACTTTCGGGCTCTGACTCAGCTTCCATACAATGGCATGCTCGCGCCCGCCACGTCCAATCACTAATACACGCATCGCTCGAATACCCCTTTTCAAGTGGAATGCCCACGGTCAGCCTCTCGATCGTGAGCATCCTGAGTTTATTTTAGTGTTTAAAATGACGTACGCCCGTCATCAGCATCGAAATACCATTCTCATTCGCAACGCGGATGGAATCTTCGTCTTTAATGGAGCCGCCTGGTTGAATGACCGCCGTGATGCCGGCTTTTGCCGCCATTTCCAGCGTGTCGCCCATTGGGAAAAAGGCATCGGACGCAAGCACGGAGCCTTTTGCTTTGTCGCCCGCTTGCTCAATCGCGATTTTCGCTGCGCCTACGCGGTTCATTTGACCCGCGCCGACGCCGATTGTCATATCGTCAGCAACCAGCACGATCGCGTTGGATTTCACGTGTTTCACAACTTTCCAGGCGAACAACAACTGCTTCAGCTCTTCTTCCGTCGGCTGACGCTCGGAAACGACCTTCAGATCGCTCTCAGCAAGCTGGTAAGCGTCGCTGTCTTGTACGAGCATGCCGCCTTCGACTGTCGTTACAACCGGCTGTGCAACCTTGCCGGCGATTTGGTCCAAACCGCTCACTTTGAGCAGGCGGATATTTTTCTTTTTCGCTAGGATCTCTTGCGCTTCCGGAGAGAAGTCAGGTGCGATGACGATTTCTAGGAAAATCTCATGCAGCAATTGCGCGGTCGCCTCGTCAATCGTACGGTTTGCCGCTACGATACCGCCAAAGATGGACGTTGGGTCGGCTGCATACGCTTTTTGGTAAGCTTCCAGCACGTTCGTGCCGATGCCCACGCCGCAAGGGTTCATATGTTTCACCGCAACGACGGCTGGTTCGCTGAATTCTTTGACGATTTGCAGCGCCGTATTCGCGTCGTTGATGTTGTTATAGGAGAGCTCTTTGCCGTGCAGCTGCTCAGCTGTCGTGATGTTGCCTGCCGCTGCATTCGGTTTGCGGTAGAACGCCGCCGTTTGGTGCGGATTCTCGCCGTAGCGAAGGTCTTGCACTTTTTCGTACGTAACTGTGTAACGCTCAGGGTAAGTCTCACCTTGCAGACCGGAGAGGTAGTCACCGATCAAGGCATCATAGGAGCCGGTGTGACGGAACACTTTGGCCGCCAGGCGTTTACGTGTGTCCAGCGTGGTGTCCCCAGTCTCTTGCACTTCTTCCAGCACTTTCGCGTAATCGGAAGCATCTACGACAACCGTGACGAAAGCGTGGTTTTTCGCAGCGGAACGCAGCATCGTAGGACCACCAATGTCGATGTTCTCGATCGCGTCCTCATACGTCACGTCAGGCTTCGCAATCGTTTGCGCGAACGGATACAGGTTTACGACAACCAGGTCGATGTAGTCCAGGCCGAGCTCTTTCATGCTCGCTTGGTGCTCTTCATTGTCGCGAACGGCCAGCAGCCCGCTGTGTACGGCAGGGTGCAGCGTCTTCACGCGTCCGTCCATGATTTCCGGGAAGCCTGTCACTTCGGAGATGCCGATGACCGGTACCCCTTTATCCTTCAATAAACTTTGCGTACCGCCCGTCGAAATGATTTGAACGCCCAGCTTCGCCAGCTCGCTTGCGAACTCGACGATGCCCGTTTTGTCGGACACGCTGATCAGTGCTCTTTTGATTGCCACTTGACTTCCTCCTAGAAATTAAGTTTGATGATTCAACTGCTGTATATATGATCATGTAAAACATAGATGATTTCAGTAAACTAACCGAGCCAGGGGCATGAATGACCTATTCAGGCAGATGGTTCGGCACGAACCTACTCCGGAAAAATGCACAATGCGCCTATCCGCACCAGACTAACCAGCCTTCAACGTACCCAAAAACCAGCTACTCCCAAACCCGTATCCACTCACAACTTCCGCACCGCATCAGACTATTAAGCCTTCAGCCGTCCGTTTCGCCCGACCATCCTGCATTTTGTACATCAAATCTGGCCAAATCGCCGGATTCAACGTAATATCCTGCAAAAAGTACAGTAATTTTTCGCCCTGACCGCCAAAAACAGCCGTTTCGGGGGTAAAACCAGGAAATTACCTGTACAAAATGCAGGTAAACAAGCCCCAAAACGTCAAATCACCCAAATTTGATGTAGTTTTTGCAGGTTTGCGTAACGCCTGGGCCAGAAGAACGCAGTTTTTGCACTTTCCCATAGCGCCTGGGATAGCAGAACACAGTTTCTGCAGCTTCCCATAGCGCCTGGGCCAGCAGAACGCACTTTCTGCAGCTTCCCATAGCGCCTGGGTCAACGAATTTCAAGCTTTCGCAGGTCCGCTCCAACGTACAGCCAACGGGTGCGGTTATTGGGGTGTTCCCCCTACAACCGCACCGTCACCCTGCGCCCATCCAGACTCACGCGATCCTCGCTGAGCCAGCGAATCACCTGCGGCAGCAGCACGTGCTCCGCCGCGTGGATGCGATCCGTGAGCGACTCAACCGTCTCGTGCTCGTGGATTTCGACCGCGCGCTGCGCGATGATCGGGCCAGAGTCCAGCCCTCCATCCACGTAGTGCACGGTTACGCCGGTCTGTTTCACGCCGTACTCCACGGCTTGTTCGATGGCACGCACGCCGGGGAACGAAGGCAGCAAAGACGGATGAATGTTAATCATACGTCCGTAGTAAGGCTCAACGAGCACGCTTGTAATGATCCGCATGTACCCGGCCATCACGATGAGATCGATTCCGCGAACGCGCAGCTCTTCCAGAATGATCGTCTCATAGGCTTCGCGGCTCTCGTACTCCTTCGGGCTAAACGTGAACACAGGCACCCCCGCGGCCTTCGCCCGTTCGACGACGTACGCCTTCGGGCGATCACAGACAAGAAGCTCGATGCGCACATCAAGCTTCCCCTTCTGCACCTGATCCACGATCGCCTGAAAATTCGAGCCCGAGCCCGAAGCAAAAACGGCGATCCGATACGGCTGCATTACACTTCAGCTCCTTGGAACGTGACCACACGTTCACCTTCGGTTACAACGCCAAGGCGGTACACTTTCTCGCCTTGCGCCTCCGCAGCGGCAATCGCCTTCTCGGCATCATCCGCCGCAACGACAATCACCATGCCGATGCCCATGTTGAATGTACGGAACATATCGTTGTTGGAGATGTTTCCGACACGCTGCATCAAGGAGAAGATCGGCAAAATCGGCCAGGAGCCGTATTGAATTTGAACATTCACGTTATCCGGCAGGACGCGTGGAATATTTTCCAGGAAGCCGCCGCCTGTAATGTGCGCCATGCCTTTAATCGCCACGCTGTCCAGCATGCCCAGCACAGGTTTCACGTACAATCTAGTCGGCTCCAGCAGCACGTTGCCCAGCTTGTCGCCCAGTTCGTCCACATGGCCTTGCAGCGTATAGCCGTTATCCTCAAGCAAAAGCTTGCGCACAAGCGAGAACCCGTTGCTGTGCACACCGCTCGAAGCCAGACCGAGCACCACGTCGCCCGGACGGATCGTAGAGCCGTCGATGATTTTTTTCTTGTCAACGATCCCTACGGTAAACCCGGCAATGTCATACTCCCCTTCCGCATACATGCCAGGCATTTCCGCCGTTTCACCACCGATGAGCGAACAGCCGGACTCAGCGCAGCCGTCAGCGATGCCTTTGATAATCGCTTCGATCTTCTCCGGCACGACTTTGTCGCAAGCCAGGTAGTCCAGGAAGAACAACGGCTCCGCGCCTTGAACGATAATATCGTTCACACACATCGCCACCGCGTCGATACCGATCGTATCATGCTTATCCATCGCAAAAGCGATTTTCAGCTTGGTGCCTACCCCATCTGTTCCCGACACGAGCACAGGCTCCTCGTACTTGTCTTTGTTCAGGCCGAAAAGCCCGCCGAAGCCTCCGAGGTCCGTTAAAACTTCAGGACGAAATGTCCGTTTGACGTGTTTTTTCATCCGTTCTACCGCTTCGTTCCCCGCGGCGATATCGACACCGGCTTTTTTGTAAGCATCCGACACTGAGAAATCACTCCTTAAATGTATGTAGAAAGGGGCCGGCCAGCCATGACGCCGAACCCAACCGCCTTCCCAAAGTTATATTAATCGCAAGCACAGCCAACCTTCGTCGTATCCACGATTTCCGTCGGGTACTCATTATCAAAGCAGGCCGTACAGTAACCGCTTTTCGCACCGGAAGCGCCTTGACCGATCGAATCCAGCAGCCCTTCCCGCGTCAAAAAGTGCAAAGAATCGGCATTGATCGCCTTCCGAATCTCTTCAATGGAGTTCATCGCGGCAATCAGCTCTTTGCGGTCCGGCGTATCGATCCCGTAGTAGCACGGGTTCATGAACGGCGGCGACGAAATGCGCACATGCACTTCGGTAGCGCCCGCTTCGCGCAGTAGGTTCACGATGCGCAGCGACGTCGTACCGCGAACGATCGAGTCGTCGATCATGACGACGCGTTTGCCTTCGACGACTTTGCGCACGGCGCTCAGCTTCATTTTAACCCCTTGCTCCCGCAGCTCCTGGCTTGGGATGATGAACGTCCGGCCCGTGTAACGGTTCTTGATCAGCCCGAGCTCGTAAGGAATCCCCGTCTGCTCGGCAAAGCCGATCGCCGCCGAAATACTCGAGTCCGGCACGCCGGTGACGACGTCCGCATCCACGAACGCTTCCATCGCGAGGCGTTTGCCCATGCGTTTGCGCGCGGAGTGGATGTTGATCGTGTCGATGTCGCTGTCCGGACGGGCAAAATAGATGTACTCCATCGCGCAGATCGCGCGTCTGCCCTCTTCCGTAAAACGCTCCGAGCGGAAGCCGTCGCGGTCCAGCACGATGATCTCGCCCGGCTGCACGTCACGCATGTACGTTGCGCCGACCGCGTCGAACGCGCAGGACTCGGACGCGAACAGATACGCATCGCCAAGGCGACCGATCATGAACGGACGCAGTCCGTTCGGGTCCAGCGCCGCGATCAGCTTATCCTTCGTGACGATCAGGAACGCGAAGCCGCCGATGACTTGGTTCATGGCATCTTTGACCGCATCCACGATGTCATCGTGTTCAGATCGCGCAATCAGATGCGCCATGACTTCCGTATCGCTCGTCGTCTGAAAAATCGAGCCCTTACGCTCCAGCTCACGCTTAATGATGTTCGCGTTGTCCAGATTGCCGTTCGTCGCGATCGCCAGATCGCCCTCCCGGTATTTGAACACGAGCGGCTGCGCATTCGCCAGCTTGCTTTCCCCCGCTGTCGAGTAACGCACGTGCGCAATCGCCGTGGAGCCGACCAGCGGCTCCAAATTGTCGTTCGTAAACACTTCCTTGGCGAGACCCATGCCGCGGTAGTAGTTGAACTTGCCGTCCTCCACGGTGCAGATGCCGGCGCTCTCCTGACCACGATGCTGCAGGGCGTGCAGACCGTAATAGCAGAGCTGGGAAGCGTCGGGATGACCATATACCCCGAACACTCCGCACTCTTCATTCAATTTATCAAACATGCCGCCTTGACCGGCGACACCTTCGTTATAATACTCACCTGTCCAAAGCTCATGGGCTTTGCCTTCCAGCTCCGCTACAGGAGCTGCAGGCAGCTTGCCCACTTCTAGACCGGATGACGGCGTTGCGACGGTTCTCACGCCATTAGACATGGGATCGCTTCCTTCCAGACTTGTGCCAGCTCACTAACCGGAGACTGGAGACGCTGTTCGTTATTGACTTTAATCGTAAGCAGATCATGGGAAACAACGGTACCGATCTCTTGGTAAGGCACGCCTTGCGATGCGATCCAGTGCTTGAGCGCGTCCGCTTTATCCGGCGATGCGCTGAGCAGGATACGGGATTGGGATTCGCTGAACAATGCGAAGTCAGGACGAAGCTCGGAAGTAAAGTTCACTTCCGCACCTAGCTTGCTGCCGATGCAGCTCTCTGCAAGCGCAACAGCCAAACCACCTTCGGACAAGTCATGCGCTGAAGCTACGAGACCTTCTTGGATTGCTTTCAGAACGGTATTTTGCAGGCGCTTCTCAACGGCCAAATCAAGCACCGGAGGACGTCCTTCCGTTACGCCGTGTACGACGTATTGGAATTCGGAACCGCCCAGCTCCGCTTTCGTTTCGCCGAGCAGGATGATGATGTCGCCTTCTTTTTTGAATTCTTGCGTTGTGATGTGATCGGTATCGTGGACCAGACCAACCATCCCGATAACCGGCGTCGGGTAGATCGCGCCCTTCGCATTTTCGTTGTACAAAGATACGTTACCGCCGATAACCGGCGTATCCAGGAAGCGGCAAGCTTCCGCCATGCCGTCTGTCGCTTTTTCCAGCTGCCAGAAAATTTCCGGCTTATCCGGGGAACCGAAATTCAGGTTGTCCGTTACCGCCAGCGGTTCTGCACCGGAGCACACGATGTTGCGCGCTGCTTCGGATACGGCGATACGGCCGCCCACTTCCGGATCTAGGTAAACGTAACGTCCGTTACAGTCTGTTGTCATCGCAAGGCCTTTGCGCGTGCCGCGAATCGTCACGACCGCTGCGTCAGAGCCCGGGCGCACCGCAGTTTCCGTACGAACCATATAATCGTATTGGTTGTAAACCCACTCTTTGCTTGCGACTGTCGGGGAAGCCAATACGGATTTCAGTGCATCCGTCAACTTGACAACTTCCTCGTAACGAGTCGTATCAACCGCTGCGCCTGCTTCGTAGTAAGCCGGCACTTTGCTTGGCTTGTTGTACACGGGGCACTCGTCAACGAGCGCGCCAACTGGCATGTTGCCGACAACTTCGCCGTGGTGGATCAATTTGAGGTAACCATCGTCCGTTACTTTACCGACTTTCGCGCAGTGCAGACCCCAACGCTCGAAAATGCCTTTCGCTTGCGCCTCATGCTTCGGCTCAACAACGAACAGCATACGCTCTTGGGACTCGGACAGCATCATTTCATAAGCCGTCATGCCTTCTTCACGCTGCGGTACTTCATCCAGGTACAGCTCCATGCCGTTACCTGCTTTACTTGCCATTTCGGCGGAGGAACAAGTGAGTCCCGCTGCGCCCATATCTTGAATCCCGAGTACGATACCGGAATTAATGAGTTCCAAACAAGCTTCAAGCACCAGCTTCTCCATGAACGGATCGCCGACTTGTACCGCCGGACGTTTCGCTTCGGATTCCGCTGTCAATTCCTCGGATGCGAATGTCGCACCGTGAATACCGTCACGGCCAGTTGCCGGACCTACGTAGAACACAGGGTTGCCTACGCCTTTTGCTACGCCGCGTTGGATTTTATCGTGATCGATCAAACCTACGCACATCGCGTTAACAAGCGGGTTGCCTTCGTAGCTCTCGTCGAACATGACTTCGCCGCCAACCGTCGGGATCCCGATACAGTTCCCATAACCTGCGATACCAGATACAACGTGCTCGAACAGGTATTTTACGCGGTCATTTTGCAGCTTGCCAAAACGCAAGGAGTTGAGGAGTGCCACAGGGCGCGCGCCCATGGAGAAAATATCACGAATAATACCGCCCACGCCTGTTGCCGCGCCTTGGTAAGGTTCGATCGCAGATGGATGGTTATGGCTTTCGATTTTGAAAACAACCGCTTGGTTATCGCCGATGTCGACGATGCCCGCGCCTTCGCCTGGCCCCATCAGAACGCGAGGTCCTGTCACTGGGAATTTGCGAAGAACAGGTTTGGAGTTTTTATAAGAACAGTGCTCAGACCACATGACGCTAAATACGCCGATCTCCACATAGTTCGGATTACGTCCCAGGAAGCCGCAAATTTTGGCATACTCTTCGTCGGTAACGCCCATTTGCTTGTAAATTTTCTGCTCCAGAATTTGTTCGGCTGTCGGTTCCTTAGCGGATAGCTGCTGCGTCATGTTTTTCCCTCCAAGCGCTCAAGATCGATGTAAACATTTTTTTGCCGTCGGCGGAGCCCAAAATTTCATGAACCGCACGCTCAGGGTGAGGCATCATGCCTACAACGTTCCCTGCTTTGTTGCAAATACCCGCGATATCATCCAGTGATCCGTTCGGGTTGTTGCCCGCTTCGTAACGGAACACGATTTGATTGTTTTCTTGCAATTCTTTCAGTGTTGCTTCGTCACAGTAGTAGTTGCCTTCGCCGTGCGCGATCGGAATGGAGATCAGTTCGCCTTCCGCGTAGTCGCGCGTAAACGCCGTTGTGTTGTTCTCCACTTTCAAAAGCGCCTGGTGGCAGCGGAATTTCATGCCGTTGTTGCGCAGCAAAGCGCCTGGCAGCAGACGAGCTTCCGTCAGCACTTGGAACCCGTTGCAGATGCCCAGGATGTACTTGCCTTCTTCCGCCGCTTTCACAACGGATTTCATCACGTTCGTAAATTGGGCAATCGCCCCGCAGCGCAGGTAGTCCCCGTAGGAGAAACCGCCCGGCACAAGAATGCAATCGTATTTGGACAAATCGTCTTCCGTATGCCACACATAATCAACTGGCTGACCGATCGTGTCTTCGATGGCTTTATATAAATCGATGTCGCAATTCGATCCCGGAAAAACAAGAACCGCGAAATTCATGACTTTTTCCTCCCTCAACCTCTTCAGTATGCTGGCCGTGACTGAACACCCGCTCAGGGGCATCTTTCACCGCCTTTTCGCCCCCTGCTGCGTCACTTTTGCTTGACGTACCCCCGGTACACCTTCACAAAAGTTCCTTGCATGGAACGAAAATTCGGCCAAATCTGCTTCCTTCTGAGTATTCAGTCACGACCTAGCTTCGCACTTCGTGACCGATTACGCCAATTCGTAGCGGTAGTCTTCGATAACCGTGTTCGCCAGCAGCTTTTCGCACATTGCTTTGACGCGTGTTTCCGCTTCTGCTTTATCTACGTTCCCGAGCTCAAGCTCAAGGTATTTGCCGATACGCACTTTGCCGACTTCTTCAAAGCCCATGGAGTGAAGGGCGCCTTGCACCGCTGTTCCTTGTACATCCAAAACGTTTTGCTTGATCGTGACATAAACCGTTGCTTTCATGTGAGAATCTCTCCTTAGGCTTTTTAAAGTTATTTAATCCACCAAACGGTGCAAAATTTCTTTATAACGATTCGACGTCTCTTCAACGACGGAAGCCGGCAGCGGATCAGGCTCGCTGTTCTTGTCCCAGCCGGAATTCGCCAGGTATGTGCGGACAGGCTCTTTGTCCATGGAATCGATCTCGATGTCCAGGGCATAATTGTCTTGCGCCCAGTAGCGCGAGGAATCCGGTGTGAAAATTTCATCAATAATAATAAGTTCGCCATTATAAATGCCAAATTCAAACTTTGTATCCGCTAAAATAATGCCTTTTTGCTCACAGATGGAGTGCGCCAGCGTGTACAGCATGATGCTGCGCTCCTGCAGCGTGTACGTCAGCTCTTCGCCGATCAGCTCCACCATTTGTTCCACGGAGATGTCCTCGTCGTGACCGACGTCATTTTTCGCCGCAGGCGTGAAAATCGGATCTGCCAGACGCTGGTTCTTCCGCAAGCCTTCCGGCAGCTTTTTGCCGTTGATTTCGCCCGTTTTCTCGTACTGTCTCCAGCCGTTGCCGGTAATGTAGCCGCGCACCACGCACTCGATCGAGATCCGCTCCGCTTTTTTCGCTACGATAATCCGTTCTTTCAAAAGCTCGCGATCCGCCGCACTCGGAATGATCGACTTCAGCAGTTCCACATCCGTATGGACGATGTGATTCGGCATATAGCCGCTTGTCACGTCGAACCAGTACTTGCTCAGCGCGTTCAGCACGTAGCCTTTGTCCGGCACGCCCGGCTTCAAAATATAATCGAAAGCAGAAATCCGATCCGTGACCACGATCAGGAAATTCTCGCCAAGATCGTACAACTCCCGCACTTTCCCCTTGTGCACCAGAGGCGCGTTGATCATTTCTTCGGCTGTATTCAAAATGCTGCCTGCCACGAGGACACCCCTCCCATGATTAAAATGTATCGTTTAACCGTTCAAGCCTAAACGGTCGAAAATCGTTTCCACATGCTTCAAGTGCCAGCTTGGATCGAAGCAATCCGCGATCTCAGCCGGGCTCAGCGCTTCCGTAATCGCTGGTGTGTTTTCCACGATTTCGCGGAACGAACGCTGCTCTTCCCACGCTTGCATCGCTCTAGGCTGTACGGTGTCGTAAGCTTGCTCGCGAGCAAAACCTTTGTCGATCAGCTTCGTCATGACGCGGCCGGAGAACGGCACATCGTACGTGCTGCGCATGTTGCGCTTCATGTTCTCAGGGAACACGGTCAAGTTCTTGATGATGTTGCCCAGACGGTTCAGCATGTAGTTGAGCAGCTGCGTAGCGTCAGGCAAAATGATGCGCTCTACGGAGGAGTGCGAAATGTCGCGCTCATGCCACAGCGTCACGTTCTCGTACGCGGAAATCATGTGGCCGCGGATGACGCGCGCCAAGCCGGAGATGCTTTCGCAACCGATCGGGTTGCGCTTGTGCGGCATCGCGGAGGAACCTTTTTGACCTTTTGCAAAAGGCTCTTCAACCTCGCGGAACTCACTCTTTTGCAGGGCGCGAATTTCGGTCGCGAATTTGTCCAGGGATGTCGCAACGAGTGCAAGTGTCGCCATGTACTCAGCGTGACGGTCACGCTGCAGCGTTTGCGTCGAGATCGGAGCCGCTTTCGTGCCGAGCTTGCCGCAGACATACTGCTCAACGAACGGATCGATGTTCGCATATGTACCGACAGCGCCGGAGATTTTGCCGTATTGCACACCGTCAGCAGCTAGTCGGAAGCGCTCCAGGTTGCGTTTCATTTCTTCATACCAGAGGGCCATTTTCAGACCGAATGTTGTCGGCTCTGCGTGTACACCGTGCGTTCTGCCCATCATGGCTGTGTTTTTATGTTCAATCGCTTTATTGCGAAGAATTTCGATGAAGTTTTGGATGTCTTTGTCCAGGATTTCGTTGGCTTGTCTCAGCAGGTAGCCGAGCGCCGTATCGACAACGTCCGTGGACGTCAAACCATAGTGCACCCATTTGCGCTCAGGTCCGAGCGTTTCGGATACCGCGCGCGTGAACGCGATGACGTCATGGCGTGTCTCTTGCTCGATTTCATAGATCCGGTCGATATTGAAGTCTGCTTTCTCGCGAAGCACCTTCACGTCCTCTTTCGGGATTACTCCCAGCTCAGACCAAGCTTCACAGGAGAGAATCTCCACTTCCAGCCATGCCTTGAATTTGTTCTCTTCCGTCCAAATGCGTGCCATTTCCGGGCGTGTATAACGATCGATCATGGTTTCTCGTTCCTCCAATTATTTCTTTGTCTTTACTTTCCCCAAATGCCTGTCTGTTCTATCCAAGTGAGCGCCTTCTCTACGTCGTCGGTCAAAAGGTTGATATGACCCATTTTGCGCTTCTCTTTTGCTTCTTTTTTGCCGTACAGATGCACTTTCGCGCTTACGCCCAATTGCTCGTCTTCGAGGAAGCCCGGCTCAGCCAGTTTCTCGGTTAACGGCGCAATGTGCTCGCCTAGCAAGTTCACCATCACAACCGGCGACAGCAGCTTCGTCGAGCCCAGCGGCAAATTGCAAATGGCGCGCACATGCTGCTCGAACTGTGAGGTGCGGCACGCTTCCATCGTGTAATGACCGGAGTTGTGCGGACGCGGCGCAAGCTCGTTCACATAAAGCTGGCCGTCCTTGGTTAAAAATAACTCCACCGCGATCAATCCGATGACGCCGAGCGATGCGGCGATCTTCATCGCCAGCTCCTCGGCTTCCTTCTGGATCGCCACCTCGATGCGCGCCGGCACGATCGACTCGTGCAAAATGTTATGCACGTGGATGTTCTCCGCCGCCGGGAACGCCTTGACCTCACCGCGCGGGCTTCTCGCTGCAATGACCGACAGTTCCTTGTCAAAATGAATGAACTGCTCCAGCACCAATTCCGTCTTCGCCTTGCTCAGCGTGGCATACGCTTCCGGCACTTCGTCCAGCGAGCGAAGCACCCACTGGCCTTTGCCGTCGTAGCCGCCCATCGCCGTCTTGAGCACGCATGGGATGCCAAAGAGTTCGGCCGCCTCGCGAAGCTCGGCTTCGCTGCGGATTTCTGCGTACGGCGCTACCGGCACGCCCGCGGCTTCAATGGCCCGTTTCTCGCGCAGCCGATGCTGCGTTGTATATAAAAGCTGACTGCCCTGTGGAACGTAAGACTCCTCCATCAGGATGTTGGTGACGTGCGCATCTACGTTCTCGAACTCGTAGGTGATCACGTCCGATAAAGCCGCAAGCCTGCGCGCGGCGTCGACATCGTCGTAGCCCGCTTCGATCTGCTCATCCGCCACCTGACCGGTAGGCGCATCCGGCGTCGGATCCAGCGTCACGAAGCGGTAGCCCATGTTGCGGCCGGCCAGCGCCAGCATGCGGCCAAGCTGGCCGCCGCCGAGCACGCCGATCGTGCCGCCGGGGAGAATCACTTTGCCATCTTGCGCAGCGGATGTGCTCATAGGTTGTCACTGCTTTCCAGCACCGTTTGCTTGATGCGCTCGCGACGTGCTTTCACCTTCGCTTGCAGCTCCGGATCGAAAGCGCCAAGAATTTGCGCGGCCAAAAGGCCCGCGTTCGTCGCGCCCGCGTGGCCGATTGCCACCGTTGCCACGGGAATACCGCCTGGCATTTGCACGATCGACAACAAGGAATCCATGCCGTTCAGCGTGGACGTTTTGACCGGAACACCAATAACCGGTAGCTCGGTTTTGGCTGCTACCATCCCTGGTAAATGCGCCGCCCCGCCTGCTCCGGCAATAATGACTTGCAGCCCGCGTTCAATTGCAGATTCCGCGTACTCGAACATAAGATCCGGCGTACGATGCGCGGAGACAACCTTCTTCTCGTACGCTACGCCAAGCTCCTCGAGCATATCGCATGCGTGCTTCATCGTTTCCCAATCCGACTGGCTTCCCATTATGACGCCAACACGTACAGTCATCTCAAACCTACTTTCACGTTTTTAAAATAAAAAATGCCCAGAGTTAGAATCTTTGATTCTATCCGCTGGACAGCAAAAGAACCGAATGCAAAAAGACCATATCGCTTCCAATGGTTCATCATTCGTTTCCTCGTAGTCCAAAAATTCATGGTTTTTGGGTAGAAACTTTCAGGCCTTATCCCTGATTTTATACGAGTGGTTTCGACATTTTCAATTGTTGCGGCTTGATTTCCCGCCTACCTAGTGTACTACCAACTAACGTGCCGTGTCAATTTGAAAAAACGAACGTTTTTTTGACATTTGTTTTAGATAGTTCGCTTTTTGGAGCTGCTTTTCGGATTTCCTTCGCCTTGCGAAGATCGAATCGGAGGCGTCATCCAGACGTCGGGGAAGTGGAGCTGAAATGCTCGGTCAATTCCTTGAAACCGGTCGGCCGCACAGCTGATCTCAAGTGTAATATTTTTCGACAAGCTCAGGGGAAAGTGCTGTTCAAATTCGCATAAACGCTGCTGTTCGGGGGCGGGATGCTGATTCTGACGCCTTTTGATCGTTATCCCCGTAGCTCAGGGTAGGATGAACTGGAATTCCTCCAGCTCATCATGAGCTCTACTGCGAAAATTGAGGCATGAACTGGAATTTCTCCATGTCATCCACGCTGAAAACCTCAAAATCGAGAAAATGCCCCAAATGAACTGGAGCTTTTCCAGCTCAGAGTGCGAATCGGCCGTTTTGAACGGAAATGAGCTGGAGAAATTCCAGTTGAGATGACACTAGGAGGCTGACTCAGGCAGGCTAGTGAGGTGGAACTGAGGTGCTTGTGGCAAACGTAGGGCTCGCTCGAATGAAGACTAGCTTGTTTTCCGTAACTGGTGGGGCGAGACTGGGGCACTTATAGGCAGATGTAGGTGGGAGCTCGACTAAAGACTAGCTTGTTTTCCGTAACTGGTGAGGTGAGACTGGGGCGCTTATAGGCAAACGTAGGTGGGAGCTCGGCTA
>NZ_RXHU01000027.1 GCF_003955665.1 Paenibacillus whitsoniae
CCGTAGCGAATTGCTTCTGGTTATATTAGGGCACGACGTTGACCATCGGTTTGGCCGTCATCTGCACATAGCGAGCGCCAAAGCCAATTAGTGAAGATTTGATCCCCCATACCGCCCCCGTCGTAATCGCCGTTTCCGGCGCATCCCCGAGCCCTACTTGCGTTACCCAACGAAGTCTTGTGCACTCCAATCGCGCGAGGGTTTGCTTCAGCCAACTGTGCCAATTCAGCGTGTGCACCAATAAATCCTTCGCTTCCTTGTAGAACTCGATAATTTTATCCTTTGTGATATGGTCCTTCCGCTTGTCTTTCAAGTCCACCTTTGCTTCGTTCACCGTCTCGGCTTGAAAGAAGATGCCGCGCGTAAAACCTCGAAATTGAATAATCGGGATGACAAAACGGTAGCGCACCAGCCCGAACAAAGCGCGTACCTCAATAGACAGCGTATCGTTATCCTTCACTCTTGAAAAATAAAATTCCCCGCGGATCCAGCTGAGTAAAGCCAGTACTATTGCGGCCGCGACAACGATACAGACGATTCCAACCCACAGCAAAGCCACAATCTCCTCCCTAAATTAAAAAACTCCATTATGAGAAACCATTCTCATCCATGGAGTTAGTATAGCCTGCAATAGGAAATGAGATGCATGACTGGAAGTGCCGCATTATACTTCGTCGCTCTCCAGTTCGTTCAAATCTTCCATCGTTAGCTGCTTCTGATCGTTCATCCGATCAAACAGCATGCGCGTCTCTTCTTCCAAATCGAAGTCGCCCTGGAAATTCGCCGAATCCGGCAATTCCTGAATCGAGTTCAATCCGAAATATTCTAAAAACTGCTTGGATGTTCCGTACAAGATCGGTCTTCCCACCGCATCTGCCCGGCCGACTTCTTCGATCAGATCTTTGCTGACCAGCGTGGCGAGCGCACGGTCGCATTTGACCCCGCGGATCTCTTCGATTTCCACGCGCGTTATTGGCTGCTTGTACGCTACAATGGACAGCGTTTCAAGCGCAGCCTGGGACAGTGTAGAACGGGCAGGCGTATACGCGAGCCGCTCAAAATAAGGCGCATGTTCGGCCAGCGTCGTGAGCTGATAGCTGCCTGCAACCTCCACGATTTTGATGCCGCGACCTTTGCGTTTCCAATCCGTCCGCATATCTTTGAGCAGATCCTTCACGATATAGGCGTCGATCTCCATCACTTCCGCGAGCTGTTTGGCATCCAAGCCTTCATCGCCCGCCGCGAAGAGCAGGCCTTCAATAATCGATTTCATCTGTTGTATACTCAGTGTCAATGTTCCCTGCAACCTCCTCTTTCGCTTGAATGACAATATCATCAAACAACCGATGCTGATGGCACATAATCACTTTCATTTTCATTAGCTCAAGTATCGCCAAAAACGTCACGACGATTTCCTCGCGTGTCATTTCATAGTCGAACAGCTTGGAAAACAGCAGCTTTCCGCCGCGTTCTTTCAACAGGCCGACGACTTCTTTAATCCGATCCTTAACGGAAATCTCGTCTCTGCGAATCCGGGTCACCACATTGCGGTTCACCAGCTTGCGCAGTGTGCGGCGAAAGGCATAGAGCAAATCCGCAACATCCAGCCCCTCGACGGGATTTTCCTGCAAAACCTGCATGAACGGCGTCAAATCCTCCGGTTCACGCGTGAAAACGAGACTGCGTTCCACTTCCTTCTCCCGAAGCATATCCGCAATCGATTTATATTTCCGGTACTCAATCAGCTTGGCTACAAGCTCTGCACGCGGGTCATAGTCGTCATCCATATCGTAAAAATCTTCATCAAATTCAATGACAGGCGGCTTCGGCAGCAGCATCTTGCTCTTGATCGACAAAAGCGTCGCGGCCATCACGAGAAACTCACTCGCCACTTCCAGCTCAAGTTCCTGCATCGCTTGAACGTAGTCCATGTACTGCTCGGTAATCTCTTTAATCGGAATGTTATAAATATCGAGTTCGTTCTTATCAATAAGATGAAGCAAGAGATCAAGGGGCCCTTCAAATGCTTCCAGCTTATACGTAACTTTCATGTCGTTCTACCCCTTGTCAAAGTGAATAAAGGTACATAATGACCTGTGCAACATACGGATAGCCATGGCTTAGCAGCCATTGTCCAACCGGGGTAATCATGAGAAACAGCACAAGCACAAGCGCATGCCGCTCGTACTGCGCCAGTTTACGCTGTTTGCCTGGAGACAAAAAGCCTTTCCAAATCGCCCAGCCATCGAGCGGGTACAACGGCAAGAAATGGATAAGACCGAGCATCACATTGACAATAACGGCGTACTGCAAGTAGACGCGCCACATTTCCACGTCCAGCGTTTCCATCCTGGCGCCGAACGTTTCGGGAAGCGTAAAATTCAGCCACCAAAAGACGATGCCAAGAAACACATTCATAAGCGGACCGGCCGCATAGACAAGTGTGTTCGCCAGCCTTGGCCAACGGAGAAATTGGCTCGCCTCAATCGGCAGAGGCTTGGACCAACCGTAAGGACCGAACAGCGTCATCGCAAGCCCCAGAGTGTCAAGACGCCCCAAGGGATTGATAGCGGCTGCCATGCCGCGCTTGAAAGCGCGATTCCCAAGAAGCCATGCGGCCCCTAGATGTGCGGCGTCATGCAGCGCCATCGCCACAAGAAAGGCACACAGCCGGGGCAGCAAGGTTTCGAGATGGAAATACAATAACATTAGGACTGGAATTGTTTCGACAAATTCGCCATTTCAATCGCGGTTGCCGCAGCTTCCCAGCCTTTGTTGCCCGCTTTCGTGCCTGCACGCTCAACAGCTTGTTCAATGGAATCCGTCGTCAATACACCGAAAATCGTCGGCACACCGGTTTTCAAATTGATCGCTGCCACGCCTTTGGCAACTTCGCCGCACACGTAGTCAAAATGAGGCGTTGACCCCCGAATGACGGCTCCAAGCGTAATGACAGCGTCATATTTGCCGCTTTCCGCCATTTTTTGCGCGATCAGCGGGATTTCGAATGCGCCCGGTACCCAGGCGATGTCGATTTCGTCTTCTTGCACGCCGTGGCGCTTCAAAGCGTCCTGCGCGCCGCCGAGCAGCCTGGATGTAATAAACTCGTTAAACCGGCCTACGACGATCCCATATTTTAAATTCTGCGATACTAAATGTCCTTCAAAAATCGTTGCCATGTTCGTTCGTCTCCTTTTCCGGTTAAAAAAATCTTCTATGGTTTAGATGCCGCTGCCAGAATCGATGAAAGTCAGCATGTGGCCCAGCTTTTGCTTTTTCGTTTTGAGATAGTTCAGGTTGTGCTTCTTGCTTTCCATTTGGATCGGCACCCGTTCCGCTACTTCCAGACCGTAGCCTTCAAGGCCTTTGATTTTGCGCGGATTGTTCGTTAACAAACGAAGCTGGGTAATTCCGAGATCTTTCAAAATTTGCGCGCCGATGCCGTAATCCCGAAGATCCGGAGCAAACCCAAGCTTAATATTCGCTTCCACGGTATCCAATCCCTGCTCCTGCAGGGCATACGCCTTCAATTTATTGATTAATCCGATGCCGCGGCCTTCCTGACGCATATATAATAATACACCATTGCCCTCTTCATCAATCTGTTTTAACGCCGCTTCGAGCTGCGGACCGCAATCACAACGGTGAGAATGGAAAATATCGCCAGTCAGACATTCCGAATGCACGCGCACGAGTGTCGGCTTGGAGGGATCAATGTCTCCTTTGACCAAAGCGACATGCTCTTTGTTATCAAGCTGATTCGTATAGGCAATCGCCCGGAACGTGCCAAAATCGGTCGGAAGCTGAATCTCTACTTCCCGCTGTACGAGCTTCTCCCGCTGGTTGCGGTAGTGGATCAAATCCTGAATCGTAATGATGCACAGCCCGTGCTTCGAGGCAATGTCCATTAAGTCAGGCACGCGAGCCATGGTGCCGTCCTCTTTGATGACTTCACAAATGACGCCGGCCGGATAGGAGCCGCAGAGCACGGCTAGATCAACCGCTGCTTCCGTATGTCCAGCTCTGCGCAGGACGCCGCCTTTTTTCGCAATCAGTGGAAAAATATGACCCGGTCTGCGGTAATCCTGCGCCTTTGTTGCAGGGTCGATCAGGCTGAGCACCGTTTTGGCCCGCTCGTGTGCGGAAATGCCCGTGCTTGTCGTCACGTGGTCGACAGATACGGTAAACGCAGTCCCGTGGTAATCCGTGTTCCGCACCACCATCGGAGGCAGATCCAGCTCCTGCGCACGTTCCTCGGTAATGGGAGCGCAGACCAGCCCGCGGCCAACTTTAATCATAAAATTGATAACGTCCGGCGTCGTTTTGTCGGCCAGCGCGATAAAATCGCCTTCATTCTCGCGATCCTCATCATCGACGACGATAATCACTTTGCCTTCGGACAGTGCCGCCAGTGCTTCGTCAATCGTATTAAACGTATAGGTTTGTTCCATGGTATCCACCTCATCTGCGCGTTAACCACACGCGAAAGTTCATTTGCCTGATTGAGGGCTTACAAGAAGCCGTTGTCTGCCAGAAAAGAAGATGTTAGTCCGCCGCCCTGCCGCTTGCCGCTCGCTGCTTCGGGCCCCGCTGAACCGAACTTCAGCAGTCTCTCCATATATTTGCCCAGGACATCGCATTCAATGTTAACCGAGTCTCCCGGTTTTTTATCTTGCAGCACAGTCTGTGCCAGCGTATGCGGAATGATAGAGACCGCCACATCCTGGTCGGTCACGTCGACAACCGTCAAGGAAATGCCATCGATCGTAATGGATCCACCCGGTATGATATAGCGGAAAATCGCGGCTTTGGCCGGTTCGAACCGGTAGACGACCGCATTTTCCTCGGGGACGCGGGACGTGATCATGGCTGTCGTATCGACATGCCCCTGCACGATATGACCGCCGAAACGGCCGTTCGCCGCCATCGCCCGCTCCAGATTGACGCGCGCCCCGGTTTGCAGCGAGCGCAAGTTCGTTTTGCGGTACGTTTCCGGCATCACGTCCACCGCGAACGACTCCTTGTCGTAGGCGATGACCGTCAAGCAAACGCCGTTGACGGCGATGCTGTCGCCGAGATGCACGTCTTCGAGCACTTTCTTGGCCGCGATGGTCAGCACCATCGCCTGCCCTGCGCTATGAATGCGGCGCATCTGGCCGATTTCTTCAATGATGCCCGTGAACATGCGGCACCTCCTCCTTGTACATCGGATAGCCTGTTAGGCATACATCCGGTCCGAACTGCTCAACCTTCAGCCGATCCAGCTCGATGGCGTCCGCCATCTTCGCGAAGCCGGCGAAATCGATGTTCACCGGTGCTGCCGGTCCGCCGCCGATAATTTTCGGCGCAAACATCAGCACCATCTTGTCGATCAGGCGCTGCTCCAGCATCGCGCCGTTGAGCCGGCCTCCACCCTCGAGGAGGATGGAGCCGATCTCGCGCTCGCCGAGCTGCCGCATGGCGAGCCTGAGGTCCACCTGCGGCCCGTCGCCGCAGGTGAGCACCGTGACGCCGCGCGCTTCGAGCGCGGCTCGCCGCTCTGCGGGCGCCTGTTCGCTCGCGAGCAGGATCGTCGGTTGACGATCCTGCTCCGAGAGCACGCGGGCGCCCGGCGGGATGCGCAGCTGCGAGTCCGCGACGATCCGTACCGGCTGCACAGCCGGTACGTCGCCGCGCGCGCTCAGCTGCGGGTCGTCGGCGATGACGGTGTCAACGCCGACCATGATCCCCTGGTGCCGATGGCGCAGGGTATGCACAAAGGCGCGCGACGCCGGTGACGTGATCCACTTGCTGTCGCCGGTCTTGGCGGCGATCCGGCCGTCCAGCGTGCTCGCGGTTTTCATCGTCACGAACGGCAGCCGCGTGACGATGTACTTCACGAACGCCTCGTTCAGGCGTTCGGATTCCTCGGCGAGCAGCCCGGTCGTGACATCCACGCCGTGCTCGCGCAAGCGCGCAATCCCGCTGCCCGCGACGAGCGGGTTCGGGTCCGTCGCCGCCACGACGACGCGGCGCACGCCGGCTTCGATCAGCCGGTTGCTACACGGCGGCGTCTTGCCGTGATGGCTGCACGGCTCAAGTGTGACATAGGCTGTGCTGCCCCGCGCTTCTTCGCCCGCCATCTGCAGCGCAAGCACCTCCGCGTGGCCCTGTCCGCGCTTCAGATGCGCTCCCATGCCCACGATGCGGCCGTCGTTGACCAGCACACAGCCGACGACCGGGTTGATGCCGGTTTGGCCGAGCGCGCTTTGCGCGAGCTGCAGCGCGAGTCGCATGTAAGCTTCATCATTCAACACGTCCATGGTGATCACCGTTCCTTCTCTGCAATACATGCAAAAAGACCCCCATTCCGAATACCGGACGGGGGCCAGAGTTGTTAGAATACACGAATAAGCTTCAGCCATCATGCCTGCTGCATTTTTAAACATCTCAAACAAGACCGGTGGACATGCCTAAATAGACAGGTCTGCCGAATTTCAGGTGAATGTGAAAAAATGAACAAGCATGCAAAGCGAATCAACCATTCGCATCTTCCTTCTCCCATCCAGACTATACTGTCGGTCCCAGAGTTGCACTGGGTCAGCCGTAGCGAAGCTGTTGTCAGGTACCGCTAGCTTCACAACGGGTCACGGACTGATCGTACCCTGCCAGGTGGCATAGGCCGAATCACCGCCGGTGTGGAATTTCACCACGCCCCGAAGGTTTTGCATACTGGTAAAGAAATCGACAGTTTGAACTGTACATTTCTTTATTACTGAAAAATTTAACACTCACGTCTCGAAAATGCAAGGCCTTTTTTCATCCACCTGGCCACCTCGAAGAATATACGTTCCTCTATACGACAAAAAAACTGCCCGAACACCAGTGTCCAGGCAGCTCTTGAATGCAGCTTATGCTTCCACAACTTCGACTTTCGCCATTTTGTCTCTGCCTTTGAATGCGTCGACGTGCTCCATGCCTTTTGCCACTTTGCCGAATACGGTGTGTTGACCGTCCAGGTGAGGCTGCGGCTGGTAGCAGATGTAGAATTGGCTTCCGCCTGTGTTGCGGCCGGCGTGTGCCATTGCAAGTGTACCGCGCTCGTGCTTGTTCGGGTTGATTTCGCAGTTGATTTGGTAGCCAGGACCGCCAGTACCTGTCCCGGACGGACAGCCGCCTTGTGCTACGAAGCCAGGGATGACGCGATGGAAAACAAGTCCGTTATAGAAGCCGGAGTTTGCCAGTTTCTCAAAGTTTGCAACCGTGTTAGGCGCATCTTGGTCGAACAGGTCGATCAGGACCTCGCCGCCGTTTTCAAGTGTGATTTTTGCTTGTTTTGCCATGTGTTGTCACTCCTTTAGGAAATAATATCTTATTCTACTAAAAATGCCGCCAATACACAAACTTGGGGAGACGCCTACGAAAGAAGAAAGTGAGGATACGAGAACGGAGAGCTTCTGCTGTTTGAGAAAAAGTAGAGAAGCGGAACGTAATGACGCTATTTTCAAAAATCCGACGAATTTGTTTCATTTGGGGAGCGAGAGGCCCTTATTTGGGCTATTTTAAGCAAAATGGACGGCTAAAAGGCCGAATAAGGGCTCCTCGTTCCGCTTCCCGGCAGAATATTGTGAAAAACATCGAAATAGTTGCGTGTAGTTCCGTTATTCTGGCTGTCGGGGAAAAACTGGCTGCGACATGGCGGCGGCGGTGGCGGTGGCTCCCCCTGCGCTTCCCCAGGCACTCCCTACGTGCGGCACTCGCACCCTGCATGCTCCCCATGGTCTCACGCTGCCCCGTGCACGCTCTCCATGGTCTCACGCTGCCCCCTGCACGCTCCCCCATGGCCTCACGCTGCACCCTGCGCGCTCCTTCACCTCACTCGGGCACATTGCCACGCCTCCTAGCTTGGTCCCGTGTCCGCCCCGCGCCCTTCTATAAAAAAACACCCCTTCGCCACAACGCGGCTTCAGGGGCGCTCCTCTTTATGTTAGCACGTCTTCGACACTTGCTTCATCCGGTTCGGGATCACATCGTTGCCGACGATTTGCTCGAACGATTCGCGTTGGACGACGAGGTCGCTCTCGCCGTCTTTGACAAACACGACGCCCGGTCTGCGAATCCGGTTATAGTTGCTCGCCATCGCATAGTTATATGCGCCCGTGCAGGACACGGCCAAAATATCGCCAGCCTTCACCTTCGGCAGGTTCACGTCCCAAATGAGCATGTCGCCGCTCTCACAGCATTTGCCCGCGATGGAGACGACCTCTTCCGGCGCTTCGGCAGCGCGGTTCGCGAGCCCAGCTTCATAGACCGCCTCATACAGCGCAGGGCGTGGATTGTCGGTCATGCCGCCGTCGACCGCGACGTATTTGCGGACGCCCGGAATGTCTTTAGCGGAGCCGACGGTGTAGAGCGTCGTGCCGGCATCGCCGACGATGCTGCGGCCCGGCTCGACCCAAATTTCCGGCAGCGGATAATCATTCTGTCCGAAGTTCGATTTGATCGCGTCCGTAATCGCCTTGACGTAGACCGCAACCGGCAGCGGCGTATCCTCGGATACGTAGCGGATGCCAAAGCCGCCGCCCAAGTTGATGACGCGGAACGTCACATCTAGCTCGTCGCGCACTTGCACCGCGAACGACGCCATTTTCTCTGCTGCCATCGCGAAGCCTTCGACCTCGAAAATTTGCGAGCCAATGTGCGAGTGGATGCCGAGCAGATCAAGATTCGGCAACGCGGAAGCCTGCTGAATCGCTTTGTACGCCGAGCCGTTGCCCAGATCGAAGCCGAACTTGGAATCCGTCTGCCCCGTGGAGATATATTCATGCGTATGCGCCTCAACACCAGGCGTAATCCGCAGCAAAATGTTGACCTTTTGACGCTTCTCGCCGGCAATCACGTTCAGCAGCTCCAGCTCCGTGAAATTGTCCACGACGAAGCAGCCGATCTTCGCATCGATCGCCATCTCCATCTCCGAGATCGTCTTGTTGTTGCCGTGAAAATGGATGCGCTCCGCCGGAAAACCCGCTTGCAGCGCTGTGTATAATTCGCCGTCCGAGACGACGTCCAGAGACATACCTTCATCTTCGACGATCCGGCACATCGCCATGACGCAGAAGGCTTTGCTGGCATACGCAACTTGGAATTTCAGACCGGACGCCCGAAACGCTTCCACAAATTCGCGGCAGCGCTGGCGAACGAGCGCCTCGTCGAATACGTACAGCGGCGTGCCATACTCTGCGACGAGCTCGAGTGTATCGACACCGCCGATCTCGAGGTGGCCTTGATCGTTGATTTTACTGGTTCCATGTAAGTACATTGCTGGATGTTCCCCTCTCGCTTACCCATTGTCATGCCGTCATTCGCCTGATTGGATACATGCATTTCTATTTAAAGTATCATAGGGGACGACGTTTTGACAATACATGTACGGACCTTCACATACAAAAAGGGCTGGCGTCTACCAGCCCCGGAACAGCGCTTATTCCGGCTGCCTTGTTCCGTCGATCGGTTTCGTGATGCTGAGCCTCGTTTTGGATGCAAGTACCGGTTTGCGCATGATGATGGAGAAAAAGCTTTTGGCGTTGAACGGCAGGAAGGGCCACATATAGGGAGCTCCGTACGATTTACGACTCGCCAGGAAAATCAGCCAAATCGTGCTGCCGATTACCATGCCCGGCACGCCAAATATGGCGACGGTAACGAGCAGGCCAAGCCGGATAATCCGGTTCGCTAACCCCAGCTCATAGCTCGGCGTTGCGAACATCCCGATCGAAGCCAATGCGAGATACAGGATGACTTCATTAATGAATAATCCGGTCTTCACCGCGATGTCCCCGACCAGAATGGCAGCGACGAGTCCCATCGCTGTAGCAAGCGGCGAAGGGGTATGAACGGCGGCCATCCGCATCAGGTCGATTCCGATATCGGCAAGCAGGAACTGCGTCAGCAAGGGCAGGTGTCCTTCTTTTTGCGGTCCCAAAAACTCTAGGCCTGCCGGCTTCAATTCCGGATGCGCCACGATCAAATACCAGAGCGGCAGCAGGAAGATCGACATCAGGATGCCGGCAAACCGTACCCACCGCAAATACGTCCCGATAAATGGCGTTTGACGATACTCCTCCGCATGCTGAACATGGTGGAAAAACGTCGTCGGCAAAATCATGACCGAAGGCGACGTATCCACGAATACGCAGACGTGGCCCTCCAGCAAATGCGCGGAGACGACGTCCGGCCGCTCCGAATACCGCACCATCGGATACGGGTTCCACCCTTTATTCACAATGGCTTCCTCCAACTGCTTCTCACCCAGCGGAAGTCCGTCAATCTGCACCTGTTTCATGCGATCCTTGATTTCCTGCACTAGTTCGCTGTTGGCGATATCGCTGATGTATGCGACGCAGATGTCCGTCTTGGTTCGTTTCCCGATCTGCGAAATTTCCAGCTTGAGCCGTTCATCGCGAATGCGCCGCCGGACAAGCGTCACGTTCTGTAGCAGCGTTTCGGCAAAACCATCGCGCGAGCCCCGCACGACGCGCTCCAAATCCGGCTCGCCGATCGAGCGAACCGGATATGTTTTGGCATCGACGGCAATCGCTTCAGATTCGCCTTCGATAAAGAATCCGGAGCCGCCCATCAGCACCTGGCCGACGATCTCGGACATTTTCGCATACTTCTTGACCTGAACGTGCGGAATCAGTTCAGCAAAGAACGCCTCCAACGTGTGATGTTCAACCGCCTCTTCGCCGGCATACGATAACCGGGTAATAATATCCGTCAACACGGTATCTTTCACAAAGCCGTTACAATAGAAAATACCGACACGCTTGCCGCCGAACACCATCTCCCGCATCACCAGATCAAAGCTGCGATTCAGCCCGACGCGCTCCTCGAGCACACGCTGCACGTCGTACAGGTTCTGCGGGATGTGCTCCTGTTCTTTCAGCGCCTTCTCCTTCTCCGTCACCTGTGTTATCGGATTGTACGGAGACAAGTTGCCTTCGGCGTCGATGGCGAGCTTGTCCTGCTGCGCCTGCCCCTCGCCAGCCTTCTTCTCATCAGCTCCGCCTTCGGGCGCCGGTTTCAAAATAAATTTCATCTTCTCGCCTCCCTCGTTAATGCAATTAGTAGAACAACCATTCAAATAACGAACCGAACACTTTGCCAAAAATCATCGCCATCAGCAGTACGATGCGATACGAATCCAACCCCACCCGCTTGGCGAGAATCGGAAGAACATTGATAATCTCTGTCAGTGCCGCCGCCAGCATGCCAACGAAACAGCCGGCAAACAACCCTACGAACGCCGAGCCAAGTGGAAACAAATGAAAATGCGCATCGCTGAAATCGACCCAGGTAAACAGTAAGGAGCCGAGCACAACTGCGCCTTCGTACAGATGAATGCTGGTGAAAGATCGGGTGAGCTGCGCAAGCCTGGGGATAATGTCCAGTACGACGAGAAAAGCCACCATCCCGCTCCCGATAGAAATGCCGCCCGCCAAACCGATGAATGCGATCAAGCAGGCTTCCCCTACGGCCGCAATCACTGATTGTCACCTTTTTCATGAATTTTGCTGTACTCTTCGGTAATGACGTAATGGTTGACGCTTTCCTGGTACATGAACATTTCCACTTCCAGCGGACTCGGCTCTTCATTAAATTTCTTTTTAAACAAATGGTTGAAAAAGAGGACCATCCCCACGCCGATGCCGAGCGAATACGGGATTTGCAGTATAAGCGGATGCTCGACTTTCTTACCTGTCATAAGCTCATAGATACGTTGATGCACGTCCAGCATGGACACATCCGCGTGGAAATTCATAATGGTAAGGCCAGAACCGATAAACAGCAGCAGCCATACCAACGCAATTAGCAGCGGATTCGCCTTTCGATTATCCGTCGTAATTTCCAGCAGCACATGCGGCTCTCCATAATGCTCAATTTGCAGGTCGGGGAATCGCTCTCTAATTTTACCGATAATCAGCATCATGTCGAGCAGTACGCGATTGCCGTCCTCCTGCTGCGGCTGGTGAATAATCAGTTCATGCAGATCCTTTTCATACACCGGGTCCACGATCAATTGGGCAATCTGCCCCAGCTTGACGACTTGGCCTTTGCGCACGCAAGCCTTCCGCTGAAGGCGAATGTACATCACTTTGCTTGTCGGAAACACCATCGCTTCACAACTCCTTTCAGGAAGCCCGGAACGACCGTCGGCCGCCTCAATGGAAATCATCCAGCTATGATCGTAGTATGCAAAATGTTTCCTTGGCATAAACAATTTCCCCGGTGGTAAATTCTCCATGCATAATCCGCTTTCGCTCTTGGCATAGTAACGTTGAGCACCGCCAACTTCATCCAAATAAAGAAGGTGATAACATGGCAAAATTCGCGTTGACGCTCGTCATTATCGGCGCGCTGAACTGGCTTCTCGTCGGATTGTTTGAATGGGACCTCGTTTCAGCGATCTTCGGCGGCGATTCGCACCGGGAATCCTCCTGGCTCAGCCGCGTGGTGTATACGCTCGTCGGTCTTTGCGGCTTGGTGTGCATCAGATTTTATTCCACAAACCGCTACGCCCGCTAAGATCAAGCAGTTTGTGTAGGCTGACAAGCCGCTTCACCCCGCCACACCGGGCAACAAGCGGCTGCGGACTTATTCTCCCTACCGAGTAAACAACGAAAAACCGTCCTCCTTGCGGAGCACGGCTTGTTCGCATATACGTATTATTGAGCGATTTGATCTTTGATCGACTGCAAAATTTTCTTCTCCAGACGCGAAACCTGCACTTGGGAGATGCCTAACCTGCTCGCAACCTCCGATTGGGTCTGATCCCGGAAATAGCGCAGATAGACAATCAAGCGTTCCCGTTCGGATAGTGTACCGATGGCTTCGTTTAGCGCCAGCTTCTCAAACCATTTCTCGCCGGTCTCGTCTGAAATTTGATCCATCAACGTAATCGGATCCCCGTCATTCTCAAACACCGTCTCATGAATAGACGAAAGCGGTTTATTCGCCTCTTGCGCGAAGACAACCTCCTCCGCGGTAATCATCAGTTCTTCAGCGACTTCCTTAATCGTCGGAAGCCTGCCAAGCCTCTTCGAAAGCTCGTCTTTCGTTTTCCGAATCTTATTCGCCAATTCCTTCAGCGAGCGGCTCACCTTCAAGGTGCCGTCATCCCGCAGAAAGCGTTGGATTTCACCGATAATCATCGGAACCGCATATGTCGAAAACTTCACATCGTAGGATAAATCGAATTTATCCACGGACTTTAGCAGCCCAATACAACCGATTTGGAACAAGTCTTCGGCTTCGTATCCCCGGTTCAAAAACCTCTGAACCACGGACCACACCAATCGGATATTGCAGCTGACAAGTGTTTCTCTGGCGAGTCCATCTCCGGATTGGCTGAGCGCGATGAGCCGTTTGACTTCCGAATCGTCTAAATAACTATGAGAAGCATGCTTCAGATCAACATCCATAGATCCTACTCCTAATTGTATAAAGCTTTTTTAGATTCAATTCGCTTCAACATGTTTATTTTCGTTCCGATGCCAACAGCCGTCACAATATCCACTTCGTCCATGAAATTTTCCATGATCGTAAAGCCCATGCCCGAGCGCTCCAGCTCCGGCTTCGACGTGTACAGCGGCTCTTTTGCCTGCTCCAAATCCGCAATGCCCGCACCCTTGTCCTCGATCGTCAAGCGAACCAAATCCCCCTCGATCTCGGCCGAAATCGTCACAATGCCATCCGGCTTACTATCATAACCGTGAATGATCGCATTCGTCACGGCTTCCGAAATGACCGTCTTGATATCCGTCAATTCATCCAGAGTCGGGTCAAGCTGGGAAATAAAAGCAGCGACAGCCACACGCGCAAAGGCTTCATTCTCCGAACGAGCGGCAAACTGAAGTTGCATAAAATTACGTTCGCTCATAGCGCAACCTCCAGACTGGACATTGCATTACGTTCATTTTCATGAATCGCGACAATTTTGAACATGCCGGAAAGCTCAAACAATCGATAGACGGCCGGAGAAACGTCACAGACGACCATTTTACCGCCTTTGCTCGTAATTTGCTTATAACGGCCTAGAATCACGCCGAGACCTGAGCTGTCCATGAAGGAAAGATCTTTCAAACTGAGGATGACGTGCTGCGTCTGCTCTTTGGCAATCGCTTCCTCCATCCGCGCTTTCACACTTTCCGCCGTGTGATGATCCAACTCGCCTCTTAATCTAACAATTAGCGCTCTTCGGCCTTGCTCGAATTCAATTTGCAGGCTCAACCAGTCCACTCCCTTCACAGTCATGAACATAGGTTTCTACAGTCGGGGAGACATTTCCTGCCCCCCGACAAAACTAGAAGAAAAGCGCTAAAAGTAGGTAAAATACGCGAGATTTCGCCGTCAGTCAGTATGGAAGAGTGAAGACGTCGTCCGTTTGAAGAGCTTCCACCAGGACGCTTTGGCCACGTCGGCCGGCGATTCCAGCGGGTATTCCGCAATGACGGCGTCGCCGTTGTAGACAACGATTTTACCAATCGGCTGACCTGTGCGAACCGGCGCTTTGATAGACGTATCCAGCACCAGCTCATGTCGGATATTCGCAGTATCGGTGCCTTTTTTCATCAACATGCTGTAATTTTGCTTCGCAGTGAGCGGCAAGGAGGAAACCTCGCCTTTATTGATCATAAATTCGCCGAGCTGATCGCCGGTTTTAAAGATCGGGTAGTTCATATATTGCGCAAACGCATAATCAAAAAGCTTCGTGACTTCTGCATTCCGTGTTTTCGTGTTCGGCTCGCCGAGCACCACGGCGATAACGCGCAGATTGTCGCGTTTGGCTGTGGCGGACAGGCAGAACTTGGCTTCGCTCGTGTAGCCGGTTTTGAGGCCGTCTGCGCCGCTGTAGAAGCGTACGAGCTTGTTCGTATTGACCAGCCAGAACGGCTTCGGCGAGTCTTTGCGCAAATAGTCCTGATACGCGCCTGTAAAGCTCGTAATACCTTCATGCTTGAGCAGCTCCCGCGACATAATGGCGATGTCATTCGCCGTTGTATAGTGATTCGCCACCGGCAAGCCGTTGCAATTGGAGAAATGCGTATTTTTCATGCCGAGCTGTTGCGCGCGTTCGTTCATCATGCTGACAAAATTTTCTTCCGAACCTGCGATTTTCTCCGCCATCGCAACCGACGCATCGTTGCCGGAAGCCATCGCAATGCCTTTGAGCATCTCTTGTACGGTCATCTGCTCGCCAGGCTCCAGGAAGATTTGCGAGCCTCCCATAGAAGCTGCATACTCGCTGACTGACACTTTCTCGTCCATTTTGAGCGAGCCTTTGTCGATCGCTTCCATGATGAGCAGCATCGTCATAATTTTCGTGATGCTGGCCGGCGGCAGCTTGACATCCTTGTTTTTCTCGGCGATGACCGTCCCCGTATCCGCATCCATGAGCACGGCGGATTGGGCGTTCGGCGTCAAATCGACAGGTTGCGGCTTACTTTCCGCAGCGAAGACAGACGGCAGCACCAGCATCGCACACAATTGGAAACAAATGAAACTTAACAGCCCTTTTTTACGCATAGCAATTGTACCCCTCCTGAGATGTATCACATGTTAGTTTTGGCAGTTGCATCAAGAATGACTGCTATTCAGTTTGGACGATTTTCCTGCAAAATATTCCAAAACATGCAAAAAACCTTCCGGTTTCCCGGAAGGCTTCTGCTCTGGCTAAACAATCACATCATAAATCAATTGCAGCGGAGCCGGCTTCGCCTCCGCGATTGCATAGGCGCCTCGAATCATCGCCTCGACTTCCCGCACATCCTCCCGATTCGCATGAATGGTGCAGATCGACTCACCTGGCGCGACCTTGTCGCCGATCTTCTTATTCAGCGTCAGCCCGACCGCGTAATCGATACTGTCTTCCTTCTTGGCACGCCCCGCGCCAAGAAGCATAGCGGCAATACCGATCTGCTCGGCATTAATACGAGAAACGTAGCCGGTCTCAACCGCAGCCACTTCGAAGCTATAGCGCGCCGTCGGCAGCAGCTCCGGGTGATCGACCACCCGTGCATCGCCGCCCTGGCTCGCGACGAATCGCCGGAACGCCTCCACAGCTTGACCGCTGAGAATGACGTCCTTCACCTTATTCCGAGCCGCTTCATAGTCCGTGTCGCCGGTGCCCAGCATGATCATATAGGCGGCGACCGCGACCGCGACTTCCGTCAGCTCCGCATCGCCGGTGCCGCGCAGCACCTCCAAAGCCTCGCGAATTTCATTCGCATTGCCGATTTCACGGCCGAGCGGCTGCTCCATGTCCGTAATCATCGCAATCGTCTTCCGATTCAATCGGTTGCCGATGTCCACCATCGTCCGCGCAAGCACCCGCGCATCCTCGACCGTCTTCATGAACGCGCCCGAACCGATCTTTACGTCAAGCACGATGGCGTCTGCGCCAGAGGCGATTTTCTTGCTCATGATGGAACTCGCGATCAGCGGAATCGAATCCACGGTTGCGGTGACGTCGCGCAGTGCGTACATTTTTTTGTCCGCCGGAGCGAGGTTGCCGCTCTGCCCGACGATAGCAATTTTGTTCGTATTGACCGCCTGAATAAAGGCTTCGCTCGACAGCTCGATCTGGAATCCGGGAATCGACTCCAGCTTATCGACCGTGCCGCCTGTGTGGCCAAGGCCGCGGCCGGACATTTTCGCCACGGGAATGCCAAGCGAGGCCACAACCGGCCCGACGATCAGCGATATTTTATCTCCGACGCCCCCGGTAGAATGCTTATCGACCTTGACTCCTTCAATAGCCGACAAATCCACTCGATCCCCGGATTCCACCATCGCCGACGTCAAATATGAAATCTCTTCATTTGTCATACCATTTAAAAAGGTCGCCATCAGGAACGCCGACATCTGATAATCCGGCGCGCCGCCGTGAGTATATTCCTGGATCACAAACGCGATTTCTTCCTGGGTAAGCGCTTCGCCTTCGCGCTTTTTATGTATGACATCCACCATCCGCATGTCGATTCCTCCTTCTATAACTGACCCTTGTATTATAACCTGCGAAAAAGAAAAAAGGGAGCTGCAGGAGCCCCCCCTTTAATTTCTCTTATTGTACGACCAGCTTTGTTTTCATCGTCGCGTGACCTTCGCCGCATGGAAGCACGCACTCGATTTCATATGTACCCGGTTTATCGAATTTTACTTCTTTGGAAGGATTCTCTTTGTCCAAGTGGATGTCCAGACCTTTAATTTCAACTGCATGGACGCCTTCTTTCAGTGACAAGGAAACCTTGGTTGTTTCTCCGGATTTCACTGTGTAATTCGCATTATCAAATTGCCAGTTCGATGCTACAATCTTGAGTTGTGGCAATTTGCTAGCTGCAGCCTCTGCTTCCTGTGCCTCTTGGCGTTCGGAAATATCTTGAAAGAGGACCCCAAGCCCTAACACGCCCGCAAGTATAAATAGTACGAAGAAAATCCACTTTTGCATGCTTATCCCCCTCATAGGTTGTTCACTTCATCTATTCTACCTAACATCCGCGTAGAATCCCATAGCCAGTTCGTGGCAAAATGTTGACTGTTTTGTGACAGAATTGTGAAACCTCACTGGCTATAGGGTTGCCTAATCTTGACGAATATACACGGATTCGCTTGTCCGATTTTAGGAAGAAGTGAGCGGTACTTCCCGTACGAAGGCTTTGACAAGCGCAATAAACTTCGGTTTCGTGCGATTTGCAACCGCAACGACCTGCTCGTGCGTTAATGGCTCGAGTTCTTCGCCAATCGCCATGTCGGTGATGCAGGAGATGCCGAGCACCTTGAGGCCTGCATGACGCGCGGCGATCACTTCACCGACCGTCGACATGCCGATGGCGTCACCGCCGATGCGCGCGAGCATCGTCAGTTCGGCCGGCGTGCAATACGTCGGCCCGGTAATGCCCGCGTAGACGCCTTCCTGCAGTTTGAGCGGCACGCCGTCTTCGCCCACGACCGAAGCAGCCAGTTCATGCGCCAGCTTGCGGTAGAACTTGTCATACGCCTCGGACATGTCCGGGAACCGTACGCCGAGCTCATTGTGGTTCGGCCCGATCAGCGGGTTGGCGCCCGTCATATTCAAGTGGTCGCTGATCACCATCAGATCCCCCGCTTGAAAAGAACGGTTCATCCCGCCGGCGGCGTTCGTCATCACGACCGTCTGCACGCCGATCGCTCTCATGACGTAGACGGGGAATACCACCTTTTGCATGTCGTACCCTTCGTAAAAATGAAAACGGCCCTGCATCACGATGACCGATTTGCCTTCGAGCGTACCCGCAACGAAACGGCCCGCATGGCCTTCCACAGTCGATACCGGGAAATGCGGCACCTCGTTGTAATCAATGGCAATCGGATGTTCCACCTGCTCGGCCATGTCGCCGAGACCGGAACCGAGCACGAGCCCGATCGCCGGTTTAACACCGCCCAGTTTCGATTGGATAAACTGCGCCGCTTCTTGAATTTGTTCTATGTAAGTTGGTGCCATGATTGTTGAACTCCTTTTCTATAACGCACTGATAATACCGAGTACGAGCTTCAGGAACTTCGGCTTCACCCGCTCCGTCGTCTCCATCACTTCCGCATGGGACAGCGGTTGGTCGAGTATGCCCGAGGCCATATTGGAAATGCAGGAGAAGCCCAGCACTTCAATGCCGGCATGGCGCGCAACGATCACTTCCGGCACGGTCGACATGCCGACGGCGTCGCCGCCAAGCGTACGGAACATGCGAATTTCGGCCGGCGTCTCGTAGTTCGGCCCGAGCAAGCCGACATACACTCCCTCTTGCAATTTAAAATCCTGCGAAGCCGCCACATCATGCGCCAATTTGCGCAGACGCTTGCTGTACGCTTCCGACATATCCGGGAAGCGCACGCCGAGTGCCGGATCGTTCGGGCCGATGAGCGGATTTTTAAACGTCAGATTCAAATGATCCGCAATGACCATCAGATCGCCGACTTGATACGATTCGTTGATGCCGCCTGCCGCATTGGTTACGATCAGCGTCTGAACGCCGAGCGCCTTCATGACGCGCACAGGGAACGAAACCGTCTCAGGGCCGTAGCCTTCATAGGCGTGAAAGCGGCCTTTCATGATAATGACCTGCTTGCCTTCGATCTCGCCGACTACAAGCTCGCCGGCATGTCCTTCAACGGTAGACACCGGGAAATGCGGGATGCGGGCGTAGTCAATAACGATCGGCTGCTGGATCAAATCAGCCAGTACGCCGAGGCCCGAACCAAGAATTAGTCCGATTTGCGGAGTGATTTTTGTTTCTCGGGAAATAAAATCCGCCGCTTCTTGAATTTGCGCGATCAAAGATGATGGGGTTGTCATCGTCGTGGTTCCTCCTCAATATGTAAATTGCGCCTCCCGCGATTCGGGGGCTACTTTAATACATGCAAAAAGCTTTCACCATGTCCCGTATACGTCACGATGAAATTGTCGGCGATCGTCGCGCCCAAATCCGCAAATGTCGCGCGAATGCCTAGCGAAGCCGGCTCACCCAGGCTTGGACTGTAAATCAGAATCGGCACATACTCTCGCGTATGGTCGGTACCCGGATGAATCGGATCATTGCCGTGATCAGCGGTAAAAATCAGCAAATCGTTCGGACCGATGCCCGCCTTTAGCTGTGGCACGGCGTTATCGAATTCGATCAAAGCTTGACCGTAACCCTCCGGATCGCGGCGATGGCCATAAAGCGAATCGAAATCAACGAGATTCGTAAACGCGAGCCCTTTGAACGGGGAGGCTATCACTTCAATCGTGCGCTGAATGCCGTCCATATTACTTTTCGTCGTATAGGACTTCGTTACGCCCTCGCCATCGAAGATGTCGTTGATTTTACCGATCGCAATGACATCCAGGCCGGCATCTTTCAAGTGATTCATCACCGTTGGCTCCGGCGGCTTCACCGCATAGTCATGCCGGTTCGGCGTCCGCTTGAACGCGCCGGGCTTGCCGACATAAGGCCGTGCGATGACCCGCCCGACGGAGAATTCGTCCTGCATTGTCAGCCTTCTGGCGATTTCGCAAGCCTTGTACAGCTCTTCGAGCGGAATGACGTCCTCATGAGCCGCCAACTGAAACACGCTGTCCGCGGACGTGTACACGATCCAGCTGCCGGTCTTCATTTGCTCCTCGCCGAGCTCATCCAGAATCTCCGTTCCGGATGCCGGCTTGTTGCCAAGCACCTTGCGGCCGGTCTCCTGCTCGAACTGCGTGATAAGCGCCTCCGGAAACCCGTTCGGAAACACGTTGAACGGCGTGGTCATTTTGAGGCCCATCAGCTCCCAGTGGCCGGTCATCGTGTCCTTGCCGACGGACACCTCCGCCATTTTGCCAAAGTAAGCTTCCGGTGTATCCGTCTGCGGCACGCCTTGCAGCGGAGCAATGTTGCCGAGCCCCATCTTCGCCAGATTCGGCAGTGCGAAGCCGTTCACCCGCTCGGCGATATGTCCAAGCGTGTGGGCGCCGACATCGCCAAATTCCCCGGCGTCCGGCAGTTCGCCAATGCCCACACTATCTAAAACGATGAGACTGATTCGTTCAAAACGCATATGCTTTCCTCCAAATCTTACCGAATCGTATAAGTGTAGCAGCACTCTACATTATCGCATTTCCGCCCCCTGAATGCAAAACAGCAGCCTTCCGTAGGAAGCGCCGCTGCTGGGGACTATAAATGCGCTCTCGGATGAGCGTTTGTATAGACGTCCTTCATTTTCTGCTTCGACATTTGCAGATAGCGTTGCGTTGACGAAATGTCGGCATGGCCGAGCATTTCCTGCACGCTTCGCAAATCCGCGCCGTTCTCGATCAGGTGCGCGGCAAACGAATGCCGGAGCGTATGCGGCGTGATCTCCTGCGTGAGCTGAAGCTGCTGGGCGTACTGCTTCACAATTTTCCAGAACCCCTGCCGCGTCATGCGCGTGCCCAAGTGCCCTGGGAAAAGCGCCTGCACACTGCGCTCTCCCTTCGTCAGCTTCGGCCGTCCCTCGTCCAGATAGGCGCGAAGAACTCGAATGGCGATCGGGCTGAGCGGGATCATCCGCTCCTTCTCTCCCTTGCCCGTGCAGCGGACGAAGCCGAGCGGCAGGTACAGGTCGTCCACATCGAGCGAGACGAGCTCGGTTACCCGAATACCGGTCGCGTAGAGCAGCTCCAGCATCGCTCGGTCCCTGAGGCCTGCTGCATGCTCGTCCGACGGCGCCGCCAACAGCCGCTCCATATCGGCAATAGGAAGCACGGCAGGGGCCCGCTTGTCCGGCTTTGGCGCTTCGATAAACACCGTAGGATCGATATCCGCCAAACGCTCGCGCACAAGAAATTGATAGAACGCACGCAACGACACGCGGACCCGGGAGAGCGTCGCCGCTGCTCTGCCGGCTTTTCGCAAGCCGCCAATATAACCGGTCAACTGCGCTTTGCCCACGGCTCGCCAGCCAGCTACGCCCTGCTCATTCAAATACTGTTTAAATTGCACAATGTCCCGTTCGTACGATTCCAGCGTACTCGGGGACAATCTCTTCTCTGTCGTCAAATAATGAACGAAAGCGTTCAGTTCCTCCGTCATGCCGTCTAAACTCCTTCATGCTAGCTAGCAATTCCTGCCTACCTTACTAGCATTCCACGAGCACGCAACGATCTCCTCTATTTTTATTCCCCGTACCAGTAAAAGAAGCGCAGGCGCTCACTCATCGACCCGGTGTCAAACTTGGTGGTGATCTCTTCATGACCAAACGCCTTCACCGATTTACCTGTCGGCGTCTTGTATTTGTTTACAGGCTGTATCCAGTCCGTCACAACGGACATGACTTGATACAGCACGATTGTAAGGGCGATAAACAGCAGGATATATTGCAAACGAACGATCAATTTGCGATAGGAGAAGATCATGGGGGCCCGCCTCATTTCCATTCCGTTTTAGAGGTGGTTCAAAAAGTCGTCTTTTGATCACGATGTACCCCATGAAGCGGACTCGACATCGAATCTTGCGTTCACCTTCGAAGTCCGGTACTCATGTAGGTTTTGCCTACACTCCGCTCCTCCTTCTTCAGGTTCTCGCAATCTTCTCGGTGCTGAAAACCCGACTTTTTGAACTCGCACTTGTAGAAACAGAATATGAGGCTTGCCCGCCAATTATGACAACTCGGACAATGCGGTATACGGCTTGCCCAGCGCTTCCGCCACCGCAGGATGCGTGATGTGGCCCTGGTACGTATTGACGCCCAGGGAGAGCGGCACACTTTGGCTCACGGCCTGTTTGAAGCCTTTGTTCGCCAGATCGACGGCGTACGGCAGCGTCACGTTCGTCAGCGCCAATGTCGACGTGCGCGGCACCGCGCCCGGCATGTTCGCGACGGCGTAATGCAGCACGCCGTACATCTCATACGTCGGATCGCTGTGCGTCGTGATGCGGTCGATCGTCTCGATCGAGCCGCCCTGATCGACTGCGACATCGACGATGACCGCTCCCGGCTTCATGCTTTGCACCATGGAAGCCGTCACCAACCGCGGCGCCCGCGCACCCGGGATGAGCACGGCGCCAATAAGCAGATCTGCCTTCGCCACGGCGCTGGCGATATTGTAAGGGTTCGACATGAGCGTGCGCAGCCGGCCGTCGAAAATATCGTCGAGCTGCCGCATGCGGTCGGCGCTCCGCTCAATAACGACGACGTTGGCGCCCAGCCCCAACGCCATCTTGGCGGCGTTCGTGCCGACGATACCGCCGCCGAGAATAATGACGTCGGCCGGCGGCACGCCCGGCACGCCACCCAGCAAAATGCCGCGCCCGCCGTACATTTTCTCGAGATATTGCGCGCCGATCTGCACCGACATACGACCGGCCACCTCGCTCATCGGCGTGAGCAGCGGCAGTGAGCCGTTTGCAAGCTGGATCGTTTCGTAGGCGATGCCCGTCACCTTTTTATCCAGCAGATGGTTCGCCAAATCCCCTGCCGCCGCCAAATGCAAGTACGTAAACAGCATGAGGCCTTCTTTGAAAAAGCTGTACTCCTCCGGAATCGGCTCCTTGACCTTCATAATCATGTCGCTGCCCGCCCAGACTTCCGCTGCGCCGGCGACAATCGTCGCGCCTTCCTGGCGGTAATCCTCGTCCGTAAATCCGCTGCCAAGGCCCGCTCCGGCTTGCACGAGCACTTGATGGCCATGCATGCGCAGCATGCCTGCACCTCCCGGCGTAAGCGCGACGCGGTTTTCGTTATTCTTAATCTCTTTGGGAACGCCGACAATGATGGCTTCTTGTGTCATAGGCTCTACCCGCTTCCTTTACAAGGTAACTCAAAAAGTCGTCTTTTAATCACGAAGCAAATCAGGAAGCAAATTCGGCATCGAATCTTGCGTTCAGCTTCGAAGGAAGGTAGCCATGTAGGTTTTGCCTACACTCCGCTCCTCCTTCTTCAGCTTCTCGCAACCTTCTCGGTGCTGAAAAGCCAACTTTTTGAGCTTTCATTTGAACTCTACTCATAATGTACCCCAGCTTCCAAAGCAATTATGTGCTGCGCTGCCGATCCTTGGTTCTCCTTCAGTATATGAAGGCGGACGCAAAAATGCCTGTATGCACAAGGGGTGCTTACAGGCATTCGGGCATATAAACCGCTTCTAGCCAGCGATTTTAGTGGGATTTGTCGGATTTGTCCAATGCATCCGGTTTTCCTCGTTCATTGCAGCGATAGCAGATGCCTTGGAAATCCAGCCGATGATCAAGGACTTGAAAGTGGAACAGCTGATCCAGTCGTTCTTCAAACGGCCCCAGCCAATCCTCCATAATCTCGTCGACAGCGCCGCATTGGACGCAAATGAGATGGTGATGATGGTGACTGGAATTGTCGTCGCGGAGGTCGTAACGGGCAACGCCGTCGCCGAAATTCATTTTTTCCAAAACATGAAGTTCGCTCAGGAGCTCTAGTGTACGATAGACAGTCGCAAGACCGATCTCCGGCGCTTTATCTTTAACCAGCATGAACACTTCTTCCGCGCTCAGGTGATCCTGTTCATTCTCTAGCAAAACACGCACTGTCGCTTCCCGTTGAGGTGTCAGCTTGTACCCCTGGGACTGCAGCTGCTGTTTAATTTTCTCGATTCTTGCTTCCATATGCCTCCCCCTCAGAGAGTGGGCGTTACCGCCCATTTTCGCCACTCTTTTTATTATAGGGGGAGCTTGCTGACAAAGTCAAACATATTCATACATCATTTGGCTATCCAATCGTTACAGCGCCAGCGCGACCAACATGGGGGTGACCCATTTCATCATGATTTGCGACACATAACCTTCGAGCAGCGCCGCACCGAACAAACAAACAGCCATCGCCAGTGTAATCGTTGTGTACCGCATAAAAGGCTGGTAAATCGCCCCGCTGCGGCTCATGATGCGGTGCTTGATCATATAAATGGAGAAGGACATCGCCGCCACGCTGCACAGGAGAATCGCCGGAATGACGATCAAGTTCTGGGGCGCGACCGCCACCAGTGCGAACAGCATGCCTTTCCAGGACATTTGCCCGACGAGATAGCCGACGGTAAAGCCGATCAGCACCCCTTTCAGAAAATCCAAGACAAGGATCAGCGGCAATCCGATAATGGAAAGCCCGAAAAGCCAGATCAGCAGAATCCACTTCATATGCATGCTGAACGCCTGCGAGAACGACTGCTGGCTGTCCATGTCGGCCCCTTCGTTAATCTCGTGAAAAAAACTGCTCAAGTGGCGCGTCAGCTCCGTCTTCTGATCCATCGAAAGCGCATTGACCATCACAGCCCCGAACACAACCCCGATGACAAAGAGCACAGAGACGAAAATGAATAAGGGTACGTTGTCTTTTAAAAATTGTTTCATCGTCAGGTTCCGGTTCACGCTCGCCGCTCCTTCCTTGTAAAGCCTCTACAAAGACAAGCTTATGAGCTTTCCGCCGAAACTATGAATGATTTTTCACCCGGCCGTACTTTCCGCCGCCGCCGACTTCGAGTTCAAGTTGACCTGCCCTGGCAGCAAGGAGATAGGCGGCAATGTCCGCTCCGACCGCTTCCTCAAGCGCCTCCGGCGCAGCATGATGCAGTACGTTCATCTCCGTCCCGAACCTATCCAAGAGCAGCGTGAGTTTCTTCGGACCGAGTCCCGGAATATATTCCATTGGCACCTGAAAATGATACGGAGGCCGATACGGTGGATAGAACGGTTCCGTCCGGTCGGCGATCGCAAGGATGCGGTCCATGACCCCGCGCACCATTTTAGGGCTGCCGCATTCCGGGCAGCGATCGATGACGATCGTCTCGTCCTCCAGCACCTCGTGGCAAACGCTGCAGTACGTGCGGTGGTACTTGCCGAGACGGGGATTCAGCCCGTAATTGGCTTCCACAGCGCGGCCCTCTTCGCGTTTCAACGCCTTGACGACCTCTTGAAAGGTCGGCTCCTCCAGTTTCAGCTTGTTGTACTCACGGCCGATTTTGGGAAGTGAATGGGCGTCGGAGTTCGTGACGAATGTGAACGGGTCGAGTTCGGCAATGAGGCCCGCCATCGCCGAATCGGCGCTTAAGCCGAGTTCAACGCCGGCAAGCTGCGAGAGATCGAGCAGCTCCGCCATATGCCGCGTGGCGCTGCCGTAAACGCTCTTATGCGGCGTAAAAATATGCGCAGGGATCATGACGCCTCCCCGGCCGATGACTTCCTCCTGAAGATTGCTAGCCGTCACATAAATACGCTGCGAGCTGAGCTCCACATTTTTCATATGGCGCTTCATCCAGCCCGTAAAATCCTGCATCGCCGCTAGCGTCGGCAAATAGGCGAGCAGGTGTGCCGGGCCCATGCCCGGATCGCGCACCTCGATTTCGCTGCCGAGCAGAATCGTCGTATTGCGGTAACGGATGCCGCCGCCTTCAAGCTCGACCATCTCGCCCCGTGAGAGATTGTCCATAATCTCCTCCTGCACGGATGGCGAATGGCAGTCGATAATCCCGACCACGTCCATCCCCTTGCGGACAGCCGACTCGTGCGCGATGTTGCGGAACGTCAAATTGTTCGCAGCACTAATTTTTACAGCTTGACCCTTTTCCGTCCTTCCGATATGGATGTGCAGATCGACGAAGAACGATTTCATCAAATTTTCCCAGTCAACTTGTACAGCTGCCAAGCGTAAACCGCCATGATCGTTTTCGCATCGGAGATGCGCCCATCGCGCATGTACTGCTGCGCTTCCTCCAACGTAATGGCTTCGCATTCCAGGAACTCGTCCTCGTCCGGATTCGCGTCCCCTTTCACCAGATCCTCCGCTATATACAGATGAATGATTTCATCCGCAAACCCCGGCGACGTATAAAAGGAACTGACCAGCCGAATGTTCGCCGTCCGATAGCCCGTCTCTTCCTCGAGCTCGCGCAGCGCCGCCTTCAGCGGTTCTTCCCCCTGATCAAGTTTGCCGGCCGGAATCTCCACCTGACTCTTCTCAAGCGGTTTGCGGTACTGCTCGACGACGATCATCTTGTCCCCAATCAGCGGAATGACGGCAACGGCGCCAGGGTGCTTCACAATTTCCCGCGAGGCCGTCTCACCGTTCGGTAGCTTGACCGTATCTACCTGCAAGGAAATGATGCGGCCTTCGTAAATCGGCTTACTCGAAACCGTTACTTCTTCAAATTTTTTATGCTGTGTCATAGCTCCACTCCCTGATCTTGAAATTTGGTCTAACTTGTCCACGTTCGGCATACCCATCATTATACCAAAAAATTTCCTGAAATGAGGGGCTCGCATGAAAAGCTATATCGGAGACGGTCAAATTCGAATTGTAGGCAAAGCCTGGGAAGTCAAGCATCAACTCCATAAAATGATGCGGCAAGCCGGCGAAGGCGCAACCGTCGCCGAGTATATCGGCGCCCTTCATCGCGGCTCTTCTAGCGGGCGATCCGGGTCGGCCGGCCGGACGCTGCCGTTTCCGGGACGTTAACGAAATACAAACATAAAACAAGCGATGCCATCAAGGCCATCGCTTGTTTTATTATGTCCCAATTATACGTTTGCCGCTTCTTTCACCAGTGCCACGACAAGCTCCGCTGTTTTCACGAGATCGGAGACCAGAATGCGCTCCTTCGTCGTGTGAATATCCTCGTAGCCGACAGCCAAATTCACGGTCGGGATGCCCATCCCGTTGAAAATGTTCGCATCGCTGCCACCGCCGGAATGGAACGTTCTGGACGTGAGACCCAGCGTCTTCATCGCGCGGGACGTCAGCTGCACAACCGGCGTCTCATCGTTATGCATGAAGGACGCATAGACGATCTCCGCGTTGAACTCGCACGTCGTGCCCGCTTCCGCCGCCGCCGCTTCGCACGCTTCCTTCATGGACGCGATCTGCGCCTCAAGCTTATGCTGCACAATGCTGCGCGCTTCCGCTTCCATCCGCACGCGGTCGCAGACGACATTCAGCGGCCCTACACCGGAGAAGCTGCCGATGTTCGCCGTCGTCTCTTTATCAATGCGGCCGAGCGACATACGCGCAACGGCTTTGCTTGCCACTTGAATCGCGGAAATGCCGTCTTCGGGATTCACCCCTGCGTGTGCAGACTTCCCATTGAAAATAATTTCAATTTCCGCGCGGCCCGGCGCCGCGACGGCGATATCGCCGATCTTGCCGTTCGAATCAAGCGCAAAACCGAACTGCGCTTCCAGCAAGGCGCGGTCCATCGCACGCGCGCCCTTGAGGCCGCTCTCTTCGCCCACGGTAATAACAAACTGAATGCGACCGTGCGGAATGTTCTGCTCTTTGAGCACTTTAATGCCTTCAAACATCGCGGCAATGCCTGCTTTATCATCAGAGCCAAGAATCGTCGTGCCGTCGCTGCGAATGTAGCCGTCATCACCGATTTGCGGCTTGATGCCTTTGCCTGGCGCCACGGTATCCATGTGGGACGTAAAGAAGATCGTCGGAATCGCAGCGTTCGCGTCCGTCGCTTCCAAAGTGCAGATCAGGTTGCCTGCGCCGTGCCCGCTTCGACCCAACGAATCGTCTTCGAACACATTCAGTCCGAGTGCGCCGAATTTTTGTTTCAGCACTTTGCAGATTTCCGCTTCATATCGCGTTTCGCTGTCCACCTGAACAAGCGAAATGAACTCTTCCACTAACCGCTCTTGCTTAATCATAGCTTTCCTCCCATACTCACTTTGGGTTACAATAATAGCGTACAAGCCTTCTTGAAAAGGAGTGAACCTCTTGCTGCAAAATAAAAAGATATTCAAAGTCGTTATCTACATTATGCTCATTGTCATGCTATTATCCAGCGTATTATTTACCGCAGGGCTGTTTCTCGATTCGTAACCCTTAATAAATTTTCGTATCGGCGTTGTAGCTTTCCAGGTTTTCTTTGACACGCTGTAGGAAGCGACCGCAGATAACCCCGTCCAGAATCCGGTGATCCAAGGACAAGCACAAATTCACCATGGAACGCACCGCGATCATATCGTTAATCACGACAGGCTTCTTCACGATCGATTCAAAGGTCACAATCGCCGCTTGCGGATAGTTGATGATCGGGTAAGACAGAATCGAACCGAAGGAGCCTGTATTATTGACCGTAAACGTACCGCCAACCATGTCGCTCAGCGCAAGTTTCCCCGCCCGCGTCTTCTTCGTCAATTCATCGATTTCCCGCGCAAGGCCCGCGATATTTTTTTGATCCGCTTTCTTGATGACCGGCGTCATAACCGAATCTTCTGTACCGACTGAAAGCGAGATGTTGATGTCACGCTTCACGATAATTTTATCGACCGCCCATACCGAATTGATGATCGGATAGTCTTTGATCGCATTAACGACCGCCTTTAGCATAAAAGCCAGATATGTCAAATTGATGCCCTCGCGGCGCATAAATTCATCCTTCACTTTGTTCCGCAGCACGACCAGATTGGTCACATCGACTTCGATCATCGTCCAAGCGTGCGGAATTTCCGTCACGCTCTGACGCATGCGCGTAGCGATGGCGTTGCGGATCGGCGTCACGTCGATCAGATGCTCGTTGCGCGTATCGGACGCAAGATCCTCCGCTTCAATCAGCGGCGTCTGCGGATTCGCCGACAGGTGAATGCCCGTGCTGCGCACCGGCAAATTCACCGGCTGCTCGGCGCCGATCGCGCCGGACGGGATCGCCGAATCGGCCGGCTTCACAACGGGCGCAGGCGCGCTGGCCTGCGCCTGCGGAGCGGCCGCTTTCATTGCGTTCGCTCCGCCTGTGGCGACGAACTGCTCTATATCCTTGCGGGTAATCCGCCCGCCAAGGCCTGTACCGGCAACGCGCGCCAAGTCGACGCCGTTCTCCTGCGCCAGCCGCTGCACGGCCGGCGAGTAGCGACCGCGCATGCTTTGGTCGCCTTCGAGCTCAACCGCAGCCATTGGGGCTGCTGGCTCCGTCGAAGGCGTTGCGCTGCCGGCCGAGCTGCCCGGCTCCTCGATCACGCAGATCGCTTCGCCGACTGCGGCCGTTTCACCGTCGCCAACAATAATTTTAACGAGCGTGCCTTCGATGGGCGATGGCATCTCGGTATTTACTTTTTCAGTAAAGAGCTCACACAGTACGTCATATTGCTCCACATAATCGCCGGGCTTCTTCAGCCACTTGCCGATCGTAGCCGAAACGAGGCTTTCCGCCAAATGCGGAACCGTCACCTCGGTGAGGCGGCTGGTTTGGGTCATGTCAGGGTCCTCCTAATATCGAAAAATAAATCGACTTCGTGCTCGTTCGGTCTAGAACAAAGCAAGCTGGCGCATTGCTTCCTTCACTTTGTCCGTGTTGAGAAGGAAGAATTTCTCCATCGGCGGGTTACTGCCTACCGCAGGCACGTCAGGTCCGCAAAGCCGCGCGATCGGCGCATCGAGTTCAAAAAGCAGCTCTTCCGCGATGATAGCGGAAACTTCTGCGCCTACGCCGCCGGTTTTGTTATCTTCATGGGCGACGAGCACTTTGCCTGTTTTGCGAACAGCTTCGAGAATCGCTTCTTTGTCCAGCGGTTGAATGGTGCGCAAATCGAGTACATGTGCGGAAATGTCCTCTTTCGCCAATTCTTCGGCCGCTTGCAGCGCATAATTAACAACCATCCCGTACGTGATCACAGTAATGTCCGTACCCTCGCGCTTCACGTCGGCTTTGCCGATCGGCACGATGTAATCCTCGTCAGGCACTTCGCCGGAAACGCCGAGATAAGCTTTTTTATGCTCAAAATAAAGCACAGGATCCGCGTCGCGGATCGCCGCTTTCAGCAACCCTTTCGCGTCGTACGGGTTGGAAGGCGCTACGATTTTGAGGCCCGGCGTTCCAAAGAACACCGATTCCGGACATTGAGAGTGGTACAGCGCGCCGCCGCCAGTCGCCCCATAAGGCGCACGGATGACGATCGGGCAGTGCCAATCGTTATTCGAACGATAGCGGATTTTGGCCGCTTCGCTTAGGATTTGGTTGGATGCGGGAAAAATAAAGTCCGCAAATTGAATTTCAGCAATCGGCTTCATGCCGTACATCGCTGAACCGATGGCGACACCGACGATCGCGGATTCCGCAAGCGGCGTGTCCAGCACACGCTCTTCGCCGTACAGGTCGCGCAGCCCTTTCGTCGTGTTCAGCACGCCGCCTTTGCCAACGTCTTCACCCAGTACGAAAACGTTGTCGTCCTGTCCCATTTCCTCCTGCATCGCGGAGCGAATGGCTTCAATATAGGTGATCACCGCCATCAGTTGTTCTCCCCTTCCGCGTATACATGAAGCAGCGTGTCTTCCGGCTTCGGATATGGAGCCTGGTCGGCATACTTCGTCGCTTCATTGATCAGCAGTTTTTGCTGCGCATCAAGCTCAGCATCCTGCTTTTCGCTCCACAAGTCGCAAGCGATCAAATACTCTTTGAACTTCTGAACGCCGTCTTTCTTCCGGTTTTCTTCGACTTCTTCCTTCGTTCTATACAGCATGTCGTCATCCGACGTGGAATGAGGGTTAATGCGGTAGCACATCATTTCAATCAAAGTCGGGCCTTCGCCGCGCAGCGCTCTCTCTCGCGCTTCTTTGGTCACGCGGTACATTTCGAGCGCATCGGTGCCGTCGACTTGAATGCCCGGGAAGCCGTAGCCCAGCGCACGATCCGCGATTTTGCCCGCCACCTGTTTGTGAATCGGTATGGAAATCGCATATTGGTTATTTTCACAAACGAAAATAACAGGAAGCTTATGCACGCCCGCAAAGTTGCAACCTTCATGAAAGTCCCCTTGATTGCTGGACCCTTCGCCGAAAGTCGCGAGCGTGACGAAATCCTGCTTTTTCATTTTCGCGGCAAGCGCGATGCCTGCGGCATGCGGAACCTGCGTTGTCACGGGGGACGAGCCGGTTACGATATGATTTTTGCGATCGCTGAAATGACCGGCCATTTGGCGGCCGCCGCTGTTGACGTCCTCGGCTTTGCAGAAAATGGACAGCATCAAATCCCGCAGCGACATGCCCACCGCCAGAACAAACGCGTAATCCCGGTAATATGGCAGAAAATAATCTTTATTCGGCTGCATCGCAAAAGCCATGCCGACTTGTCCGGCAAACTGGCCTGCGCCGGAGACGTGGAACGGAATTTTTCCTGAGCGCTGCAGCATCATCGCACGCTCGTCGTATTTGTTGGCAAGGCACATCACCGCATACATTTTCAAGGCATCGTCATCCGATAAACCCAAGCTTCTATGCTTATAAAGTTGACCAATGGACATGGAGGCTGCCTCCTTCTCAATATTAGAATGGCTGGGATAAATTTATTACCTGGTCCTAGTACTTGACTCTATAAGCATATTATAAACGGAAACGATTATGATTACAATTTTTATCCGTTTATGGACATGCCGTCGACGGCCAGCATCGCTTCTCCGAGTGCCTCCGAAAGCGTAGGGTGCGGGTGAATCGTTTGTCCCACTTCCCAAGGCGTTGCATCCAACAGCTGGGCGAGAGCCGCTTCCGTAATGCTGTTCGTTACTTGTGGTCCGATCATATGGACGCCCAAAATATCGTTCGTCTCACGATCCGCCACCACTTTGACAAAACCGTCCGAGTCTCCATATACGAGAGCCTTCCCTATCCCTTTGAAGCTGAATCTGCCTATTTTTACTTGATGTCCCTTCTCTTCCGCCTGCTTTTGCGTGTAGCCTACGCTCGCAATTTCAGGCCGCGTGTATGTACACTTGGCAACGAGGTGCGCATGAAGCTCATGCGGCGTCAGCCCGGCGATATGCTCCGCAGCAGCAATTCCCTCATGTCCGGCCATATGCGCCAGCATGAGGCCGCCGATGACATCCCCAACCGCATAAATATGGGATTCACTCGTTTGCATGAAGCGATTGACGCGAATGACGCCTTTGTCAACAACGACATCGGTGTTCTCCAGCCCCAAACCTTCCACATTCGCGATGCGGCCCACAGAGACAAGCACTCTCTCGGCTTCCAGCGCTTGCACCTCACCATTTTTCTCCACATTCAATTTGACGCCGGTCTCGCCCACTTCCACTTCATTTGCCAGCACTTTGGCTCCGGTAACAATCTCAATGCCGCGTTTCTTAAAAAGCCGCTCCAGTTCCTTCGACACATCCTCATCTTCTTGCGCCACGAGATGCTTGTCCAGCTCGACGATCGTCACTTTTACGCCAAAATCGTTCAGCATCGACGCCCACTCCACGCCGATCACGCCGCCGCCGACTATAATGATCGACGCCGGCAGACTTTCCATGCGCAGCGCGTCTTCGCTCGTCATAATCATCCGCCCGTCCGCTTCCAGCCCCGGAAGGCTGCGCGGTCTGGAGCCCGTCGCGATAATCAGATTGCTGTTCAGCAGCATCTCGATTTCGCCGTCTTCCCGCTCCACGGAAACCGCTCCGCTGCGCGGGGAGAAAATCGAAGGTCCAATAATACGGCCCTGCCCGTGATGCACCGTGATTTTATTTTTCTTCATCAAAAATTGCAGTCCTTGGTGGAGCTGATCCACGATTCGCTGCTTGCGGCTTTGCACGAGGTCAAATTTCAAAGAGACATTCTCCGCGGCGATGCCGTACTCTTCGCTTTTATTCATAGAAGCGAACATCTCTGCGCTGCGCAGCAACGCCTTGCTCGGAATGCATCCTTGATGCAGGCAAGTGCCGCCCATTTTTTCTTTTTCCACAATGGCTACGTTCTTCCCAAGCTGCGCCGCCCGAATGGCTGCCGTATATCCGCCGATTCCGCCGCCGAGCACGACCACGTCATATTTATATTCACTCATGCTATGTAAGCCTCCCTGTCACTCATTTTACAAGTTATTCACATATGTGCATCTCTATTATATTACCCTTTTTTATATTCGAAGTCATAGTCTTATTTGTGAACCTCTTGTTTACGAAATAGACAGTGCCGCGGTTTCAAGGTATGATAAGAAAAGACTATTTCCGCGAGGTTAGGAGCAGCTATGAAAGCACCTTTTTACCGCTTTATTGCCATCATGATGCTAGTTATACCGGGATTAACCGCGACCTATGGATTTCTTGCGATGAAAGATGCGTTCTTCGCACAGTTCGGTCCGGACAACCATATGCTTTGGGGCAAATTTATCGTTGGACTCATTCTTTTCCTGCTGGGGGTCGCCTTCATTGGAGGCTGGACGTTCTTCCGGGACCGCAAACGCAACTATGTCGCGCCGCGTTTCAAAGCCAAACGCAAAAAATAGACCAGGACCTTTGTCCCGGTCTATTTTTTTACTCGCCAAAGCCAATCCGCCAGACGGCATGGGCTGCACGCTTCACAATCCAGTGCAACTGAAGCACGGCAAAGCCGATAAAAAGACCGCTCACCAGCGCCGTCGTCAACGCTTCTTTCGTCCATCGGCTGCTGCCGCTGGGCAGCGGTAAGCTGCGCACATCGATCAGCCTCGCGCCGAGCTGCAGGCGCACGAGCAAAGCGCTGCCCATGTCTTCGCCGCCCTGCTGCACCCAGTCGGCCAGATCAACCGGCAGGCCTGCCGTGATCAAGCTCGCTGCCCGGTGATGATAAGCGAGCAGCAGCGCCGCATCACTTGTACTCGCTGCACACGACAGCTTATGAACGCGTCCCGCTCGGGCAAGATCGCCAGCTCGAGCCTCATCCCCATGTTCGTCTGCATGCACGACGATCTCAGCTCCGCTGGTCAGCATGCCGGTCGTGAGCTGCTTCGCTGCAGCCACGATCACATCCGGCACGACGCCTTCCCGCAGCAGCTGATCTGCGCCTTGGCCGATGCCGATCACAACCGGCTGATGCTCAGCAATTAATCGCTTTATCTTGCTCAGGATACGATCGCGCTCTTGCCCGTCTTCGAGCTCCGCTGTGAGCAGAACCGGCTTGTCCGCCATCCCGGTTTGCAGCAGCAGCTGCGGGAACGGCTGCAGCACAGCTTTCTCCAGCGCAGCACGGGCCAATGTACGGTCGATGAATGCTTCCCAACGCTGCGCAAGCGGCTCTTCCGTTAGCTGCTGAGCCCGCAGCCAATCCGCTTGGGTAAAGGCTTTACAGGGAAGTGTCTGCTCGCCTGCGAGCAGCACGTCCGGATATATTGTCAGCTCCTCTTGCGAAGCAAGCAGCGTATAGTTGGCAGCATCGGTTTCCCAAATCGGGATACCATGCTGAAGCAGCACAAGCGGACTTTGTGCAAGCCGATCACCGCTCATGAGCATGCCGCAATGAACGACAGCGAGCACGTTTCCTTGTACCCACGCAAGCGCCAACGCCTCATCCAGTTCCCCGCCTTTCAAGACGATGATTGCGTTTGTCAGCGAAAGATCGGACCTATCCCGCTTCGTTCCTTCTCTCACAGCGCCTTTCACAACTGGCACAGGTTTCATCGCAAACCAAGACAATGCAGACCAATTCATGTGGCAGTACTCGACTCCCCTTCTGTTCGCTAGTGTCTCCCTAATTTACCCACCGGCTGAATTTGTATGTATAAATTCGAGTCTGGATGGCAAGATTTGGTTTATACTTGCAGAGAGGAGTGGAAACGACGATGGAGCTAAACATGAGCGCAGAAGACGTACTCGGCCACATTGTACAGCTTCATAACAGCGGAGAATCACTGGCCAAAAAAAATGTAAAAAAGCAGCATCCCGATCTGATGAAAAACGCGCTGTACTATTATCCTAGCTGGGAACACGCGATTCAAAAAACAGGCGTCGATCACGCCCACTAACCAGATGAACTACAGCCTTCGACCCTGGAAGATTTGGCTTCCGGGGCTTTTTTTCGCTAATCCAGCACTTCCCATTCCACGCGCACGATGCGGTCGATCCACGTCCGAACCTTGATTTCAATGGCCTGTTCAATCTCTTCCTCCGTCATCTCGCCGAGTTTGTGCTCCGGAATTTCAAGCATATCCTGCTTCGTTACTTGTCCGTCTACGTCCAATTGAACCTTAATCCGCATAGGAATCCCGCCTTTTTTTATTATGAATAAACCTTTCCATTGCGCCGCGGCTAGTTCTTATTTACAATAGAATTATTATATAAATGAAAAGAGGTCATGCACATGTCCCGTTCCCATGCCCAGAAAATGCGTCAGCGCCTGCTGCGCGAAGGCAAAACGGACCCCGGCCAGCAGCGGCTTACCTGGCACGGCATACATCCCGTTACCAAAACGACGCCAAGCTTGGCGGAATCGAAAACCAAACAACAAAATAAGCACAAGTTAAGGAATCTGATCCACGACAGCGGAGCGGGTTCCTTTTCTATTTGCCGTGTTTACAGGCAGGCAACGCCTTGCTCCTTCATATAAGCCAGAAGCGCAGCCTTCTCAGCTTCACTAAAGCTGTATTTGCAATCAAAACCGTTGTAATACAATTCCCACAACCGCGCCGCTCCTTCGGCGCCGATTTCAACTCTTGCTACGTACAGGGAATCCGGTTCGTCCTCGAACTGCAGTCCGACATGTGCAATGACCACCCCATCCTGCTGCTCCTGTTCGCAGTAGTCCAATTTCATCTGAGGTCGCCTCCTATTGAATTAATTGTTTTTTATTTATATAATATACTAATGCTTGTCAGAGTAAAACTCTAGGAGGAAGTACATATGGCCTACGATCCGCAAGTCGTTGATGCAACAATAGTAAGTGACAATCCGAAGAATGGTCTGTTTGAAGTTGTCGTCTCCTTGAAGGACCGCAGCAAATGCCGTCTATTCTTTGAGCGCGACGCCGAAACAGGCGTAGGACGCGTAACCAACCTGAACCGCTTAATGAAAGAACCGTGCCCGATTTGCCGCAAAGACTACTTGTGCAACTGCCTGGACCGTTACAAGAACTCCATTGCAGATCAAGCGATGTCTCTTATTAAATAGCGCAACGCAAAAACCCCTTTCGCCGCGAAACCTCGCAGCCGAAGGGGTTCTTCTTTTGTATACGATCATTCACTCGTAAATGGCCTTATATAAGCCTTGCAGCAAGCTCGTGTAGTTTGACTTGTCATAGGTAATTTCAGTAAATGAAACATGAATCACTTTATTGCTTGTTTTGACTATAAAAAAGCTTTCATCCGTATTCATAGGATCGATATACGTATAGCATTCCAGTTGAGTACTTCCGGTTTGCTGCCGCAAGAATGCGGTCGCTTCCTCACTTGCTTGCGCAAATTTAGGCATGGACTTGTTCCTCCCCTATTGTCAGACAGGATTCGTCTTTATTTCAAACGCGCTCGCTTCTTCTTTAAGGCCATGTAACCGCCCAGCATCGATACGGGGACAATCGCAATAAAGCCAAGAAGCTCGTACCAGAGCGGAACAGATTGATCCGTGAGCATACTGTCGAACCCAATCCCGGCACCGATAACCCCGATGATCGCCGCATTGAAAATCTCCGCACGCCGCGCAATGCGAGCCGTCATATAGCTGCCGAACAGCGTCCAGGACAACCCCATAACGAGCAGCAGCAGCATAAGTCCCACATTATCATACAGCTTCTGCAGTTCACTGTCGCTCAGCGTGCTATCTGCAAAAAACAGTGAACCGATCAACCCCGACGTCAACAGTGTGCCGAAATTGTCGATGCAAAGTCCGATTAACACTCCTATGAAATGGAATTTGCGCTCCCTCTTTTGTTCACCTTCACTCATAGACTAACCTTCTCTCCTGATCCCATCGCTCTCACAATCTTCCCCATCATATCATGTGAAAAGAGGCATCGCCAATTTTAAGTACCGGCTTTCCACCACACTGGCTTTAACTCCCGCAAAGCTTGCAGGGACAGCGTTTGGCCGATCCGCGGCGTCACAATTCGTATTCCTTTGCGTGCAGCCGCAGCAAACGCCCGCTCAACAGGCTCCGTCCAGCTATGAACGGATAAGGTGAAAGCACCCCAATGGATTGGCACTAGCACATCTCCACGCACATCCTCATGTGCCTGCACCGTCTCCTCCGGCAACATGTGAATATCCGCCCATCTTCTGTCATACTGCCCGCATTCCATTAGGGTAAGATCAAACGGGCCATACTTTTCGCCAATTTGCTTAAAATGAGGCGTATACCCGCTGTCGCCGCTGAAAAAGACGGCATGCGACGCGCCTTTGATCACCCACGAACACCACAGCGTCGCGCCGCGGTCCGTTAGGCTCCGGCCGGAGAAATGGTTAGCCGGCGTACACGCCAGTTCCAGCCCTGCGTAACTCGTCTCTTCCCACCAGTCGTGATCCTCGATCCGATCTTCCGATACACCCCAACGCCGCAAGTGCGAGCCGACGCCAAGGGGGACGATGAACTTGCCTACTTTATGCTGAATGCGCTTGATCGTGCCATAATCGAGATGATCATAATGATCGTGCGATAAAATGACAGCATCTACGCGCGGCAGTTCATGAATGTCAAACGGCAGCGTACCGCTGTAACGCGGCTTCCCAAACCACGGAAACGGCGACGGCGTGCGGCCGAACATCGGATCAAGCAGCAGCGTCTTGCCCTCGATGTGAAGCATAGCTGCGGAATGACCGAACCATGTCAGCTTCAGTTCTGAGGCGTCTGTCGACTCGAGCGCAGGCCGATCCATCTCTAGCGGCCGGGACGGCCTAATGCTCGGCGATGCCATTTCCCGCATCACCTTCACCATTTCCCCTACATTCATGTTCATATTCGGCGGCACCGGATTTTCGAATTTTTTGCCGGTAAATTGCCGCGAGCGCACAATCGCAGCGCTCTTCTGCCCGGCAGGTTTGCGCCCGAATGGCGGATATAGCCGCATAAAGCCCATAACCGCCAAAATGACGATAAGTATCGCGATGATCCAAACTGCTATCATTTTCTGTACCTCCATGCTGCATCGTCGTTCGTCCGCCAATCCCAATTCTTCTGCCATGGATTGCATAGACTAGATGTAATAACGTACAAAAGTCGGGCTTGGTTCCAAATATAATTTCCCTTGATAATCGGGACACCAGCACAATCCATCGCTTCGCCCAAACATTCCGCGAAAATGGTCATAAGCTATCATCGAAACACCAATCAAATAACACTTTGGAGGCTGATTTGAATGAGTTGTGGAACTGGTTATGGTACTTCTGCGGCGGCTGTATTGGTACTTTTCATCTTGCTTGTTATCATCACAAGTGCTTTTGTTTGGTAATTAAACCCGATACAAAGAGCCTGCCTGGTGAACCAGGCAGGCTCTTTGACATTAAAACCACTGTTTTTCAATCTCCTTCACGGATCTGCCATCAGCAAGATGCTATTCTTCCTGACTGACATTAAAAACCCAATAAATCTTATAGATTTATTGGGTGAGACATGAAAAGCTTATAGGCCTATTCTTCCCGCTTTCAAGACACCTTATGCTCAATCCGCAATTTATCCGCCACCATAGCGATAAACTCCGAATTTGTCGGTTTCGACTTCGAAATATTAATCGTATAGCCGAAAATAAAGGAGATGCTGTCGATGTTGCCGCGCGTCCAAGCGACTTCAATCGCGTGGCGGATGGCGCGTTCGACGCGGCTAGGCGTCGTTTTGTATTTTTCCGCGATGGCCGGATAAAGCGTCTTCGTGATTGCCCCCAAAATTTCGATGTTGTTATACACCATCGTAATCGCTTCGCGTAAATACTGGTATCCTTTAATGTGTGCAGGCACACCAATTTCGTGAATAATTGTCGTAATATTGGCGTCAAGGTTTTTGCCTTTCGGCATTTGCACGACGTTTGCCCGCGGTGCCGAAGAAGATGAAGGCGCAGACATCGCCAACGAAGGGTTACCCGCCAATTGGCGAATACGATTCGTGAGGGTTTCCATATCAAAAGGCTTCAGTATGTAATAAGATGCGCCAAGCTGTACAGCTTTTTGCGTAATATTTTCTTGGCCAAATGCGGTCAGCATAATGATTTTCGGCTGAGATGGCAGGTTCAGTTCGCGCATTTTCTCCAATACACCGAGTCCATCCAGATGAGGCATAATAATATCTAAAATGAGAACATCCGGTAACTCCCGTTGTTCTTCGAGAAAACGAAGCACTTCGTTGCCATTGTAGGCAACGCCGACAATTTCCATGTCCTCCTGTTCACCGATGAACTCTGATAATAAATGGATGAATTCGCGATTATCATCCGCAAGAAGCACTTGAATTTTCCGCAAAATAATATCCTCCTTTAGCATTCTAACCTGTTGGATTATTTTTCTCTCTTATGTAACGTATTCGACACTTCGTTTTAAAATCCTTCTGTCGAATATTATTTTTCTTTTCTTTTCTTAGATATTCTTATATAATAAAATATTTGTAGTTCATTCAACATTATTCGACAAATTCACTGCAATCTCGCTTGACGATTGTAGAATCCGCTAAAGAAAACATTAAAGAATCAAAGGCTTTAACTCGCCTTTGATTCTTTGAAGGAATCCTCTGCCGAAGGACGAAGGATAATACCGGAATCTTGAAGCATCCACTCAATAAAGCAACCATATCCGCTCGTTGGATCGTTTACGAAGACATGCGTCACTGCACCGATCAGCTTGCCGTTCTGAATAATGGGGCTTCCGCTCATGCCTTGTACGATTCCGCCGGTTTTCTCAAGCAGTCGCGGGTCGGTAATTTTAATGACCATGCCTTTCGTACCTGGAACATCCTGCTTTGAAACATGCACGATTTGAATATCGAATTTCTCCACTTTCTGCCCTTCCAACACGGTATAGATTTGCGCAGGACCTTCTTTGACTTCTTCTGCAAAAGCGACAGGGATCGCTTCCTTATCTAGACTATGGTCGGGAGCGCCATACATTTTGCCGAAAATACCGAATGCCGTATTGCGCTCAATGTTGCCAATCACTTTGCTGTCTTTATACAGCGTGGCATGTTTTTCTCCGGGGTCGCCATTATGGCTCTTGGAGATCGACGTCACATTCGAATAGACAATGTCACCGTCGCCCACTATAATAGGTGTCTGCGTATCCATATCCGTTATGACATGTCCTAGCGCTCCATAAACGCCTTGATCGGGCGCATAGAACGTCAAGGTGCCTACGCCGGCCGCGGAATCACGGATATAGAGGCCTAGTCGGTAGGACTTGTCCACAACATCGTAGACAGGCTGCAGCTTAATTTTCATTTCTTGATTATTGCGCAAAATCAACAACTCAAGCGGTGTCTTGCTTTCGCCGGATTTGGCGACCAGATCAGCGACCTTGCTGACGTCCTTGGAATCCTTACCGTTGATTTTCATAATCATATCGCCGACTTGAATTTTTGCTTCTTCCCCCGGTGAAACTTTTTGGTCTGGGGCAACAGTAACCAAGTGATGGCCCACGACCAGAATGCCGGCGGACTTAATCTTGACGCCGATTGTCTGACCGCCGGGAATCACTTTCAAGTCCGGCACGACGTTGACTTTTACTGTTTTGATCGGAATAGCTCCGAATAGCTTGAGTTTCATTTCGGTTTGACCGGAACGGTCGGATTGCAGAGAAATCGGCTCGTTCAAATTAACTTGAAATGAGTGCTCGGCACTGCCGTTAACTTTAACGATATCCGGATCTTTCACCGTGACTTGGGCGCTGACCGGCATCGCTAGCTGAAGCTGCTTACCTTGACCGCTAAATAAGCGAAGTTCCTGGGGGAAGGAGGCAAAACTTTGAAAAGGTGGGGACAAACTGACCAAACATACGAGAAAGACGAGCAAGAGTCCGAACAATCTTTTTCTTTGGCCTGACTGCACTATGATCACGCTCCCTCACAATTCCTTGAGCCCTGACGAACATCCTCGTCAAATGCGTACCTATAAGTTAACCCCAGTCCCCCTGTTTTATAACTGAAAATGATGCCTAACTATACTTTCATGTCCTTGCTTTCTTGTTTTTTGCCATGGTGAGCATTTCACCCGCATGATGAAGCGTCGTTTCCGTCACTTCCACTCCGCCGAGCATTCTCGCCAGCTCTTCGATCCGCCCGCTCTCCGGCAAATCCTGAACCCGCGTAAATGTGCGCTCCTGGTCAATCTCCTTGCGAATATAAAAATGAACGTCCGCAAAGCTCGCCACCTGCGGCAAATGCGTGATCGAGAACACTTGGCACGCTGCCGAAAGCACAGCCATTTTCTCCGCAATGGCTTGCGCTGCGCGGCCGCTAACTCCCGTATCGACTTCGTCAAACACCAAGACAGGAATCTGATCGATCCGAGCAAAAATGGCTTTCATCGCCAGCATAATCCGCGACAACTCCCCGCCGGAGGCAATCTTGCTTAAGCCGCGAAGCGGCTCCCCAGGGTTCGGCGCCATCATGAACTCGACTTGATCGATGCCCTGGCGGTTGAAGCGGACCCTGACACCATCAACTTCAATGCCTCGCTCGTCCGGGATTTGATCGATTTGTACGCTGAACTGCGTGCGTTCCATCTGCAAATCCCGAAGCTCATGCTCGATTTGTCGAGCCAAGTCTTCCGCAATGCGTTTGCGCAGCTTAGACAAATCCAACGCATGGGCGGCTAGCTCCGCCCCCGCCGCGGCCAGCTTCTGCTCGAGCTTTTGCACATATTCATCTTTATTCTCAATCGTGTCGACTTCCGCCTTAATCTTCTCTAAATACGCCAGAATCTCCGGAATATTCTCTCCGTATTTCCGTCTCAGTGTCGTGATCGAATCGAGCCGCTGTTCGATAAAATCAAGCCGAGAGGGATTAAACTCAATCTCATCACGATAATCCCTTAATTGAAAGGCCGCATCCTCCAATTGATAAAATGCGGTCTGTGCCTGCTCCAAAAGCGGGGCCAATTTCGCTGGATCAAGCTGAACGATGTCTTGTAGCCGGGAAACGGTTTTCCCTGCGGAATCCAGGGCACGATTCGTCGCATATAGAAAATCGTAAGCCTCCGACGAGCTTTGATACAGCTTTTCGGCGTTCGCCAGCTTGCGTTTCTCTTCGGCCAGCGCTTCGTCTTCGCCAACCTTCAGCTTGGCGCTCGAGATTTCATCAATTTGAAAACGGTATAAATCCAGCATCTGCAGCGCCTGCTTGCTCGTCTCCTGCAGATCGCGGAGTTCTTTCTCAATCCTTATATAAGCATTATAACTTGCCTCATAAGCGGCTTTGACCACTTCAATTTCCTCATCCCCGAAAGCATCCAGCGAATGAATATGCTCCTCGACTTGCAGCAAAGACTGATGCTCATGCTGGCCGTGGATGTTGACCAACCACTCCCCCGTTTTGCGCAGCATCGTCATATTGACCAATTGCCCGTTGATGCGGGAAGAGCTTTTGCCTGTCGCCGTAATCTCCCGCCGAATCACGAGATGCTCCCCTGGATCACCTTCAATCCCGAGCTCTGTGAGCGTCGCCCATACCGGATGATCCGAAGGCAGCTCGAACATTGCCTCAATCTCCGCTTTATCCGCACCGTAGCGGACCAACTCTGAAGAGCCTCGGCCTCCGGCAACGAGTGTCAACGCATCAATAATAATCGACTTCCCGGCGCCGGTTTCCCCGGTTAGCACATGAAAGCCGGATTTAAACCGAATATGTACATGTTCAATGACCGCTAAATTCCGAATGGATAACTCTGTTAGCATGCCCGCCTCCTGGAACATTTATGTATGTTAGTGTCTCAAGTTACTTCAAATTATGACCGAACACAGGTTCGGTGTCAAGGGAACAATTTCGAGAAATGAGGGCTACAATAGGAGCTGAAAGCGAGAAGAATATGCTCGAGAGCGAAAGAATCGAAGGCACGACAAATAAGGTCATGAGGGGGATCGCGAGGTTGCGTAAGTTGGACAATCGGGAGGGCCAAAGCCCTCCCAATTTGAGGAAAGTATGAATCTGCTACGCTAATAAAGACATGATCTCTTGCATAAAGGTTGTGCTGTTTTCTTTGCCGCGGCAGATCACAAGAATGGTGTCGTCACCGCAAATCGTTCCCATCACGCCGCTCCACTCCAAACTGTCAAGCAGGGCGCAAATCGTGTTCGCGGTGCCCGGCAAGCATTTCATCACGACCAGATTATCCGTATAATCAATCGAGACAAAATGGTCGCTAAGCGCCCGGCGCAGCCTCTGCATCGGATTGAAACGGGAGTCGGCGGGCATCGAGTACTTGTATCTGCCGTCATCGAGCGGTACCTTGATGAGATGAAGCTCTTTAATGTCGCGCGATACCGTCGCTTGCGTCACATGAAAGCCTGCGTCGCGCAGCGCTTCGACCAGCTCGTCCTGCGTTTCTATTTCATAGTTCGTAATGATTTCCCTGATTTTGACATGCCTCTGACCTTTCATCCTACACCTCTATGTGAAAAGTGATTTTCTTGATTTTTTGCACAGCCATATCCACGTAAAGGATGCCTTCGGCTTCCGGATACATCAGGCTGTACGGCAGCAGCATCTCGCGCACACCGCTTCCGGTCATTTCCAGCGGTTTGCGTTCTCTTGCCACTTTGACTAGCAGGAGCTGCCCATCCTTTTCTGCGAAGTAGTCGATAAACAACCGGCTTTCCAGTACGTCACGGTCGTTAATCGTCATGGTGATTGGAATTTTCGTTTTCCCGGCAAGCACATCGAACCCTGCACCTTCCAGAAGCTCGACCACGTCATCCTGCGGCACATTGGCATCGCTTGGCACACGAACTCGCTTCGGCATCGGACCCTTGAGCCATTTATTGAACCGCCAGAATAGAAAGCCCACGAAAATGATAAGGATTAACAAAATGACTTTGACATCGCCTTGTTCCACGTCCCTCACCTCGCCTAACTATTCGAGGGTGCGGATGAAAAATCCTTTTTAATCGGAAAAACTCATCTCCGGGCGCTCCAAACAAGCAGTCCCATTGATGAGTTTATTTGCCGTGCAATTTCTGCGATTCCTTCACAGTCTCAGCAATGATGACGTTCAGGTCAGTCGTTGCGGCGAGCGATTCCTCTTCGGAATTGCCCGCCCAATATGCGAGAAATTCAATATTGCCTTCTCCCCCGGTAATGGGCGAATACGTAAGGCCTTTCAGACGGAAGCCAAGCTCCTCCGCAAACGACAGAATCGTCCTCAACACGTCGATGTGAACGTCCGTGTCGCGCACGACACCCGATTTGCCTACCTTTTCACGGCCCGCCTCAAACTGCGGCTTAATCAGGGCCACAACCTGTCCCTGCTGTTGCAAGATCTCCTTCAGCGGCGGCAATATGATGCGCAGCGAAATGAATGAGACGTCGATGCTGGCAAAGTTCGGCCGCGGTCCCCCGAGATCTTCCGCTGTCGTGTATCGGAAATTCGTCCGTTCCATGACGCGTACTCGCTCGTCGTTCCGTAAGGACCAGTCGAGCTGGTTGTAGCCGACATCGACAGCGTAGACGAGCGACGCGCCGTGCTGCAGCGCACAATCGGTAAAGCCGCCTGTTGACGCCCCGATGTCAAGCATGACTGCCCCGGCAACGTCAATGCCGAACTGCTTGAGCGCTTTCTCCAGCTTCAACCCGCCCCGGCTGACGTAAGGGTGAATCGCGCCTTTGACTTTCAATGCCGCTTTGCGGCTTATTTTCATCCCGGGCTTATCCGCAGGCTCTTCGTCTGCAAAAACAAGGCCAGCCATAATGGCGGCCTTGGCTTTCTCTCTGCTTTCGAAATAGCCTTGCTCCAGGAGCAATACGTCTAACCGTTCTTTATCAGATGACATACCTGCTACGAGTCTCCTATTCGAATGCCCGCAAACGTCAAACGCGCTGACGCTTGCGCGGCGTTAATGACTTAACTTCAGCGACAAGGTGCTCTACCGTCAGGCCGACTTCCTCGCGTTGTTCTTTCACACTACCATGCTCTACAAAATAATCCGGAATTCCCATGACAGTCACATGCATGTTGAAATGCCGCTGCAAGGCATAGTATTCCATCACCGCGCTGCCGAAGCCGCCTTGAATCGCACCTTCCTCCATCGTGATGACCGGCAGCTCCTCTATCGCGAGCTGCTGCAAGAAAGACTCATCAAGCGGCTTGATGAAACGAGCATTGACGACGCGAAGCTGAATGCCTTCTTGGGCTAGCTGCTCTGCCGCTTCAAGCGCGATTTGCACCATCGGGCCTACGGCCAATACGGCGGCATGACCGCCTTCACGCAACGTTTCCCAGGTGCCGATAGGAATCGCCTTCGGCGGTGCTTCGATCGATACACCGGTTCCGCTGATCCGCGGATATCGGTAAGCGATCGGGCCATCGTTGTATTCTAGCGCCGTTTGCATCATATCGCGAAGCTCTTTCTCGTCCTTGGGCATCATGAGCACCATGTTCGGCAGTGATCGCAAGAAAGCGATGTCGTACACCCCTTGATGCGTCTCCCCGTCAGGGCCGACAAAGCCCGCGCGGTCGATGGCGAACACGACGTTCAGCTTAGGACGACAGATGTCGTGCACAACTTGGTCGTATGCGCGTTGCAAGAACGTCGAGTAGACGGCGAATACCGGCTTAAGTCCTTCGCTCGCCATCCCCGCGCACAGCGTTGCCGCATGCTGCTCCGCAATGCCGACATCGATCATGCGATTCGGGAAATGTTTCGCGAACTTGAGCAGCCCGGAACCGCCCGGCATTGCAGGCGTGACTGCGATAATACGTGAATCCTTTTCCGCAAGCTCGATCAGCGTGTTGCCGAAAACCTCCGTATACATCGGCGGCCCAGCGCTCTTGAGCACTTGGCCGGATTCAATTTTGTACGGTCCAAGGCCATGCCAAGTATGGGAGTCCTGCTCCGCGGGCGAGTAGCCTTTGCCTTTGGTCGTTACCACATGCACAAGCACGGGGCCGTTTATTTTCTCCGCTTGCTTGAGCGTATCCATCAGCACAGGAAGGTTGTGGCCGTCAACCGGGCCGATGTACGTAAAGCCGAGCTCTTCAAACCATACGCCGTTCAATACAAAATATTTGAGACTGTCCTTCAGCTTCTCCGCGGTTTTGGCCAGCGTGTCGCCGATGGCAGGGATTTTCTTCAGTAAATGTTCGACTTCTTCTTTCGCTTTCAAATAGTGACGATCCGAGCGGATTTTGCTCAAATAATTATGAATCGCCCCGACGTTGGGCGCAATCGACATCTCGTTGTCATTCAAAATGACAATAATATTTTTCTTCTCATGGCCGATATGGTTCATCGCTTCAAGCGCCATACCGCCGGTAATCGCGCCGTCGCCAATGATGGCTACGACTTTGTTATGCTCGCCTTTCAGATCCCGGGCCATCGCCATCCCCATCGCTGCGGACAGCGAAGTCGAGCTGTGTCCGGCTTCCCAGACGTCATGCTCGCTCTCGGAGCGTTTGACGAACCCGCAAAGTCCCTTGTACTTCCGCAAGGTGTCGAATTTGTCTCTGCGGCCGGTTAAAATTTTATGCACGTACGCCTGATGGCCCACGTCAAAAATCAGTTTATCATACGGGCTGTGGAACAGAGTGTGTAAAGCGATCGTAAGCTCAACCACGCCTAAGTTAGGAGCCAAATGGCCACCTGTGACGGAAAGCTTTTCAATTAGAAATTGACGTATTTCACCTGCCAACGTCTCAAGCTCCGACATCGATAACCGCTTCAAGTCCTCAGGCCGATTGATTTGTTCGAGCAGCACGCTTGTTTCCTCACTTTCTCCTCGTGAAAATGCTAAGATTTCACCATTATATCATAAAATCGCTATTACGTATAAAATCGTGCTGTAACCAGGGCAATTTGTGAATTCCCCTAGCTTTAATGGTCGCGTTTCATGAGGTAATCCGCGAGCTGCAATAGCCGCTCCGCATTCGGCAGCTTCGCTTCCTCCAGCGCTTGCTTGGCTTGCGAAGTTAAGCTGCGCACCATGTTTTCGGAAGCTTCCATGCCAATAAAGTATGGATACGTCACTTTCATCTGCTTCTCGTCGCTCTTCACCGGCTTGCCGAGCTTCGACTCGTCGCCGATAATATCCAAAATATCGTCCTGAATTTGAAAAGCAAGACCTAGCGCGTCGCCGAATGCCGTAAGTGCGTTCAGCTGCTCCGGCGTCGCGCCTGCAATATGACCGCCTGCACGAAGCGAAAACACCATGAGATCGCTCGTTTTGTGCCGATGAATAAACGTTAGTTCCTCCAGGCTCGTGATGCCTTGCTCACCCAGCATATCCGCCGCCTGGCCGCCGACCATTCCTCTCGCTCCCGCATAGGCCGCCAGCTCCTCGGTAATCGCCAACACCCGCTCGGCAGGCGCGCCATGCACCTTGTGGGCCAGCGCGACGCTGTAGAACGCCTGCGTCAGCAACGCATCCCCGGCCAAAATAGCCATCGCCTCTCCGTACACCTTATGATTCGTCAGCTTCCCTCGGCGATAGTCGTCATTGTCCATCGCTGGCAGATCGTCATGCACCAACGAATACGTGTGCACCATCTCAATCGCCAAGGCGACCGGCAGTGCCGCAGCATGGGAGCCGCCAAACGCTTCAGAGGCGGCCAACACGAGAATCGGTCTAAGCCGCTTCCCGCCGGCCATTAAGGAATAATTCATGGCTTCCCGCAAAAGGGCTGGCACCTGCCACTCCGCCGGCAAGGCGAGGAGCAGTTCCGATTCAATTTGTTCGGCATGGGATGAGATATATGTATGAATGTCGGACGTCGTTTTATTCAAGCTTAATTCCCCTTATCTTCCAAGACCGCTTGGAAAGGCTTGCGCGTTACGCCAGCTTCCCCTTCCACCAGCATCTCGATTTTCTTCTCGACTTGCTCCAGCTTCACACCGCACAGGTGGGACAGCCGAACACCTTCCTGATACAGCTCTATCGCTTTCTCCAGTGGCACATCACCGCTCTCGAGCTGGGCAACGATGCGCTCCAACTGCTCGATCGCCGTTTCAAAGCTTTCTTCGGTTTCTTTAATCGACATCCTTGTTCTCCTCCATCCCCGCTACTTGAACATGTACGCGTCCATCCTTCAATCGAAGGGTGAGACGATCCCCGATCTTCACCTGCTTGACCGACCTGACGAGCTCCGTCTCCCCCTCGTCATAGGCCAAACTGTAGCCCCGCTGCATAATCTTCAGCGGGCTCAGCGCGTCCAGATGACGGACGCGGCTCTGCCACTCCTGCTTCTTCGCTCGCAGGAGCGTCTGCATGGCCGTGTGCATCTGGCGGCTGGCGGTACCCAGCCGCTGGCGCGCATGCACGGCCTGCTCGGCCGGGGAGACGCCGGAGAGTCTGCGCTCCAGCTTCAATCGGCGCTGCGCCAGCTCCGCGAGGCGCTGCCGCATCCGGTAACCGAGCTGCTCCGCCAGCCGGTCGAGCCGCTCCGCAGGCTGCTGTAGCAGCTGCCTGCGCGGGTTCGTCAGGAACGGCGAGCGCTGCGCGCGCGCGAGCCGTTCCTGCTTGCGCCGCAGCTGCTGGAGCAGGCCATAGTGCGAGCGCTGCGCGAGCTGCGACAGCTGCTGCTTCAGCTCGAGGTGGTGCGGCACCGCGAGCTCGGCCGCGGCCGTCGGCGTCGGCGCCCGCAGATCGGCGACGAAGTCCGCGATCGTGAAGTCCGTCTCGTGGCCGACGGCCGAGATGACGGGGATCGCGGAAGCGCCGATCGCCCGGGCTACGGCTTCCTCGTTGAACGCCCAGAGCTCCTCGAGGGAGCCGCCGCCGCGGCCCACAATGAGCACGTCGGCTTCACCGAGGCGGTTCATGGCTTCGATCGCCTTGACGATCGAAGGCGCCGCTCCTGTGCCCTGTACGAGGACAGGGTACAGAAGAATCGGCACCGCGGGGAAGCGCCGCTGCAGCGTGATCATAATATCCCGCACAGCCGCGCCCGTCGGGGACGTAATGACACCGATGGCCCGCGGAAAACGCGGGATCGGTCTCTTGCGCTCGGCAGCGAAGAGCCCTTCGCCTTCCAGCTTCTTTTTCAGCTGCTCATACGCTAAAAATAGACTGCCGATGCCATCAGGCTGCATCGACGTCACGTAGAACTGGTACGCGCCATCTCGTTCATAGACGGAAATATTGCCGCGTGCCAGCACCTTTGTGCCTTCCTTCGGGATAAAGCCGAGGCGCTGATTGTGAGATGCGAACATGATGCTCTTGAGCCGTCCATCCGCGTCTTTCAGCGTAAAATACATGTGCCCGCTGGAATGATGCGTGAAATTGGATATTTCCCCGCGCACCCAGACGTCCTGCAGGCGAAAGTCGCCTTCCAGGAGCAGCTTGATATAGCGGTTGACCTCCTTGACGGAGAAAACCTTCGATTCGTTCCTCGCCATCGGCCGCTTATACGCTCACGCTGACGCCGGCTTTGCGCGCGGCCGCATCAACCGTGTTGCGCAGCAGCATCGTGATCGTCATCGGACCGACGCAGCCCGGTACAGGTGTAATGGCACTTGCGACTTCTTTCACCGCTTCAAAGTCGACATCGCCGGTCAACTTGCCGTTCTCCGGACGGTTCATGCCGACGTCGATGACGACAGCACCCGGCTTTACATGGTTCGCGCCGATCAGGTGCGCTTTGCCGACCGCGACAACGAGAATGTCCGCTTGTTTCGTAATCTCTTCCATGTTCGGCGTGCGGGAGTGCACAACGGTCACCGTTGCATGCTCGCGCAGCAGCAGCATCGCCATCGGCTTGCCGACGATATTGCTTCGACCTACGACAACAGCGTGTTTACCGGCAATTTGTACGCCCGTCCGCTTCAAAATCTCGATAACACCATGCGGTGTACAAGGCTTCATACCGTCTTTGCCGATCATCAGGTTCCCCACGTTAACCGGGTGGAAGCAATCCACATCTTTCGCCGGATCGATTTCGTCGACGACCGCTTCTTCATCGATGTGCTTCGGCAGCGGAGACTGAACGAGGATGCCATGAATTTGATCGTTACGGTTAAACCCATGAATTAACTCGATCAGCTCTTCCTGTGTCGTCGATGCCGGCAGCGCGTGAACTTCCGAATAGATGCCCACTTCATCGCAGGATTTGGCTTTGTTACGCACGTATACTTGTGAAGCGGGATCTTCCCCGACAATAATGACGACGAGCCCGGGCTGATTGCCCTTCGCCGTTAAGGCAGCCGCATCCGCTTTGATTTCCTCACGAATGGAACCTACTAATTCTTTCCCGTTGATCACTTGCGCTGACATGTGTTTCTCCCCCTAGACCGGATTAATTTATAATAAATACAGGATGAATGACAGCATAAACGCTTGGATTACTGCGTGCGAAGCACTTTGCCTTTCAGCGTCTCGACTTCTTTAATCATTTTGCCCAGCACACCGTTAACGAACTTGCCTGAATCGTCAATGCCATAATGCTTGGCGATCTCGATGGCTTCATTGACGACAACTTTAGGAGGAACATCGTCGCGGTATAGCATTTCATACGCAGCAAGACGCAGCACTTCCCGATCGATGCGGGACAGCCTGTCCATCGCCCAACCTTTTAAATATTCTTCCAAAATTTCATCAATAAGCACTTTATTGCGGGAGGTGCCGTCCACCAGCTCCATCACATACACGGGTTCGATCTTCGTCCCGGCTAGATCCAATCCGGCCTCATTATCGTGCTCAGCCTCGAAAATCGAGATCCGCACCGCATCTTCGGCCGAAGCTTCATTCATTTGAATTTGGTATAAACTCTGTACTGCCAGTTCACGTGCCACTCTGCGCTTCATTCTGTTCCTCCTAAAAGTGAGAGTTCAAAAAGTCGGGTCAATAGACGACTTCTTGAACTTCCTCTTAAAAACTCTTTCTCCTAGTATACGTCAAATTGAACCCAATCCAAACAAAAAAATCCATGGATGAACCAGGGATTTTAGCGAAACATTCTCCATTTTTGGGTGAGATAGCGCCAAATGTCTTCCAACATGAAAAAACTTTCTTTCCGATCCAGTTTGTAGCCGACATAAAAACCGATCAGCACAATAAAACCGAAAATCAACATATCCCAGAAGCCAAAAAATAAATAGATGAATCCGAAGAAAATACCTGCTGCGACGCCGATCACTTTACCCCTATGGAATTCCCACAGCTCATTCCACATCTTGTGGATTCACCTCTATTCGACTCGGCTTTTAAACGTAGGTGCGGACTGCACGATGTTGGCTACGAATACGGTTACGGCAGCTACAGGAATGCCCGTGATCTCTTCGATATAGCTTTTCACAGTCCCCTGCATCTCTTCCGTCAATTCCGGAATCGAGCTTTCGCCGTCGACGATGGTTCTGATCGTAATTTCCAGACCGGCTTGGTTCACCCGTACGCGCGCGCGCAAATCTTTGGTCCCTTTGGTGCGTCCCGCCGCTTTGAGCGACAAATTCTCGACCGTTTCAATCGAGATGCGGATATCCCCGAAGTCGGTTCTCTGGTCGATGGAAGGCACTTGCGCACGGCCAGGGCGAAGGGTCAAAATAATGAAGCGCACCGCAATCAGCAGCACGATCACGCTGACGATAATCGCCGCATACGCATAGCTTTTGTCATAGTAAAAGTTGTGAAGCGTCTGACTTGCCTGTTCAAGAGGGATCCAGCTGGACGCTGTCACCAATACGAAGATCGCTGCAACGAAAATAATGAGGCTGAAAATTAACAGCAAGAGCCTGTCCACAATTTTACCCACGAACGTTGTCCCCTTCCAAGTTAGGAAACCCCCTGCAACCTGTAGGGGGTTTCCATGGTCCTTATGGCTTGCGGCTTCTGCCTACTTCACACGACCGGCAGGAGCAACTTCTTCTTCCGACGGCTTATCCGCCTGTTTGAAATGTACATCGTGAATGTGGACGTTGACCTCAACAACACTCAAACCCGTCATCGATTCAATCGCTGTCTTCACGTTATTTTGAATATCGCTTGCAACCTCAGGAATCCGATTTCCATACTCAACAATAATGGAAACGTCGATGGCAGCCTCACGTTGACCAACATCCACCTTTACGCCTTTGGACAAATTCTTGCGTCCAAGCAGCTCAGCAATGCCTCCGGCCAATCCACCGCTCATTCCCGCAACGCCCGGCACTTCCACTGTTGCCAAGCCGGCAATGATTTCGATAACCTCGGGGGCAATCTGAATGCTGCCCATGTCTGTTCTGACGTAATCCGGAGCGATTGTGCTCATTGTGGCACCTCCTAAGATTTATTCAAACCTATGATGAACAATTTGGAAAAGCTACCTTAATTCATTAGTATAGCATTTTGGCAAAATTATGACAAATGGTTGTCTCTATTCCGAAACATTCACATTGTGTTCTTCAAGGAACTTAATGTCGTGGTCCCCTTTGATGAATTTCGGATGCTCAAGCAGCTTCAAGTGGAACGGGATCGTCGTATTGACGCCGTCAACCGCAAATTCGGTAAGCGCGCGTTTCATACGCTGAATCGCTTCGTCGCGCGTACTTCCCCACACGATCAGCTTTGCCACCATGGAATCATAGTGCGGCGGAATCGTATAGCCCGGGTATACCCCGCTGTCGACGCGAACGCCGAAGCCGCCAGGCGGCAGGTAAAACTTCACTTGACCCGCAGATGGCATGAAATTGCGGCTTGGATCTTCCGCATTGACACGGCATTCGATCGCCCAGCCGTTAATTTTCACATCCTCTTGCGTAAAGGAAAGCGGATGGCCTTCCGCGACGCGAATCATTTCCTGGATGATGTCGATGCCCGTAATCATTTCGGTCACGGGATGCTCTACCTGAATCCGCGTATTCATTTCCATGAAATAGAACTTGCCGTCCGGTCCAAGCAAGAATTCGAGTGTGCCAGCTCCGGAGTAGTTCACGGCTTTCGCCGCGCGTACCGCCGCTTCGCCCATCGCCTTGCGCGTCTCTTCCGTCAGAATCGGGCAAGGCGCTTCCTCGACCAGCTTCTGTCTGCGGCGCTGCACCGAGCAGTCACGCTCGCCAAGATGCACAACATTGCCGTGCTTGTCGGCCAAGATTTGAATTTCGACGTGCTTCATGCCCGTCAAATATTTCTCAAGATAAATACCGGCGTTGCCGAACGCGTTCTGCGCCTCCTGCTGGGCAGCCGTGATCTGTTGAACGAGCGTTTCTTCGTTCTCCGCGATACGGATCCCTTTGCCGCCGCCGCCGGCTGTCGCCTTAATAATGATCGGATATCCGATGTCGCGAGCAATCGTCACTGCATCCTCGACATTCTCCACCAAGCCGTCGGAACCCGGAATAATCGGCACGCGTGCATCCTTCATCGTTTGCTTCGCAACCGCTTTGTCGCCCATGCGAGAAATCGCATCTGGCGACGGTCCGATGAACGTAATATTGCAGCTTTCGCAAATTTCCGCGAAGTCCGCGTTTTCAGCAAGGAAGCCGTATCCGGGATGGATGGCATCGCATTCGGTAAGCGTTGCAACGCTCATCAGATTCGTAAAGTTCAAGTAGCTGTCCTTGGACGCCGTTGGCCCGATGCAGTAGGCTTCATCCGCCAGACGCACATGCAAAGCCTCACGATCTGCTTCTGAGTAGACTGCAACGGATTCAATGCCCAACTCGCGGCAGGCGCGAATAATCCGGACCGCGATTTCACCGCGGTTCGCGATAAGAATTTTATGAAATGTCATGGATTTGCCCTCTATTCTGGCCGAACCAGGAATAATGGTTGTCCGTATTCTACAAGCTGTCCGTTCTCGACGAGCACTTCGACGATTTCGCCGCGCACTTCCGCTTCGATTTCGTTCATGAGCTTCATCGCTTCCACGATGCACACGATTTGCTTGTCATTCACTTTAGAGCCGACATTTACGAATGGCGCCGCTCCCGGAGAAGCCGCTGAGTAGAATGTGCCGACCATCGGAGAAACAATCTTATGTAAAGACGGGTCTTCTTGTTTGGCTTGTCCTGCAGCAGGCGCAGCTGTGCCCGCTTCCAGAGCAGCCGGAGCCGCGCTTGCGATGCTCGCTTGCGGGATCGGCGCGAAGCTTTGATGCGCAACCGGAGCAGTTACATAAACAGGCTCGGATTTATTCGGTTTACGAATGGAAAGGCGTGCACCTTCATTTTCAATTTCAAGTTCGTGTAAAGAGGATTGATCGACGAGTTTGATTAACTCTTTGATTTCACTCAGTTTAAACATTCCTGTCACTCCTTTAGGCGTTGGTGAACCATTAAAAAATGCGTTTTCATAGCCGCAACGTATGTATTATACCTATAAACGCAGGAAATGGAAAGAGTCCAGTTTGCCCGGACCCTTTCCACTACGTTTCCAAGCGGCTTAGGTTTCGCTATTGACTTATGGACGCACGTATTGAATTTTGACGTTGTCCGGCGTTGTGCCAAGCTCTTTCACGACCATATCGACGATCGTCACGCCTTGGCTTTTTTCCAGTTTATCCGCTTGCACCGTCACTTTCCATTTGTTGTTGTCCTGACTGATCACCGCTTGCGGATAGTCCTGAATCAGCATGTCTTGCAGGTTTTCAATCTTATCTTGCAGATCGCTCAGCGCGGACAAATCGTTGGTTGCTTTCGCTACGTCTTGCGGCGATTTTTTGGCGTCGACGATGATGTTCATCAGATCCGTGGAGGCCTTTGTGAAGTAGTCGTTCTGCTTCATTTGCTCGTTTGTGAAGTAGTCGCTGGCGGACGTCGTTTTCGCTTGTTCTTCCATTTGCTTCAGCACTTGATCATCCGTTTTAGCCGTATTGGAGGATGCCGTTTTTCCGTCAGTCTTTGTCGAAGTTTGCGTAGAAGATTGCGTTGTTGTCGCCTTCGTATCCGTTTTTGTCGAGGTTTGCGGAGCCGTTGCTTTTGTGTCTGTTTTCGCATCTGTGCCTGTTGCAGCTTTCACATCTGTTTTCGCTCCTGTCACTGGATCCACTTGACTCATATCAATTGTAACTGCCTGAGAGCCGCTTGTTTGCTCGGTCGTTGCCAAATCGAGTTTGTTGACGTCTTCGGTGAACAAGTAGTAAGCCGAGAGCACTACCATCAAGCTGAGCATCGATACGAGCCAAATCGTTTGTCTTTTTGCGTTCATTTTCAATTCCTCCTTAGAATGGTTGCATGTTTTTCGTTTCTTTATTCCCCTGTTTTGCGAGGTAAAATCGATATCCGGCTGGCCTGCACGTCAAGTCCGCGCTCGACCGCTTCGGTAATCATTTTTTTCACGGTTAAATTTTCTGCGCCTTTGGCAACGACGATGACACCGCGAATTTTCGGTTTGATGTATTTGAGCACCAACGGCTTCTGATCTCCGGACACCTGGTAGATCACCACTTCGCCGCTTCGCGTTACTTGGGAAATATTACGGCTCGCCCCGGCATTGTCTTTTTCCGTCGTCATTTGCTGGCTGTCGTTGTAGTTTTTGTCGACGGTCATTTCCTCCGTAGATTCAATAGTGACGAGCACTTCCACTTCGCCGACGCCTACGATTTTTTGCAAAATACTTTTGAGCTGATTCTCGTAGGCTTGTTCGTACTCATGAAAGTTTGAATTTTCTTTACTCCCGCTGCCGGCAAACGTTTCCTGGCTGGAAGGAGGAGAAGCGCGCCCCGTATTGATGGGATCAACATCTTTGACAGTCATAAATGTATTTAGAATCATCAGCGCAGCGCCCGTCAGACCGATCAGCACCACCCAAAGCAGCGTGTTTTTGCGTTTCGGTCCACCCGGTCCTCCGCCGAATTTGTGCTCCATCCATTGCAGCAATGTTCCCATCGATTCACCTCGCGATCCATCCTTTCGGCACTTCGAGTTGAAAATCCATTTGCTCTTTATGCACGAGCCAGTTCTGCGTCAGCACGCCCTGAAGCTTCGTCAGTTCGTCCTCTGACAACCGCGGGGTTCCCTCATCGGGAACCGTCGCCGGCTTAACGCCAGTCGAGGGATCACGATCGATGCGGATCGGCTCAACCGGCTTAACCGGCTCCACTGCGGCAATGCTCCGGTCGCCCGGCGCCGTTTTCTTCCCAGCTTCTATATCATCAAGGGTTACCTTCACCATCTGAATGGCGGGCTTCCCGTTATTGTCGATCTGAACTTGCACGGCGACATCCTTGACACGGCGGTTCGTCTCTTTCTGCAGCTGCTCTTTCATTGCGTTTGCGAGCTGGGTCTGGACGAGGAGCTGCGTTTGCTTTTGCTCCGCATTTTGCAGTTTTTGAGCATCTTGCTGAATCACATTCAGCGCCGGCATTGAAGCCGAACCCCCGATCCCTTGCGCAAGCGCTGCGCGTGCATTTTGCTGGCTCTCCGCTTGCCCGATCAGACGATCGAGGTTCCAGTCCTTCTGGAACAGCTGGAGTACGGGCGACAGCAGCGTCAGCAGAATGAACAGGCTGAGCACGGTTTTGACGTAGCGCTGCATCGTGTTGCTCGGCAGCAGCAGGTCAACGAATGTGGCGAGCATAATGACCATGATGACCGTTTTCAGCCATCCGGCTAACCAATCCATAAGCACCCTCCTTTCACCGCATCATGACGGAGACGTTGCTGATCGTTATCATGATCGTCAGTGCGAGAAAGAACATCAGACTGACGGCGGCGAGTGCGGCGAACACGTAAATCAAGCTTCGGCCGATCGTTTGCAAGCAGGAGATAATCGGGCTGTCGCCGAGCGGCTGCATCAAGGCGGCCGATAAATTATAGATAAAGGCGAGCGTTAAAATTTTGATCGCCGGGAATGCGCACAAGATGACCAGAATGACGACGCCGACGAGGCCGATCGCATTTTTCACCAATAAGGAAGCGCCGATGACGGTCTCCGTCGCATCCGAGAACAATCGCCCGACCACCGGAACGAAGTTGCCGGTAATATACTTTGCCGTCCGGATCGCTACGCCATCCCTGACCGCGCCTGCTGTGCCTTGAATGGAGATGACACCGAGAAAGACGGTGACGAATACCCCCAGCAAGCCTAAACTTACCGTTCGCAAGAGATTCGCCAGCTGCGTAACCTTGTACTTATCGCTGAGCGAGCTGACAATGTGCAGGACGGCGGAGAAGAACAGCAGCGGGAAGACGAATACATAGATTGCCGTGCCTACCGTATGAATCATGAACACAATGAGCGGATGCAGGATCGCCAGCGACGTCACATTCCCCATAGAGGCCAGCAATGTCAGCATCAGCGGCATAATCGCGATCATGAATTGGATCATGGAAGAGATGGCTGTTTTCGCATACCCGATGGCGACACTGAAGGAGTTGATGGCGATGATGATGAGCACCATATAGGTAATCGCGTATCCGAGTTTGCTCACCGTATTGCGTTCGAAGGAGCTTTGCAGCGTCTCCAGAATCATGCTGAACACCGTCAGAATCACGATGGCTGCGAGCAGCTTGCCATTGATCAAGATTTCGTGAAACACGTAGGAGAGCAGCCCTTTAAAAATGCTTTTCATGTTGATGCCTTTCGTGCCAAGGAGGATCTCCATGAAGCTCGGCGTCTTGCTCTCGGGAAAATAGCCCCCGTATTCCTTCATGAGCTTGTTCCAATACTGCTCGACAGGCTCCGTATTCAAATGATTGACCTGCTCCTTGATCATCGCATCGGTCGGCGTTTCGGCGGAAGAGCCCGTTGCCAGACCAAGCCATGCGCCGATCATCAGGATAAGGATCAAGACCCAACGGTTGTTCAGCTGCTGGTGCGAATAGGATGGATGCATGCGTGTCACTCCTCAGGTCCTTCTTTAGGCGGGAAGCAATTTAACCACCGTCTCGATTATGACGGTTATAATGGGAATCGCCATCACCATGATGAGCACCTTGCCGGAAAGCTCAATTTTGGAGGCGATCGATTCCTGCCCGGCATCCCGGACGATTTGCGCACCGAATTCGGCAATGTATGCGACGCCGATAATTTTTAGAATTGTTTTAAGAAACACCATGTTGACGTTGGACTTGACGGCTAAATCTTCCAGCACGCCGATGACGGCAGAGATTTTGCCGATCAGGAACAAGAAAATGGCGATTCCCGTAAAAGCCGCTAGCAGAAAGGCGAACATCGGCTTTTGTTCCTTGATGATCAGGGTCAGAATCGTGACGAGAAGTCCTAGTCCTACGATTTGGATGATTTCCATCAGGCTACCTCATTGGAATAGGAAAATGGTTTTGATTTCCTTAAATAAATTATCCAGCATGCTGACGACCATGAAGAGGACGACAACGAAGCCGATGACCGTGACCCAATGGGCCATATCCTCTTTGCCCATCTGCTTCAGCACCGTGTGGATCATCGCGATAATGATGCCGATGCCGGCAATCTGAAAGATGGCGTTCACGTCAATGTTCATTCCTGGCACCTCAACCCTCCGTCAATACATTAAAATCACAATCAGAGCACCGACCAGGACACCGAGGCTTTTCCACATTTTCTCGTAGCGGCGCTGCTCTTCCCGCGATTCCGCCTCTTCGGCCTGAAGCTGGGAGATGGCCAGTCGCAGATGCTTCATCTGATCGCTGCGGTCGGATTGACCAAGAATCGTCCCCAGGCTGAGCACCACTTCCTGTTCCGGGCGTTTCATCGAGGTTCGCGCCCAGACTTCCTTCACCGTCGCTCTCCACACTTCGTTCATCGACAGCTCATAGTTCGCCAACAATCTCTCCGAGGACAATCGGAACAGCGTTGCCAGCGGCTCGGCCACTTGCTTCCCCAGCGAAGCGAATGCTTCGGGCAGTGGGGTAAGCCCGTATGAAATTTCAGTCTCCATGCGCCCCAAAGCGCCGATCAAGCCTCGGATTTGCTGCGGTCGCTTCGCGTAATGGGAAGCTTGCAAAAATCCCAGCAGCGTTCCCGCACCGATAATGAGCACACCGCCAAGCAGTTTAAACATCACATTATCGCCCTCTTTCAGGCTGCCATTCGAACGGCTTGCCGGTATGGTCCAGGATGCGAAAGCTCGCCTGTGCGCCCTTTCTGCGCGAAAGGATCACATGCTTCATAAAAACGCCGTCTGCGATCAGCTCGCGCAGCACCGGTCTTCGGCGAATGTCCTCGTAGGAGGCGCCATGCGCAGTTGCCAGCACGCGGATGCCGGAGTGCACCGCTTCGTGGATGGCGACGGCATCTTCGGCGCGCCCGATCTCATCGACGACAAGCACCTCGGGCGACAGCGAGCGGATCATCATCATCATGCCCTCCGCCTTCGGGCAGCCGTCCATCACATCAGTTCGCGGGCCCAGATCGAAGCGGGGAACGCCTTTATGACTGGCGGCTAGTTCAGAACGTTCATCGATAATGCCGACCTTTTTACCGGTCAAATGCGCGTACCGACTTCCCCATTCTCCCCGGGAGATGAGTCTCGCGAGATCGCGGATCAGCGTGGTTTTCCCCTGCTGCGGGGGAGAAATGATGAGCGTATGGTGCAGGCTCCCAATCACCGGATCCACCAGGCCGGGAAGGATGTCCCTACCGACTCCGTGAATTTCCTTGGCGATTCGAATGTTGAAGGAGCCGACATCGCGGATTTGCTTCACATGCCCATTCTCCAGGATTGTCCTGCCCGCAAGCCCAACTCGATGACCGCCGGTCACGGTGATATACCCTCGTTTTAGCTCTTCCTCGAAGGTGTACAGCGAATGATTCGTTAGCATCTCCAGCAGCGCCATACAATCCTGTCTTGTCGGCCTGTAAGCGGCCGAATCGTCGTTTACCAGCCTGCCGGTTGGACTGACAAAGGCGTACCGGTCCTCCCAACTGATTTCCAGCGGGCGCGACTCTCTTACTCTTATTTCTTCTATGCTAGCTTGTACGTTTCCAGGCAGTTCGCTAAGCAGCGATCGCAAGGAATGGGGCAATAAGTAGAGCACACTGGCAAGCATCTGCAGACAGCCTCCCCAAGTTGTCCAGTCTTCTATATTTATTACTATGCTTACTAGAAAGAAATATGACCGATTACTTTTTCAGAATCCCGATAAATAAACAACTCACGCCTGCGATAATCCAGAGCATCTTGCCAAGTGATAGTTTCTCGGCGATGCCTACCAATCCAACCGTCGTTGTCGTTAATAGAACTAGAGGACCTACTAGAGCCAGACCGGCGTTCACCAGCAGCGCTTTTTCCACGGTTGCAAGCCGGAGCATCAGTATGGCTGCAATTAATTCGAGCGATCCCGAGAGCACGCGCAGCGAAGCCATCGTCATGACGATTTTGTTCAACGCATTCCACCTCCTTGAGCCGTAGAAGACAGCTTATCCTTTTTACCTAACGTATGCGGGCCCGTCTCATTTTAGGCATGCTGGGCACCACCAAAAGTGCGGATGCATATGCTGAACACATAACTTGGCGCGATCAAAAAGCAAGAGACCCTTTATTGATTGCGCATTGATCCTTCGAAGGAAGATGAGGAGATTTACCGATGGAAGTGACTTCTCAGTTGCAATGGAACCCCGTTCTTGCCGACCCTACGGGCGTCAGAGAGGCGAAACCGAGAACGCTGGGGAAAACGATGGTAATGGATAAAGGACTTGGCCTACTCGCCTTCCAGGATTTGCTCCATACCTCGGGCGAGCATATCGATATGATTAAGCTTGGTTTCGGCACCTCCCCGCTGTACCCGTTAGCTGTGCTGAAAAGCAAAATCAATCTGGCCAAGGAGCACGGCATCTGCATTTATCCCGGCGGCACCTTCTTGGAAGTCGCCGTGCAGCAAGACGCGGTAGATTCTTATTTTGACACGATTATGGCACTCGGGTTTAACGGCGTGGAAGTATCGGACGGCACCATTCAGATGGAACGTCGGCTGCGCAATGAACTGATAGGTAAAGGGATTGCGGAAGGATTAACCGTTGTGACGGAATATGGCAAAAAAGGATGGGGGTCGACCATCGAATTGAATGAGCTCATCGAGACCGTTCTGATTGATCGTGAGCTCGGTGCGTCGCTGGTGACGATTGAAGCCCGGGAAGCTGGCAGAGGCGTCGGCATTTTTGACGAGGATGGTAACTGCAAGGATGAAGAGCTGCAGCAAGTGCTATCCGCGATTTCGAACCGGATTCTGCTCTGGGAAGCCCCAATGAAGAGCCAGCAGGTCCACCTCATTTCGATGCTCGGTCCCGGTATCCATCTTGGAAATATTGCGCCTGAGGAAGTGATTGCCCTGGAAGCGCTGCGGAGAGGATTGCGTTCCGACACGCTTGCTTTAGGTGCGAGGAAGGAATAAATCATGCATATCGAAGTTGTCGCCAACATCGGCGAAGCCAGAAGCGAAGAGTTTCTTCATAAAACGGTCGTTGTAGTGGACGTCCTCCGCGCAACCAGCACCATCATCACGGCACTCTCGAACGGCAGCCGCGGAATCGTTCCCGTCGAAACCGTTGTGAAAGCCAAGGAGTTGTATCGGGAAGGGGATTTGCTGGGAGGCGAGCGCTTTTGCAAAAAAATTCCCGGGTTCGATTTCGGCAACTCGCCCTTGGAGTACACCCGCGAGGCTGTGCAGGATCGGCGCATTATCTTGACGACGACCAACGGAACGCGCGGCATTCAGAAAGCGCTCAAAGCCTCGCATGTGCTCGCTGGCGCCTTGATGAACGGCCGCGCCTGCGCCGATGCCGCGATTCAACTAGGGCGAGACACCGTCATCTTGTGCGCAGGCACCCAGGATGTATTCTCCCTGGAGGACGGTTTGTGCGCCGGGCTTATTATGCACGAAATCATTCAAAAGCTCGGAGCCGAGCACGTGCAAGCGAACGATTTCGGCATGGCGATGCATAGCGCTTATTTGACGTGCAAGCATCGTCTGCTGGACCATCTGCTCTCTTGCAGCAATGGGAGAAAAATGAAAAAATCCGGCTTCCTCGCGGATATTATTCTATGCGCGCAAGCGAATATTTCCGAAAGCGTGCCAATTCTCGAGAACGATCACATGGTGCTGCTGCCGCGATAGAAAGCCGCCGCAGCACCGGCTTCCGTTCTAAATACAAGCCCCCCTCATACAATAAAATGAACAACCTGAGGACAAGGGGTTATGGGGATGAATGGAGATTTGCTGTTAGTGCTTCTGATCATTATCGGATTGATTGGCCGGTCTCCCATCATCACGACGGCAGCTTGTATTTTGCTTGCCGTGAAGCTGATCGGGCTTGACCGGTTTTTTCCTTCCATGGAGCGCAAAGGCCTGGAACTTGGCCTGCTCTTCTTGACCATCGGCGTTCTGGTCCCTTTCGCCAGCGATCGAATCTCGATGAAGGACATTATATCCGTCTTCACGACATGGCCAGGCCTCATAGCCTTAGTGGGCGGCGCGGTCGCCACCTATATGAATGGCAAAGGCCTCGAACTACTGAAAATAGACCCACAATTAATTGTGGGTCTTGTCATTGGTTCGATCTTCGGAATTTTGTTTATGCGCGGTATCCCGGTCGGCCCATTGATGGCTGCCGGCATCACCGCATTTCTATTAAAAGTCGCTTATTTTATCGCGGACAAGTGGCACTGATTAACGGCGATCTTGCGGGCCGCCGACAAAGGCCTGTTCGGTTGTGTCAAGACCGTACGCCGAGTGCAGCGCGCGAATGACGTCTTGCAGCGGAGCAGCGTCGATGACACAAGACATTTTGATTTCGGACGTGGAGACGAGGGAAATCGAGATGCCCAGGTCGGAGATAACTTTGAACATCGTAGCGGCAACACCCGGCGTGCTGACCATACCGGCGCCGACGATGGATACTTTCACGAGGTTCACTTCGGACGTCACTTCGCGGAAACCGATTTCGCCGCGAATTCGTTCCAGAACGTCAAGTGCTTTTTCACGGTCGTTCAAGTTTGTTGTGAACGAGAAATCTGCGGAACCGTTGATCACACCGCTTTGAACAATGATGTCTACGTCGATTTGCACGTCTGCGAGCGCCAGGAACACCTTGGCAAGCTGCCCAGGCTTCTCAGGGACACCCAAAATACTGACTCTTGCTACGTTTTTGTCATAAGCGATGCCGCGGACAACGATTCCTTGCTCCATCACTGCTTCCTCCTTCACATTCGTTCCTTCATTATAGGTAAAGCTCGAACGCACCACGAGGGTCACGTTGTAGTTCTTTGCATATTCCACCGCACGCGGATGCAAGACGGCTGCGCCCAAGTTGGCCAGCTCCAACATTTCGTCGTAGGAGATTTCGTTCAGTTTTCTTGCGACTTTCACAATACGCGGATCAGTCGAATATACGCCGTCTACGTCGGTATAAATTTCGCAGAGGTCCGCTTTAATCGCTGCCGCAAGCGCAACCGCCGTCGTATCCGAACCGCCGCGGCCCAGCGTCGTAATCTCGCCTTCTTGCGTCATACCTTGGAAGCCAGCAACAATGACGACATTCCCCTGCTCGATCGCGTTCAGGACGCGCTCAGGCTGAATGTCGGTAATTCTTGCCTTGCCATGCACAGCTTCTGTATAAATCCCGCTCTGCCAACCTGTGAACGAAACGGCTTGCTCGCCAAGATTATGTATCGCCATGGACAACAGCGCAACCGAAACTTGCTCGCCTGTCGTCAGCAGCATATCCATTTCACGAGCCGCCGGAAGCGCTCCGTCATTAATTTGATTGGACAAGTCGATCAAATCGTCCGTTGTATCTCCCATCGCAGACACGACAATCACACAAGAATGTCCTTCACGCTTGCGTTCTACGATTCTTTTTGCAACACGCTTCATTCGCTCCGCATCACCGACAGAGCTTCCGCCAAATTTCATCACTATAAGAGACAAAGCTGACCCACTCCCAACGCATACTATTACACTCACTATTACATAACAATTCAACATTATAACATAATTCGCGCAAGCTGTGGCAACAAATTATACGTGCGCCAAAAAGCCCCGAAGCGCTCTCTTCCGAGCGTATCGGGGCTTGTCTGATTAAAGCTTAGGCACGGGAGATGTATTTGCCGTCATCCGTGTCGATTAGCAGAACGTCGCCTTCGTTGATGAAAAGCGGCACCATCACGTTAAGGCCGGTTTCAACCTTCGCGTTCTTCAGTGCGCCCTGCGAAGTGTTGCCTTTTACACCTGGCTCTGTTTCAACAACTTTAAGCTCAACGCTTTTCGGCAGGTTGATCCCCAGGATTTCACCTTGGTAGCTCATGATCTTGATGTTCATGTTTTCTTTGAGGAAGTTCAGTTCCCATTTCAGTTGATCATGGGACAAGCTCGTTTGATCGAACGTTTCGTTGTCCATGAACGTGTACTCGTCGCCTGCAGCGTAGAGATACTGCATTTCACGGTTCTCGATGTGCGCGCGGCCTACGCCCTCGCCGGCACGGAACGTACGCTCAACGGTGTTGCCGTTGCGCAGGTTTTTCAGCTTGGAGCGAACGAACGCCGCGCCTTTACCCGGTTTTACGTGTTGGAAATCAAGCACGGTGAAGATGTCGCCATCCACTTCGATCGTCAAGCCTGTTTTGAAATCATTTACAGAAATCACTTGTTATTCCCTCCGCTAATCAATAATAAGAAAATCTTTGGTAGAATGCGTAAGTATTTTAATGCCGGTGTCAGTAATTACAACGTCATCCTCGATTCGAACTCCGCCGAAGCCGGGGAGATAAATGCCAGGCTCAACCGTAACCACCATACCAGGTGTTAAAATCGTATCTTCGGTTTTCGACAAGCGCGGCGACTCGTGAACTTCCATCCCCAGCCCGTGTCCGGTCCCGTGACCGAAATAATCGCCGTAACCGTGCTTCACGATCACGTCTCTTGCATACGCGTCGCCTTCGCGGCCCGGAATGCCCGGTTTCAGGTTCGCCAGGCAGTTCAGCTGAGCCTCAAGCACAATATCATAAATCTCTTTATGCTTGTCTGTCGGCTTTCCTAGCATAACCGTTCTGGTGATGTCCGAGCAATACCCTTTATAATACGCGCCAAAATCCAATTTGACAAATTCGTTCCCTTGAAGAACGCGATCGCTTGCTTTCCCGTGCGGGAGCGCGGAGCGTTCGCCCGACGCCACGATCGTCTCAAAGGAAGTCGACGTGCCGCCATTCTTGCGAATGAACGTCTCGATCTCGAGGGCGATGTCCAGCTCTTTCACGCCCGGCTTGATGAAATTCAAAATATGGCTGAACGTCTGGTCCGCCAAATCGGCCGCTTCCTGCATCACTTGCAGTTCGGCGTCGTCCTTCACCATGCGGATTTGCTCCACAAGGCTTGCGGTCGGAACGAATTCTACGCCTGGCAAACCTTGCTGGTAGCCCAGGAAGTCGCCGTACGTCACGTCCGCCTGCTCAAAACCAAGCTTGGTAATCCCTTGCTTTTGCAACAGTTCCAGGACGCTTTCGATTACTTTCGGCTTATGTTCTACCACTTCAAACAGTTTCGCTTGCTGAGGGGCTTGCGTCATATAACGGAAATCAGTTAGCAGGATGGCACGTTCCCCCGTAATCAGAACATAGCCGGAGGAACCCGTAAAGCCAGTCACGTATGTACGGTTGTATGCGTTCGTGATGAGCAAAGCCGGCAGTTCTTGTTGCTGCATAACCTGACGAAGACGTTCAATTCGTTTCTCCTGCATCCAAAATCACCATTCTTTCTTACAATGTGTGTTCAAAAAGACGCCTTTTTGAACTTCCTTTACAAATGAGGCAGTAATGCACGTAATCCAAGCTCATAGCTGGCAGCGCCAAAGCCGCAAATTTGTCCGATCACAACCGGTGCGGTAACCGAATGATGCCGGAATTCTTCGCGCTTATGAATATTGGAAAGATGCACTTCCACGGTTGGAAGCTGAACCGTCGCGAGGGCGTCGCGGATCGCATAGCTGTAATGCGTAAAAGCGCCCGGATTAATGACAATTCCATCCTTGGTGCCGTAAGCTTCGTGAATTTTGTCAATCAGTCCGCCTTCGTGATTCGACTGAAAGCATTCCAACTCGATGTCGAGCTGCGCAGCGAGCACCTCCAGATTCTGGATGATGACCGGCAGCGATACCGTGCCGTATACGCCGGGCTCTCGCATACCGAGCATATTCAAATTCGGGCCGTTCAGAACTAGCACTCTTTTCAAAAACGATCACTCCCGATACGTGCAGCATCGTCAAATAGCGGTTCAAGCTATTTAACCCGTATATTTTACCATAACTTTCATGTCTTGTGTATAGGATGTGTGAACCGGCGATCGGTATATTCAATCGCAATGGAGTACCCGATAAACATGCCCCACACCAAAAACAGGCAAAAGTCCGTAATGTTCGTATAGAGCCCAAGCTCCCAGCTCCAATACGTCATTCCTGTATATGGACCAACGGCCAAATAAATGACCGCCCACCAGACAGCTCCATAGGCGACGCCCCACCACGGGCTGCGAAGCTTCCACATTGCCATCATATAGAGGACAGCCGCGATAATGGAAAATCCGATAAAGAACACCCAGCCGACGAACAACCCTGCCCATGTGTCAAAAAAGCTATGCTTGAAAAAAGGTTCGGCGATAAAGCCGATCGACACCGTTGTAAATTTGAAATAATGCTCCACGATTTTGACTGCGCCCCAAATGCACCCTGCAAAAAAACCGATATAAAGCGCGAATTTCCACCGACTCGTTAAAAATCCTCCCGTATGGGTTGCCTGTTTTTCCACCTAGTATCTTCCTTTCTCTACAGGAGCTGCTTCATTTACCTAAGTCATTCCTAGTATGTTCTGTCGCTATCGGTAGCATTCAATCTGTGAATCCGTTACAATGAGAAAGAATCAATCCGAATTCGATAAGGATAAGAAGGTGAATCTTGTGGCAGAACAAAATAGTATTTACGGCGGACAAGCCGTCATTGAAGGCGTCATGTTCGCAGGAAAAAACGTGCATGTGACCGCCGTGCGCAAAAAAGACGGTTCACTTGATTTTTTGGAAGTGCCTCGCAAAGACATTCCTTGGGTGCAGACGCTCAAAAAAATTCCGCTCGTCCGCGGGATCGTCGGGATTATTGAATCCAGCGCCAAGGGCGCGCAGCATTTGAATTTCTCAGCGGAATCGTTTGCCGAACAAGAGAATGAGGACGGTTCGGTGCAGAAAGAAGACAAACAAGGCGTTTTCTCGAACATTTCGATGATTCTCGGCGTGGCCGTGGTCGGGGTGCTTTCCTTTTTATTCGGGAAATTCGTCTTTACGCTTGTGCCGGCGGTAATCGAACAGTTTTTGTTCCAGCATGCATTCAGCAATCAATTTCTTCATAACCTCTTAGAAGGTGTTATCAAAATTATTTTGCTGATCGGATATATTTATTTCATCTCGCTAACGCCGATGATCCGCAGGCTGTTTCAATACCACGGCGCCGAGCACAAAGTGATTTCCGCCTATGAAGCCGGCGTCGAATTGACGGTCAGCAATGTGCAAAAGTTCAACACGCTGCACTACCGCTGCGGCAGCTCGTTTATCGTCTTTACCGTTCTGATCGGCGTTGTGATCTACTCATTCCTGCACTACGACGGCTATGTAGAGCGTATTGTACAGCGGCTCATTCTGCTGCCTGTGGTCATCGGTGTTTCTTATGAAGTATTGCGTTTTACGAACTCGCTGCGCGAAGTGCCGGTTTTGCGATATCTGGGCTATCCCGGCTTGTGGCTGCAGCTCCTGACTACGAAGGAACCGGAGGACAGCCAGGTCGAAGTTTCGATCGCCTCATTCAACCGCATGCGCGAAGCGGAACAACGAATTATGGAGGGACGGGTATGAGACGAAGATTTACTCCTGTTGAGATTGCCATCGGCGTGCTCCTTGCGATCGGACTGCTGGTCAGCCTGCGCACCTTGTTCATTCCGATCATCGTGCTCGGTGTCATTTTCCTGCTTTACAAGTTTCCACCTTCCAGTTGGAAGAAGGTTCAGGTCCGCCCTGGGCCCGGCAAGGGAAAAAACACGAAAAACGCGAAGTTTCGCGTGATCAATGGAACGAAGGATACCAACAATTCGGACGATTTCCCGAAATACCACTAAGCCGCAAGGCTTTATGGCTTTTTCGGGCGCATGACGAATTTCTCGTAATTTTGTTCGTACACCTCGGCACTCCAGTGAGCAAAATAAGCCTCCGAGGCTTTGTAACCAGACTCGTACAGCGACATGCCCAGTTCCTTTGACAAGTTGAACTGGGTGTTGCTAATGCCGAGCGTCGGGATCTTGACGGTCCTGAACCGGTTCTTCTGCTCGATATAACGCTCATCATGCGCACTCAACATCGTGCTGAACAACGCCTCGAGCATCGTCACCGGCCCCCGTATCGTATGCACGGGGGTCTCGTTTTTCCCTACGAGCTGGAAGCCGATGACAGGGAGTGCTTTGTTCCGGGATGTGGCTTCGCTATCGAAAATCCAGAGCGGAAAGTTGCTGAGAAGCCCTCCATCCACGATGTAGTTGAATTGCTCCGCGAAAGGCACCGCCTTCGCGGAGCTTTTTATATGTCGACGAATGCGAACAGGGTCGAAGAAATAAGGGATGCTCGTGCTCATGCGCACGGCCTTCGCAACCGCCAGCTTGCCCGGTTCAATGCCATACTGCGCAATGTCGTTCGGGAGCACGAGCAGCCGGCCCTGTGTAATATCGGACGCGATAATACGCAGCTGGTTCGGCTTTAAATCGCCGAAAGTGCGGACACCCTTGGCAGCCATCAGCTGCGCGACCCAGCTTTCCAGTGCCTCCCCGGCGTACAAGCCTTTCTTGATCAACAGCCGCGCAGCCGGTCCGATTATTTTCGTATTAAAAATCGCGGAGCGCTGCATGAACGACTTGAACGGCGTTCGAAGGATGATTTCCCGCATTTCTTCCCCCGTGTAGCCTGCCGCCAGCAATGCCGCTACAATCGAGCCGGAGCTTGTACCGGCCACTTGGTGAAACATAAAGCCCTGGCTCTGCGCGGCGCTGACCGCTCCGGCGAGCGCAATGCCTTTGACACCGCCGCCTTCGAACACCCCATTGATTCGCATAACCGGCTCCCTCCCCTCGCTTACTTTGCGCTTCATAGGTATGTATGCGGAGGCAGGTTGTTTGCATGACACAAAAAAGCAGAGATCCGCTCCGCGGTCTCTGCCTTAGCTTTCAGCTTCCAGTTCTTTGCGTACTTCCAAGAGGTCGTCCATCCGCTGTGGGCTCCGTTTAAAGTACTCCACCAACGTCTCGATACATGTGATGGAATCCCAGCTCAGATGGTGCTCAATGCCCTCTACGTCCTTATATATATTGTCCTCGTGAACACCGATCAACGTTAAGAAATTTTCAAGCAGCTCATGCCGATCCATCAGCCGCTTGCCCATTTTCTTCCCTTTCGGCGTTAAAATAAGGCCGCGATATTTCTCATAAATCAAATAATTGTCTTTGTCGAGCTTTTGAATCATTTTCGTAACGGAAGATGGGTGCACCTCTAGCCCCTCAGCAATGTCGGAAACACGAGCGTAGCCTTTCTCATCGATAAGCTTGTATATTCTCTCCAAATAGTCTTCCATACTCGGCGTAGCCATTGCTTGATATCCCCCTGCTTGCGAATTTCCTTCGAACGTACGGCTTGTTGCTTCCCTATCATAATGCATCAACCCTTACGCGGTCAAATCTCCCATGGTTCAAGTAAGGCAAGAAATCACACACTACATAGCGTATTTCATTATCTCGGCTTAAAAAAAGGAGACGACTATGGCCATCGATTTGCTGTCCCGTCCTGCCGCACCTGCGCCCAATACAGCCGTTTTTATGCCTGAGCTCGTATACTTCGAGCCGGATGCGCTCCTTTACCCCAAGGGCGAGCAAATCCTTGCTTGGGCCAAAAAACAAGGTCTCGACATTCATATGACAACGTCGCATAATCAAATTCGCGATTTGCCCGGCGAATCCGAACTGGAGAAATACCGGATCGCCAAGCGCACGCTCGTCGTCGGCATTCGCAAGACGTTAAAATTCGAAACGTCCAAGCCATCTGCCGAATATGCCATTCCCATCGCAACGGGCTGCATGGGGCATTGCCACTACTGCTATTTGCAGACGACCATGGGGGCAAAACCTTACATTCGCGTCTATGTGAACATGAACGACATCTTACATGCTGCACAAGGCTATATCGACGAGCGGGCACCGGAAATTACCCGTTTTGAAGCGGCCTGTACGTCCGATCCGGTAGGTTTGGAGCATATTTCAGGCTCCCTGAAGCAGGTCATTGAATTTATGGGCCAGCAGGAGTATGGGCGGCTGCGGTTTGTGACCAAGTACCACCACGTCGAGCCTCTTCTTGACGCCAAACATAACAAGCGTACGAGGTTCCGTTTCAGCGTGAATGCCGACTATGTGATCCGAAATTTTGAACCCGGCACATCCAAGTTTCATGAACGTATTGAAGCCGCAGGCAAAGTGGCTAAAGCGGGCTATCCGCTCGGGTTTATCATTGCTCCGATTATTTGGCACGAAGGCTGGGAAGACGGCTACGCGGCGCTTATGGAGAAGCTATATCAAGCTCTTCCGCCAGAAGCGACAGAAGACCTGACGTTTGAAATGATTCAGCACCGTTTTACGAAAACGGCAAAAAACATTATTGCGCAGCGCTATCCGAAAACGAAATTGGAAATGGATGAAGAAAAGCGGAAATACAAGTGGGGGAAGTACGGAAGAGGCAAATACGTCTACCCGGACGAGCAGGCCACGGCGTTAAGGGAATTTATCACAGAGCGTATCTTCGATAAATTCCCTCAAGCGAAAATTGAATATTTTACGTAGCCTCGTGCCGTTAAAACTTTAAAAAGTCGGGGGTAATCGTGTTCAGCCACAAGGTGATTTGCGTCATTTTGCCGGTATACAGCAGGATGGCGATGACAATCATGAGGCCCCCGCCGATTTTCATAATCAAGCTTGAATAACGCAAAATCCATTTCGTGGAACCGATGAAAAAGGAGAGCACGAAGAACGGAATCGCGAAGCCGAGCGAGTACGCGGTCGTGAGCTGCGCCCAAGTACCCGGCTCTGTTGCTGCAAGCGCGAGAATGGCTGACAGAATCGGGCCTACGCACGGCGACCAGCCTGCTGCAAAGCCCATACCGACGAAGACGGAGCCCACGTATCCGGCAGGACGAAATTTAATGCTAAACTTACGTTCTTTCATCAGCCATTGCGGTTGAAAGATGCCGAGCAGGAACAGCCCCATGACAAAAATCAAGAGCGCTGCAATTTGTCTTAACAAATCGCGATAATCGATAAAAAAATTGCCGATAAAGCCTGCGGTTAGCCCAAGCGCGAAGAAAATAATCGAAAAGCCTACGATAAAGCTGAGCGTATGGAGCATCGTTTGCGTTCGGGCCTGCCTGGAGGTTTTACCCGATTTCAGCTCACTGACCGAAATGCCCGTTATGTAAGAAAGAAATGAAGGGTACAGCGGCAAACAGCAAGGCGAGATGAACGAAGCGATTCCCGCCCATAAAGCAATCCACATGTTTACGGAATCCATGTTATCTACTCAATCCCCGTTTTAGTATAATGCCGAACAAAATCACGATGAGGCTGAGTACAACCGTCCCTCCGGGGGCCAAATCCCAAATGCCCGCAATCACTAATCCTGCAATAACAGCAACCTCTGAGAACAGAATTGCCAGAAAAACAGAATGCTTGAAGCTGCGCGCAATGAGCAGGCTGCAAGCGACGGGAATCGTCAGCAGCGAAGAGACAAGCAGTGCTCCCACAATCTTGATCGCGACGGAAATTACGAGCGCCGTCAGCATTGTAATCATCATATTATAAAATTTGAGTGGAAGTCCACTTACGCTCGCCGCGTCCTCATCGAAGAACATGAGGAAAAACTCTTTGAAATGAAGCACAATCACGCCCACCACGAGCAGACAGACGATCAAAACAACCCATAGATCGCCGTAATCAAGCGTATAAATACTCCCGAACAGATAGCTCATGACGTTCATATTGAAGCCTTTGCCGAGCGTAAACAACAGCGTGGCGAGCGCAACGCCGCCCGACATAATAATCGCAATAGAAAGCTCTGCATACGTCTTATAGGCTTTGCGCAGGCGTTCAATCGCAAATGACGCAAGCAGGGCGAATACGAGCCCAACCCCTACCGGGTACACGTTGATCAGAAAGCCTAATGCGACCCCGGCAATGGAAACATGCGCAAGCGTATCCCCGATCATGGACAAACGTCGTAGAACCAGGAATACGCCCATCAGAGGCGCTGTTAAGCCGATTAGAATGCCGCCTATCAAGGCCCGCTGAAAAAAATACTCTGTAAAAATATCCAAAACGCCCGCTCCTTATTGAACCCCGATCATTTCTCGGATTTGATCCAGCGAGTGCGTTAAATTCGTCTCGCGGCAATCCTCGGGATCGTGAGTATGCTTGACATAGAACTTGATACCTCCGCTAACCTGCTTCGGTTCTGTACCCAAATATGATTGCATCATATCCATGTCATGGGAAACCATAATAAATGTCATATGGTGATGCTGATGCATATGGCGAATCATACGGAAGAAACCGGCTTGCGTCTCGGCATCGATGCCGACAGTCGGCTCATCCAGAATGAGCAGTTCAGGATTGTTCACAATCGCCCTGGCGAGAAACGCCCGCTGCTGTTGGCCGCCGGACAGCTGGCCAATGCGACGCTCCGCCAGGTCTTCGATGCGCATCGCCAGCATCGCGTCTTCCGCTTTTTGCTGCTCAGCTTTCGTGAGCCTGCGGTAGATTCGCTTTTTGGAGTACATACCGGAAAGTACGACCTCTCTTACCGTTGCAGGAAACAGCGGATTAAATGCATTTTTTTGCGGGACGTAGCCGATTCTCTCCCAGTCCTTGAAGGAAGAGAGAGGCTTATCGAATAGCCGAATCTCCCCACTCGTCGGCTTCAGCAGCCCGACCAGCATTTTCAGCAGCGTCGTCTTGCCAGCGCCGTTCGATCCGATCACGCCGACAAAATCACGCTCCAACACGTTAAACGCGAGGCGATCAATAATCTTTTTATGATCGTAGGCAAAAGATACTTCATCCAGCGTCACAATACTTTGATGGCAAATTAAACTACCGTCTGCTTCCATCGTCTCCATCTCCTTTATTGCAATGCCGTTACGAGATTTTTCAAGTTTTTATCCATAATGGAAATATACGTTTCACCGGCTTCTAACTGCTCATCGGTCAGACCCTCGAGTGGATTCAAGACGAGCGTTTGCGCCCCTGCATCCTTCGCAAGCGTCTTGGCCAGTTTATCGGAGACAAGCTCCTCAAAGAAAATATATTTCAGTCCATGTTCTTTAATGAATGTATTCATTTGCTTCAAATCCTGCGCAGTCGGTTCCGCATCCGGCGTCAGTCCCATTAGCGACATTTGTGTCAACCCGTAATCCCTGCAAAGATAAGCAAAAGCATGGTGAGAAACAGCAATCTCTTTTTTGCTCGTTTTGGCCAATTCTGTTTTATAGCGCGTATCTAGGGCTGTTAACGCTTCTGCATATTTTTGATAGTTTTGCTCATAGGCATCTTTGTGTGTCGGATCGACCGCAATTAAAGCCTTCTTAATATTATTAGCCATTTGTTTCGCATTTAACGGACTAAGCCATGCGTGCGGATCAAATTGTTCCTTATTTTCATCTGTTTTCAGCAGATTTGCCCCTTGGCTGGCTTCAACAACCTTCACCTTCGCCTCCGCAGACAGGCTATCGAGAAAATCGCCTACCCATCCCTCAAATCCGGCACCTTGATAGACGAACACTTGCGCATCCGTCAAATTTTTAATATCACGGCTTTTGGGCGACCAATCATGCGGCTCAACTCCCGCCGGAACGAGGTTAATCACATTCACATAATCCCCGCCAATCTGCTTTGTAAAGTCATAGAGCGGATAAAATGAAGTTACCACATTCACCTTTCCCTCCACTAGCTTTGCCTTGGGACTCCCGCAGGCCGCAAGACTGGCAAGTAGAAAGACTGCAAGGCATATATATATCAGTCGTTGTCCGATCACTTTCATTCGATTTGCCCCCACCGATCTTATTCGTAATTTTTTTTAATAACGAATTTGATTATACGAATCCCTCTTCAGTAAGTCAATACGTGAAATCCGCAAAATAAAAGGCCCGCTGCGAAAGTTCACAGCCTGGCCATTAAATAATATCAATTGTCGGAATAGCTTTCATCCTCCGAATCTTTTTTGGTAGTATCGTCTGAAGAACTGGATGAGGTGTCCTTGGATTTATCGTTCGATTGATTACTGGATTTGCTGCTTTGTTCTTTCAGCTTTTTATACCGTTCCTCCGTCTGCTTAGCCATATTTGCCTGTTGATCCAGCCTATATTTCAATATTTCATGGTACATATCATATTGCTTCTTGAGTTCCTGATTGATGATACTCTGATCCCCAGTGCTCTGCGCTTTCGTCTGCTGCTCCTTTTGCTTTGCAGCTTCTTCATCTTGTTTGGCTTTGCCCCCAAACAAGGAACAAGCGGATAAAACCATGACCAATACCCCTACCACCGCAAATTTGCCTGCACGATATATTAGCATTGTTCTCACTCCGTGTTCCGTTTTCCTTAGCATGTCCGGGAACGCAAAAGCCCTCTCCCTGTAAATCATGGGAGAGGGCTTTGCCGTTATTTCACGATGGCGCCGTTCGGCATACTGTCAGGCACGGTCGCCAGCGTCAATTGATCGCCGTGCGAAGCGGCGAGAATCATGCCTTGGCTCAGCTCGCCGCGCAGCTTGGCGGGCTTCAAATTCGTGACGCAAATGACTTTGCGTCCAACCAAGCTTTCGGGCGAATAGAACTTCGCGATGCCCGAAACGACCTGGCGCTGCTCGTACCCGAGGTCGAGCTGCAGCTTGAGCAGTTTGTCGGCGCCTTTCACAGGCTCTGCCGACACCACTTGCGCGACGCGCAGCTCCACCTTGGCGAAATCGTCAATGCCGATTTCGTCCTTCGGCTCCGGCGCGGCGACGACCTGACCGGCAGCTGGCGCAGCCGCTGCCGACTTCGTTTCCTCGGCGCTTGGCGCAGCAGCGCCGCCGCCCATAGCCTGGACGATATAGGCCACTTCGGCCTCCACGTCCAGACGCGGGAACATTGGCTCTCCCTTAAGCACTTTCGTGCCCACAGGGAGATGCCCAAACGACTGCACGCTTTCCCACGCAGTCAAGCGCGGCAGATCCTCGGCAGCAAGCCCAAGCTGCTGCCAAATTTTTTCCGGCGTCCGCGTCAAGAACGGACGCAACAGCACCGACGAAATGCGCTGGGATTCCGCCAGCACATACATCACAGAGCCCAGCGTGTCGCGCTTGGCTTCATCTTTCACCATCGACCACGGCTGCGTCTCGTCGATGTATTTGTTCGTGCGGCTGATCAGCTGCCACACGGCAGACAACGCGATGGAAAATTCCATCTTATCCATCGCTTCTTCATACTTGGCAACGGTACTGCTCACCGTTTCCAGCAACCCGGCGTCAAATTCCGTCGCCACGGGGATATACGCCGGAATTTGACCCGCAAAATACTTATCGATCATAACAATCGTCCGATTCAGCAAATTCCCCAAATCATTCGCCAAATCATGATTGACTCGCTCCACAAAGCTCTCAGGCGTAAACGTACCGTCCGCCCCAAACGGAACCTCGCGCATCAAGTAATAGCGCAGCGCATCCAATCCGTAACGGTCAATGAGCGTCACAGGGTCGACGACATTGCCCTTCGACTTGGACATTTTACCGTCTTTCATCAGCAGCCAGCCATGCGCAAAAACCTTCTTCGGCAAAGGCAAATCAAGCGCCATCAGCATAATCGGCCAATAAATCGTATGGAAGCGCACAATTTCCTTGCTCATCAAATGTACGTCAGCCGGCCAATACTTGTTGAAAACGGACTCGTCTTCAGATCCATAGCCAAGCGCCGTAATATAGTTGGAAAGTGCATCGATCCATACGTAAATGACATGCTTCGGATCACCCGGCACCTTAATGCCCCAATCAAACGTCGTCCGCGAAACCGCCAAATCTTCCAGACCAGGCTTAATAAAGTTGTTAAGCATCTCATTCTTCCGAGATTCAGGCTGAATAAACTCGGGGTTTTCTTCATAGTACTGCACCAAACGATCCGCATACTTGCTCATCCGGAAGAAATACGTCTGCTCCTTCATCTTCTCGACAGGGCGCCCGCAATCCGGACATTTGCCGTCAACCAGCTTACTTTCCAGAAAAAAAGATTCGTCCGGAATGCAATACCAACCTTCGTACTCTCCGAGATAAATATCACCTTGATCCAAAAGCTTTTGAAAAATTTTCGAAACCGCCTGCTTATGCCGCTCTTCCGTCGTACGAATGAAATCATCATACGAAATATCCAGCTTCGCCCAAAGCTCTTTAATGCCGGCAACAATGTCATCAACAAACTGCTGTGGCGTCGTGCCCTTCTCTGACGCTTTCCGTTCAATCTTCTGCCCATGCTCATCCGTACCGGTCAAATAACGGACATCGTAGCCACGCAGCCTTTTGTATCGGGCCATCGCATCGCCGGCAACCGTAGAATACGCATGGCCGATATGCAGCTTATCGCTCGGGTAATAAATTGGCGTAGTAATATAAAACGTTTTTTGTTTGTCAGACATCCAAGTAGCCCTCCAATAACCAATTTTGAAAACACAAAAAGCCCTCATCCTTTTGGGACGAGAGCTTAACTCACGCGGTACCACCCAGATTCCCCTGTCTTTCGCAAGTGCAGGGCTCAGCAAGTCTTTCGACTTCCCCAATAACGCTGGGACGCGAGACCAGCTCACCCTTCCGAAGGGAAGCGGCTTGAAGGCCTGTTCTCCGGGACCATATTCCACACTTCAACCTATACCGGCTTTCACCTGACCCGGCTCTCTGATCATAGGCACTCCGCATGTACTTATCCGTTCATCGAAGCAAAATATCGTATTAAGCACAATATATCGAAAAGCATCCCCGCATGTCAAGCGGGCGAGTGCCTCAGCTAGCACAAGGCTCTAGTAATGTAATACTTTAGCGAACGCGATGCTTCTGTCCTAAGCTCGCCTCGTCTAGCTGGAATGACGCGGCGGCACATGGTCTACGCCGCCAGGGTGAAAAGGATGGCATTTACAGATGCGTTTTACCGCAAGATACGTCCCTTTTGCAGCGCCGTGCACTTCAATGGCTTCCAAAGCATATTGCGAACAGGTCGGATAAAAACGGCAAGTCGGCGGCTTAAGCGGCGAAATAAACTTCCGATAAAAATGAATCGGAACCTGGAGTACCTTCTTCATGGTACAGCCCCTCTCGGTAATCAAAGTAAACCTTGATTCCCTCATCATGCCTTAAAACCCAAACCCTCGTCAAATCATGCCCAAGTTCAGCCCAATTGATAGCACTTAAAAAAGGTCGTATACAAATAAACCGAAACCATCTTCCTCACGATATCCCACATAATTGCCGTATTTGTCGTAGTTGCCGCAGATGAAGCTGTTCGCTGGGAATTTCGAGGATCCAACTTTTCCGCAATTTGCGACGCTCTACTTCTTCCTTTAACTATTCTTCCTCTTTCCCCCTGAAATTCAAGATAAAAGCGTTGATAGACACGTCTAGAAATCGCATAGATCGTAGACAACGACTTGCTTTTTGCAACAACATTCTGAACTATTTCTTGCGCATCGCAGACTGCCTTTTGTAAATCAGTACTTTCAAATGCTTGGCTGCTTTCGGTGGTTGGGGACACTTTTTTATTTTTAAGCTGTTTGAAAGCTTCGAGTCTATTAAATTCTATTTGAAAAGCATAACAAATTTTTTGCATCAAGAGCTTAGCGCTTCTGTAATTGATACGAAGTAAGATGGCAAGAGAGTATGCGGAGGCATCGTTGCCGTTTTGAAACAAAAACTGGATGGCACGAAACCAGGTGAGCAGCGGCAGCTTTGATTTGTGCATAACTGTACCTGCAGTGATCGACACTTGCATCCGGCATGCTTTGCACTCCAAAAGCGTTCGAGATCGGATTTGAAATGCTTCGTCATGATCGCAGCGCGGACAATGATATCCATTCGCCCACCGGATTTGAAATAGAAAATCTTCACAATCCTTTTCCGTCTGCCAAGATGTTATGTCCTGCGCAATTGCTTGAAGAAGCATGTGCTCACCTCGCCTACTTTTTCTCACTTAAGATGATTTTACCAAACATACGTTCTTGTGTAAACGGAAAATTAGCTAATTGTTAAATTTCACCTGGGCGAGGAGTGATATATTTGCTTTTCCCGAATTCTGAGATAACTACAAGACAACTAACGACTGCACCTTCAATAATTCTCGATCCTACAGTGAAAAGAGCGATCAAAGAAGAAATGGTGACTAAGCGGCGCCAGAGCTCTGTGCGGATAACAGCTGCCAGTACGATCTGCAGATAGGGTAAGATGTTCGAGACCGAGAAACACTCTCCACCTAAAACTGCCAGGTACTATTAAGTAGGATTGAAAAGTACAAGCTGACTCTAATTGCTATCGTGCCGGTCTGGAAACAAAACATGCCTGGCAGTTCAACTAATACAACTTGTAGATACCGAAGAAATCGCAATACGCAGATATACGTCTCTCGAGAAGCTGCAAGATTTTATCCGCTAACCTCCAACGAAGAACGTTACGAATTGCCGCTATTTGCTGTGAATCCCCCTACCCGACTATACCGACTTGCAGATACCACAGAATTTGCTTATTGGCATAATACAGCCCTTTGAAGGTACTGTTGAGGTTCCTCCACTTTCCGTGCGGATCGTCAAAATAGCTAGCGTGACAATTAGATCTAATGGGTTATAATGAGTGATGGCGAGTATGTTGGCCGGAACAAGTCTGAACGGTTCAGCCATGCGGGCTGCACATGATTAAATAGGAGATGTGATAGGCATGTTGATTGAGATTTTTCAAGATGTGGTATGTCCTTGGTGCCGGATCGGCAAGAAAAATTTGATGGATGCGCTTGAACAGTTTACGGATGAACCAGTTGAGGTGCGTTACCGGGCGTTTCAGCTTGATCCGAGCACGCCGCCTGAAGGGGTGCCTTTTCAGGAGATGATGCGCACGAAGTTCCGCGCAGGTCAGGAGCAGTTGGACGGAATGTTTCAACAGGTTACACAAGCCGGTAGAGCGGCGGGTCTTCATTTTGATTTTGCCAAGGTAGGATTTATGCCGAATACGTTAATGGCGCATCAGCTTATTGCCATCGCTCCGCAAGACATTAAACGCGAGTTGGTTGATGCTCTGTTTAAGGCCAACTTTGAAGATGGCCGGGATGTTGGGAATATCGACGTCCTGCTCGACACGGCAGCTTCTTTGGGGATGGAACGCGAAGCGACCGCCGCTAGATTAGATGCGAAGGCTGGACTTGAAGAGGTCGAGGACGATCTTGATTTTGCCCGTCAGGCTGGGGTTACCGGTGTTCCCTTTTTCGTCATTAACCAAAAATATGCTCTGACCGGCGCGCAGCCGACGAACACGTTTCTGCAAGCACTGAAGCAAATCAGAGCAGAGCAAGAAGCCTAGACAGGAGTTATCTTCATGAGCCGTTTTCTACATGTGCTGCGTTATTTACCCACTCGGGTTATGGTGATTGTGCTGCCGTTTGCCTTAATGTGTTTGGTTGAGTATCTGGAACGCGGGTCATACGCGGATTTCCGGCAATGGACAGGGGATCATCCATTCGCGATGCTGCTCGCCTATTTTGTGACGGGGGCTTTATATTTCGTGCTGATTGCCTTGACGGGCGGGGTGCGTGTGTCGTTTTGGCTGCTGTGCGTTCTGCTTCTTCCACTCGGTGCGATCAGCGGCAGCAAGTTAAAGGCGATCGGCGCCCCGTACTATCCATGGGACTTGTATTTTCATAATGAAATTATGGAATCTGGCCGCTTCATGAAAGGCTATCTATCCACTTCGATTATTCTGGTTGTTTCGATTTTTGTAATACTTGTTGCCGTTCTATTTCATATAATTCTGAGAAAACGACGGCTGCGCTTCCACTTCGCGGAGAGAATTGTGTACGGGGTTATTGCGATTGTTCTGGCTGCGAGCCTCGGTACGGACAAGCCGATTTCGTTTACCAATCTTTACGGGATGTATACGGTTCCTTGGGACCAAACGATTACTTACGAGGATAATGGCTTTTTGTACTCGACGGTGCAAATGCTCGGGTTTCTGGACGTGGCCAAACCGGAGGGCTATAGCAAAAAAGCGATCACGTCGCTCGTCGATTCGATCCCTGACAAACCCGCGGCGGGTACTGTTAAGCCCAATATTATTGTGATGCTGGGCGAGTCTTTTTTTGATCTGACCGAGATGAAAAATGTCACGTACAGCCGGGACCCGATCGCCCATTTGCATGCGCTGTCCAAAACGTTTACGAGCGGCAAAATGCTTTCGCCTCAGTTCGGCGGAAGCACGGCGAATGTGGAGTTTGAGGTGCTGTCAGGCAACTCGATGCGATTTTTCGGAAAATCGCCGGATAAAATTATTCCGTACATCGAATACATGAACCACGGCGTTGATTCCTTGGCCAGTATCATGACACGTCAGGGGTATACGGCGACGGCGATTAATCCGTTTTTCAGCTACTTTTTTGACAGCAGAAAGGTCTATAAGCACTTTGGCTTCTCGCGATTCATTGCCAGCGAGTATTTCCCGAACGATTTTGAAGGACCGAATTATGCGGATCGCGCTGTCGTGAATAAAATCACGGAGGAGACGGAGAAAAGTCCTGGACCGGACTTTGTATTTGCGAACACGATGGAAAATCACCATCCGTACAAACCCGGCAAGTTCCCCAAAAATACGATTGAGGTGACAGGCGACATTTCAGCAGAATCCAAGGGAATCCTGGAAACGTATGCGCAGGGCATTTCGGCGACGGATGAGGCGCTCCAAGCTTTGGTCGATTATTACAGCAAAAAAAACGAGCCAACGATTATTTTATTTTTCGGGGATCACTTCCCTTTCTTTGAAGACGATTACAAGGTGTACCGCGACGCGAAATATGTGCTGCCGAACGATCCCGACCTGTATGTGAAGACGCATTCGACGCCGTTTTTGATTTGGAACAATTTTTTGGCGGGGGATCAAGAGAAGCAGAATTTAACGTACAGCCCTTCGTTCCTCGGGCCGCTTCTGCTTCACATGGCGGGTGTCCAAGGCAGTTATTATACGAATTATTTGTATGATCTCTCGCAGAAGATTCCGGTTATTCCACCCCAAGAGATGTGGGCGAAGTACGGTATTCAGGAAAAGGATCTGCTGGATTACGAGCGGATGCAGTACGATAATTTGTTTGGTGAGCGGTATGGGTATGCAGCGAAGGGCTACAAGGATACGATTGTCCAGCCGAACTATATCCTCGGTTACGGAGATCCTGTCATTACGAAAATTGAGCCAAGCGAATCGACAATTAAGGTGAAGGGGCTTCGATTCTTTTCTTCCTGTGAAGTCTACATCGATGGCGTCAACTACAAATCGAATTTCGATGGCACGGATACGCTCTATGTCGACCTGGCTAAAAATCCGAAGCTGGCGCCGGGCAAGGAGCATCAGGTTGAAATTCGGGTGTACGACGATAAAAAAATGAAAATCGGGCAGTCGCCGATCTTTCCTCTCCCTGCATCATGAGCAAAGCCCCTTGTGAATAGGATGAACTATAATCCTATCCGCAGGGGGCTTTTGTGTGGCTTTTTATATTCCGCCGGCTCATGTGCATTTCTTCAAAACTACAACCTCCGATACGCTAAAGCACCACCACGTGCTGCGCCTGTATACATTCAGTGTCAACGGAACGTCCTATGACCAGCATGTGCATCAGTTTCAAGGCATCTCTGGGATTAAGTACGGACATTATCATGCTTACTATGGCGTAACTGGTCCACCTATTCCCTTGCCCAACGGCAATCACATTCATCTGCTCTACGGAACCGTCGATCCCAATCTCTATAATACCGGACGCAGTGGCGCTTTGGCCAAATCCGCAAAGATGGAAGGCTATATTAGTGAAGTTCACCAGCATACGTTTCAGGGGTACTCGACCATCGGGTTTGGCTACGAAACAGAATAATTTCTTGAAATGTTGTCCACTTACAGCTTCTCTACATGAAACTCCCAACTGAAACGGAACGTATCGCCTGCTTGCAGAGCCACTGCGCCTGATTGTTCCGCTGGAAAAGTTTCATTAAACACGTTCATGATGCTCGTGTACGGCTCAAGTGAAACGGCATTCGTCCACGGAGCCGTGAACAGTACATGAATCGGGAATTTATCTCCCATGTAGAACACAAGCTTAGTGCCGCGTGCCTCGTAGTGGAGCTCGCAGGTCTGGTCACCCGGCTCCATACTCAGCAGCTGCGAGCCGCCGGGGTAGCCCGGCAAGGACGTGACGGCCGCGCCTTCTTTCAGCGCGGCGACGAGCGGCGACGGCGACGGACCGGCAGCGGCGTAGCCGCCTTCGGTGAGCGGCCACTCAGCCACCGCGGGAATCACGACCCGCACGCGGCTTGCTTCGCCGTCCGCGAAGGCAAAATAAGGGTGAAAGCCCAGGGACAGTGGCATCGCTTCGCCGCTGAGGTTGGCAATTTCACCGGTAAGCGACAGCGTGCCGTCCTTTAGGCGGTACGTGAAGCGAAAGCTGGCGGCGTGCGGATAGTACGCCAGCACTTCGGGGTGCTCCGCGAGGTTGAACTCCGCGGAGACATACGCTCCGCCAGCCGCGTCCGCGCCGCTGGCGACGACTTTCCACGGCCGCTCGCGCAGCTCGCCGTGGGCGTGATCAGGCTCCCGGTTGAGCGGGAGCCGGTATTCGCGGCCTTCGAAGGTGAAGGCCGCCTGTTTGACGCGCCCCGGCGGGAACAAAATGGGCACGCCGTAGCGCGAGGACTTGACGCGAAGCTCGGACAGGCTGTCCGGCTTCGCGATATAGCTTTCGTTCCGCACATCGAAGCGGAACAGGTGCAGACCGACGGCCGGGATGATTTCGGCCGTTGCTTCCGCCGCATGATCGACAAGCACCAGCGTCCGTTCCCCTTCCCATTCACTATGTATCAGTTCATAGGGATTCATAGATGATTCCTCCTTGCAGATGTAAGTCTCAATATATGCTTTCTCTGATAATAGTTATAAAGCATCCCCACGCTTAGAACAAGCACGATCGTCGTCAGAATGCTTCCTTCTGCGCCGAATGCGCCACCGGAGACGTAGCTGGAGCCTAGCGGCTCAGCGGTGAACACGGACGTCAGCGGCATCCCGGACACGTCGAAACCGAACACGCAGCCTTGGATAAAATTCCAAGACACGTGCAGGCCGATCGGCAGCCACAGGCTGCCAGAGTATTCACGGCACAACCCAAATAGCAAGCCTGCTAGCAATAAATTAAGCAGCGGCATCACGGAGCTCCACATGCCCGGATTTTTCGCGTGGAGCAGCGCAAAAACAATCGTCGAGATGGCGATCCCCCATCCCGCGCCATACTCCCGCTTCGCGAGACCTTGCAGGTAGCCTCGCGCAAACAGCTCCTCATTGACGGCTACGCCAATGAAGAGGCACAGCCCCCCGATCAGCGCCGGCAGCTGATCGCCGCTCCCCGGCAGGCGCGTGAACGCCACGCCGCCGACAAGCCAAATGCCGAGCACGCTGAGCCCGATCAGCGCACTGCCAAAAAGCAAGCCGCCTATGGTTTTACGCAAGGCGCGGTTCGGTTCGAAGCCCAGGCGCCAGCCCCTGCGCTTCTCAAACAGCATCCATGACAGGAGCGTGCCGCCGATAAATCCGGCGATTTGCGCCCATAAGGATGCTTGAGCAAAAAAACTGTCCGCCACGACGTCGGACATCCCAGCTCCCGGCATTCTGCGAAGCGTGATCACCGCTGCCGCGACCAACAACAACACCGTCATGACTGTGATCATGACGAGCGTCAAAGCGATTTTGCCCACCATCACCAGGATCGGCAGCAGCTTTCGTTTCACGTCGGACACATGCGCCCTCCTTCCCTCTTCCCTCCATGTATTCGTGAGGTGCGGGCCATCTCCTGCCACATCTTGGATAATGCCACTTGTGCAAATGAAAGCGCCATGCAACAATAAGATTATCTCTTACCGTATGGAAAATGGAGGCTGGCATGCTCTTTGTCTTGATCGCGCTATGGCTGATTGCCGGCGCTTTATGGCTGATCGATCCGAAATCCTCTACGATGCGTTGGATGAGCGCGGTCGCCCTCGCCGGCGGCTTCGGCGCGCTTGCCGCGGTGATATCCAATCACACGCTGCCGTACGTTCAGCAGCAATGGCCACATTCGACGGTCGGCATCTACCTGTATCGTCTCATGAGCACAAGCTCACTCTTGTCCTATTACGGGCTGCCGTACGCTTTTGCAAGGCTTGCTCTCGCTTATAATACCGCTTGGCCTGCGCCTCGGCTGCGAACGTGGCTTCCGCTGGCGCTGCTGGTTCCGCCGATAGCCTGTTGGGCGCTGCTGCCCGGCTACACCGAGGAAATGCCCATTCAGTTCAACGTTGTGGCGATCTGGGCGTTTCCTTACATCTTGTGCGGCGCCGTGCTCGTCGCATTCAAAAAAGAGCAGCTGCCCGCCATGAAGCGCACGCATATCTTTACCTGCCTGTCGATTCTGCCGCCGATCCTGAGCCTTGGCGTGATGAACTACGTCATGCCGAGCTTTGGCTTCTATCGGCTTTGGGTTTATCATAGCTGGATTCTGGCGTTTGTGATTCCGTTTTTTATTTTTACTTTTTTCCGGTACGGCTTTCTGGGGATGCAGCTCCTGATCGAACGGCGTAAAATGGATTCTACACTTCGCGCCATTACATCCGGTACCGCCATCCTCAACCATGCCATTAAAAACGATATCGGTAAAATGCGCCTCTTCCTCGATAAGATCAGGCAGCATGCCGAAGAAACCGGTCAAAAAGAGCTTCTGCAGGATCTGCAAGTCGTCGTTAGCGCGACGGCGCATATTCGCGATATGATTTCCCGCGTCCATGAGCAGACGCAAGAGTTGCCCCTCCGTAAGGGCCAAGTGGATCTCAAGCGCCTGCTGGAGGATGTGATTGGCCAGCTTCAAGGCGAGCTTGCACAAGTTGAACTGGACCTTCAACTACCTGACGAGCTGGTCGTTACGCTGGATGAGGTTCAGATTGGGGAAACGCTGACAAATCTTCTGCTGAATGCGGTTGAAGCGATGCCGCACGGCGGCCAGCTGTCCATTCGCTCTTTTAAACAGAAACGCAAAATCGTATTGGAAATTCGGGATACCGGGACAGGTATGGATAAAGCAACGTTAAAACAGGCCGTAGACCCTTTCTTTACAACAAAAGGAGGCAAGCGTCTGAATTTCGGGCTCGGGCTTGCCTATTGCTACAGTGTGATGAAAAAGCACGGGGGCAGTCTCGAAATGAGCAGCAAGCCCGGCGAGGGCACGAGTGTCTTTTTATCTTTCCCTGTGTCATCATGAATAATTATTACATTGGAGGGCATTTCGAAGTGGACTTCATTCGCATTTGCATCGTGGAAGACGATCCTGACTGGCTGCGCGGATTAACCGACTATTTGAACCGCCAACCGGATATGAAGGTTGTCACCACGGGAGGAAGTGCCGCTGCGGCACGAGCGCTATTCGAGCAGCCGAACGTCCTGGCTGACGTCGTATTGATGGATATTATGCTGCAGGAGGAACCGGCAGGCATTGGCCTTGCCGAGCAGGCTTTGCTCTCTTGGGGAGCCAAAGTCATCATGCTGACGTCCATGGCTGAAAAAGAGTTTATTTTTCGCTCGTTTCAAGCGGGCGCGATTGATTATCAGATCAAGGCGCAGTTCGAGGAGCTCCCTGCTATTATTCGCGCTGCCCACGCCAAGCAGTCGGCCATCGCTCCAGCGGTTGCGGAGCAAATCCGCGAGGAATTCCGCCGGCTGAAGAAGCTGGAACACAGCTTCAAAGTCAAGGAAGTACGCGATCTCATCACTCCGACTGAGCTGCAAGTGCTCGAATTGATCGATCGCGGGCACACGCAGACGGAAATTGCGGACCGCTTCTTTATTTCGCTGCGCACGGTCAAAATTCATGTTGGTCATATTTTGAAAAAGCTCGGCAGCAAAAGCTCCAAAGAAGCAGCGCAGAAAGTGCGCGATCTGGGACTTTTCGAAGGGAATGACCCCGAGAAACGGGAGGAATGACAGTCACGTCATTTAGTGAATATCCCGCTTCTTGAAGCGTCCTCCCTTGACGTCGTGGATATTGCCGACAGCCAGGAACGCTTTGGGATCGAGCTCCTCGACGATGGACTTCAGCTTTGCTTCTTCAAGACGCGTGATGACGCAGAAGATCACTTTCTTGTTGTCACCCGTGAAGCCGCCTTCTCCGTCCATATACGTGACGCCGCGGCCTAACCGATCGATGATCGCCCCGCCAATTTCGCGAAAATTGTCGCTGATGACCCAGACGGATTTCGACTCGTCAAAGCCTTCAATGGTGACATCAATCATTTTATAGGCGATAAAATAAGCAATTAACGAATACATCGCACGATCCCAGCTGTAGACGAATCCTGCGCTGCCTAGAATAAATACGTTAAAAAACATAACGATTTCGCCGACGGAAAACGGCATTTTTTTGGACACCAGAATCGCAACGATCTCCGTCCCGTCGAGCGATCCCCCGAAACGAATGACAAGTCCGACGCCAACCCCCAATATAATGCCCCCAAAAACGGCTGCAAGAAGCGGATCGCTAGTCAATTCCTTCACCGGGTGCAGGATTTCCGTTCCCGCGGACATCACAAGTATCGCAAACAGGGTCGATAGCGCAAAGGTTTTACCGATCAGCTTGTAGCCAATAAAAAGAAACGGAAGATTGAACAAGGTGAGAAACAATCCGATCGGGAGTTGCGTCAAATAGGAGACGATGATTGAAATCCCTGTAATGCCGCCGTCAATAATTTTGTTCGGCACCAGAAAAATTTCCAGTCCCACTGACATCAGGACAGCGCCGATAAACAGAAACAAACTTCGACGCAAAAACATGATTTTTGTCATTTTTCGGTGCTGCATTTGGAAGGCCGCTTCCTTCCTCAATTGGATCTGTTCTTTGGCCATCGAAGGCCTCCTTTCTATGATTTTATCTATGAAAATAAATTCGAGATCGCAGTCTTATTTTCCTGCATTGTCACAGTTATTCCACTCGACAACCATCGAAACTTGTCGAACGGCGTGATATAATATCCCTATTCTATCAACCATTTCTCAGAAACTCGTACAGGAGACACTATGAAACCCTTATCATCCCGCATTCTTTACCATTTGCGCCAGAAGCTTCCGCTTTTGATTCTGGCCCTTGTTCCAGTTCTTATCATGGAAATTTTAAGCCGCGGTCACTACCTCGACATGATGTCCTGGACAGTCAAGCATTTCTTCGAGCTGATTTTTAACGAGTGGATCGTGCTCAGCGTGCTGCTTTTCTTTACCGCTGTCATTGGCCGGACACGCATTGCCTACTGGGTCACGGCCGCGGTCTTCATCATTATGGCGCTGATCAGCGGCGTGAAGCTGAAAATTCTCGGCGTACCGCTCACCCCATGGGATCTCGTGATTGCCGGCGAAGCATCGGACATGGTGAAGTATGTAACGAACATTTTAACCTTCCAGGTGCTGTCCGTCTTTGTCCTATTCGGAGCGGTCAGTTATTTCTTACTCTATCGTACGCCCCTCATCTTGAAAAAAGTCGCATTAAAAGAAAGAATCGCCTATGGCGTTGTCGGTCTATTGATGATGCTGGCGGTTTATCAGGATGCGCCGCTGCCTGTACAGAAATGGTTGGGTATTCAAGCTATGGTATGGAACCAGGCGCAGAATACCACTACGAACGGCTACGCGCTGGCGACAGTGCTGAATACGAAAGTCATGTTTTCGGATAAACGCGAGGGCTATGATGATAAAGCGATTGAGGCGATTGTCAGCCACACGCCTGAGCCTCCGGTTAAAGCCGGAGATTCGCCGAATCCGATCAAGCCGAATGTGATTGTCATTCTCAGTGAAGCGTTCTGGGATCCGACGCAGATTCAAGGCGCTACCTTTAGCGCAGACCCGGTTCCGTTCTTCCATAAGCTGCAGCGGACGGGAACGAGCGGTACGATGCTTTCCCCGCAATATGGCGGCGGTACAGCCAACGTAGAATTTGAAGTGCTGACGGGCAATTCGATGCGTTTCCTGCCGCAAGGCTCGGTTGCCTACAACCAGTATATTTCGAACGAAGTCGACTCGTTAGCGAGCATTTATGCGCGGCAGGGCTACACGTCAACCGCGATTTCGCCTTTTTACAACTGGTATTTCAACAGTAACAAGGTATATCAAGATTTTGGGTTCTCCAAATATATTCCGATTGAATATTTTAAACCAAATTATTCCGGGCCATATATCGCGGACAGCGAGGTTGCCGCTAACATTATCAAAACGACTGAGCAAAGCGACGGCGCCGACTTTGTCTTCGCCAATACGATGGAAAACCATTTCCACTACTACCCAGGCAAATTCCCGAAAAATACGTTCGACGTGACCGGTGACTTCTCCCCTTCCTCCAAAGGCATGCTGGAGACGCTTGCTCAGGGCATAAACGGAGCCGATCGGATGCTGCAGCAGTTAGTGGAGTACTACGAGAAAAAAGGTGAGCCGACGATCATCGCGTTCTGGGGAGATCATCTTCCTGCCCTAGGCGACGATTATGCCACGTACATTGATACGAAATATATCAGCGGCAAGGACGATCCTGACTTCCTGAAAAAGATGTACAGCGTACCGTTGGTCGTGTGGAACAATTTTGACACTCGCAAGGATCATCTCGATATGAGTCCGAACTACCTAGGGCCTTATTTAATAGAATTATCCAAACAGCAAGGCAACTACTATACCAGCTTCCTGAGCCAATTGAAGAAAAAGATCCCAGTTATTCCGCCTAAAGACTATTACGCAAAAATGAATATCAATGAGAACGATTTGAAGGATTACGAAACGCTGCAATATGATATTCTGTTTGGCGAACGTCATGCGTATAAAGATTACACCAAGCCGATCATCGATCCGAACTACCATCTCGGCTACGGTCCGATCACGATCGACAAAGTCGATGCGGATTCCAAAGACATTTCAGGCCGCTCGAACATCACACTGACAGTGGAGGGCAGCAACATCCCGCCGCTCGGTTATGTCACCCTGAATGGCAAAGCGCTCACGACTACGTGGGTAGATGAGCATAAAGTGACGGCCGTCGTCGATGGGCAGCTGCTCAAAGCGGGACTATGGGACATCCAGATTCTTGACAAAGACTCCAAAGAAACGGTGGTCGGCAAGTCCAACTCACTGTCGATTGAGATTGGCGGCAGGTAAAAATTGTACAATGTAAAAAAGGGTTGCTCACAAGGTTCGAAACCTTGTGAGCAACCCTTTTTAATTTTATACTACAAGGAAATTACTTTGCCTGTCGCTTGCGAATCGAAAGCAGCTAGAATGACTTTTAAAGAGCGAGCGCCTTCCTCGCCGGAAATGCGCGGAGCCTTGTTGTTCACGATACAATCTACAAACTCATCGATGACGCCGCTTGTCGTTTGTTTTTCGTTAGTCGCCATTGCCCCGACTTTGTAGCGCTCGACTGTACCGTTGCGCAGTTCCACGATAACTTGATCATTAGGGTCCGTGTCGATTTTAATTACACCGTTCTCGCACCAGATTATCGTCGAGTTGTCTCCGCCTTTGTAGTACGTCCAGCTAGCTGTCAACGTACCGATGGCTCCGCTTTTCATGCGCAGCAAGCAAGTGGAATTGTCGTCCACATCCGTACCTTCTTTATGGACAGTGCCGACAAAAGCGGCAACTTGCTCAACTTCATCGTCAAGCAAATGACGGATCAGGTCGGATTTGTGTACGCCAAGGTCGCCCATCGCGCCCATGATCGCTTCTTCCTTGCGGAAGAACCAGCTCTCGCGGCCGTCCACGCTCCAGCCTTCAGGACCAGGATGTCCGAACGCCGTACGGAACGTGATGACTTTGCCCAGCCGCTTGGAATCCAAAATCTCTTTGGCTTTCAGATGCGGAGGCATCAAACGTTGGTTATGACCAACCATCAAGTAAACGCCATTTTTCTTAGCCGCTTCAATCATGGCTTCCGTTTCTTCGATCGTTCCCGCCATCGGCTTCTCAACCAAGACGTGTGCTCCAGCGTTTGCCGCGGCGATCGACATTTCAGCGTGCAGATAATTCGGTGTGCAGACGCTAACTGCGTCAGGCTTGATTTCAGCCAGCATCTCGGTGTATGAAGCAAATGCTTTGCCGCCGTGCTGCGCAGCATAGTGCTCAGCGCGCTCGATCACCGGATCGACGAATGCAACAAGCTCCACGTTCGAATTGCTTGCATATTCGGGAATATGTCTATGTTTTGCGATAGATCCACAGCCGATAACGGCTACACGAATTTTGCTCATTGGAATAATAGCTCCTTTAAAAATAAATTAGTTATGAACGTTTAAATAATTCTCTTTCACCCAGTTGAAGCTGTTCTCGATGCTGGTGAGCGGAGCTTTCTGACAATGGTCTTGTTCAACGACAAGCCATTCGACGCCGGCTTTTTCAGCTGCTTTGATAACGTCTTTCAGAGGCACTTCGCCAAGACCGAGCTCCAGCGTAACAAGCTTGCCTTCCGCATCTTTCGTAAAATCCTTAAAGTGCACGAGCGGCAGACGACCTGCATACTTCGCGATATAAGCCAGCGGGTCCTGACCGGCAAATTTCACCCAGCATACATCCATTTCAACGTTGATGTCACTGCTTGCTGCATACATAGCGTCAAAAGCAAACTGCTCGTTCACTTTTACATAGAATTCAAAATCGTGATTATGATAAAGGAATTTCAATCCCTGCTTCTTCACTTCGCCAGCAATGACAGCAAGCTCGTTGATCAAAGTTTGCCATTGTTCAGCATTTGCAAGCGTTTTAGAGTCTACCCATGGGCAGATCGCGTATGTAGCGCCAATGGTTTTCAAGTAATCAATTTCACCTTGCAGATCGTCGCGGAATCTTTGCAGGGAAATATGACTGCCGAATGCTTTCAGGCCAAGCTCGTCAAGCAAACCTTTCAGCTTATCCGCAGGCATATCGTAATATCCGGCGAATTCTACGCCTTCATATCCGATCTTCGCAACTTGGCGAAGCGTGCCTTCCATATCGCGAGCCATATCGTCACGCAGCGTATACAATTGAAGTCCAATACCTAAACGTCCCATATTCCTGCCTCTTTTCTATGAGTTATTCCAACCAATGGTTTTAGTATATACGAACCTAGCTTAGTATGAACATTCACGATATAATCAAAACATCTCTTATTTTGCTACGAAAGGTGCGGACAGCTATGCATGCAAAGCTAATTACCTGCGGTTATTCGTTCCATCACGAGCCGTTCGATGTCAGCGCCAAGTCCGGCCTTCATACTTATCTTTTTCGTCTGCAAGCCGAAGGAAAATGCGAAGCGCTTGTGCACGGGGGCATGCGTGAAATTGAGGCGGGCCATTTGCTGCTTTTTAAACCAGGAGACCCGTATGAACTGCGCATCGAGCAGACTATGGCGGGACCCGACGGAAAAATCGCCAGCGGTGATTATTATTTATTTTGCAGCGGGGCGTGGATTGATCAGTGGTGGAACCGCGGTCCGAAGCTGCCATGCACGAAAATCGACCTCGATCCTCGCCTGATCTCGCTTTGGCGGCAGCTTATTCTGGAAAAACGTCGCATGGAAGAGGAAGACGAAGAACTGAGCAGCTATTTGTTGCAAGCGCTCTGCCTCTCGCTTGAACGTGCCGCGAAAGAAACCGTGACACTGCAGGGCAAGCCTTTTACCGGCACCCGGATGAAAAGGTTTATTGAAGCGCATGCGACATCGGCCTTTAAAGTCGAAGATGTTGCGGATCACGTGGGACTAAGCGTCTCGCGGGCAGTGCACTTATTTAAGGAATGCTTTGGCAAGACCATGATTCAATATGCTACGGAGGTTCGGCTTACCAGCGCGGTGGAGCGCATGCACGACCGTTCCATGTCCCTTGAGCAAATCGCGCTCAGCTGCGGGTTCGGTTCGTACCCTTATTTTCACCGTGCGTTCACGCAAAGATTCGGGATTTCACCTAAGCTCTATCGGCAAAATTCGCAAAACACGTAACAACCCTATATCTTTTCACATAAAGTTCAAGAATCATGCAAAACTTATGAAACATTTTTGCTTCCTAATTCGTATTATCTACGAAGACGCCTTACATAGGGAGCTACTTTATTTCAGGAAGTCTCCATAGATTACTAATTTTGAGGCAAAAGCACTATGAAAAAGGTTAAACATTTGTTTCAAAATTGTAAAACTATTTTAAGGTTCTCTTAATACTCCTACCTTATGCTTAATATATCCAATTCTTAGGATGGTGAAGATTATGGTTATGTTTATCAAGATCAACAATAAAGCCGTGCCCGTCTACTCTGATGAGAAAAATAAAAAGAAATACAATCTATTAAAATCCGCAATTGATTCTAAAATTACAAAAGGCAGAGCAACGATTAAAAAATGTCTCGACTCTATCATTTCGATTGAAATTGTCGGCTGCGAGGCGATTCTGCACTCACTGAACGAGCGAGATTCGCTGGCTCTGTCCTTATATTAAGTTGTGCGACCGGGAATTGCACAGCGAATGAAGTAGGCCTGCCTGAAGTGGCAAGGCCTATTTTTTATGCAGCGGGCAGGCGGGGCTGGAGCGGATATCGGCAGCCAACAGTCGCAGCGGCGGAAGTTTGGCGGTAGTGGCGGACGATTCCTGCTTTTTGGCAGGCTTGTTACTAGATCCGCAGGCTTTAAGTTAAATGAAAAAAGACGGGCAGCTTAATGCTGCTCCGCCCTATCCAACTCACGAAATGTACTACAAGTACCGCTCCTTCAAAATATCCAAATGGTGCTGCGCGTGTCCAGCGATAATGTATGCCAGCGCCCGTGCCGTAACGGCCCGCCCGCTAGCCGTGCCTTGGCGCAGCCAGTGGCTCTCAGCGATGGACGGCAGCAGCGAGAATGTCGACGTGCGAACAGCCTGCCACTCCTGCAACCAGGCAGAGAGTGGAATCGAGTCAAAAGACGCGTTCTCGATAAAAACGTCCTGATCGAAGCCTGGCAGGATCGTCGTATCACCGCGGGCAACACGCAGCAAACGGTAAGCCATAATCCGCTCGGTGTCGGTAATGTGCCACAGCACTTCCTTCACACTCCACTTGCCCGGCGCATAGCGCAGAAGCCCTTTCTCTTCCGAAATCGATGCAGCTAGCGTTCCGACCTCCTGCGCTTGCTGGCGTAAAAAGGCAATCACGTCGCCATCCGGTACCTTGGCAATGTATTGTGCAAAATAAGGCGCAAATTCCTCAGCGTTCGGTCTTGTCAGCATCCAATCGAACCTCCCACAGCTCTTGTCTCTTCTCCTAAATTATACGCGATAGAAATGAGAATTGGGAAGTCTTGGCGTTTAAAAATTGACCAAAGGTAACTAACCGTATTTATAGGTCATGCCGTGCCCGCCCTTCGGATATACCCAATCGATATTATAAGAAGGACACGCAATCCGGCATGTGCCGCATTCGATGCAGTTTTCATAGGCAACCGTTGTGATTTTCAATTTTTTCTCCCACGCATACACATCCGACGGGCAGAAGTAATTGCAATCCTTGGTCACGCAGCTCAGACACGTCCCCGTATCTTTAATAACAAGATGCGATTTGTCGTCGCATTTGTAGCGAATGGTAAAGAGCTTATCTGTAATGTCGCTTGCACTCATCCGTTCATCGCCCTCCATCCTTTATACCCCAGCTTCATCAGGTTGACTGTGCCGCCAGCCGCATTTTTGATGAGCTTGACGGCCATTTTTTGTTTCTCGGCCTTCGGCGTGCCGTCGACCAGGAACATGTTGTACGCCGCTTCATTGAGTGCCTTCGGCAGCTTCGAGAAGAGCAGCTCGGGATCCTGATCGCGCAGGAAGCCGTGCATGCCTTGATATTTTTGCAAATCCTTATGCACAAAAGAGGCGCGAATTGCGGTGTCGTACGCCTTCAGCGACGGCGCGGAGTAATCGCCGCGCGCTTTGGCCGCGACGATAGCTTCGCCCGCCAGCCGGCCGGACGTCATCGCCAGATTCGTCCCCTCGCGGTGGACGAAATTGACGAGCTGCGCGGCATCGCCGCAGACGCACCAGCCGTCGCCGGACAGCGGCGGGATCGAATGAAAACCGCCTTCTGGAATGAGATGGCCGGAGTATTCCTTCGTCTCGCCGCCCTGGATCAGCTTCCGAATCATCGGATGCTGTTTGACGGCGTCGAGGACGGTGTAAGGCTTCACCTTTTTATCCCGCAAATGGTTCACCATGACGCCGACGCCAAGCGAAATCGTTTCCTTGTTCGTGTACAGGAAGCCCATGCCCGCCATGCCAAGCGACGTCTCGCCCATGAACTCGATCGTCACGCCTTCGTCGCCTTCCAGACCGAAGCGATCTTCAATCTTCTCGCGCGGAAGGGCAATCACTTCCTTGACGGCAAGAGAAACCTCATCGGGCATCCACTCTCGATGAATGCCCATCGCCTTGCCGAGCAAAGAGTTGACGCCGTCGGCAATGACGACGACATCGGCGTACAAGTCGCCGTCCTCGCGGTCTGTGCGCACGCCGACGACTTTCTCCCCTTCTCTGATGACGTCCAAGGCTACGGTCTCATAAACGGGGATCGCTCCCGCCGCAACCGCCTTGTCCGCGAACCATTGATCGAACTTCACGCGCAGCCCGGTAAAGCAGTTATACGGCTCCTTGTACGCCTCGTTCCGGTGGCCGAACGTCACCATCGACTCCTTTCCCATCATCCAGATGCGCTGCTCCACAATGTAGCGCTCCATGGGGAAGTTTTTTTCCGTCCAGAATTCGGGCACCAGCTCCTCGATCTGTTTGCGGTACAGGACGCCGCCGAAAATATTTTTGGCGCCGGGGAACTCGCCCCGCTCCAGCAGGACGACGGACAGCCCCGCCCGCGCCATCGTCAGCGCCGCCGCTGCGCCAGCCGGTCCGGCGCCGACGACGATCGCATCGAATTTTTCGTTCATTTGGCTTCACTCCTCTCGCGGGCATCCGCGTCTGCCGCTTGCGTTTGCGCTTGCCGGGCGTGCTCCGGCGCCTTCACGCCGAACAATTGCCGGCGCTCCTTAATCGCCTGCGTCAGCGCCGGCACGAGCTTGAACAGGTCGCCCACGATCCCGTAGTGGGCGAATTGAAAAATCGGCGCGTTCGCGTCCCGATTGATCGCCACCACGACGTCGGCCCCGCTCATGCCGACGGTATGCTGGACAGCGCCTGAGATGCCGACGGCGATGTACAGCTTTGGGCGCACCGTCGCACCGGTCTGGCCGACCTGGTGCTCGTGCGTGATCCACCCCGCGTCCACCGCCGCGCGGGAAGCCCCTACGACGCCGCCGAGCGCATCCGCAAGCTCGGCGAGCAGCCCGAACGCGTCCGGCCCGCCCAGGCCGCGTCCGCCGGCAACGATAATCTCGGCTTCCTCGAGATTGAGCTTGCCCGTTTCGCGCAGGAAGTCCAATACCTGCGCGGCAATCTCTTCCTCCCGCATAGGACAGTCCATGCGGATGATCTCGCCCTCGCGTGCCATGTCCTTCGGCAGCGCCTGAAACACTCCGGCCCGCGCGGTCGCCATCTGCGGCCGGTACTGCTTGCAGAGGATGGTGGCCATCATCTTCTCGGAAAAAGCCGGGCGGCTAGCCAGCAGCAGCCGTGACGGCGGCGGCTCGACGTCAAGCTGCGTCGTATCCGCCGTCAGCCCCGTCGGCAGGTGCGTCGCTATCGCACCTGCGAGGTCGCGCCCCGTTGCGGTCGCGCCGAACAGCACGATCTCGGGCTTCGCTTCCTCGATCAGCTTCAGGCAGACCCGGCTGTACGGCCGGGTCCGGTAGTCGCGAAGCTCGGGGGCTTCGCATAGATACACCCGGTCGGCGCCGTACTGCACGGCCTCTTCGGCGAGATGTGCCACATGCTCGCCGAGGACGAGCGCCATGAGCGGCACCTCCAGCTTCGCCGCCAGCTTGCGCCCTTCGCCGAGCAGCTGCCAGCTGACCTTTTTGGCCGCGCCTGCCCGCTGCTCGACCACAATCAACACGCCCCGATAGGCCGACCAATCGGGCATTTCATCGTTATGCTCCTTTGCCATTCCCGCATTCCTCCCTTTCCTCGCGCTGCCGTCGCACCGCGCTTGGCCCTCTTACGCCTCCAGCACCGTCTGCAACTCTGCGTGCCCAAGCAGCTCGCCTGCAAGCTCGCTGGCCGTCGCCTCCGACGTATCCAAGGCGATCATCTTCGTTTTGACCGACTTCACTTCCGGCACCCACGTCTTGGCCACGATCGTCGGCGAACCTTTCAGCCCGATTTTGGCCCGCTCCAAATCCGGAAAATCCGCCGTCGTCCACACGACCGGCTTATACCGGGCCGCGTGGATCATGCCCGGCAGCGACGCCCGCCTCACTTTATTCAGCTCCTTCAGCGCCGTGATCAGTACAGGCATGCTTGTCTCCACCACTTCGACGCCGTCCTCCAGCAGCCGGTGCACCCGCACCTTACGATTCTCCTCATCCACTTGCACCACTTTATTCACATAAGTGAGCTGCTCCAGATCCAACCGGCATGCGACGCCAGGCCCGACCTGCCCCGTGTCGCCGTCGAGCGTCTGCTTCCCGCAAAACACCATGTCGACGGGGCCCCACGTCTCCGCAATCTTGCGAATCGTCCGCGCCACGACGTACGACGTCGCCAGCGTATCTGCACCGGCAAAGCCGCGATCCGTCACAAGCACCGCCTCGTCCGCGCCAAGCGAGATGCATTCCTTGAGTCCTTTCTCCGCAGGGGGCGGCCCCATCGTCACCACGGTCACACGCGCGCCCTGCTCGTCTTTAATCCGCAGCGCCTCCTCCAGTCCATGCATATCATAGAAGTTCACAATGCTCGGTACGCCTTGGCGAATCAACGTATTGTTCTTCGGATCGATGCGAATTTCGCGCGAATCCGGCACCTGCTTGATACAAACGACAATATGCAGCATCTTTTCACTCTCCTGCTCGAAGCTTGTCATCATTGTGAAATTTGTCACTTAAATGGTAGTAAGTAATCGTTTTCAAACGTATTTATCTCAATATATGCAGGAAAGAAGTAATCATGCTACTCAGAAATCGTCTCAAAATAAACAAAGCGCACGCTCACACCTGTGTGAACATGCGCCCCGCGTATTGTCTTTTAAAGCTGCCAATCCAACGTCTGAAACATGCCGGTTTTGGCGGATTGCTGCGCTTTGATGCACAGCTGTGCGCTGACCAGCCCATCGGACAAGTTCGAAATCGATTCTCCCCTGCCATGCAGCAGCTCGGCAAAATTCGCTGCCAGCAGGTCGTCCCCGCCGAAGTGGTTACCCCCGGGCGCCAGCTCATACGTCTCAACACGCGATGTATGATGCATGTGAACTTTAACAACGCCTGTGTAGAAGTCAAAATCGACTGTGCCTTTATACCCCATAAACCGAGCACCCCGCTGTGCTACCCCTTTGCGAATAAAAAAGTTCTGCGAATACGACACGTGCATGCCGCTCTCGTAACGAATCAGCGCGCTGCCGGAATCCTCGTTGCCGGTATCCTCCGCATAACAGCAGTACTGCCAGGTCGGCTCGATGTCGTCTTTGAACGTTACGGTGCTTTCCAGACACGTTCGATTATCCGAGCAGTCGACGCATTTTAAACCAGCGGGCTTATTGCCCCTGAACACCTGCTTCGACGTCATCGCGCAAACCGCGCCAGGCTTTTGCCGGAGCACAGCTTGAATATAGTCGAAATCGTGGGTCGCTTTTTGCAGAAACAAACCGCCAGTCTCTGCTTCATCACGATACCAGTTTTGAAAATACACCCGGCCGTACGGCACATTGTTAACCGCCTGCACGTGCTCCACGGTTCCGATTTTCCCGGAGTCAACGATTTCCTTCACCAGCTGCACCAGCGACGTTACCCGCAGCGGAAAAGACACCACGACCGGTGATCGGGATCGCTCGGAAGCTGCTTTAAGCTTCAGCAAGTCCGCCATATCCGTGGCGACCGGCTTTTCCAAATATAACGGCAGCCCCTTTTCCAGCACTTTTAGCGCCATTGGCGTATGCAGCGTACAGCGCGTGCCGACCATGACACCGTCCATATGTTCAGCCGCAAGCATTTCATCTACCGTATCGTAGTAGGCAATCCCTTCCCACCCTTTTTCGGCAACGCGTGCCTCAACGCCCGCTCGATTGACATCCACAATAGCGTTGACGCGCACACTCGGGTCCTGCTGCAGCACTTTATCCACAACCGATCCCATTCTTCTCCCATAACCGATAACCCCGATATTCACAACGCTTCCTCCTTTATGTTCCCTCATGTACCCTCATTATAGGAGCAAAGCCTTGCACTTTCTTTGTCATATCCACCGATTTATTTGTATTTCTGCTATAGTAGATAAAGTAATCATTCAATTCATAACTTGGAGTGACTATAACCGTGGCAAGCTCAGATCAAGCGCAAACGTTTACCTATCAACGGCTTTCATTGCCGCCGATCATTTCCATAACCAATCTGATTACCATGTATTATTTCGAATATGGCAAAGACTACGTCTTCCATGGAGAAAAGCACGATTTCTGGGAGCTGCTCTACGTGGATCGCGGTGAAGTCGAAGTCCATGCGGACGAGACGACGCATATTCTTCAGCAGGGCACCATTATTTTTCATAAGCCGAACGAATTTCACAGCTTCTACTCGCTCAAAGGCAAGGCGCCGAACCTGATCGTCATTACGTTCGATTGTCTCTCTGATGCCATGCACTTTTTTGAAAATAAAGTGATCTCTCTGAACAGCCAGGAGCGCAACCTGCTTACGACCATAATTGCGGAGGGTCAGCGCATCTTTCCGTTTCCTTTCCAATACCCCTTGGCGCGGCGCCATGACGCTCCACCGGGCAGCGAGCAGCTTCTCCGCAACTACCTGGAGATTTTGCTGATTCGACTTCACCAGCGAATGGATCGCGACGAATCCGAAACGCCGTTAACGACGATGGCTCAGGAAAGATCGATGGGCGAACTCGTCTCCAAAATCGCCGCTTATATGGCCGATCATTTACACGAGCAGCTATCGGTTGCTGCGCTTGCCCAGCTTTTTTGCATAGGAAGAAGTCAACTGGCCGATTTATTTAAAAAGCAAACCGGCTCCTCGCTCATGGAGTATTTCGCCAAATTAAAAATCAATCAAGCGAAAATCATGATTCGCGAGGAAACGTACAATTTTACCGAGATTGCCGGGTTGCTCGGGTTCAGCTCCGTCCACTATTTCTCCAAAGCGTTCAAAAAAGCGACCCGCATGAGCCCCACCGAATATGCCCGTACTGTGAAGTCGCGGATGCCAAGCTAACGCGGTTTTCCATCGAAAAAGGGTGCCACACGCCGTCGCCATGACGATCTGGGGCACCCTTTTCATCTACTGCCTAATCCTCTTCTTCCTCTTCCTCAATTTCATACGTGCATAGAAACCGCTCTACACCCGGATATTTCTCGCCAAGGCTGCGAACGACAAAGCCTACGCTCCGATAAAACTCTACTGCTTCCTCATCCGTCTCCACCTGAATCCGAGTTGGGCTCATCTCCTCGATCACCTCAAGTAGTAAGCCGCGGCCAAAGCCGACGCCTCTGCTTTCTGGCTCAACCGCTAGATGGCGAATCGTCATTTCTTGTCTCTCATTCAGATCAAAGCCTATAATCCCCACATACACGCCTTCGGACTCGTAAGCGAACAACCAACTGGCATCTTCCTGCTCGTAGTAAGCAACCGCCTTATGAACCGCTTCAGGGTCCGGGAATACGCTGTAACTGAGCAGCTCCTGAAACTGACTCTCTGTGATACGGGCTTTCACATTCATTAACATGGCTATCACACACTTCTTTCTGTATCTGCTTCCCCCATAATCTAACAATGCAGCGGCGCTGTCAACTTTGGCATGCTAGATAATGCCGCCTATCCGGCATTTATCCCACTCCGCAAAATTTCTCTTTACAAGAGGCTTCGAAGTGTACTAATATTAATCCAATAAGTTTAGTCGGTATTTGAAAGGACATGACAACATGACTTTAAGTATCATTTTAATGGGCGTTCTGGTCGGCTTCCTTGTCGGACTGACCGGCGTCGGCGGCGCTTCACTGTTAACTCCGATTCTCATTCTGATCGGCATTCATCCTTCGATCGCGGTTGGAACAGACCTTCTGTACAACTCCATCACCAAGCTGTTCGGCACCATTCAACACTGGCGGCAAAAGACGATCGATTTCAAGCTTGTACGCGTACTCGCGATGGGCAGTATTCCAGGCGTCATTCTGGCCGTCATCGTCCTGAAGATGTTCAACTCCTTTTTCAATAACCAAGAAGACATCATCAAGCACGCACTCGGTTATGTGCTGATTCTCGTGGCATTTGCGACGCTGTTTAAAGTATTTTTCGGGCATAAAATCAAGGAAAACCGCTGGCAGCTCCGTTCGCTCCAAGAAAAGCGCGGCCTCACCATCACCATCGGTGCTGTCCTCGGATTTGTCGTAGGTTTAACGTCGATCGGCTCCGGCTCCCTTTACGCGATCGCGATGCTCTACTTCTTCAGAATGAATCCCGCGCAGCTCGTCGGTACGGACATCGCCCATGCGTTCTTCCTGGCTTCAACCGCCGGCATCCTTCACGCGAGCCTTGGCAACGTGAACTATTCGCTCGTGCTGAACCTTTTGATCGGTTCCATTCCGGGCGTTCTCATCGGCTCTATGCTTTCTACCAAAGCGCCTACGCTCGTGCTCCGCACAATCATTGCAAGCCTCGTCTTAATTAGCGGGATTAAATTAATTGGCTAATACACGGAATATATACGAGACAGCTCGTCAGGATGATCTCCTGAGCGGGCTTTTTTTTGTCGAGTCGTGCGGTTCCCCGGGAAATATTCCGGCATTTCCTGAGCGGCAGCCAGCCCAAATTCCGCTGCAGTAGGCCTGCGCCTACGACAGAGGGCTGCCTCCCTCATACGCTAAGTAGAACCCCATGTGATAGAAAAGGAGCAACTGCACATGCAGCGACTAATGTGTAAAGGCAAAATCCACCGTGCCACCGTCACAGAAGCCGATTTGAACTATGTCGGCAGCATCACGATCGATGGTTTACTTATGCGCAAGGCGAACATCCATCCTTACGAAATGGTACAAGTGACGAGTTTGCGAAATGCGACACGTTGGAAAACATATGCCATCCCCGCACCGGAAGGCAGCGGTAAAATCGGTCTGAACGGTCCGCCGGCCCATTTGTTCTCCCCAGGCGACCTTGTCATTATTTTAAGCATGGGACTCATGGAGGAAGAGGAGATTGCGAAGCTCAAGCCGCAGGTTGTGTTCGTTGATGAACGCAATCAGGTTCTGCGCGTCGAAGAGCACGATCTCGTTATTCAGCAGCAAGAAGCGAAGCGCCATGGCTAAACTTACAACTAGCAAATGGACGAAACACAAAATTCTTCGCCGCATGGAATCGCTCCGCACACATTTGCCTGATACGGCTTGGCTCTCAGACACGACACTGTGGAGCATGCTCGACAAGTACAATCAGATCATCATTAAGCCAACAGGCAGTTATGGTGGCCATGGCGTCATCCGAATCAGCAAAGTCGAAACGGCCTCATATGAAATTCACAATGGCGCCAAGCGTACTTTGCTCATCGATAAATCCGCCGTATCCCGCTATGTAAGAAAAAAAGCGGGCCGCAACTACATCGTGCAGCAGCGCGTTCACTTAGCGACCGTAAAAGGCCGCCCCTTCGATCTGCGCGTCATGGTGCAGCGGCGCCCCGGCGGACCATGGCAGGTAACCGGCAAGCTGGCAAAAGTGGCAGGGCGCGGCTATATTGTGACGAACGTCCGGCGCAGCCACGGCCGGGTCGTTTCGCTGCCTTATGCCCTCCGGCACTCGGAAGTTGGCGGCATGAGCGCGGAGCTGACCGCAAAGGTGAATCAAGTCGCGCTTAAAGCCGCGAGACAGCTTCATCCCTCCTATCGCTGGGTCAAAACGATGGGCGTGGATATGGCCATAGATAAAAAGGGGCATGTATGGATTATCGAAGTTAATTTTGCCCCAATGCTGGAACTGTTTCTAAAACTGGCCGATAAGTCTACCTACCGTACAATCAAATCATTTCATGCCAGCAGGAGAAAACAAAATTCCCTGCGCTGAGGCAGAGGAGGTCCTATCATGAAACAACGGGAGCTGATCTGCTCGCGATGTTCGGTTCGGCAGCCCTTCCGCTATCACAACATGAAATGCGTTTGCGGCGGCACTTTATTGGTGGACTACGACATCGAACAGATTGCAAATACGTTTTCGAAAACCGCTTTGCCCTATCGCTCCCCGTCCATGTGGCGGTATCATGAGCTGCTTCCCGTCTTGGATGAAGCGAACATCGTCTCGCTTGGCGAAGGTGGGACACCACTGCTGCGCATGCCAGCGTGGGAGCGCAAGCTTCCGCTGGGGCAGCTTTACCTGAAACGAGAGGAGCAAAACCCGACCGGCAGCTTCAAATCGCGCGGCTTCTCCGCCGCGGTGTCGCTGCTGAAGGAAGCCGGCGTGCACAAAGCCGCTGTGCCTTCCAACGGCAATGCGGCCGGCGCGCTGGCCGCTTATGCGGGGCGGGCGGGCATCGAAGCCTACGTCTTCATTCCGCAGGACTGCCCGCCGCTGATTGTTCAAGAGTGCCCCTTGTACGGGGCACATACCTTCTTGGTCGACGGCTTCATCCATGACGCCGGTACGATCATCGAAGCCGGCGCCGCCGAGCAGGGCTGGGTCAATGTCGGAACCCTGAAGGAGCCCGGCCGGGTCGAAGGCAAAAAAACGATGGGCCTCGAGCTCGCCGAGCAGCTCGGCTGGACGTTCCCGGACGTGATCATCTATCCGACCGGAGGGGGTTCCGGCATTATCGGCATGTGGAAAGCCTACCGCGAACTTAAAGCGTTGGGCTGGGTGTCCTGCGACATGCCGCGCTTCGTTTGTGTACAAGAAGTGGGCTGTCAGCCTCTTGTTGACGGTGTCTCCTCTCCGGCCGCGGATCCGTCGGGCACAGCTGATACGGCTGCTGCCGCTTTCAAGCAGCCCGTCGCGCCCAACCCGACCGGTATGCGGGTTCCCGCGCCGCCGGATTTGCCGCTGCTCTTGGCGATCGTTCGAGAGAGCGGCGGCACCGCCGTCGCCGTCTCGAAGGAAGAGATCGCCGAAGCGACGCGGCAGCTGGGCGCCCAGGGCATTTCCGCCTCGCCGGAGGGCTCGGCCACCTGGGCGGCCATGCTCCGGCTGTGCGATTCGGGCTGGCTGCGGGGGCAAGACCGCGTCGTGCTGTTTAACACTTCGCACGCCATGAAATACGCGCAGCCTGGCGACGCCGCCCGCAGCCTGCCCGTGCTTCGCAGCTACACTGACTTCGTGCAGCAGCAAGGGCAATAACGCGCTCACGAGTCCCTGTTCGCTCGCCGCCGTGAAAAGAGTGAATAATTAAATAAGTGACAACTGGAAAAACTCCAACTTTTCGGCCATACTTCGTGCGTACTGCAATCGAAACGCCGAGATCAGCGGGAGTTTTTCCTGGTTTGTCTTGTCGATCCTGGATAAGATATATTGGGCGAGAACAAATTCTGAGCTACCTACAAGTGTCGTTAAATATTCTGACCCGTTCAGTCCTGCCTTCTTGAGCAGCTATATTGGAGGGGAGAAACATTCTGAGACACATACAAGTGTCGTTATTTCTTACGGCCCGTTCAGCGTTGCTTTCTTAAGCAGTGAATATTGGAAGAGATCAAATTCTGAGACACGTACAAGTGTCAATTTAACTTCTCCCCTTCTTGCACATACTACAGATTCCGCTCTTCACCGATACATATGCTCTCCGAGCGCCTCCTGCCGCTCCGACCTCCACCTTTAAATTCCACCACTCGCGCGCTCTTGCACATATCACAGAATCCGCCCTTTCACTGATACATAGCTCTCCGGACGCCTCCTGCGATTCCCTCCTCACCTCTAACTTCCACGAAAAAAAGAAGGCACCCTCATGGGTACCTCCTTCATCAACTTACGCTTCCGACGCGCCTAGATTGTTTTCCTCGTACAAGCGATACATTGCTTGGATCATCGGCTCGGCCGGGTCGCGGTTCAGCAAATATAAGGTCATTAAATATTGCAGCGGCAGCGCACAAGTATTGTTGCCGTCTACAACGGAGATAAATCCGCACTCGAGTACGGGACCGTGTTCTTCGTGAAGCTCCAAATCGACGTAGATTTTCTGGTCGGGGAACTCTTCACGCACCGCATTCGCGCAATATGGCACGATGTGCTTGTCCAGCAATTCTTTCGCTTCGTCTTCGGATTGCGGCGGGTTCGGCAGCACATGGCTTTGTTCGCTGCGCAGCAGATCTACGAAGAATGAGGACATCCAAAGACCGGCATTCGGGTTCGTTTGGAAGTTGCGCATCAGCTCGTTCAAGAAAAAACCGACGGCCGTCGATTTCTCGTCTTTTTTCAGTGTAAACGCAAACATAGGACCGTAATTCGGATTGTTGCCGATTTGGCCTTCCACTTCGTATTCAGGAAATTGCTCCTTCACGACTTCGTTCGTGTGCTGAAACCACGTGAAGATCAGTTGGGCTTTCTCGCGTTCGATGTCTTCCTCGGATGGCGCTTGATTGTCGGGCACTTGAGTTTCCAAATCTTTATCTGTCATGGTCGTTAAAGCCTCCTGCATCTTTCATAATGGCACGTATACCCCTATTGTAACGTATTTGGCTGCATACAGAAAGCTTATGTTGAATTTTGCTACTCACCCAGTCAAATTCAGGAAGCGACGACCTTCAGCAAAAGCATGCCGATCATCGCAATCGCCAGCCCGGACTGCTCGAGCCGCGAAAATTTATCTTTCACGATAAATCGCGTGTACAGCAATACAATCAGCACGTTCAGCGCGGCAACGGCCGAGACGAGGCCTGCTTTGCCGTGGTCAAAGCCGTGAATAATCATGACCATGCCCACGACATTCGTGATGCCGACGAGCATGCCGATCAAAAATGTCCGCTTCGCTGGCCAAGCGTCCGGCGAAGCAGCGGTCTCCTGTTGGTTGCGTTTATCGCGCCACCACCAGAGCCCGAAGCAAATCGTGCCCGTCGTGAACATACAGACTAATGTTGGAAACAGCGGTGCGTCGGCTAGTGTCGTCCATTTGCCTGAAAGATCATTACCCGCAAAGAGGAAAAGAGCGAGCAAGCCCCACCCCGCGCCTTGCAGGTTGCCCAGCGAAATGTCGTTGGAGTAGCGCACACACAGTATACCGATCACAATGACGCCGAAAGCCAACGCCTGCCAAAGATTCAGCTTTTCTCCCCATAAAAAGTAAGCGAATACCACGACCACAACTGACGGGAGTCCGGTTAAAATCGCAACCAACGAGGCTTTGCCCACGGCAAAGCCTTTGAACATGCTGGCGTTGCCGCCGAACGAAAACAAGCCCATCTGAACACCGATCAGGGCCGACGTCGTCCATTCCGCACCCGTGATCAACGCGCAGATAAGACTGACAACCGCCCCCATGAAGAAGGTGCCGCACAACAACACATTTCGATTCAGCGACTGCTGGCTCGTATAGTGATACAAAATGCCTCGCAACCCAAAACACAGGGCCGCGAGGACGGAATATAGTAGCCACATAAGATGTCTATACCTCTTTCTACTTCACTCGCCTTAGCTTTAGTTATCAGAGACGCCCACGAGAATCGCGTCACCGCTTGCGGAAATTCGGGCTTCCGCATATTTTACTTTCCCTTCGTACTCCCGGCCGCTGCCTTCGGGAATAAAGTACGATTCGATCCCATACTCGACCGTGTCGTAGCCGTTTCTCTTCCCATTCAGCCGCACCTCGCCGGGCGCCAACGTCTCGCCCTTCTGATACATGCGTTTGTATTCATATATGCCTGTCGCCGAATTCGGCCCAAGCACAACCGCCAGCTTTCCCTTAAATGGACGGCCTTCCACATAGCCGAGTCTCCCTTCCGGCTCGGAAATCGCATAATGCAGACGAATGTAATCGCCTTGTAGTATCGACCGCGGATCAAGCGGTTGAAGCTCCAGCTTCACCAGGGTGCCGTGGGAGAGCAGCCACTCGCTTTTTCCTATTTGCAGCCCTAAGCCGACCACCTGGAGCAAAATCACGACGCCGAGCAGCAGCGGTTTCACGGCAAGCGCGTAAGGTGCTTCCACCGTCTCGTCTTGGTCCTCGCGCTTCCGCTCCAACCACACCGTAACCGCGAGGATCAGCGAGCCGATAATGGCCAAACTAATTGATTTATGGAGAAGCTTCCACGCCAAATCGTAATATTTGTACACGAGGAACGCCGTCCAGAATCCGATCGACCAGACGTACATCCAGTTGAGCTGCCGCCCTTTCGTCCAGATCGCCGCAGCCAGCACCAGGACGAAAAAGACTGCGTTCACGGCATAATACCAGCCGCCTTCAGTAATAAATGTCAGAATAAAGAGCAGCAGCAGAAAGGTCGGAAAACTGCTGTATAGCAGCGGCCGGCGCAGTACATCGCGCCTGATCAGCGCGCCGGCGCAGAAGACCGCCAGGACCAGCACGGTCAATAGGCTGACGACGGTCACACGGCTCCGGAAAGCATCTGCGAGAATGAACGCAGTCATCAATACGGCTGACTCGAAGAAAAATATCCGCTGCAGAAGCCCGCGCTGCAATGCAAACGCCACCACGATGAGCAGCAGCAGAACGTACAGCATAGGCGAATTGTTTTTGATTAACGCAGCCCCTGTCGCAATCAGCATGCCGCTGATCATGACGGTATATCTGGCAAGGCTATTAAACTTGTTCAGGAACAGCATCGCGATAAAAGCGGCGATACCGTAACCCATGAGCAGATTTTCCGGTTTCTCGATACTGAGCACGACCGTCACAAGGCCGACTAACGTCACGGTGCCGAGCAAAGAACCGATGATAATGACAGCGACAGTCAGCACGTGCACGACCCATTTCGTAAAATCGGACGTACGGCGCTTCCCGGCGCTTCCCTCCTGAGGAAGTTCTTCCTCAGCCTCCGACTGTACACCGCTCGGTTGCCACTGCCGAATATAAGTCATGAACTTCACATTCGCAAAAATAAACACGATAACAAACAGCAGGCTGAGCAGGAAAAACCACTCGTTATGGTAATTCATGACCAACTCGAAGTATTTGACGACGATCGCCGCGGACACCCACAGTCCTGCAAACAGTAGATTCAACTTGCTGGCGGCACGATGTGCATACCAAACCGCAAGAGCAAGCACAGCAGCGAGCGCCAGGTTCATCCAGATTCCATAATCCTCAAAAATCCAAGAGATTGAAACGATTAAACAAGCGCATATCGCAGCTTGGAACGCAAGCCATTTGAGCAGAGGCGAACGCAATTTGCCCTTTTCCATCAATGCAAACAACACGCCGTTGCCTAAAGTAAAGCCCAACCATACAAGCACGTACATACCCTCGTCTTCGCTGACTCCACCCCAGCGCGGCAGGAAATACAGGCCGTAACTGATATGCGCAAGGATATAACTCAATACATAAAACGGCTGCCAGCGTGTAAACACGCTGAAAAGCAGCGCGGGGATCAGCCAGATTGCAAACAGCCCATAGCTATCGGCGTGGGAATTGTACGTTTGACCGACAACGGCCACCCCGACGCCGAACGTGATACAGCTGGCAAATAAGCTTAATTTGCTAAGAAAGGCTCTGCCGGGCTTCCGCGACAACCATATATGCAAGCCGTAGAAGCCCAACATGAGCACGAGAATTGGCGTAATTTTATTAAAACGATTCAGAAGCCCCCAGTTGGAAGCGTAGAAATAGCCGAGCGCCGTCAGCAGCGCACTGGCACCTAACACATAACCAAGTTGGATCATGACCTTCCCAGATTTCATGCCAATTTCCTCCTCTCGACTTACTTCCTATTGTAAGCGAAAAGGACGAAAAGAAAAGTACTATCTATTCCTAGTACCTGATCATTAGCCTAGGCTGGATAGTCGATTCGGCTCTGTTTCCGCGTGCGCCAGATGCCCTTGTGAGTGCAGATAAAGCTGCTCGTAATAGCCCTGCTGCGCAAGAAGCTCGGCATGATTGCCCTCTTCGACGATGCGGCCTTGACTCATGACAATGATGCGGTCTGCGTTCATGATCGTTGAAATGCGGTGGGCAATAACCAGCGTCGTCCGGCCTTCCGCCACGATGTGCAGCGCTTCCTGAATGAGCTGCTCCGTCTTGGAGTCGAGATTCGCGGTCGCTTCATCCAGAATGAGCACTTTCGGCTGGAACACAATAATCCGTGCAAAAGATATCAACTGCCGCTCCCCGGCGGACAGCCCGCTTCCCCGCTCCGAGATTCGCGTCGCGTACCCGTCCTTCATGCGGCTGATGAGCGCATCGGCGCCGACCAGTCGGCAAGCCTCCATAACCTGCTCCTCGCTAATTGCCTCATCGAACATGCGCACGTTATCCAGGATACTGCCCGCATACAAGTAAGGCTCCTGTTGCACCAAGCCAATCGTCCGGTGCAAATCCGCCTGCGCGATATCCCGAATGTCGATGCCATCGAGCAGGATGCTGCCCTTCTGCACATCGTAGAAGCGGCATAGTAAGGAGATGAGTGAGCTTTTGCCTGCCCCTGTCGTTCCGACAATGCCGATCATTTCGCCGGGGCGGATATGAAGCTCAAGGTCCGAAATCACTTCCGAATCCTGCAAATAGCCAAAATGCACATGGTTGAAATGAATTTCCCCTTGAATGTCCGGCAACGGCTGGAGCTGCTCTGGCGCTTTGTCGGATACTTCCGGCTGTGCCGAGAACACCGTCCAGATCCGGTTCAAGGACACCGTCGTCGACTGCAATGTGTTCCACTGCTGGGTAATGTTGTTGATCGGCTGAAAAAACTGCCGAATGTACGTGATGAATGCATACAGCACGCCGAATTCAATCGCTTTGTCGAAAACCGCGATGCCGCCGATCCACGTAATGAAGGCGACGGATAAATTGCCGAGAATGTCAAATGAACGGTTGAACATCACCGACATCCGGATTTCGCGCAAATTTGCCCGGAGATAACTCATATTTTTGTCAGCGAACCGGTCCATCTGTTCCTTTTCCTGGTGAAAAGCTTGAATCAAGTGCATGCCTGACAAATTCTCCGCGGTAAAAGCGACCATCTGTGACAGCTGCGTGCGGGCGTATTGATACGTTCTGCGAATGTATTTGCGAAACAGCACGGCGATCAGCACGATGATCGGGATGACGATCATGCTGTACAGGGTAAGCGTCGGGTCCAGATGATACATCATGACAATGATGAAGACGAGCGTCATGCTGTCACGAACGAGACTCAATAAGACCTGGGTAAAAAATGTGTTGATCGTTTCCGTATCGCTGGACACGTGCGTAATCAGACTGCCGCTCGGCGTGCGATCGTAGTAGGACATCGACTGCTTGAAAATGTGCGCGAACAAATCTTTGCGGATTTTGGCGACGATGCTTTGGCCGGCAAATTGCAGCAGGTTGTTTTGCAAATATGAGAAGAACAGGGAACTGAGCGACAGCCCTGCATAAAACAAGCAGATCATCACAATCGCTCGGTAATCGTTTTTTCCGATCATCAAGTTGTCGTCTATGGCGATTTTGACGAGGTAGGGCTGGAACAGATCGGCCGCGATGCCCAGTAACGCACAAGCTACGACACCGGCAAACGTCCAACCGTGCGGCTTCGCATATGAAGCCAGGAACCGGAACGAACTTCCCGCTTCTTTGAAACTTTGAGCATCGGGTTTATTCCGCTTGGACATCTTCAGCCCCTCCTTCTTGTATCGCGTAGAGTTCAGCATACAAGCCGTCTTGGGCGAGCAACTGCTCGTGCGTGCCGCGCTGAACGATGCGACCCTCATGCAGCACGATGATTTCATCCGTATGCTTCAAGGCAGAAATACGATGGGCAATCCAGATGGTCGTTTTGCCCTTCCGCTCCTTGCGAATCGACTCGATAATATGCTTCTCCGTCACAGAGTCGACAGCGCTGACGCTGTCGTCGAGAATCATGAGCGGCGAGTTTTTGATAATACCGCGCGCGAGACTTGTGCGCTGGCGCTGGCCGCCGGACAAGGTAACGCCGCGCTCCCCGAGTTTGGTGTCAAATTTTTCCGGAAACGATTTGATGCTTGGTAAAATTTGCGCTTTCTTCGCGGCCCGTTCCACGGATTCGAGCGGCAGTTCTCTTTTATAGAACGCGATGTTGTCTCGGATGGTTGTTGAAAACAGGAAGCCCTCCTGCGGCACATAAGCGATTTGATTCCGCAAGCTCTCAACCGTCACATCGCGGATGTCGCTGTCGCCGATGTACACCGTTCCTTCCGGCGGGTCGTAGATGCGCAGCATCAGCTTCATCAGCGTCGATTTGCCGCTGCCGGTTTTGCCGATGATGCCGATCGATTTGCCGGGCTCAATCGTCAAGGAAATGTCGTGCAGCACTTCATCCTCGTCATCCGGATAGGCGAAAGAGAGATGCTCGATGCGAATCTCCTCTTGGTCTAGATGCGTTGGCAGCGCATCGTCCTTTTGCTTGATTTCCGGCTCCATCGTGAGCAGCTCGTTGATTCGCTCCAGCGAAGCTTTGGAACGCTGCAGGGCGTTAATGACGCGTCCAATCTGCTGCAACGGGTTTACCATCATCCGAATGTAAAGCGTCAGCTCGACGAAAGCGCCGATGGTAATGCCGCCATGAATCGTCAAGTAGCCGCCGAACGCGATCGCCACGATGAGGGACAGTGCGCCGAGAAACGGAATCAGCGCTTCGAACAGCGAAGAAAGCCGCACCAGCCGAAGCTGGTTATCCCGAATCCGGTCGACTGTCTCTCCGAAGCGGCGCTTCATGATGTTTTCTACTGCGAATTTTTTGGTGACGCGAATGCCGCCGAACTGTTCTTCGGCCGATTCCGTCATTTTGCCCAAGGATTCCTGAACCCGCAGCGAACGCTCCTTGATCACCGGTTGGAATTTTACGGACAGCACCGGAATAAGCAAAAGCGGCAAAATGCTGACCGCGATGACATAAAGCGGAATTTGGCTGAACAGCATCGTCACGATCACCGCCCCGATCAAAATGACCGAGTTGACGATCTGGTTAATGCCCATCGAGATGGACTCGCGAACAACGGTGACGTCGTTCATCACGTAGCTGAGCAGCTTGCCGACCCCGTTGCTGGAATAGAACGTCGCACCTAGCTTCGTAAAATGATCGAACAGTCGGTTCCGCGCTTCGAACTCAAACCGTCGGCCGCTGCGCATGATCAAATATTGGCCGATCGCCACCAGGATTCCGTAAGTCAAGCCGATCAGCAGCAGCTGCAAGCTATAGCTCACGATGAGCGACTTGCTGAGCCCGCCCTTTTGAAGCTCGTCGGTAAACGCGCCCAGCAGCTTCGGATAATACGAATGCACGATATTCCCGATCGAAATGAGTAAAGCTGCTGTCACATACAACGGCCATCTTTTCAACAGAAAATCGATAAGTAACCGTGTAGGTTTCAAAGGTCATCACTTCCTATGTTGGTTTATGCTCTTCGTCACTCGTACTGCCTCCCGCCTTGAAATACCCTTTCAGTATACGCCGATTTATAGGCACTTCCTATATCAGAAATTGACGTTATAATAGGATAAATAGCGTATCTTTACTTAGGCATTTGCAGGGAGGAGCCTTCACATGGAATTTATTTTGGACCGGATGGAAACGAAAATCGAATGGTTTCAAGCCTATGATCTGCGCGTGGTCGAGCGTCAAATTAACGAGCAAATCGAGAACAATAAAGCGCTGCTGCTGGACGTACATGCGATTTCGCACCAGGTCGTCTTTGACCCGAACGCCGGCAAAATGCTGTACAGCGCCGTTGTGCATTTTAAAGCGAAATCGGCCGTGTAGCTGAAAAAGCGCGCTAAAAGACCACTCTCGTCTCAGAGAGTGGTCTTTGCTTTTTAAAGACCCATCATGAACTGCATCGTGATTTCGCTGAAGCCAGGCAGCCCTTCATGACCGAAATCCGGATAAATCTCGAGGCGTTTCGGCGCCGTAATTTTGTTGTAAGCCGCAAACTGCGTGGACGGCGGGCACACCGTGTCGACAAGGCCGACCGCCATGACAACCTCACCTTGGATGCGATTCGCCAAATTTTGAATATCGATATAGCCAAGCTTGGTAAAATATTCCTCTTCCCGTTTATGCTGTGGGTCGTGGCGGCGGAAGAAGTCCTTGAGCTCTTGATATGCGTCCTTCGCCAAATCCATGTCCCAGACGCGTTTGTAATCGCTCAGGAACGGATACACGGGTGCCAAGCGCTTGATGCGTGGTTCCAATGCCGCACAGGCAATCGTCAGCGCACCGCCTTGCGAACCGCCCATAGCGCCTACGCGTTCCGGATCCACTTCCGGCATACGCATCGCGATGCCCGCAAGCTGGGCCGTGTCCAGGAAAATGTCACGGAACAGCAGGTTGTCCGGATGGTCGTCGAGTCCGCGAACGATATGGCCGCGCAATGTGGTGCCTTTGACGCCGCCCACATCTTCGGACAGACCGCCTTGCCCCCGGCAATCCATCGAGAAGAACGAGTAGCCGAGTGCGGCATACGGCAGCTTGTCGGTCCAGTCGCCTGAGTTCCCGCTGTAGCCGTGGAACTGCACAATCGCCGGATGCGGCTCCGTCGCGTGCTTAGGACGAATATATTTGGCGTAAATGCGCGCGCCTTTGACTCCTGTGAAATACAAATCGAAGCATTCCGCGAATGGAACTTGGAACTCGCTTGGAACCAGCTCGATTTGCGGATCGACGGCTTTCATCTCCGCAATCGCGCGTTCCCAGTACGCATCAAAATCAGCTGGACGCGGGTTCACGCCCTCATACTTCAGAAGTTTCTCCAATGGCATATCAACTGTTGGCATGATGGATCCTCTTTTCTATAAATTAAGCGACCGTATATGCTTCAAAGCTGACGGCAATGCCGTTAATGCTTCGCTGAGGTGTCGACGATGGGCCGCTTTCAAAAACAATGGTGTCACCTGACGTATCGGTGTATACGATGTTCAATTGGTCTTCGGCCGTCAACGAAAATTGCGGCCGTCTATCCTGCAGGGATGCCGCCAGCGCTTCGACAGTGTCAGCGCCAAGCGCAGAAGCAGTGACCGCGTCGATCACTTCGACAACGACAGCGTTGCGGCTTCCTTCACTGCGCAACGCACGGCGGTCGGCCAGCACTTCGCAGGTATACGGCTGCATCAGATAAACCGCTAGGTAGACTTTTCCACAGCGCCCGAACATGGCGCTCTCGCGCTCCGTCCACTCGCCAAGCGACAAGCAGCCCTTGATATACGCCGGTTTGTCGGCCGGAATATCATAGGAGGCCATTACCGTTCCCCGATGGAAACAGACTTCGCTGTATTCGCTCTGGTGGCGATAGTCATCCGGTGCTTCCTGATCCGGATGGAAAAAATAGGCATGGTTCACACCCTGCACGCTGTCCAGCGGAAGCGCGACGTCCCAGCGGTGCTGCTCGTTGTCAAACTCGCGTACCTGCTCGTAGATACCGCCGACGGCTGCATGCTCCGTCCGGTAGACGTAGCTGTGCAGGTGATCCCCCGGCAGATGGCGGCTGTCATACCCTTTTGGCACGAGGCGCCGGATTTCCAGGACTTCCTGCCGTTGGAGCGCGAGCTGCCGCGTGGCTGCGTTCGCTTCATAGACCAAGAAGCCTGCATACTCGGTGCGCGGCATCGCCTCCGGCAGCGTAAAATCGCCGAACTGCACGTAATCGTGCAGCACGTTCGTATCCTGCGGCATGTCGTGCGGCCAGATGCGGGAGTGCGGACCGACCCAGGCGCCGCCGAGATAATACGTTGCGCGATACTGCCAGAGCCAATCGAGAAGATGGCCCAGCTCCTTGCGCACCGCCTGATCCTGCATCAGCGTCCACGCGCAGGTGTATGCCTGCACCCAGTGCCAGAACCACGGCAGCGCTCCGTACTCCGGCATACCCTCCGTCGTTACGCGGCGGTAGGTCGCCCGCAGGCTTTGCAAGCCGTCCTCGAACAGTGCGCTGTCTTGATAGCGCTGTCCGAAAATGAGCTTCGCCGCCGTATACTTCGCTTCGTGGTGATTATAGTGATCCATCGGCTTGCGATAGAAATGGCCTCTATAGACATGGAAAAGGGCCTGCTCCATGGTATCTTTCAGCTCTCCGCTCATCTGTTGGGCGTAGCGGTCTGTAAAATACACCATCAAGCTGCCCATCAACTCCACAGGGAGCGTGTTCTTGGATGCCTCTTGCGGCGTCGGGCGCAAATTCAACGGCCAGTGGCTGTAGGTGGAACTCGCCGGCTGTTGGTCTTGGAGGGCGATAACGCGGATAAGAACCCGCTCCGCTTTCTCTTTGGCTTCCTTCCGATCACCGTCAAAAGCGATCGCCGGATTCACCGCTGCGGCAAACAAATAGGACGCATAGTAGAAATTGTCCCGAATATCATTCTCGAATAAATACCCGTGGCTGAGCTCGGGCTTCTGAAACGCTGCAGCCGCTATACGGGCTGTCAGTTCGTCCTGACGCTGCTGCAAACTCGTCGTCACCGCTGTCATCTCCTCGATCATCTCCTTGATAACGTTTTCGAAAGTCGGTTCGTTATCGCAGTAAAGTGCTGAAACGTTTCATTACTAAGTTTAAAACGAAATGGATGGAGCGTCAATGCAAACGTTTTGCATCGAACGCCCAGCCTCCGTCAGCTGAAAGTTATCCACAATTACCTTTTAGGGTTATCCGTGAATAACTTTGCATGAAGCGAAGCGTGAAAAAGCGCCGGTTCCCCTTGGAAACCAGGCGCTCTTTTCTGCTATTCCTTGTAGGCGGAATCGATCGCAACTGTTTGGCCGGCCCACACTTTCTGCGCTGTCCATGGCGCATCTTCGGCTTGCCAGAACGGATCGTTCTCGGGCAAGCCGAGCGGCAGGAACACGGCCGAGCACAAGTACAGGCTGCCTGTGGAAATGTAAGGCTCGCCGACCTCGGGCTGGTGGCCGCACAGGCCAATGCGCAGCCAGCCATTCTCGTCGAACGTGCCGGGCGCTTCAATCAGCCGGCGGATGACCGCGGTGAGCGCGCAGCGCACTTGCGCCGGCGCGACCTCCCGCGGCAGCTCGCCGCGCAGCGACGTTTGCGCGAGCGACTGGAACGCGCCGAAGCGATACGCGAGGGAGCGGCCGATCGGCGGGAACGTGCCCTCCGGCGAGATCATGCGCTCCTGCACCGCCGCGTAGCGCTGCGCTCTGGCGATGAGCTTCCCGCGCATCGCGCCCCACTCAGCATACTCGCCGCCAACCTGCTCGATGATGTCCACCAGCATCGGCTGGATCACGAAGGCATTGTAATAATCCGCGTGGTACTCGACTCCGTCTCCGTAAAGACCGTCGCCGAGGTACCACTGCTCATGCTGCCTCAGCGCGTAGTCGACGCGCATGTGGTCCCACTCTTCGCCCATGAGGCGAAGCGCTGTTTCTGTCATGGCTGCGAACAGCAGCCAGTTGTTGAAGCCGGGCTTGCGCGTCCGCGACGCTTTCAGCCCTTGCACGAGATTGCGCTGCACGCGCGGCTCGAGGCCGCGCCACAGCGCGTTCGGCGCACGCAGGATGGCGTGCGACAGAAAAGCCGTGTCCACGATCGGCTGAAAGCCCGTGGCGAAGTTCAAGAAATCCGGCGACTCCGGGTCTGTCGCCGCATCCATCGCGTCCTGCGCTAGTTTTACATAGCGCAGGCGCAGCTTTTCTTCCGCGGCATCGTGCGCGGGCTGCTCCAGCCATGGCGCAATGCCGACCAGCGTGCGGCCGAACGCCTCCAGATGCGTGTACAAGGCCTGCTCCTCTTTTTGGCACTCCACCGGCATGGTGGCACGGAGCTTGCGGTTCGCCAACGCTTCCAGCACGGGACCGGCAATTCGCTGCATCGTGGACAGCCAGTACCCACGAGTTTCGCTCAGCTTACTCATACCAGTACCCGTGTATGCCTTTTTCCAAACGAACGAGCGCTTCCAAGAAGTAGTAGTCGCCCCAAATCATATAATCGTCAGGCGCTGCGCCGCCGCGAACGCTGTATGAACCGCGTTCGATAAAGCCTTGCGCGTCTTTCGGGCTGGTGTAGGACTTGATCAGGCCTGTCATTGATTTTTGAATGCCTTCTTCCAAGAAAGCGCGGTCCGGGTCATCAGCAGCCAGGTGCTCCAAAATTTCTAGCGCCCCTGCGGATGCGATCGCGGATGCAGAGCTGTCGCGTTTGGTTTCTGCGTTGACCGGCGCGTTGAAATCCCAGTACACGACGTTGTCTTCCGGCAACCGCTCGAAGAAGTAGCGTGCCAAACGCTTCGCAGTTTCAAGGTAGAGCGGGTTTTTCGTGTAGCGGTAGGAAAGCGCAAAACCGTAGATGCCCCAAGATTGGCCGCGCGTCCATGTGGAACCGTCACTGTAGCCTTGATGTGTGCCGCCGCGCAGCGGTTCGCCGGTCTCTTGGTCGAAATAGAATGTATGATAGGAAGAATCGTCACCGCGCACCAGATAGCGGCGGCTGAGATCCGCATGAATTTCGGCAACTTCTCTATATTTCGGATCGCCGGTTACGTCGGAAGCCCAATATAGCAGCGGAAGATTCAGCAAGCAGTCGATAATAATGCGTCCGCCGTTATCCGGATGGCCCTCCGGTCCCCAAGCCTGAATATATTGGCCTTTCGGTCTCCAACGCTTCATCAGCACGTCCGCGGCTTGGATGGTCAACTGCTTCGCAGCCTCATCACGCTCAATAATCCATTGCGCTTTCGAGGATAACGAGTACAAGAAACCGATGTCATGATGCTCCAACGCCACATTGTTCTCAATTCTTTGTTTGAAGCTTGCCACGGTGCGTTCAGCAGCCGCTTTGAAAGCCGGATCGCCGGAATATTGGTAGCTCAGCCACAGAATGCCCGACCAGAAGCCGTCGGTCCACTCCGTATTCGGATTGAGCTGATAAGTATCGTTCTCACTGACGTGCGGGAACTGGTCGCCGAAACGTTCAATGTTCAATTTTGTTTTGTGCAGAGCTTCTTCAATCGCTTGTTTCCACATGGGTTAGGTCACTCCATTTACATGAATTTAGTTGTTTCCCGTTCGATAAAAGAGAGCGGAACCTCGAACTCGCGTTCCTCTGTACGCACATCCTGCTGCCCGAAGGCGTGCAGCAGCTTATTAATCGCGGTTCCCGCCTGCAGCGGATACGGAATGCTCCAGCTGGATATGGCAGGATAGCTGATCTCCGCCATAATGTCGTTGTTAATCCCGGTAATCTGAAGCTGTTCCGGGATGCGGATGCCCAGCTTGTTCGCAGCGGACACGACCTTCAATGCGACAACGTCATCGAAGGCGACGAGGCCGACTCGTTCCGAAGCGCCTGCCAGGCTGTCTCTCAAGATTACCTCGATATCGACTTCCCAGTTGTCGACAACTTGATATGGGATATCCCGGCCAAGCTGCGCGAGGCCGGCGTAAAAACCTTGCAGACGCTGCTCATTAATGACACTGGAGCGTTTGCTGCCTACATAAATCAGCGAATCGCAGCCTCGTTCCACGAGCAATGCGACGGAATCCCGGCACGCGCCGGCAAAACCGAGATTGACGGCGCCGACCGCAATATCCGCCGGCCAGCCCCAGCCGTTGATCATGACAAGCGGCGTCCCGTTATTGACCAAAGATCGCGTGGACTCCTGCCCCATCGCCAGACCGTGGCAGATCAGACCGTCGACTCGGCGCTGAAGCAGCACCTCAATATTTTTACGCTCAATTAGAGGGTTGAACCAGCCGGATGTGAACACTGACAAATGATACCCGGCATTGTAGGCTTCAAGCTGCAAATATTCCGCTAGGTTACCGTAGTATCCGCCGAATGAGGGAATTATGAGGCCGATTTCAAATGTTTTGCTGCGGCTCAGACCGGCGGCGACCGTGTTGCGGCGGTAGCCGAGCTGCTCGGCAGCCTGTTCGACTTTGCGGATCGTCTCTTGGGACGACCTGATTCCACCTCGATTCAACACATTGGAGACGGTGGCAATCGAGACGCCAGCGGCGGCGGCCACTTCTACAATAGTGACAGGTTTAGTTTTGCTCATGGATTCAACTCCGCTATTTTGTTAAACGTTTAACTTCCCTTTTAGCTTAATGTGAAACGTTTAACCTGTCAAGTCTTAAAATGTCGACAAAAAAAAATAAAACCAAATCGGTTTTCGCTACGTAGTACTATCCAAGCTTACATTCTTCATGACCAGGGAGGTTTCTTGCTTATGACAATGACACTTACATTCCGCTCCAACGTTTCGATCCGTGACGCGATCTCTGAGATCGTCTGGTATCTAAGGAAGAAGCGCAGAGCGTAAAACCGTGACGTGAAGCCCCTGCCAAATACGAACGCCCTTGATGTGCTGCTTTTGCACAATCAAGGGCGTTTCTCGTTCTTTTATAACGCGGCTCCAGAGCCGCCGTCGATATTCACCGACGTGCCGGTGACATAAGAAGCCGCATCCGAGACGAGGAACGTAATCACGTTCGCCGCCTCTTCCGTGTCCCCGATTCGGCCAAGCGGGATGTTATGCCGCGGCTCGCGGGCAAACTCGTCCCACGTCAGCTCGGGCGCGACGCGCTTCCACACCTTCTCGATCTGATCGCTGCGGATCAGCCCGATACCAACCGTGTTCACGCGAATGTTATCCTTCGCGAGATCCTTGCTCATGGCCTTCGTCAGCGCCATGCCTGCTGCGCGGCTGACTGTCGTCGGCAGGGAAGACGCCGCAGGCGTCTTGGCCGCCGAGGTCGTGATATTCACAATCGCGCCGCCGCCCGCCTGGCGCATATGCGGAACCGCATGGCGAGAGCAGAACACCGCTCCGAACAATTTCAAATCCAGATCCTGCTGCCACAGCTCCGTCTCCACCTGCTCAAACGGCTTCGCATTCGCCGTCCCGGCATTGTTGACCAAAATGTTCAGGCTGCCGAACTCCGCAACCGTTTGCTCCACAGCCCGCTGGCAATCCGCTTCGCTCGTAACATCCGCCCGAATCGCCAGCACCTCGCCTTCGGTCAAATTGGCAATCTGAATGGCCGCTTCTTCCAACTGCTCTTCATTCCGCGCAACAATCGCCACTTTGGCCCCTTCGCGCGACAATGCGATCGCCGTCGCAAGGCCGATGCCCCGGCTGCCTCCCGTAATTAATGCGACTTTCCCCTGTAATCCCAGCTCCATCGTACTCGCTCCCTCTTTCAACTGATTTCCGCCTAAAAAACGTTCTCTCAAAGCATACTCCATGCGCCCAACCATTTTCAAATGTGAAAAAAAGATCCCGTCTCCCCGCTAGGGAAGTCGAGATCTCGCTTTTCTACTGATTCAAGTATACCGCTTTGCCCGTACGAGCCGATTCATAAATCGCTTCAAGAATTTGCGAGACGACAAACGCTTGCTCCGGCGTGACGACCGGCTCTGTATCCGTGTCAATCGCATTGATCCAGGCGCGCATTTCAGCGTCGGCCGCGCTTTCCGTTTTGCCGTCGTAGAAAGCAACGCCGCCTGCGTTCAATTCCACTTCCGTCGTATACAGACGGCTGTGCTTCTCGCCGTTGAGACGCAGTCCGCCTTTCATATCGGCGCCGCCTTCCGTACCGCTGAGCGAGCATTTCGCCTCATCGACTTCCAGTGTGTTCAGCGCCCAGCTGGATTCCAGCATGATGGTTGCGCCATTTTCCATGACGATCATACCGAAAGCGGAATCTTCCACGGTAAATTTGCTTGGATCCCAAGGTCCCCAGGCATTGGCAGCGTTTTCGGTAGAAGACAGCTCATGGTATTTCGTGCCAAGTACAACCTTCGGCTTGTAGTTGTCCATCATCCAGAGTGTAAGATCAAGCGCGTGCGTGCCGATATCGATCAGCGGTCCGCCGCCTTGCTTCTCTTCATCCAGGAATACGCCCCATGTCGGCACCGCGCGTCGGCGAATGGCATGCGCTTTCGCGAAGTAAATGTGGCCAAGCCCTCCTTCAGCACAAATGCTTTTCAAATGCTGGCTATCCGGACGGAACCGGTTGTTGTAGCCGACAGTGAGCTTTTTGCCTGTACGTTTGGCCGCTTCCACCATGGCCTGCGCTTCGGCAGCCGTCTTCGCCATCGGCTTCTCGCACATCACATGCTTGCCGGCTTCCAGTGCAGCGATAGAAATTTCAGCGTGAGAAATGTTGGGTGTCAGGACGTGGACAATATCGATGCTCGCGTCCTTTAGCACATCGCGATAATCTTCGCAGACAGCAGCGCCTTCAACGCCATATTGCGCTGCAGCCTTCTCCGCTCGTTCGGGAACGATATCGCAAAACGCGACCAGCTCTACATTGTTTAATTTCGCAAGGCTTGGCAGATGCTTGCCGTTTGCAATACCTCCGCAGCCGATAATGCCAATACGATACTTACGTGACATGAGGATACCTCCAGCTTGGTATAAGATAGTTATCTAATATAAAGACATCTGTCCTTAATGTAGCATAGGTAATCGCTCAATTTTAGTGTGAGTTTCGGACAGATTCAGTCAGATATCACGACACGCATCACAAAGGAAAAAGCCAGAGAGCCCTTTCCGGCCCTCCAGCTGTGTGTACCGCTAATCATGAGACAACTTCCGTTTGGCTTCCTCCAAATATCCCCGATACAGCTCCGCCCGATCTGGCTGTTCTTCCACTAACGCCTCATAATAACGGGCGACCTTCTGAAAATAGTGTGAATGCGTATCCTCCGCCGGCACGAGCCGGTACGGCTCCCAGCGGTATGTATCGACCCGGAAAGCCTGCCCCTGCTCCCGCAGCCATATCGCCAGCTCGCATACACCGTCCTGCACGCCTCTCGTCGGCATATCCTCGACTTCCAGGTGATGATACGTCGTGCCGTGCGGAATCAGCCGTTGGAACCCTGTCTCCGTCCAGGAAACAATGTCCAGCTCCGCCGCCGAGCCGTCGTCCCGCTGCCAACCGATGATGAGGTCGCAGCCCTCCTTGCGGGAAACCGGTGCCGCGATAAAATCGCGCAGCCCCTGCCGCCTGCCTGTCGCCGCCGAACCGATCGGAAACCAATTGCCGCCATATTCTTTTAAGGAAAATAAATAAGTGCCGTCCAAATAGCGATACAACGCCGTAATTTCCGGCTGCCCGTCGCGGTCCACGTCGCCGTACAGGATTGCCGCGGGGGCCCCATCCTGAAGCAGCGTGACGATTTCCGCCTCCTCGGGAATGCAGCTGCGGACGAGCGCAATAAAGTCAATCGATGCCTGACTCATGGTATCCCTCTTTTCGCCTCAGTTTCTCACCAGAGTATATGCAAAAAGGAACTTGGCCCATGAGCCGAATCTCCGCGCTCTTGTCCGTCTAGGCGCTGCCGCGCTGGTACGATTCCAGCAGGTGATCGCACTGAATGAAGCGCACGGTGCGAGTATGCGCGCGCATGATGACGGAATGCGTCTGCGCCCGCGCTTCCTTGCTGAACTTCACGCCTTGCAGAAAATCCCCCGGCGTGACGCCCGTTGCGGCGAAGTAAATATCCGCTTCGCCGACCAGCTCTTTTAGGCCGAGCACCTTGGCCGGATCGGCAATCCCCATCGCCCGGCAGCGAGCGAGCTCGCTTTCGCCATCCGGCAGCAGTCGGCCCTGAAAGTCGCCGCCCAGGCACTTGAGCGCTGCCGCCGCCAGTACGCCTTCCGGCGCACCGCCGGAGCCGACGTGCAGGTCGACGCCTGTGCCGGGAAAGGCCGTCGCCAGCGCCCCGGCGACATCGCCGTCGCTGAGCAGGTAGATTTTGACCCCAAGCTCGCGCAGGGTGCTGATTTGCGTAAGATGGCGCGCGCGATCGAGAATGGAGACCGTCAGCTCGCTGATGTCCTTATTCAGCCAAGCGGCTGCTTTACGAATCGTCATATCGAGCGGGTCGTCCAAGTGAAGGCCCGCCTGGGCAAGCGCCGGTCCGACGGCCAACTTCTCCATGTACATGTCCGGAGCATGGAGCAGATTCCCTTTTTCCGAGACAGCGACAACAGACAACGCATTATTGCGGCCGCTCGCTACAATGTCCGTCCCCTCCAGCGGATCGACCGCCACATCGAATTCCGGTCCCGTGCCGCTGCCGACGGATTCTCCGATGTACAGCATCGGCGCCTCATCCATTTCACCCTCGCCAATCACGACCGTGCCGCGAAAAGGCACCTCGCCAAACGTAGTCCGCATCGCGGAAGTCGCAGCCCCGTCAGCCTGATGCTTGTTGCCCTTCCCGGTCCAGTATGCCGAAGCGATCGCAGCCGCCTCCGTCACCCTCACAATATCCAACGACAAATCTCTCAGCATGGGCTCCACTCCCTTTTATTTTTATCGATACCTAGTATCGGTCCGCCAGAATAATCCCTGCGGTCTCTTCAATGGCCTTCTCACTGACATCTACCGTCATGCATCCCAATTTCTTGTATAATTCGTGCGCGAACGCCAGCTCCTCCTCTATTCGCGCCATCGTGGCGTACTTGGCCCCGAACGGAAGTCCGACCGCTTTGAGTCTCTCCGTTCGAATCGCCATCAGCTTGTCAGGATGCATCGTCAGTCCCACAAGCTTTTTCGGATCCAGCTCAAACAAAATATCCGGCGGCTTCACCTCAGGCACGAGGGGGTAGTTCGACACTTTGTAGCCTTTATGCGCCAAATACATGCTCAGCGGCGTCTTGGACGTGCGCGAAGGCCCGATCAGGACGATATGCGACTGCTTCATCAGGCTCGGGTCTTTGCCGTCATCGCTGTTCACCGTGAACTCTACAGCTTCCACGCGTTGGTAATACTTTTCATCCAGCTGATATAAAAGCCCAACCTTGCGGCTCGGCGAATCTTTGAACGTATCGATAAATGCCTGCATCATCGGCCCCATAATATCAATCGCGTTGACATTCAGCCGAAACGCTTCCTGCCGCATCATCTCACGCAGCTCCGGCAGCACCAGCGTATACGCGATAAAACCGCCTGCACGCGCCGCTTCCTCTACGATGTGCCGAACTTCATCCTCGGTGCGGATGGAACCGAATCTTTTCACAACAACCTTACTTGCGCTGAATTGCCGAATCGTAGCTTGGACGACCGTATTGGCCGTTTCACCCACGGAATCCGAACAAACAAAAATCGTTTTCTCCCCCATACCTCTTCCCCCTGATTACGTTCCCAGTGCTACGTCCAGCAGCAATTTGGTCATTGTTGTTTTGGTAATTCGCCCTGCGACTTCGTTATGCTCCTGCCCGGGAACGCTTGTCACAACCGGCAGCGTATCCACTTCGTGGTGGATGAGCTTGCGCGCCGCCTCGAGCACGCTGTCTTCCGGACCGACGGTGAACAAATTCGGATGCCTGGTCATAACCATGGATACCGGCATTGCGTTTGCGGCCGTCTGCCCCAAAGATACTTTCAGCAAATCCTTGCGGGAAACGATCCCTACAAGTGCTCCTTCCTGATTCACAATGAGGAGGCTCCCCACATTCTCAAGGAATAGCGTAACGATGGCATCGCTGACCGTCCCCGTTTCCCGCATAACGACCGGAATGTTCATGACGTCCTTCACTTTCAGCGTCTCGATCGCTTTGTATGGCGACTGCCCCTGATGCTCCGCTGTCCCCAGGAAGTAGCCGACCTTCGGTTTGGCATCGATATGACGCAGCATCACCAACACCGCAAGGTCAGAGCGAATCGTCGGCCGGCTCACCCCCAGCAGTTCGGCAATCCGGTCCCCCGTAATCGGTGCGAATTTGGCCACAAGCTCGATAATTTCTCTTTGACGTGCTGTTAACTCGATTGAGGCTCCCTCCTTCCTGCAAAAGAACGTCCTAATCCCTATATAGTATGTTCTATTAATTATATATTGTACATTATATATGCTGTTTCAAAAATAATAAAGGTTTTATATCCCATAAAAATAAAAAAACCTTTCACCCGACTACACATCGGATTCCAGGTTGTATTCAAAAAGGCGATGCCGATGACCGCCATCAGCGCACCCCCAAATCTCGCGAGCCGATAGCCCGCCATGGCGGAATTGTTGACGCCGACACCACCAGGTGCCGCCCCGCAACCGTGAGCAGCACCGGCTATCTCCTCGTCCGTCAGCCATTTTCGTTTCACCGATAGTATGACAATACCCAGCAGACCCTATTGCGATCGGTAACGATGGCTAGCAGCCCGTTGAAGGGTGCCTCATACACAGCCGTATTGATGGTTCCTTCGTCAGCAAGTTTCCCGTAAATGTGCCGGTATGCTTCTTCAGTTTCAATTCGCAAAAATACTCTGACATAATCACCTTGCTGTACTGGCTTAGCCGCCTGCACATCCGCAAACTTCAAAACCATGCTTCCCACGTGGAGATCCGCATTAAACACGGTCTCACCTTGCCTACGCAGAATGTGGACTTCACCGCCAAAAATACGCTGATAATATAAAATCTCATCTTTGCAATTGTCCAGGACGATAAAAGGAACTGCTTCCATCAGAGAATACCTCCTCAAAATTAACGTTATTTGTCATCCGCTTCCGTGAGGTTTGTCAAAACCGTATCCAACAGCCGGATCAGCAGGTCGTACTCGCTGTCGGAGATGCCTTTGCGCGTCTTCGCCTTCACGCGATTGAGCGCTTCCTGAACTTTCGGGACAACGTCGACGCCGGCTTCCGTCAAATACAGCAGATGATAGCGATTGTCGAGCGGATCTGGCTCTCTTCTCACATAACCCTCTGATTCCAGCTTTGCAATGGCTTTGGCCGTGGTCGTTTTGTCGATGTACAGCTTCTCGCACAGCGCCTTTTGCGTGATGGACTGTCCGGAAGCAATCGCCATCAGAAAGATATACTGACCGCTGCCGATCCGATATGGCGCCAGTTCGGTCGAAATGATGACCTGCATATGCCGGTAGATTGCAGAGATGTACTGACCGTGCGAAGCTTCGGTACGCTGATCCCTGCTCCAATGGTGATTCACAAGAGCGGCCTCCTCTCTCCCGTTCAAATAAGGTGTTATTGCAACTAATTTCATCATACGCTAAATAGGATGTTATTGCAACTATTTTTTAAAAAAAAGCTACTCCTCTTGTTCTGATATGCTCACTTTGCTCACTTTGCTCGCTTCTACGCTGCTCGTCCACTTGCTTTCTCGTTCCTCCACTACACCCCCTTTTACTCTGACACACTCCTTCTGCCCTGCTCAATCCCCATTCGCACGATTCTCCGCAGACCAACTGTAAAAACTACAACAAATTCGGAGAAAAAGGGGCGTACCGCTCGAAATCCTGCATTTTGTACAGGTATTTTTTGAGTAACCCAACATGTAATCACTTTCAATTGAGTATTCACGAAAATTACCTGCACTTTTTGCAGGATCCTCGGCAAATCGAGCCTAAACGTGGAAATTACCTGTACTTTCTGCAAGATGTTCGGCAGACTTGACGAGGCGATACTTCCTTACAAACTTAACCCGTCTTTCCCACAATTCCCACCTACCTCCGTCACCCATGCCGCAACTCTCCGTCTACTGTGTTGAACAATCCATCCCCAATCGACTCACGCCCTCCCAGAACAAAAGAAAAAGCCTCCGCCTCAGCGGAGCCCTAACTTCCCGGCAGCATTCGTCTGCCGCCGTCGCATCGCCACATTCGTCACATACACGCCGGCGACAATCAGCGCAGCGCCTACAAAATGGTACACGTGCAACGACTCGCCCGTAAACGATATCGCAAACAGCGCGCTGAACAGCGGGATAAAATTGAGAAATCCCGCGCAGCGCTGCGGCCCGATCAACTCAATCGCCCGGTTCCAGCTCATGAATGCGACTAGCGAGGCGAATACGCCGACGTACACGAGTCCGGCTGCGAGCGGCCAGCTCCAACCGATGACGGCATCCCGCACCTGCAGCTCGACGATAGACAAAGGAATCAGCACAAGCATCGCAATGGCGATCTGCACGAGCAGAAAGGCGCTGGCCGGGAAGCGTCCCGACATCTTTTTCATACCGACGGAGTATAGCGCCCAGCACAGAACCGCCGCAAGCATATACAAATCTCCGCGATTGATTCTGAGATGAACGAGGTCCATCAGCCTGCCCTGCGTGATCATCCAACCGACCCCGAGCATCGAGATAAGAATGCCCGGCAGCGCGCCCCAGGCAAATTGATCCTTCATCACGAACCATGTAATCAGTACGATGAAGATCGGCGTTGCAGAGTTCATCAGCGAAGCGTTGATGGAGCCGGTATACTGAACCGCGACGTAGGTTAAGGAGTTGAAGCCGGCTACGCCCGTCAAGGCGAGAAACAACACCATTTTCCAGGAAACGAGCAGCTCTCGCCGATGCCGCCAGGCCTCTTTCCCGACGAATGGCGCCAAGATGACAAAAGCGATGCCCCAGCGGAACGCAGCCAGCGTAATCGGCGGCATGTGTGCGACAAGACCTTTGCCGGCGACGAAGTTACCGCCCCAAATGCAAGTTGCGAGCAGCAGCAGGATATAAGGTAAACGAACTTTCATGCGGATCTCCTTTTCAGTGCGCACGCGAGACGAACGCAAACTTTATGGCACCATCATACCGCCGATCGCCGTGGTTGGGAAGCCTTTTACCGTTCCGAAAGAAAATGCTCGTAAACGACATGGCCATAACAGCCAAGCGGTATCAGCTCAGTAAGGTAAGCGTGCATGGTCATCTTTTCCGCGTCATCCAGTGGATACAGGCCCTGATACGTAAAATAAATGATGCTCTCCGCCTCGTCGTAACGCTTGAACGTCAATTGTCCATAAGGGTAGAGGCTATTGATCGCCTCCAAAATCTGAATCTGGTTCAAGCTCTTCTTCAACGCCGCTTGCGTCACGACATCCGGCAGTTCGGGCAGCAGCGGCACCTGGTCCGCACGCAATTCCCCATACGCTTTGACCAGAAAGGTCGTGTAGGGGTACAAGTAAGCGTTTGCATATTTTTCCAGCCTGAGATGGTCATGTTTGGATAGTTCGAGCTCGTCAGTCCATGCATAAATCGTCGCCTTATGCTTACTAGAAGTATGAATTCGGATGTACCTTAAATGGGGGAAGCGCGCTTTCACCAGTTGCTCGGACCGTAACCTTGTTCCCATCAGGATCACCTCTTTCCGAAAGCTCTCTGCTAATAGCATATGCTTGCGAAGATCTAGTTGCCGATGTGGTGAAAAAAAACAGCTGCCCTTTTACGACGAAAAGGCAGCTGTTCGGTGACATATTATTGTGGGACTGGCAGGCCGAGTCCTTCCGCAATTCGGGTGCCGTACTCCGGGTCCGCTTTGTAAAAGTGGCCGATTTGCCGAATTTTGATCTCATCGCGCTCGACCGGCTTCATCGCCGCGACAATCGTCTGCACAAGCCGTTCCCGTTCCTCTTCGCTGAGCAGCCGGTACAAATCCCCCGCCTGCGTATAATGATCGTTATGATCATACGCCACACTGTCCGCTTGGCCGGTTACGTCCAGCGGCGCCGGCTTATCCGCCGGGGACTCCGCCGGCCCGCCGAAGCTGTTCGGCTCGTAGTAGACGGAGCCGCCGCCGTTGCTGTCCGGGCGCATTTGCCCGTCGCGCTGGTACGTGTTCACCTCGCTGTGCGGCCGATTGATCGGCAGCGCGTGATGGTTGGCGCCGACGCGATAGCGGTGGGCGTCGCTGTAGGCGAAGAGCCGGCCCTGCAGCATTTTGTCCGGCGACGGCTCGATGCCAGGGACGAGCGTGCCCGGCGAGAACGTCGCTTGCTCAACCTCCGCAAAATAATTATCCGGATTGCGATCCAGCACCATACGCCCGACTTCGATCAGCGGATAATCTTTTTGCGACCAGACTTTGGTCACATCGAACGGATCGAAGCGGTATGTATTCGCGTCTTCCAGCGGCATGATTTGCACACACACCTTCCAAGCCGGGAAATCGCCGCTTTCGATCGCGTTAAACAAATCCTCCGTATGGTAATCGGGATTCTCGGCAGCAAGCTGAGCCGCGAGCGAAGGGGACAAATTTTGCACCCCTTGCTCAGTTTTAAAATGATACTTCACCCACACCGCCTTCCCTTCGGCGTTCACCCATTTGAACGTATGGCTGCCGAAGCCGTGCATATGCCGGTACGTCGCCGGAATGCCGCGATCCGACATGAGGATCGTCACCTGATGCAGCGATTCGGGCGAGAGCGACCAGAAATCCCAGATCGCGTTCGGATTTTTGAGGTGCGTCTGCGGGTGCCGCTTCTGTGTATGAATAAAATCGGGGAATTTGATCGCATCCCGAATAAAAAACACAGGCGTGTTGTTGCCTACCAGATCATAATTCCCTTCATCCGTATAAAATTTGACCGCAAATCCGCGCGGATCGCGCACGGTATCCGCCGAACCGCTTTCTCCCGCAACGGTGGAGAACCGAACAAAGAGCGGCGTCCGCTTGCCAACCTCGGCGAATAGACTCGCTTTTGTATACGCTGTCAAGTCCTGCGTCACTTCAAAATAACCGTGCGCGCCCGCCCCTTTGGCGTGGACGACCCGCTCCGGCACGCGTTCGCGATTGAAATGGGCCAGCTTTTCCAATAAATGAACATCTTGAATGAGCGTCGGTCCCCGAGCGCCTGCCGTCTGCGAGTTCTGGTTGTCGCCTACCGGCGCGCCCCAGCCTGTCGTCAACTTTTTCCGGTCTGAACTCATCTCCGTATCACCCTGCCTCTTCCTCTTCTGAGTAGAATCCCTCTTCTACTCTATTCGGAGGGAGAGGCAGATATGATGTTTGCCGCCGCGTACAGGCCTAATCTGTGCCTGCTTGAAAAGACATTCCCTGTGCCTGAAGCGCCGCCCGCAGCGCGCCCATCGCCTTCGGCCCCATGCCGTGCAGCTGCAGAAGCTCGGCTTCGGTCTTCTCGCTAAGCTGCGCGAGCCGCGTGATCCCTGCTCCCGCCAATGCTCGGCGGGCTGGGCTGGCCAAGCCTTTTATCTGTTCAAAATCATTGGATGGTGCCTGCTTCATTGCGGCCACGCTCCTTTTCATGCGCCAGGAGGTCTTACACCCCGGCGCGAATCAATTTATACAACGCCTGCGTGCCGCTGTCGCCTTCGCCTTGCGACGCAAGCCGGTCGTAGAGCGACTTCGCGAGCGTCAGACCCGGCAGCTCCAAGCCCATTTCCGCAGCGGACTCCAGGGCAATGCGCATATCCTTAATGAAATGCTTGATATAGAAGCCCGGAGCAAAATCCCCGCCGATCATACGCGGGCCGAGATTGCTTAAGGACCAGCTGCCGGCGGCGCCGGTTTCAATGCTTTTCAGCACAGTCTGCGGGTCCAATCCAGCCCGCTCTGCGTACACGAGCGCTTCAACGACGCCCATCATATTGCTCGCAATCGCAATCTGGTTGCACATTTTCGTATGCTGACCGGCTCCGGCCGCGCCTTGATGGACGATGTTCTTGCCAATGTACTGGAACAACGGCAGCATGCGCTCGAACACCTTGCGGTCGCCGCCGACCATGATCGACAGCCGGGCTTCTCGGGCGCCAATGTCGCCGCCGGACACCGGCGCATCGAGCGCGAATAGTCCGCGCTGCTGCGCTTCGTCATAAATGCGCTTCGCCAGCATTGGAGAAGACGTCGTCATATCGACGAGCGTTGCGCCCGCTTGGGCTCTCGCCAGGATACCCTGTTCGCCGAAATACACTTCTTCGACGTCGCTCGGGAAACCGACCATCGTAATGACGATCTGGCTGTGTGCCGCAACCCCGCCCGGCGTGTCTTGCCATACGGCACCCTGCGCGATCAGCGGGTCCGCTTTGCTTTTCGTCCGATTATATACATAAACGGCATAGCCGTTTTTCAAAAAATGCCCCGCCATGCTCTGCCCCATCACACCGACGCCGATCATGCCGATGACGGGTTTACTTTCATTAACTTGTTCTTTCACTGCCCAATCCACCTCTCAACTTACCTGATCAATTACGTGCTTATCTTTAACTTATCATCCGGGGCGAATCCGGTCAAACTCAGGCATGCGGCTTCATATCCCCACACAGCCAATCAGTTGGTCAGTACATGGTGGACCAGCATTTTGCGAGCCATCGTCGTCGTGTGATCTTGTTTCTGCAGCAGGACAAAATCCCGGTCAAATCGGTACCCCTCAATCCCAATTTCGCAGAGTTCTCCGGACAGTAATTCCTTCTGAATTGTCAAGCGAGATAAAATAGCGACCCCCAGCCCCGCCGCTACCGCCTCCTTCACGCCCTGCGTGCTGTTAAATACAAAATGTTTGCCCAACGCCATCCCGGCATCCGCAAAAAAACGGTCGCTGACCGCCCGCGTTCCAGAGCCACGTTCTCTGACAATCCAGACATGGCGCTGCAGCTGATCCGGCGTCACCGTTCGAAAAGCCCTAAGCGCATGATCCGGGGATACGATCAGCACCAATTCGTCGTTCTGAAAAGACACCGCCTGCAGCTCCGCTTGCGCAACCTCACCTTCCACCAGTCCCAAATCCAAATCGTTCGCGACAATGGCTCGATTGATCTCTTCCGTATTGCCTATCGTCACCTGAACGTCCACTTTCGGATATTCGCGAATATATCCGGCGAGCAAGCGCGGAAGCAAGTACTCCCCAATTGTAAAGCTGGCACCGATTTTAAGTGTCCCTGTCACCTCATCCTGAAGCAGGCGGATTTCTTGTCGTGCTTCCTCGTAAAGGGAGAGAATTTGCTTCGCATGCCTGTAAAGAATTTCTCCTGCCGCGGTCAGCTTGACGTGCTTGGGCGATCGATGCATAAGTTTGGTGCCAAGCTCATTCTCCAGATTGCGGATGTGCAGGCTCACGCCAGGCTGGGAAAGGTTCATCAGCTCAGCTGCTCTGGAGAAATTGCTTTGCTCCGCGACAGTTGCAAATACACGCAATGTTTCTACAATCATGCAGCTCCTCCTGAATGCTGGTAGTATTTATTGTATTTTATTTTCTTTTTATAATTTGCGTCAATCATAAGTTTCTTAAATGATTATCATCGTTTATTCGTATTTCACTTCCCATTTGCACCGCTTTATAGTGAGGTTATAACGAACAACACATCGGGGAGTGAAGCGAAATGGCACAAGTTCGTGCAATACCGGTTATGACAAACAAGGGATTCATCCGAGGAGTAGGTTTAACGCTTGTAATCGCGATTGCAGCTAAAATCTTATCGACACTGCCGCTGCTTAGCATCATGGGGCAGCTTGTCCTTGCGATTGTGCTTGGCATGCTTTGGCGAAGTACGCGCGGTGTGGGGGCGCATGCTGGATCGGGGATTGCTTTCTCCAGCACAGCTTTGCTGCGATCCGGCATTATTCTGCTCGGCGTGCGTTTGAATCTCGCTGACATCGTGCGAGCCGGTCCTAAAGTGCTGCTGCTCGCCGTGATCACGATTATATTTGCTTTGTTCGTCGTCTACAGGCTGGCCCGGCTTTTCAATGTCGAGAACAAGCTCGGCTTGCTAACCGCCTGCGGCACTGCGATTTGCGGCGCCGCCGCCATTGCAGCGATTTCGCCACAGCTGAAAGCAGGTGATGACGAAACCGCCATAAGCGCTGCGACGGTTGCGATCCTGGGCACGATTTTCACGCTAATATACACGCTCCTGTACCCGGTGCTCGGCCTAAGCCAGGCTGGATACGGCGTATTTGCAGGCGCTACCCTGCATGAAATCGCCCATGTTATCGCGGCCGCCGCGCCGATCGGCAAAGAAGCCGTCGATCTGGCGGTTATTGTGAAACTGACTCGTGTTGCGCTGCTTGTTCCTGTCGCCATTGTAATCGGGCTTTGGACCCATCGTTCCAAGAATCAAGGGGAATCGGAGCCTAACACCCCTAGAACGATTCCAATCCCTTGGTTTATCGTCGGCTTCTTCCTTATGAGCGCAGTTAATTCGCTGCATCTCATTCCCGCCGCCTTTGCGGCCCACATGCTCTTCGCGGCGTATTTGCTTATTGCCATGGCCATGGCGGGGCTGGGCTTAAAAGTCGATTTGCACACCTTCCGCCGTCTGGGGATGAAGCCTTTCGCCGCCGGATTGATCGGCTCCATCCTTCTAGCCGTGCTTGATTTTCTTCTTGTTCATGCTTTTAAGCTGACCTGATCGCAGCGGAACACGCAAAAAGCCGAACGTCAGCAAGACGCCCGGCTTTTCTTGTCAAATTCTTAAATCCCTTGGAACGTAAACGCGTAGCTGTAGCTGCGGTTCGCGAACAGCGTGAATTCGGGGTGCGTCCGCGCGCCCCAGCTGTCGTCGCCGCCGACGCCCATTTGCTTGTCGTTGACGCGCAGCACGATTTTATCGCTTGTCGGCAGCAGATGCGGATGCGAATGCGCCTCCAGCTCGGACGGTGCGTACGGCAGCGCATTCAGCTCGACCTTCGGCAATCCGGCGATCCGGATGCCGCGGCCTTCGCTATTCGTGAGCGTCGCCCAGCGCACGTCCGTTTTGTTGCCGCATTCCTGCGGTCGCAGGTACGGCACGAATTGCTCTGCGACCGTGCCGCGGTGCAGCGCGATTTTGGCGCCGACCGCACGGTCCCAGTAGTTCTCGTGCGGCCCGCGGCCGTACCAGGCGAGCTGACCGAATGCAGCGTCCAGCTCGAACATCAGGCCGACTTCCGGAATTTCCGGAAGTCCTTCGCCCGGTGTGAGGTCGAGTCGCACTTCGACCTCGCCGGAAGACCGCACCGTGTATACCACGTTTGCTTCAGATACAGGCGTCGTCGCGATTTCATAGCGGACGCGCACTTCCGCACTGCCGTTCACACCGGCGTCCGCCGTGAAAGAGAGCAGCTTGCGGTCGCGGCCCGCGTGCTGCCAAGTCGCGCAGCGAGTATGATGCCCGTTGCCGCGGTCATTGTCCGTGTAAGCGCGCCAGAAGTTCGGCACCGGCCCTTTGGTGAAGCGCTCCAGGCCGTCGACCGCATAAGACGTCAAATCGCCGGTCGCTGCGTCGAAGGCCAGCGAGAAATGGCCCCCTTGCAGCAGCAGCGCCGATTCCGTCCCCTGAATGCTTACAGGAGCCGGGGCAGTAGCGGAGACCGCCGTCTCTTGACGAGCGGCGTGGGATGCCGTCAAAGCCGCTTCATACCGGTTCGACGCAGACAGAACGAATTGCTCCCAGGCAATTTCATGCCCTTGCTTGCCCCAAGCCGTCGCATCAGCCAATTGCAAGCTTAGCGTCAACACGAATTCATCTTTCGGAGATTCAGCCAACAGCGACGGAAGGTTCAGCTCCACAACCGCGCTTTCACCAGGTGCGATCGACATGGCCGGGAACGCTCCGTTAGCCGCGAACGGTTCGCCGTCTCGCGTAATTTCCCACGTCCAGGCGTACTCATCCAGGTTGGTGAACAGGAAGTTGTTCGTCACCTTAACTTGCCCTTTTGCGAGATCGATGCGTTCGATTTTCACGTTTTGGTAGCATTTTTTCACTTCATACAGCTTAGGCGAAACAGAGCGATCGGCAAAAATCAGCCCGTTGCCACAGAAGTTTCCATCATTGGGCGTATCGCCGAAGTCGCCGCCGTAGGCCATGTACGTTACGCCGTCCGGCGTTGTCGTACGGATCGACTGATCGATCCAGTCCCAAATGAAGCCGCCCTGCAGCACCGGATATTTCTCGAACAGTTCCCAATATTTGATGAGGTTGCCGCACGAGTTCCCCATCGCATGGCTGTATTCGCACAGAATAAATGGCTTCTTCGGCTTATTGCGGGCATAAGCCTCGACTTGTTCAATCTTGGTATACATCTGGCTTTCTATATCCGAAGCCGCATCCGACTTACGCCAATGGAAGACGCCCTCATAATGAACAACGCGAGAGGGGTCGGACTCCCGTAGAAAATCGTGCATTTTAATGAAATTGTCCCCGCCTAATGACTCGTTGCCGAGCGACCAAATGACGATGGACGGGTGATTCTTATCCCGCTGCAGCATGGAGTTCGCCCGATCGAGCACAGCGCCGGTCCATTCCGGTTTGCTGCCCGGCACGGTAATGCCTTCCTCTTCCTGCCCATACGACCAGGAGCCGTGCGTTTCCAGATTCGTCTCGTCAATGACGTACAAGCCATATTCGTCGCACAATTCGTACCAGTATGGATTGTTCGGATAGTGCGATGTGCGCACCGCGTTGATGTTGTATTTTTTCATCAGCTCAATATCTTGCACCATGCTCGCCTTATCGACCGAACGACCGCGATCCATATCGAATTCGTGGCGATTCACGCCTTTGAACATAATCGGCTGTCCGTTAATGCGCATCAGCCCATCTGCGATTTCAAACTTGCGGAAACCGACCTTGCAGCTCTCCGTCTCAAGCAAGCGCCCTTCTCCATCCCGCAGGAAGAAAACTAGCGTATACAAGTTTGGTTTTTCCGCGCTCCATTTGGCCGGGCTTTCTACTTTCGCAGTTAGCTCCAACTGCTGCTGTTCGCTGCCTGTAACATCTACGTTCCCCTGCAGCGACGTGACTTTACGGCCGGCGCCATCGTACAGCATCGCTTCCACTTGGCGCTCGCCTGCCGACAAGCCGTCATAGTTGGTTACTTTCGCATCAATGCGCAGCACCGCATGTTCATAATTCTCATCCAAATCCGTATTCACAAAGAAATCGGCAAGATGCGTCGCAGGTGTCGAATACACATACACATCGCGGAAAATCCCGCTCATGCGCCAGAAATCCTGATCCTCCAACCAGCTTGCATCGCTCCAACGGTACACTTCCACTGCAAGCTTGTTCATGCCTTCAACCAGGTATGGCGTCAAATCGAAATTCGCCGGCGTAAACGAATCCTGGCTGAAACCGACGAAGTCGCCGTTCAACCACACGTAAAAAGCGGACTCTACCCCTTGAAAGCTGATGTAGACCGGCTCATTCTCCCAGCTTGCAGGCACCGTGAAGCTGGTCACATAGGACCCTACCGGGTTATAGTTCACCGGTGCAAACGGCGGCTTCAAATCCTCATGGCCGACCCATGGATAAATCAAGTTCGTATACTGCGGATAATCGAATCCCTGCAGCTGCCAATGCGAAGGCACCTCAATGTCCTTCCACCCGCTGCAATCGTAGCCCTGCTGATAGAAGCTTTGCGGCCTACCCTGTGCATTCTCCGCGAAGTGAAACTTCCATGTGCCGTTCAAAGATTGATAGCGGCGCGAAGCTTCTCGAACGCCAGCCAACGCTTCTTCTTCCGTATCGTAAGGCATCAACGTGGCATGCGCAGCCATGCGGTTCAGTTGGAAAATCTCTGGATTGTTGTTCCATTCGGGATACCCGTTCACAGGAGGTGTATATACAAATTTCTTCGCCATATCGTCAATTCCTCACTTTGCTTGTTAATTGCATATTTTGCGCCAATACCCTTATTGTACAAGACCGCATTTTCAAATAATATATAAGATACGACGCATTTCATATCAAAAAATGAAAGTGATGATGGCACCACATGACTCTGGATTACCGCAAATTTTTCGTGATTACCGGCAGTGACCGCAAGCTTCCTTTAATTCTGGAAACGATCGGTTTTGAAAACCATCAGCAAGTCATGGCGCGAGAGGAGGGTTACCCTTGCTTTCATTGGCTCCAGACTGTGAAAGGCACCGGCGAACTCCAGCTGAAAAGCGGCACCGTCAAGCTCGGCGAAAATCAAGGCATGCTCCTGCCCGCAGGCGTCCCCCACGTATACAACGTTCCGGAGATGACATGGTCGACATGGTATTTAACGTTTGACGGGGCGCTTGCCGCCTCCATCGTCATGGCGCTCGAGCTGCCGCTCTCCACGCCGATATCCTGGGGCGCCGATTCGCCGCTGGCCTCCATTCACGACTACTATTATGACAAATACCATGACAGCCACGATTTCACCGGCACCAGCGGCTCACTGGAAGTGTACCAATTCCTGACGCTGCTTAAAAAACACGGCTATGTCAACCGGAGCGCCTCGATTTCCCAAAATCACGAACGGCTGCTGCCCCTGCTGCAAGCCTTGGAACACACCTATGCGCTGCCCGAAACCGGACTCGCCTGGATGTCCGAGCGGCTCGGCGTCTCCCCACAGCACATGAACACCTTATTTCGCCGTGCGTTCGGGCTCTCCCCGTATCAATATCTTCTCCAGCTGCGCCTGCAAAAATCGAAAGAAATGCTCATCGCGCAGCCCGGCCTCACGATTCGGGACATCGCCGAACGTACAGGTTTTCTTGACTCGTCGCATTTCATCTCCACCTTCCGCAAGTCAGTCGGCTTGACACCGGATTTGTTTAGAAGCCAGTACAGCAAATGAGGGTTGCCTCTTGCCCTTGCGGCCACCAAAAAAGGCGCACACACCGCTCTCGCAATGTGCACGCCTTTCTTATAAAACCGCTTATTTATACTTCTGAATGAAGGCAATCGCCTTCGCTATGTCCGCCTCCGGCTGGTCGCCTACTTCCCGCTCAATCGTCAAGTAGCCTTTATAACCGATGTCCTGCAGTGCTGCAAAGTACCGGTCAAAATCGACACCGCCCTCGCCAAGCGCCAGCTCGCGGTACGAACTGCCAGCCGCGGCTTCCTCCGCGATCGCCTCATGACTCATCGGCTTGTAGCCGAGCGCGCCGTACACCTCGCGCGGGTCGACTTCGCGCAGGCGAATGCCGTCCTTCACATGCGTATGAACAATGTAATCGCGTAAGGTGTAAACCCCCTGCACCGGATCGTCTCCAGTCACCATGACCATGTTCGCCGGGTCAAAATTGACGGACACGCCTTTGGTGGATAAGTTGTCCAAGAAGCTTTTCAAATGCGCCGCCGTTTCCGGTCCCGTTTCCACCGCAAAGAATGCACCTAGCTTGCTCGCGTACACGCCAAGCTCCTCGCATGCTTCGAGCATCGTCTGATAGACCCCGTCGCTCTTCTCCTGGGGCACGACGCCAATGTGCGTCGTCACGACGTTCGTGCCGAGTTCGACCGCAAGATCGAGAATGCGCTTCGACTTCTCGACTTTCGCTGCATTCGCTTCCCGATCCTGAAAGCCGTGGCCGCCGAGATCTCCGCACAGCGCCGAAATATGCAGTCCGAGCGATTCGATATACGCTTTCAGCTCTTTGCGCGCCTGCGGCGTCAAGTTGGCTGGATCCATCTCGCCGGAAACCGCATAAATTTGAACGCCGTCAGCGCCCATATCCTTGGCTTTGCGCAAGCCATCGCGCAGGCCAAGCTTCAAACTGTCTACCATAATGCCGATTGGATTCGAAATCATCGCACTCTCTCCTTTTCCACTGTGAAAATTAGCCAAGTTCAGCCCAGATTCTGCGAATATTGTCCAGCCCGATGCGCGTGCCCGTTCTGCATTCTTCCATGCCTTCGAACTCAAGCGAGATGTAACCCTCGTACCCGGAGTCTTTCACCAAACGCAGCACATCCGTCATCGGAATGTCCCCGTGGCCGGCGATAGCACCGCGCAGGTAGGTGCCATGCGTAGAGCGGAACCAGCCTTCACCGAGCGGACTGCCCGCAGGGCGAACGTAGAAATCCTTCACGTGCACGATGGACGCGAACGGCAAATTGTTTTGCACCGCACCCACAGGCGGTTCATCGACGCACAGGAAATTGCCGATATCGAGCGTCGTCTTAAAATTGTCGCGAGCTACCGCATGAATCAGCGCCTGCACGCGATCGCTGTGCTGAATGAAAAACCCGTGATTCTCCACAGAGGTCACGATGCCATACTGCTGCGCGTAATCCGCGATCTGGCGGCAAGCCGAAGCCAGTTTCGGCAGCACCGCGTTGAAATTGCGGATGGATAAGTCTTCGCTGCGAGCGACGTCGTGCCGCATTTTCTTGACGCCTAACCGGGCGGCGATGTCGACTTCGTTTTTAACCCGCTCGATTTCCCCCAGATACGCCTCTTCCGTGTCAGTCAGGAAATTCGCGCCGATCGCATAGTTCGATATATCAAGCCCCCGCGAAGCCGCCTTCTCGCGAATCTGCTCTGGCAGCTCGGGATTGCCGATTAAATCAAAGCCAAGCGGAACGATCTCAATATGCTCGCCGCCTTGGTCTGCGATCCAGTCGATGACGTCCATGATCGTCATTTGCCCTGATTTTAACGCTTGAAATAAACTGTATGAGCTAACGCCAAGCTTCATGCGAAACTCTCCTTTTCTATTCGGTGAATGGCTCCGCTACAGACGGATTTCCTGGCCTTTCGCAGCCGATTCGTAGATGCCGCAAAGGATTTTCATCATATTGAGTCCGTCTTCAACCGGACTGATCGGCGTTTCGCCGGAACGCACGCAAGAAACGAAATGCGAGATTTCATTTTGGAACGCGCTGTTGATCTCAATGGATTTATTGTTCGTTTGCGGCGACACGTTCGTAATCGTATCCAATACCTCGGTTACAAACGTCAGCTCCGGCTCCAGCTCCACGCCGCCCTTGTCGCCGTACAGCTTCACGGAAATCTCGTCCTTCTTGGCGTGCAGCGTAAAGCTGACGTCGATCATGAGCGACGCGCCATTCTCAAATCGGATGAGCGCATTCGCCAAATCCTCCACCGTGTTGTGTTCGGCATCGTAATCCGCTGCTTTATAGAAATTCAAGTTCTTGATGTTCGCGCGGTTACCGAGCTGACGGTACGTATTGCCGCTGACGGATACCGGCTTCGGTCTGCCCATCAAATACCAGCACACGTCGATCACGTGGACGCCAATATCGATCAGCGGGCCGCCGCCGGAGCGCTCCACGTCCGAGAACCAGCCCCCGGGATTGCCGAGGCGGCGCAAGCAGGACGCTTTGGCATAATAAATGCTGCCGAGCTGTCCGTTATCGATAAAATGCTTCACCAACTGCGCATTCGTATCGTAGCGGCGAACGAACCCGACTTGCAGCGTTTTGCCCGTTTCCTGCACCGCCGTTTGAATTTGAAGCGCTTCCTCAACGCTTTTGCACAAAGGCTTCTCCACCAGCACATGCTTGCCGGCCCGCAGCGCCGCGATGCTCAACTCCGCATGCGTGTTGTTCCACGTGCAGATGCTGACGGCATCAATCTCCGGATTCGCCAGAAGCTCACGATAGTCTGTATAAATATGCGGAATGTTATACTTGGCCGCCTTGCCCTCCGCCCGTTCGCGATTCAAATCGCACACAGCGAACAACTCCGCCTGCTCTTCCTTCACATACGACGCAAAATGTAAATCGGAAATGGAACCTGCCCCAATCACGCCAATCTTCAGCTTGTTATTCATCGGAAAGTGTGCCTCCTTCATTCATATACTCCTTTAAGGTAGCACGTCCGCTCCATGAGAAGAATACATAGAATAAGCAGGTTCATGGACTATATATCCAAAACAATCGTTTTGTGCTATTCATAATCGATTTGACGTCTAACTTGCGGTGCTCGCAGCGCTTACAATACAAGTATGAATCATAACGAAACGGCAGACCAACCCACTGCCTACCTGGAGGGAATTGCGATGATTACCAAAGGAAACCCATTCTCGCTCGAACAGTATCAAAAAGAAGGGTACAGCGGCCCGATGCAAGGGCTGACCTTACAAGAGGCGGATTTTTACTATCAGCGATTTTTCGATGTGCTGGAGCAGTCTAAATACGAGCCGGGTCCAACGAGAATGAATCTGTCGGCGTGGCACCAACGCCATCACTGGGCGTACCAGCTCGCTACGCATGCGAGCATTGTCGGGGCGATGAAGCAAATTCTCGGCGACGATATCGTGCTGTGGGCGATGCATTTCTGGTATAAAGAGCCGAATAACAACAAGTTCATTCCGTGGCATCAAGATATTAATTATTGGCCGATGGAGCCGGCGATCAATGCCACTGCTTGGGTCAGCCTCGGCTGGTCGATTCGGGAAAACGGCTGCCTGCGCGTCATTCCTGGCACGCACAAATCGATTGTGGAACATGTGTCCACTGGCACCGATGCCAGCGCCTTTGAACAAGGCCTGCCGGAGGAGGCGATCGACGAGTCCAAAGCGGTCGATTTGGAAATGTCCCCTGGACAAATTGCCTTTTTCAATGAAGCAACGTTCCACGGATCGGAGACGAACCGCTCCAACATTCCGCGCGTCGCGTTCTCTGTCCGCTATACGACGCCGGAAGTCAAGTTCAAGATGGACGAGTGGGGCGGCGATACGACCCGCATTCGCACTTATCTCGTCAGCGGCGAAGACAAATTCAAGTTAAACGAGGGTATTCAAGGCATTGTGCCTGTACCTGAAAGTTAAACAAACATGCTACAATAGGCAGTAAACCCCATTTTAAGACCTGGCGCGAGGTGGCTGTTTCATGAACTCTTTTCAACTGATGATAGAATCTCTGGCGATCCGATTCCTTCACATCATTCAATATACGCTGGACTATCGCTGGGGGGGCAGCCGCCGCACGCTTCGTCATACCGTGCTTTGGTACGTTCATCGCGGGAGCTTTCACTTAGAAATCGGTGACACGGCCTATCGCTGCTCCGATGGCCAGGTGTGCATCCTGCCGGCCGGCAGCCTCATCTCCTTCCGCGCTGTCTCCGACGAACTGCTTCTCACGAGCATCAACTTCGACGCGGAAGTGACGATGGTCAGCCATCGCAGCTGGGCGCAGGTGATCAATGCGCCCGTGCGGTTTGAAGGCACGTACCGCCACCTGGAACCGGTGCTGCAGGAGATGCTTCTACACGCGGATAAATCAGTGCCATACGTGCACCTGCTGCAGCAATCCGCTCTGCTGCGCATCCTGTATGAGCTGCTGCATACCGGCACCGCCGGGGAATCCGTCTTCGCCTATACGCATGCGGACACCCGCATCCATACAATCATTCATTTCCTGAATGCCCATCCGCACCGCATGCCGGAAATCAAAGAGCTTGCCGAGCTTGTGCAGCTTAGCGAATCGCATCTTCGCAAGCTGTTTATCAAGCAAACCGGACAAGCTCCGCTTCATTTTGTACATAGCCTCAAAATCGAACAAGCGAAAAAGCAGCTGACGGCCAGCTCCAAGCCCGTCTCGCAAATCGCCTACGAGCTGGGCATCGACAACGCCAACTACTTTTCTCGCATGTTTCGTTTAAAAACCGGCCTCACTCCGCTGCAATACCGCCAGCAGTTCGGCCTCTGGCTGAACGATTAGCCGGCATTAGCGCACCGTGCTACCGTTTTCCAGCGTCATCGTAAAGCTCGACTGCGTCCCTGTCTCCGCCGCCGTCAAATCAATTAGATAGACGTGCTCGACCCCGTTATGATGATTGGCGTGCTCCGCCGTGGAGATCGACGCCTTCAGCTTTGCGGCATCATAGCGCAGCACGCGGCTTTTGCCCTCCGATTCCAAACGAATTTCCCCTTCTGTGGCAATGACCGGCTGCACAAGCGTGACAAAGCGCTCGGTAATCGCTGCCCCCGGCGTGCTGAATGTGAACGTATCCGTCAGTGTCAGCTTGCCTTCCACTTTATCAATCGCAAATTCCCGCTCCAGACTTTCCAAGCCATGAACCGTATACGCTTTGCCGATGTCCAGCTTGTAACGGTCCTCGGTATCCGAAAGCGCGACGTCCAGCACTTGGCCGGCAAAAGCTCGTCCCGCCTGTTGAAGCTCGCCATTAATGATCGGCACATTATGCCCCGCTGAGCTGTTGCACAGAATGGAGTAACGCTCAGGTCCGAAATAGGCTTTCGTGTACCGCCCCGATCCCAGATCGTCAAGCCATCTCACGCCGTCGGCCAGCCAAATGAAGTTGCCAATATCGTTATGGTTGTGCGGCTCGTCATTATGGCCGCCTTTCGCTGCAAAGCTGACGGTCTGCTCGCCGGACTGCCATCTTGCGATCACCCACTGAGCTTCCGGCAGGAAGTCTGTGCCGAGCGCCAGCCCTTCCCGTTCCCTCAGCAGCGGTTCGTTCAGCCAAGCCACGCTGCGCAGCGTCTTGGCATAGCGTCCGCAATGGTCGATCGGCGCTGCCAAAGGCTCAAGGGAAGGAACCCGAATGTCCGCAAACTGCTCACCCAAGCGGCTGAAAATACCCGGCTCCACACCACCGGTACGCGAGCAGTCCGAGAAGTTCGCCACTTGATTCCCTTGCAGGAAACAGCGCTGTGGAAACAGTGCAATGCGGCGAACTTTATCTGAAGTCAGCAAATCCACCTTGCCGCCTGTCCGCTGTTTGAGCAGCTCCGAGAAGTATACATAATAACCGAATCCGTAATACCAGTAATTCAAGCCTTCCAGGCAGGCGCCTTCATCAGTGAAGCCTTCCAGGAAGCACTCCATGGCGTCCATCACCCGGGTCAAAATCGGCATCAGCACCTTGGAATCTGGAAGCAGGTAAATGGCGGCCATCCCCACGCTGCCGGCGCAAACGGCTGACCAGTTGATGTCACATGTTTCCCACCAATACGCGCGTTTGACACTCATGTACGGAGTAACGACTCTGCGCATCGCTTCCCTGCGCGCACGTTTCACGACTTGCGGCTGCAGCCGGTCGCCAAGCAAATGGCACGTTTCGCTCAGTGCATGCGCCGTCTCGGCGGCAAAGAGGTCGATATGCTTGTCCTCTTCCCCTTCGAGCGAAGCATCATGGTTGTACAGATGAGCCGGCAAGCACCAGGTGAACTCGTCGCATATCGCCCAAATCGTATTTTCCAATGCAGCAATGTACGTATCTTCGTCATCCTGAAGCGCAGCGACAGCCAGCGAAGCCAAGCGGCGGCGGCGATCGAAATACGCGTGCTCAAATTCAACGCGAGTTCCCTGCGTCCGATACAAATCAAATAGGCTAAAAGGCAACGCCTCAATTGGCTTCGTGACATAACTGTCCGCAATCGGCAAAATCTCGCCATAAACAGAGGCAAGCAGCGGGGTATTACCCATCGCCTGACGATTATTAGAACGTTTCAACTTTGCTTCTTGAAAAAGTGCGGCATGCTCCGCTTCGTGAGCAAGCAGTGCTTGCAAGAATGATCGGCTGTTCATGGTCATCACCTCAAAATTTTTTCAGTCCTCTCTTACTATAATCCGATCCTCCTGATTACACTAGCTTTAATTTTGACTTCCACCATGCTTTCGCTCACTTCCAAACTGGTTTCCACCCGATTTCATCTATTACCAAAATTGCCCAGAAAGACAAACTTATTCCCCCTATCGCTAAGGGATATGCAAAAAATTGCCATGCCGATCTTGCTTTCTCTGCACTCTCTCGGCATTCGGCTTCTGCTCTGGATCATCGTCGCCATCAAAAAGAAAAGCCGAGCCTCACAAGCTACCTCGTGATCTCGGCTTTGTTGCTTATGCAGTTCGAACGAGCGTTAATTCGTAATAGGCATTTAACAGTTTATCCAGTTCAATTGAAAGTTTCAAAACAGTTTCAGACAAGAGTCCATAAACGCGATAGGCAAGATTCAGCTCGTTACGCTTTGCTTCAATCTTTTGTTCCAAGTCACCTAATTGACCCATGTTGATCCCTCCGTATTTGAAATTTTCTTCCCGTGGATAAGTGATCCGTTATGTTACCTATATCATAACTTAATATTGTTAAGAAATTATTAGCAAAAGCTGAAAATTACCTATATTTGAAAATTTATTTAATGCCTACAATTTTACCAACTGTTCACTACAACGCAGATGTCAGGTTGACAATTGTACGACTGCGCCACCTGGAATCTCAACAGCGTCACCTTCCGCGCTAATCCAGACGGAAGCGGCCGACGGATTGTGAACGATTCTACTGTCCACAGAGAAACGAAGCCTGCCAAGCGCCTGCATATACAACGCAATCTCGGCATTGGTCGCATACCAGATGTCATCTTTGCCACCCACTTTTTCGCCAAAACGGTCAATAAGCTCCCAATTGTTGTCATTCTCGAATTCGTAGCTGTGGCCCCACACATAGAACAGTGCCATACGGGTATGCCGCTGCTCAAGCTGGTTAAACTTGTCCGCAAGCTCCACCATCATCTTGTGATGGCAAGTCGGATGCCAGCGGAGAAAATCCTTCGGCATGTGAAAGCCTTGATGACTTTCTGTCGTCCGTGCATATTCGATGCCCAGCGTCGGCAGCATCGCGACGACCGCGTCGGAATGTGTGCCGAACGGATAGCTCATACCGCGAACGGGATAGCCGACAAGCGCCTCCAGCGCAGCACGGTCGTTCGAAATCTCATGAACGACCTGCTCCGCCGGCGATTGCTCCAGAAATGGATGATCGATGGTGTGGGCCGATACTTCATGGCCTGCAAACAACGACTTGATTTCTGAAGCGGATATATAGCCTTCTTTACCCAAAAAGCCACTGTTCAAATGAAACGTTCCTTTCAGTCCGTATTCATTGAACTTGTCAACTAATCGGCGATCGTGGATTCTTCCGTCGTCAAAACTTAACGTCAGTGCTTTCGTCAGCCCGTTCGGAAACCGATCAAAGCGAATGCGCAGCATGTAATTGCCCCCTTGAAACGTTTTTAAGACCGATTCTCTCAGTCTACCAAATATTTCATTTCAAGGGTAGCCGTTTGGGATAAATTATGAGAGCCATGCCGCCAAATGCTGCTTCACAAACGCATCATCGTTCAGTTCGGGATAATCACGGTACATGCGGTCGATTTCTTCCGCTTGGCCTGGCGAAAGCTCCTCGTGCGGGTTCAAACACCATGTGCCTTTCATCAGCCCTTGACGGCGCAGCACTTCATGAATGCCCGGGATGCAGCCGGCAAAACTGTGCGCCGGATCGAAGAACGCGGCATTCGTTTCTGTGACGGCGATGTTGCGCGTCAGCCACTCGCGGTCGAGTGATGCGTTGTCGCGCACCGCCTTGATCTCTTCCAGCAGCTCAACCGCTTTCCGCGTCCAGACGGCCCAGTGACCTAGCAAGCCGCCGACGATGCGTTTTTCCACGGTTTGGCCATCGACCTGGAATTTATAAACCGTGAGCAGATCGTTCACGATGTTGTCGTCGTTGCCTGTATACAGCACGATCTCATCGCGTCTTGGCGAATAGCAGACCGCACGTGCGACGTCGATGGTCTGGTAGCGGTTGAACGGCGCCATCTTGATCGCGACGATGCCCGGTATGCGGGCGAACTCTTTCCAGAAATCGAACGAGTAGATTTTCCCGCCGACCGAAGGCTGGAGATAAAAGCCGATGACCGGCATTTTCTCTGCGATGCGCGCGGTGCGCTCGAGAATTTGCTCTTCGCTGTAGGCGTTCAGGCCGCCCATGGACAAGAGGCCGGCATCATAGCCAAGCCCGATCGCCGTATCGGCTTCGGCGATGGCTTGCTCGGTCGGGCCGCAAATGCCCGCCACTTTAATAAACGGACGATCCAGCTTCGCGCGGTCGACCTCTTCCGAAGCCATGCGCAGCACGGTTTCAAACAGATTGTGCTGCGGCTCGCGGATTTCGAATTGCGTCGAGTGCACGCCGACGGCAATGCCGCCGGCTCCCGCCGCCATGTAGTAGCGGGACAGCGCGCGCTGGCTTTGCTCGTCGAGCTGACGATCGGCGGTGAGTGCCAACGGATGCGCCGGAATGACAAGCCCGCCGTGCAGCGCTTCGAACTGCGCTCTAGATAGCTCTGGTCGTTTGCTCATTTAAAATTTCCCCTCTCGCTCCTGGAAATGCGTCGGTTTGTTGATCGTACTGCCGCCATTCAGCGTCCACTCGGCAATCCAATCCAGCATCTGGCCCAGGGATACGCTTGGATAGCCGAATTCCTGCATGCATTTCGCGGCATTGCTGAGCAGCGCGGTCTCGGACTCTTGGCCGACGAACGTCGGCTCAATGCCGAGACGCTTGCCGAGCTGCTCCGCTGCGTAGCGTACAGACACGGTTTCCGGCCCCGTTACGTTCAGGAAGTTCGCCGGGCTTTGCGCTGCGGCCAGGGAACGGATTGCGATTTCATTGGCATCCCCCTGCCAAATACAGTTGAAGTGACCCATCGCCAGGTTGATGGCGCGGCCTTCTTTGATCGACTTCGCAAGCTCGAGCAGCACGCCGTAGCGCAAGTCGATCGCGTAATTCAGACGGTAAATCGCTACCTTCGTGCCGTTCTTGTGGCTGTAGTGCTCGAACATCCGCTCGCGGCCCAAACACGACTGGCCGTATTCGCCGATCGGCGCAGGGCTCATGCCCTCATGCGCACCGCCGTATGTAACCGGCGTAAACGGGTAGACATTACCCGTCGAGAATACGACGATGCGGGAGTTTTTGTATTTTTCAGCGACACGTCCTGGCAAATACGCATTCATCACCCATGTAAAATGCTCCTTGCCGGTTGTACCGAATTTCGTCCCTGCCATGTAAATCACATTCGGGACGTCAGGCAGTGCCTGCAGCGCCGCATCGTCCAGCAGATCGCAAGCGATCGTCTCTACGCCGTAGGCTTGAAGCTCGTCTTTGAGACCCGCTTCGGAAAACCGCGAGACGCCGATCACTTTCTTAACGACGCCGGCTTCGCGAATGGCATTCATTGCAAGTCTCGCCAGGCTCGGCCCCATTTTGCCTCCGACGCCAAGCAGCATAATATCGCCTTCCAGCTCCCGCATAAACTGAACCAGTGCCGCCGACGGCTTTGACATCACCGCATCCAAATCTTCCAACGTTCTCATCGTTATCGTCTCCCTCTTTTGTATCAAGTTCGCGTGCTCTGAAATTAGTATACCTACGTCGAATGTTAAAAGACAAATCTTTAAAGTGTCTTTTAATGAGCGGCGTGATGGGGGGAAGCGGTGAAACACTTGGCGTTTGGAGACACGTTTCGGCGACAG